>JAYVZG010000095.1:0-59522 GCA_043783565.1 Flavobacterium sp. | reverse complement strand
GAAGTTCCACAAACATTTTGTGACTCACTACCTGTAGTAGTGCTTGGTGTCAATACCAACGTTAAAGTAGCTGTGTTACATCCTACAACATGAGTATAGGTTCCTGAAGCATTATACGTAAGACCACTAACTGGCCATGTGTATGAAGTTCCACAAACATTTTGTGACTCACTACCATTAGTAGTAAGAGGTGCTCCTGCTCCAATGGTAAACGATGAAGTAGAAATAGCAGTACAACTAGGATACGTTACTTCAACAGTATGACTTCCTGCTGATAAACCTGTAACAGAAAAAGCACTAGCTACTAAAGTAGCATTTTGTTGCGCTCCTATACCGTCAACTCTATAAGTAACTGCTGAAGTAGGACTTGGTGCTCCGGTAAGTGTAATGGTAGCACTTCCGTTTGGAGTACTATTAACACAAGGAGATACTCCAACTAAGGCACTAGCTGCAGCGGCTGTTGGACACGTAAGAGTGTTCAAAGGCACTGAATACTTATTCGTTGACGTGTGTGTCAAAATAAGTGCAGGCGTAGTGGTCGTTGTCTGAGATACTGGCGCAGTGGCAGATCCAAATACCTGATTACCAACAACAGCATTAGTACCACCGGCATTAGGATTACTCGCAGTTGGAGAAATCCACAATTGTGCATTACTACCAGTTGTCCAAGGCACGGTATTGGTAAACCTAAACGTAGCAAATCGGTAAGTACCCGCAGCAAGATCTATTAAACTACTAGCCTTAGTAACTTGTACAAATCTTATCTGTGGAAGTCCAGGACCTCTGTAACCAGTAGTTATTGCGTTCAAACCTCCATTAGCTAAAAACTCAGGAGCAATTGATCCAGCAACTACCGAAAAAGAGGTATTCGATACAGTAGAAGGAGTACCACCATTTAAAATGGCAGCATCAAAATTAATCCCTGCAGAAACAGAGTGAACTCTTCTTCCACCTGCGGGAACCGTCAGCATTACATCGAAATCAAACGTCGTCGACGTCGAAGTCTGGTTCGCTAACGTTAGCGTAAATTGCTGCGCATTACCTACTAAGGAGAGCAGCAGTAAGCAGAAAAGTAAAACTTTCTTACTTAAAATGTTAAAAATTATTCTCATGTATTTAAAATTAAATTGGTTACTAATTAAGGGTGATTTGAAAATCTAAAAGCATCTATACTAATAAATATATTATCAGTATCTACGTTGTCGACTGTACCATCTCCATTCAAATCTGTGGCATAATCACCAAAAGCAAATGCATCAATGTCTATAAACAATGTATCCGTATCTACGTTATCGATAACTTCATCTTGGTTAAGATCTCCATTATAGAAAGCCCATACTCCAGGTTCCATTTCTCTCATGTTACTACCATACGCTTGCGTGTCAGCAGTTGTGAAATCATAGCTCAATGGTGTAGTACCTACAGTTTGAGGATCAGCTGACCATGTTTGAAGCAAGTTTACGCCTTTCACAGCGATATAGAATGACCCGCTAGGTGCACCAGCAAATGACGCTGAAAGCGTACCGTCTGTATGCAATGTAGCTGTTGTAGTAAACAATGTTGCATACGTTGCAGCATCATGCAATTCTACAGTCATATCCTCAACATCTAAAGCTGAAGGAGCAGTACCTGATCCATCCCACTGATTCAACTTCACAGAGTTCATGGTACTTGCTCCTGAATAATAACCTTCTAAAAATAAAGTAAGGTCTACTATTGAGTTCGTAGGACATGGATTCGTTGGATTCAACAATGCATTAGTATCATCACAGTCTAAGTTGTTCGTTGAATAACCACTTGGCGCAGTCAATCCTGAACAAACTGATGCTGTAGCAGTGCTACCATATGTATCTAAATCAGCATCTACGTAGAACGTAGCCAATTGATAGATATTAATATTCGTATCATCACAATCTGTACTATTAGCTACATAACCTACTGGTTGTGTACATGCCAATTGCGTAACGGCAAGATTACCAAACCCATCTAAATCTGCATCTGCATACCATGTAGTCGGTGTGTTTATTGTTACTACAGCCGAACCTGTGTTACCAGTTCCTACTAAGATATTGGCATCAGTAACAGACACTAAAGTGTAAGTTGTTGTAATTGATGGAGAAACCGAAATGTTGGTTCCGCTTACATAACCACTTACTGTAAAGTTAGTCGTACCGTCAGTATATACAACTATAAATGGTGAAGTTCCACCAGTTACTGCAACACTTAAGTTAGTTGATGCTCCAGCACAAATGGTAGCGGAACCAGAAATAACTGAAGCTGTTGGTGCAGTTGCTAAAATAAAGCTAGTAGTGTTAAGAGTTACCACACCAGCACCAGCGCCAATCGTCCAATTGGCCGTATTCGTTACTAAAGCTTTATATGCATTGAATGTAGTTTGATTGCTTCTTGATCCAATATATTGTCCTCTTGAAGACAAACTGCCTAAAGCAATGTTACCGTTAACAACATTCAACTGCGATGGCAAGTAAGAATTATTAGAAGTAGCAATTCCTGTAGTCAACCATGAAGCTGTTGCAGAAGTACCTTGCGCATACAATCCGAAAAGAATCGTTCCGTTGAATGTCGTTGGATTCGTATTCGTTGTCCAATCTGGATTAGTTCCTGAAGTAGCAGCACCTTGATAAGCGAAGATGTTATCCCCAGAAGCAGACAATCCGCTTAAGTTTCCTGAAACAATTGCTCCGCTATTCGTGATTGACGCAGTCGTGTTGTCTGTAATCGTAATCACAGATCCAGCAGGAATAATTCCACCGTTGTTTCTCCAAATCACGAAGTTCTCTCCACCTCTACCGTTACTAGTAGCATTAGCAGAACCTGCGCTTAAGAAAGCATTATCTGTAAATTTGATGTACGTATTCGGATTGATATCCACCCAAGTTGCAAAAGCAAAGGAATCTGGTGAATTCAAATTGAAACCAATAATTGACAAATCTCCTACAGCAAATGAAGTTGGAGCAACAGTGATATTTGCTGTCAAACCAGTTGGTTGTATCAATGAATAGTTAGCCGCAGCAGCTCCAGACAATGTTGAAGTAGATGTTACAGCGATTCCAGTTCCAACCGCTGAAGTAGCGAAAGTTCCTGCACCAACCAAAGTAACCACATCTGGAGAAATAATTCCAGTTAATGTTCCTGTAATCACAGCAGCAGTATTACCATCAAACACTTTGTTTGAAGCAGCAGCGCTTGAAATAGTCAGTGCTTTTGGAGTAATATTCGCAGTCAAACCTGTTGGTTGTGTAAGCGTATAATTTCCAACATTAGCACCACTAATTGTAGAAGTAGAAGTCACTACAATTCCAGTTCCAGCATTCGCCGTAGCAAATGTTCCAGTTCCGCTGAAAGTAACTAAATCTGAACCAACGATACCATTCAAGGTACCAGTGATAGTAGCAGCAGTAGTTCTGTCATACACTTTGTTGTTAGCAGTAGCCGTAACTGTAAGTGCTTTTGGCGTTACAGTTAATGTTTGGTTCACTGAAGGCGCAGCATCGTATACTGAATCTCCAGATTGAGAAGCCGTAATCGTTGTTGTTCCTACACCTACAATAGTTACCACATTACCAGTAATAGTTGCAACGTTCGTGTTTGAACTTACATAACTTACTGTCAAACCTGAACTTGCAGTAGCAGTCAAGTTGAAATTAGCATCACCATAAACCACATTCGCTAAAGCATTGAATGTAATGGTTTGTGGAACTAAAGGAGCAGCTGTAATGTTAGCAGTTAATCCAGTAGGTTGTGTTAAGGAATAATTAGCAGCATCCGCTCCTGTTAATGTAGAAGTAGATGTTACTGTAATTCCAGTTCCAACAGCTGATGAAGCAAATGTACCTGTACCGTTAAAAGAAACCGCATCCGGAGCAATTACTCCTGTCAATGTTCCTGTAATAACAGCATTAGTGTTGCCATCAAAAACTTTGTTAGAGGCAGCAGCACTTCCAATAGTCAAAGCTTTTGGAGTGATATCTGCAGACAAACCTGTAGGTTGTGTTAGTGTATAACTAGCAGCGTTTGTTCCGCTTAAAGTTAATGCAGCTGTTACAGCTATTGCAGTTCCAGCATTTGCAGAAGCAAAAGTACCTCCACCTGAAACAGTAATTACATCACCGTTTACAGTTCCAACAGCCGTAGCTCCTGAAATAGTAGCAGCAGTAGTTCTGTCATACACTTTGTTGTTAGCAACAGCACCAGTTGTAGTAATCGCTAATGGACTAACTGTACTTGCTACAGTAGCCACATTCACAGTTACCGCCGGAGCAGAAACACAAGTAATGTTTCCTGAATAGGTTCCTGCAACTGTTGTAGCAGCCAAACGAACAGAAATAGTTGTTGAAGCTACCGTTCCGCTTGATGGAATTAAAGTTTGCGTTGTCGCATAAGCGATACCATCTTGAGAAATTTCAAATCCAGCTGGAGCAGATAAAACTAAATTGTTAGTCAAATCATTCGCAGCAATAGTAAAGCTTGTTGGCGTTGCAGATGCAGTTCCATAAACTGTATCAACAGCTGAAAGTGTTCCTGTTGCAGTAATAGCGGCAGGTGACATTAATGTAAATACAGTAGTATCTAAAGTTAATGTTCCAGCACCAGCAGCTGTAGTCCAGTTAGCTGGATTGGTCACTTGTGCTTTATATCCGTTGAAAGTCAATTGGTTATTTCTAGCACCAATATATTGACCTCTTGAAGCATTACTTGCTAAAGCAATATTACTTGTTGGATCGCTCAACAATTGAGATGGCAAGTATGAGTTGGTTGTTACCCCAGCTCCTGTGGTTTGCCAAGTTGTAAGTAAACTTGTTCCTTGCGCATACAATCCAAAAAGAACCGTACCATTGAAAGTAGTTGTTGCAGCAACCGATGCAAAATCAGGGAAAGCTCCAGAAGTAGCTGGACCTTGATAAGCAAAAATATTATCACCACCAGAAGACAATCCGCTTAAGTTTCCAGAAACGATTGTACCGATACTTGTAATTCCAGCAGACACATTATCAGAAATAGTAATTACAGTTCCAGCAGGAATAACGCCACCTGTATTGTTTTTCCAGATGATAAAGTTTTCACTTCCTCTAGCATTGTTCGCCAAATTAGCAGATGCATTCGATAAGAAAGCATTGTCTGTGAATTTAACTAAAGTTCCATCAGTAATATCCACCCATGTTGCAAAAGCAAAACTATCAGGAGCATTCAATTGGAAACCGATGATAGACAAATCACCTTCAGCAAAAATCGTTGCAGCTGCAGTAATATTAGCTGTTAAACCAGTTGGTTGTGTTAACGAATAATTGGTAGCATCCGCTCCGCTTAAGGTAGATGTAGATGTAACTGCGATTCCAGTTCCGATTGCTGAAGAAGCAAAAGTTCCTGTACCAACTAAAGTAACTACATCTGGAGTAATAATTCCAGCAAGTAATCCATTAACGATAGCAGCAGTAGTCCCGTCAAATGGTTTGTTTAAAGCTGAAGCCGCAGTTACTGTTAAAGTAGCAGGCGTAATATCAGCTGTAACTCCAGTTGGTTGCGCTAAAGTATAATTAGTCGCATCAACACCAGAAATTGAGTAACCAGTAATAGTTAATGGTTTCGCTGTTCCTGCATTTTTGTTCGCAAAAACCGCTACTGGAGTTCCAGCAAGAACAACATCATCAGCACCAATAACGCCAACTAGAGAACCTGTTCCGATTAAAGTAGCAGCAGTAGTTCCGTTGTATACTTTATTTCCTCCAAGTAAACCTGAAATTGTTAATGCTTTTGGTGTAATGTTAGCAGACAATCCAGTTGGTTGAGAAGCAATGGTATAGTTACCCGCTTGTGCACCAGTTAATGAAATCGTAGCTGTAATAGCAATTCCAGATCCTACATTTTTAGAAGCGAAAGTTCCCGTTCCGACAGCAGTAACGTCGTCAGTTCCGATAACACCATCTAAAGAAGCACCATTAATGGTAGCAGCGGTAGTTCCGTCATACACTTTATTAACGCCAACAGCACCAAGTACCGTTAATGCTTTAGGTGTAATGTTCGCCGTTAAACCTGTTGGTTGTGTCAACGTATAGTTAGAAGCTTGAGCACCACCTAAAGTTGAAATTGAATTTACATTAATTCCTGTTCCAACATCCAAAGTATCAAAACCTCCAATTCCATTGAAAGTAACAACATCAGCACCCACAACGCCGTTTAAAGTTCCTGTGATGGTAGCATTGTAAGTTCCATCATACACTTTGTTATCAGCAGTGGCTGTAACCGTAAGTGCTTTTGGATTTACATTTAAGTTTTGATCTACCGGAGTAGCAGCATCATAAATAGCATCTCCAGCTTGCGTAGCAGTAATAGTTGTTGAACCAACACCTACAACAGTTACCACATTTCCAAGAATTGTAGCCACGCTAGTGTTAGAACTTGCATAACTTACTGTCAATCCTGAACTTGCAGTTGCCGTCAAATTGAAAGTTCCACTTCCGTATTCTACATCCGCTAAAGGATTAAAGGTAATGGTTTGCGGTACCAAAGCAGCAGCAGTAATATTGGCTGTTAATCCTGTTGGTTGTAGTAAAGTATAATTTGCAATATCTCCAATTATTGTAGAAGTTGAAGTTACAGCAATACCAGTTCCAACCGCTGAAGTAGCGAAAGTACCTGTTCCTACAAATGTTACATCGTCTGGAGCAACAACTCCAACTAATGTTCCTGTAATGATCGCATTAGTATTACCATCAAAAACTTTGTTTTGAGCAGTAGCACTTGCAACCGTTAATTGTTTTGGAGTGATATCAGCTGATAAACCAGTGGCATCAATCAAATTATAATTTGCCACATCAGCACCAGACAACGTTGAAATTGAAGTTACTGGAATAGCTGTTCCAACAGTTGGACTGTCGAAGAAAGCACTTGCATTCAAGCTTACGTCATCTGGAGCAATTACTCCTGTTAATGTTCCTGAAATCGTAGCACTTGTATTTCCATCATACACTTTGTTATTGGCAACTGCACCCGCAATGGTCAAATCTTTTGCAGTGATGTCAGCTGTTAAACCTGTTGGTTGTGTTAAAGTGTAGCTAGAAGCATTTGTTCCGCTTAAAGTTAATGCAGCAGTAACTGGTTTTGCAGTTCCTACATTAAAGTTAGCAAAAGTACCACCACCTGTTACAGTGATAACATCTCCGTTTACGGTTCCGCTTACAGTTGCTCCAGAAATAGTAGCAGAAGTAGTTCTGTCGTATACTTTGTTGTTAGCTACAGCTCCTGTAGTAGATAAAGCCAATGGGCTTACTGTACTTGAAGCAAGTGATACATTTACAGAAGTAGCAGGAGAAGAAACACAAGTAATGTTACCTGAATACGTTCCTGCTAAAGTAGTTGCAGCCAAACGAACGTAAATCGTAGTTGAAGCAACAACACCTGAAGTTTGTGTTAACGTTTGTGTCGTTGCATAAGAAGTTCCATCTTGTGAAATTTCAAATCCAGCTGGAGCAGTTAACACAATGTCCGTAGATAAATTATTTCCTGAAACCAAGAATGTACCTGGAGTCGCCGATACTGTACCATAAGTAGTATTCACAGCAGCAGGAGAACCAGCCGTTGCAATCAAAGGTGCTGTTGCAGAAATCGGAGCAAAAGCAATACCTCTAAAGAACGTATTGGTTGGAGCGGCTACAAGGGTTGAAAGCGTTCCAGCAATAGTTGCATTGAAAGCTGTTGCATCTGATAATTTTGAAATAGCAGAAACTGTAGTTACATACAAATCAACGCTACTTCCATTGTTCTTAGCAGCAATACCATAAATTGGAAGTGCATTAACAACACTTCCTCTTGCAGTCCATGTGGCACCATTATCAATAGAAGACCATTTGTAAATACCCGCAGATGAATCTCCTACAGCGTAACAGTTCCAGTTAGAACCACCTCTGTTCACCATTTGGTAAGCATACAATCCATTTTGAGGAACATTAATTACAGCTGTTTGACCAGTAGTTGTTGGAACTCCAGTACCTACTTTGTAAATACCTTGAGTTCCTGAACCTGTACTAACGTATAATTGGTTATTAAAAATATTAACCGTTCTTAAGTTCGTTACTGTTGAAGAAATAGTAGTTGGTGTTACAGCAGTTGTATTGCCTTGGTGAAGTAAGGAAGTAACTCCTACTCCATTTCCTGCAGTCCAATATCTTGAACCATCAGTTGTAACAACTGATCTAAATCCAGAACCATGTATTGTACTTGTAAGAACGCTTGTTGCAATAGTACCAGCACTATTCACACGAGCAATTACTCTAGGAATTCCAGCCGTACTATTCACAGAAGCTTGTCCAATAACAGCATCGTAACCTCCAAGGGTTAAGTATTGACCGTCTGTTGACAAATTCAATTGCGCTTCTGAAGTCGAAGTACCACTTTCAACAATTCTATTGATGCTTCCTGTAGTAGTTGAAGGTAAAGCTACAGTAATACCAGCGGTACCGCTTGTAGAATATTCATTTAAGAAAACAGGATTCGCAGCACTAGTTGGTGCAGCAGCTCCAGTTCCTACTCTTGACACAACTAAGTTACCATAGGTAAATGTAGGCACCGCCGTAATATCAGCAGTTAAACCCGTTGGTTGTGTTAAAGAATAATTAGCTGCATCAGCACCACTTAAAGTAGCAGTAGATGTCACAGCGATTCCAGTTCCTACAGCAGATGAAGCGAAAGTACCTGTTAAATTAACAGTTACTGCATCTGGAGCAATAACACCTGTTAATGTACCTGTAATCGTTGCAACATTAGTAGTATCATAAGGTTTGTTTTGAGCAGCAGCACTTGCAATAGTCAATGCTTTTGGAGTAATGTCAGCTGTTAAACCTGCAGGTAATGTTAAGCTATATTTTGAAGCATCAGCTCCACTTAACGTTTGCGTAGAAGTTACCGCGATCGTTGTTCCAACAATAGCAGCAGCAAAAGTTCCTGTATTAGAAACTGTTACAACATCAGCACCAACAATTCCGTTCAAAGTAGAACCTGAAATGGTAGCAGCATTTGTTCTGTCATATACTTTAGCATCAGCAATCGCACCAGTAAGCGTAAGTGCTTTTGGAGCAATGGTATAAACTAACGTCGTGGCGATTCCAGCACCAGAAATATTAGCAGCTGAGATGCTTACATTAAATACTCCAGCTACAGTTGGTGTTCCTGTAATTTCACCTGTTAACCCATTTAGAGTCAAACCTCCAGGCAAACCAGTTGCACTGTATGATGTTGGACTTTGCGTTGCAGTAATCGTATACGTTGCAGCAGCTGATCCATAAGTGGCACTTGCTGTTAACGCACTTGTAACAGATGGTGTTGGTACGGCAGTAATATCAGCAGTCAAACCTGTTGGTTGTACTAAAGTATAGTTTCCAGAAGCCGAACCTGAAATCGTATAACCTGTTACAGTTACCACAATACCAGTTCCTACAGCTGAAGTAGCAAAAGTAGCTACTGGAGTTCCTCCTAAAATAACGTTTGGCTCATCACCAGGAACAATTCCTGTTAATGATGGCGTTCCGCTTAAAGTAGCAGCAGTAGTTCCGTCGTAAGGTTTGTTGTTAGCAGTAAGTCCTGCTACAGGTAAAGTAACCGGAGTAACTGTACTTGAAACAGTAGCCACATTAAGAGAAGTAGCGCCTGCACTTGATAAAACAATGTTACCAGCATAAGATCCAACAGCTGTAGTAGGTGCAAGACGCACATATACTGGAGTTGAAGCGATGGTTCCCGCTGCACCTACAGTAACTGTAGAAGCAAAACCTGAACCTGAAGTTAAGGATACTTCATATCCAGCTGGAGGCGTTACTAAAACACCTGCAGTCATATTGGTTCCAGAAACGTTGAAAGAAGTTTCAGAAGAAGCAGTTCCGTAAGTAGTAGTTAAAGCTGATAAAGTACCAGTAGTTGCAATAGCAGGAAGTGCAGTAACAGTTCCATAAATGGTTACATCGTCCAATCGGAATGTTCCTGTAGCAACTGCAGGACTTCCTAAGTCAGCACGTGTTGTTCCGTAAGGATATACTCTAAAAGTAACAGTTCCTCCGTTGGCAGTCGTGAAGTTTGGAAAATCCCAAGTAGCCACAGTTCCTGTAGTTGGAGAAACTGGAGCAGCACCCCAAGTACTTGAAGTTGCAAATCCATCAGTACTGTAACGTACTTCCATTTGGTTTGGAGCAGAGTTACTTGCTTGTCTAAAGAAAGAAACTGAATTTACATTCAATACATTTCCAGCAGTTGCAGTTGCAGAGAACTCGATATAAGAAGTTGCTGATAAACTTGCTGTCGTATTTAAAGTAGTTGAATTGAATACGTTTGCTGTTGCGTTACAAGTTATTGTCGTTCTAGTTACTGGAGTTCCAGTAGCATTGGCAGCCATCGTTGGCACATTCCCGTTTGTTGGACACAGTGAAGCACCTGTAAAGGCGTTCGAATAAATAACAGTATCAGTAATACTAGCCGTCAAACCCGTTGTTTGCGTTAAAGTATAATTACCAGCATCTGCTCCACTGATTGTAGAGGTAGATGTTACGACTATACCTGAACCAATTGCAGTTGATGCGAAAGTTCCGCTCAAAGAAAGCGTTACCAAATCTGGAGCAATTACACCTGATAATGTTCCGGTAATCGTTGCAGTGTTGTTTCCGTCGAATACTTTATTGGCAGCAGCTGGTGTTGCAATAGTTAGAGCTTTTGCAGTAATGTCTCCTGTCAAACCTGTTGGTACTGTAAGCGTATAATTACCTGCAGCGGCACCACCCAAAGTCTGAGTAGAAGTCACTACAATTCCAGTTCCTACTGAGGCACTTGTATAAGTTCCTGTAGTTGAAATCGTTACAACATCAGCACCAAAAATACCTACTAAAGTAGATCCTGAAATAGTTGAAGTAGTTGTTCTGTCATATACTTTACTAGTAACCGTAGCACCAGTAACTGTTAAGTTTTTAGCTGTGATAGTATACACCAAAGTCGCACTTCCTGTTCCTCCTGCATTAGTAGCAGAAATTGTAACATTATAAGCACCCGGAGCAGACGTTGGCGTTCCCGTAATATCACCCGTTGAAGTATTCACCGTTAACCCAGATGGCAAACCAGTTGCGTTATAAGAGGCAGGCGAATTGCTTGCGGTAATTGTATAAGTTGAAGCAACTGAACCATAAACAGCAGAAGCTGTTAAAGCACTAGAAATAACCGGTGACGGTGTAGAAGTAATATCAGCAGTTAATGAAGGTTGTGTCAAAGTGTAGTTACCTGCACCTGCACCACCAATAGTGTATCCTGTTACTGAAACCGCAATTCCAGTTCCAGCTGCACTTGATGCAAAAGTAGCTACAGGAGTTCCTCCAATAGTTACCACATCACTATTCACAACACCTACTAAAGTAGGCGTTCCACTTAAAGTCGCTGAAGTATTTCCGTCAAATAATTTGTTGTTTGCAGAAATTCCTGTAATCGTTATAGCTTTAGCTGAAACTGTACTTGAAACTGTTGCCACATTTACTGCAGTAGCTCCAGAACTTGATAAAACAATATTACTACTATAAGGAGAACCTGCCACTGTAGCAGTAGATGTTAAACGCACAAAAACTGCTGTAGAAGCAATAGTTCCTGAAGTTCCAACAGTTACGGTTGCACCGTATCCTGAACCAGAAGCTAAAGAAACTTGATATCCTGCTGGCGGTGTTACTAAAATTCCGGCACTCATATTAACGCCAGAAACATTAAAAGTAGTTGGTGAAGCCGAAGCTGTACCATAAGTAGTATTAACCGCTGCTAGCGTCCCAGTTGAAGAAATAACTGGAGTTGGTGCAGAAGCAGAAAAAGTAAGGTCGTCGACAGCTAAGTTGTCATCGTTTCCTGCATCATTAATATCCGTCCAACGAATATATAATGTTTGACCTGCAGGCCATGAGATACCTGTTACGGTAAAGGTAATTGCCGTTCTTCTGTTGGCAGCATTTCCATCAGTTACAGCATCGGCAGTTAAATTATTTACAAGCGCTGTAAAATCTAAACTAGTTACATTCGTGTAAGTACCAACTGTCAATGAAGTTGGATTTACTGCATAGGCAAAAGTCAATTTGTTAAGAACAGAGGTCGCACTTCCACCATCTCTCCATTGTTCACCTGTGTAAGAAAGTGTAAATGAAGTCAAGGTAGCTCCCGTGCTATTCGTAAACACTACTCCATATTGAGAAGTTAAACTTCCAGAAGCATACGAACCTAAAGATCTTTCGTTTGAGCTGGTTGCTCCATCAAAAAAAGTATCTCCAGTTGAAGAGGAACCGTTGTCTACCCTAAAGGTAGTATTGGCATTAGCACCAGCTTCGACAAAACTCCATCCTGTCGGCAAAACACTGGCGACTGCAGTGTTATTAGCTGGTACGCTTGGAGTAAGCAAATTGTCAAAATTCTGAGTGTAATTCGAACCAGCAGTTGCATAGGAAATCTGTGCATTAGCTGATTGATTCATCCCAAAAAAGAGAATCAAAGTCAAAATCCCGAAGGCATTTACTTTGATTAATTTCTGAGAGCTGAGCTTTGTAAGTCCAAGAACAGACACACAATTCTTTTGGATAAATCCAAATAGAGAATAAAAAAAAGTAGAAAAATACGCTTCCAAAAAGGAGGCATTCTCTACTTTGGCATACGATTTTGAGTTCCCACCCAAACCGTTTTCAGTAATGACTTCGGATTCTTTCTTTCGAAACATCGAAGACAATTTACTGACCAAATCGTGTAAGATTGATTTCATAAATTAATTAATTATTTAATTGTTTTGAGCTGTAAAAATATCGTGAAGATTGCCTAAACCGATGAAGTAAAAGTTATCAATAAGTTAACAAAAAACGACCAATCACTTGGTCGTTTTTTTAATGTATTTCGTCGATTATTTTGACGAAATGCAACATAGTAAAACTCAATTTTAATTACTATATTTCTTACTAATTTTTTGATTATCAGCCATTTCGACTACTATAAGTAAAATAGAATTTGAAGTAAAATCTTTTAATGTAAGTTCATTCGAATTGATGTTTTGTTTTGACCATAATAGTCTTCCAAGGACATCAAAAACTTGAATACTTTTCATTTTCTTAACACCCGAATTAACATTGATTTTTCGGTCGGAATTTTTGTAAATCACAATTGAATTTGCATTCAAATTTGGTTCAGAAACAGCTAAAGTTGAAGAAGTAAATCGAACAACAAATCGTGACTCAAAAGTTCCAATTTCACTCGCAAATAAATACGGGCTGTCTTTTATATTATGAATAATATTCAACATCGTATCTTCAACAAAGACATCTTGGTTTTCAAATAAACCGTCAAAGTTAGAGAGATTGATTTCAAATGAGCCAGCCAAATCAGTTCTAAATCCTAGTGGAACTTGGTCTTCAATCATAAAATTGACATTTCTTCCTTGAATTGCTAATTTTCTTATATCCAAAATAGAATAAAAACTAGCAGAATTTCCTGCTTCTAAAACTTCTCCGTCGAATCCATTATCAAAGCCATCGGTTGCGTTTTCTATATAGCCGACAAGAATTTGTTTATAAACCCCTACATCATTTTTCAACTCCAACCAAATACGATTTTTTTCAAGATCAGTTGCCTGATTTGTTCTAAAGAATTGTCCGTTATTTCCAACTTCACGCATTGAATTATTGAAAGTTGCAGTAGTCGTTCCTTCAATTATTCCTTTGATCATAAACGCTTGACCAGCGGCAATCATGCCGTTTGGCGTATTATTGTTTGCTCCAGTCACAGGAGTTCCCGCTCCTATTCCACCTGAAAAATTATAAACAGCATAATCACTAAATGTATAATTATTTGCTGTAATTGGTGTGTTGTGCGTCCAAAAATAAAGCGTAGTTCCAGGATTAACCAACCCAAAAGCTCCAGTATTCCCTTCAATAAATTTCTTGGCGCTAATAGCAGATGGATACGGATTTCCGATACAATTTAAATCGTTAGCTCCAGTCTTAACAATATCAACGGTATAATCTCCATTGTTTGGAACACCGATAAAAGAAGCTGGATAAACCGCCGGAGTAATAGGATCAAAACTTTGTGGGGCACGAATAATGTATCCTTTCCCTATGTCCATAGTCGTTATACCAGGTACAACAACAGTGTTCCAATTATAGATTGAAGTATCAAACCAAAAATATTTATCGGATAAAGTTAATGGAGATAAATTGGCTAATATCTGATTGACAACAGGTGAAGACCAATAGGTATAGTCAAATTTACGAACTGGTGTTGTATTTCGTTTATAAGTTATGGGGCCAGAATTGGCTACATTGTTTACTTGAACCAAACTGGAGTTGTTTTCAAAAGTTAAGGAACCTCCAGAAACTGTAAGTTCATTTTGAATTGTCAAAGTATGACTAGGATAGGTTGTAGCGTTTCCAAAAACAACATTACCTGAATTTATTTGAACTGAGCAAGCATCTAAATCTCCTGTAGAATTGTAATTCCCGTTAAATATTACTACTGTACCACTTGTTGGAACACCATTAGACCAAACTGAACCATTCCACATACTGGAATTGTAAGTAATAGTAACCACATTACTGAAGGCATTACAGATTCCATTGGCAACTACTGCCCTATAATATCTTGTTGAAGTCAGCACTCCCATCTGTACAGAAGTCAATGTAGCAGAAGCACTAGAAGGAATATCAATCGGTATTGTAAAGGCAAAATTAGTTGCATATTGCCATTTTGAGACGCTACCTGTTAAACCAGTTAAAGTTAAATCTGAAGGAGTTCCAAGGCAAATAGATTGGTCAGACGAAGCTAAACCTCCAACTGCCAAAGGTGCCACAGTAAAAGGTCCAGCTGCTGGAGAAGAACTTTTGACACTTGTACATGGATTGGTTATAATTATGTAATAATAAAAAGTGCCAACTACATTTGAACGAGGAATATAGGTATCTGTTTTAGATCCATTGGCAACTTCTGATAAGTAAAGTACTCCAGTTAAAGCAGTACCGCCTGTAGTTGAGTTTGTAGTGTTTCTATACCACTGATAAGTTAAATTAGTTCCAGTTGCAACAACTGTTATTGCAGAAAAAGGATCGTTTTGACACACCGTTTGTGCTCCTGCAGGTGCCGGTTGTGTTGTAATGACTGGAGCAACATTTCTAGTAAAGGTAAATGTACCGCTGGTTTTAGGGCAACCGCTAACATCAGTATAAGAGTATGTAAAATTCGTTGTCCCTCCAGAATATGGACTTCCTATACTGTAGGTTCCGCCGGCTGGTAACCCGCCTGTCATGGCGAAAGCTCCGACAACACAAGTACTAAGATTTGTTGCAGTAACAGTAGCAACATTCACTTTTACAGTAACAACTATTGAACCGCTATTTCCGGTTCCAGCGACACCGTTTGCATTGGTAACCGAAACGATTGTATACGTTCTCGTTGCAGCAGGAGTAATTGGAATATTTGATCCACTTACGTAATTGTTGACTGTAAAATTAGAAACTCCATCAGTATATACTAAGGTAAAAGGACCTGTGCCTCCCGTTATAGTTACCCTTAAATTTGTAGAACTACCTAAACATATTGAGGCGGTTCCTGTAATTACCGACGCAGTTGGACCAGGCAGCAAAGCCCCATTAAAACTCACATTATCAAAACGCCATGTTCCCGCAGGATTTGCTACGGAAGCTGGAGTCGAAACTTGTCTAAACTGCCCTGTAGCTTGATAATAGGAGGCTAGAAGTCGAACCCCAAAATTTGGATTATTATTAATTGCAGGAATAGCACTAAAATTTACCGTCGTTCTTCTGTACTCATCGCCGGTAGTATTCGTTTCAAAACAACCATTAACATTAATACTTCCGTTACAAAATGTAGTGTTACCAGCAGTCATATTAAAAGAAACCCAAGTAGAACCATCAGTGGTATATTGAAGTCTTACGGTGTTGGCTACAGTATTAGAATATCGTTGATCCCAAGTAAAAGTAACATTTTGATATCCAGATGTCGAGCTATTAAATTGCACCCCATTGGATTCGTTGCTACTTCCTGGGTCAAATGGTTCAAGCGCCCAAGCAGTAACGCCACTTTGAACGCCACAACCTGTTCCCGCCATTCCAGTTCTTGTTAAAGGTGTCACTGTTCCTCCTCCTAAATTGACTATCGCAGCAGTTCCTGAACCAATATTGGGATTGGGGTTATTCAAGGTTCCAAGATAAGGGTCAAAAGTCCATGAGGATATTTGCGCTTCAACAGTTGAAACCAAAAACAAAAATCCAAAAACAAATAAAAGAAATTTAGATTTCGGAAGTAAAGTTGTTTTCACAATGATGACTTTATTAGTAAGTATTATTAATCACTTTGATTAAACTTGCTGCAAAGTTAGAATCAAATTGTCAAGCACTAATTTTGAAAATGTTATGATTTGGTAAAATAATATCCCCTTAAAATACCAAAAAAATAAATAAGATAGCTGAAGTAAAAACAACCTGCAACTACTAATTTTAATAGATTTTCCAGTGATTTTCATTGTCTTTATTTTTAAAATAGTTGATTTTAAAAAGCAGTAAAAAACAAAGTTATGTTACCATAATTTTAAGTTAAAGTTATCATCGTTAAAAAACTTTACAATCATATAACATACATCTAACTTTAAAACTTTGATGTTCAACTATTTTTGAGAAAAATTTCAACGATGAAAAAGAAGCTTTTTTGTTTATCAATAGCCATAATAATACTAATCTCGTGTACTGAAGATCGGTCGGTCGAAGTGAACAAACCAATCGTAATTGACCCGAAGAGTCAGTTAATATTCTACTGGGATTTTAATGCACTTGTTGGTCCGTCAACTACAATTCAACCAGATTTTAATGCATCAGCAGCGACGGCTACTATAATGTATGAAGGAACCGGGGCTGGAATTATGGAAAACGATGGTACTATTGGATACGAAAATAATATAAGAAATAACAGCTTAGCAGGTACCTTATTAAAAGTCCGAAATCCGAGCGATACAAGAAACTTATTTTTTAATATGCCGACCACTGGTTTTAAAAAAGTGATTGTTCAATTTGCAACCGCTAGAAGTTCAAACACAGGAGCAACAATACAAAATTACAGCTACACGGTTGATGGAGTCAATTATATCCAAACAGGATTGTCAAAAATCACACATAATACGACTCCGGATACGGCTGACTTAATTGTGCTTGATTTTTCGGAGATTTCAACAGTTAATGACAATGCAAATTTCAAAGTTAAGATTGATTTTGCTGGACCTACAGTTTCTGGAACAAGCGGAAACAATCGTTTTGACAATGTTTCATTAGAAGGTATTCCACTACCTTAGTAAGAGATCATTCATTTTTATATTTAAGAAACCCCATTATGAAATACACTTCAAAATTATTAACTCTAGGATTCGTCTTGCTTACAGTAACTTGTCTCGCGCAAAAAACGTTTAAACTAAAACCAACTAAATGGATATCAACTAAAGTCCCAGAGCCTTCAGACATTTTTTATAATTCGAAATCAGATTCTTTTTATATAGCAAGTGATGATGGGTACTTATTTGAAACCAATGCTGCTGGTGATATTTTACATAAAATTACAGTAAAATCAAGTGACTACGAAGCTGTTTACACCGACGATAATTTTGTATATGCAATAGATGAAACACACAGAGCAATACATTTCTACGACCCTAAAACACTCATTTGTTCACGAATAGTTACTGTAAATTATCAAGGTGGTAGAAATAGTGGTTATGAAGCCTTTTCTTTCAATAAAAGTAAGAACAGTTTTATTTTAATAACAGAGAAAAATCCGATTACGCTTTTTGAATTGGATATTGATTTTAATGTTAAAAATCAATTTGATTTATCTAAAATTGCTCGTGATATTTCTTCAGCAACTTTTCACAATGATTTTCTATATTTACTAAGCGATGAAGATCGTTCAGTTCTTAAACTAAATCCTACTACCTACGAAGTCATAGAAAAATGGGTGTTGCCTGTTATAAATCCAGAAGGTTTAACCTTTGACAAAGACGGAAATCTAGTCGTTAGTTGTGATGATTTACAACGTATTTACTACTTTAATAATCCAGAAAATAAATAATATGAAATCATTTCTACTAGCCGCTGTTGGGCTTTTGGCTATTTGCAAAACACAGGCACAACTTACTATTACAAATGGTAAGCATGTCTTGGAAATTTCTGGAAGTTTTTCATCTTACTATAACGACCGTCAATTGAAATCTGGTGAAGAAGATCGGTCTAAAAATCGTTTCAAATTAAGAGATGCCGAATTAGATTTAGAAGGTCGTGTTGGAACTGATTACGAATATAATGTAAAAGTTGACTTCGCTGACATGGCAGCCAATAATCAAGGCGCAATGATCGATCCCGAAAATCCAGGTTTGATGGAAGCCAATATAAAATATAAAGGATTTCATTTCTTAGATATTGAAATGGGGTATGGAAAACTCTACTATTCTCGAAGTTCGATGAGTACTTTTTATTCTTCTCCCTACTGGCAAAGAGCAGAATTAGTGAGAGGTTCTATTTTTTCTAGACGCGATATTGGTGTTACGTTGATGAAAAACTTTTGGAACCAACGCGCTAATATTTATGTAGGAGCATACACTGGGCTTGGTGAACTTTCTCTTGCTGGCGAAAACGATGCAAGCGGGCAATTAGAATACATCGGTCGATTTGATATTTCTTATCCATCACGCTACCGCTATCGTGAAATTGATGATCGCATCACTCCTATTCCGATGTTTTCTGTAGGAGTCAATGGGAGATTTACGAATAAAAAACTGCCTGCAGGTGAAATTTTTCCTGACAATGCAACCAGCGAATATGGCATTAAAGTAATCGATGGGAAAAGATATGTTTATGGACTAGATGCTTCTTTTCAATATATGGGATTTTCTGGGCAGTTTGAAATTCATCAAATAAAATCCGAACCTCAAAACGAAAACGATCCATTATTTCAAAACTTAACACCGCAGCAAACAAAAGGCTATCTACTTTCTGGTGGTTATATTGCACAGGCTAACTATTTTATTAAAAACATTAAGACAATTGTAACTGCTCGCTATGAGGAGTTAGACTTAAATGATTTGGTAAAAGGGAAATCGGAGCGTTTCTCTACTGCTATTGCCTATCAGATGAATGGTTATAATGCAATGATTAAATTCCAGTATTTCAACATCATGAAAGAAGAAAGCATCGATGTATTAAAATGGGAGGAGCAATTTAGAATTGGAATGCAGTTTCAGTTTAAATAACATGTATAATTATAAAGATTCTTGAAATCTTGTTTCTCATAAATTTTATTTCCTAATTTGAATAGAAATTTATATTGTCCATAAAAAAATCCAAAAACAACAAATTAGCTTGATTGTTTTTGGATTTTTTTAAAATGTTTCTCACAAATAGTATCTTTTGAAAAACAATCCTATGTTATTCCACCAAGACTTTACTAGACTTTACCAATTTACCTTTTTCAAACAATTGGATAAAATACAATCCATTATTTAAGTTTTCTTTATTTAAAACAATCTCTTTTCCGGATTGATTCGTCATCTCTTTAACTAATTGTCCAACTGAATTATAGAGTTTTAATGTGGAGTCACTAAACGCAGTTTCAGATTGAATTGTCAATGCTGTAGTAAATGGGTTAGGTGAAAAAGTCACATTTTGATTGCTAAACTGCTCTTCATTAATTGCTAATTCTATCGTATTAGAACAATTTGTATTGCCATAAATATGTTCTCCATTTTGAAAACTGCATTTCGTGAAAACCATTAAGCCACCTCCAGCAGAGCAAACATTATACATATTATGTTCCGGATAAAATGGATGCTTGTTACTGCCTACTCCTTCAATCCAAACCATGGTTAAGTTTTGACCACAATATTCTTCAGAACTTTTCAAGGTTATTCTTTTTCTACTACCATTATTCAAAGTAATATAATCTACAGTTGCTGTAAAAGTGTTTCCGTATTGAGAAATTACGCTTGAATTTTCAAGATTAAAATCATACAATAGAAAATCTACTCCATTGACTATTTTATAAACTTTTCTTTCCGCTACATCTTCTCTGATATAAACCGTATTAATTAGATTGAAATTAGAATCATGACTAGGAAAAGGATCAATAAACTGTTTGTAGGTGTAAGAACCTATAACAACATCAGTTCCTTGTTCTATTGTTCGCTCTTGTGAAGGTCTACAGCATGAAACTAAATCATATAGTAACCAAGATGAGTTGTTAAGCATCGGATGATACTCTTGAGAAAAAATAGTCTGTAAACTAGACAGTAGAAAAATTGATGCAAAAAATAATTTAGCTTTCATAGTAATCGATTTAAGTTTAAAAATAAGTAGACTTTGGGATCTTCTTTTGATTTCTAATACAAAATTAGAGACTTCTTTTCAACTATATCATTTTTATCTGTAACTAACTTATAAAAACGTTGAAGCGCATTTTTACCTTCAAATCCAAAAAAAAAGTCCCGATAATTCGAGACTTAATTCTAAAAATTTATTTTGGATTATTCTAAAACAAAACTCACATTTACATTCACTACCAATTCTATTTCTCCTGTTGCTAAAGTTTCTCGTGGAGCTCCACCTCCACCATCAGCCATCGCCATAGTTTTCATTTCATACATCGGTCTTGGCGGATAATAGGCTTGAGAATTATCCGATATTGTCATGGCTTTCCCCACTTTTTGATTCAAGACAGCAACAAAATCTTCCGCTTTGGCTTTTGCATTTTGAATGGCTAGCTTTCTAACGGTTGATTGTAATTCTTCTATTTTGGATGATTTGAATTCAACATTGTCTATTCTATTGATTCCTAATTCGACCAAACCATCCATCAAAGTATCGTATTTATTCAAATCTTTCAGTAACACATATACCGTTTGTGTGGCGATATAATTACTTTTCTTTTTTTCATAATCGTAATTCGGATACAAATTAACACGTTGCGTTTGAAAATCTTCTTTCGCAATATTCATTTTTTTGATGTATTTCAAAACTGCATCTATTTTAGTATCGTTTTCTTTCTTAACATCAGTTGCTTTAACACCTTTCGTTTCAACGGATATTGAAATAGCTGCTTGGTCTGGAGTCACTTTAATCTTTCCTTCACCGGAAACATTAATCATTGGAATTGGTTTCATTTCTTGTGATTGTACAAATGTTGTGAATAATACGACTAAAATTAAAAGGGCTTTTTTCATAAGATAATTGTTTTTAAAATTTCGAAACTCGGGTTACCAAAAGACATGCCAGTTATAATTTTCCAGCTTTAGCTAAAACAAAAAGAAGTGCAATTGGAATGGCTAACAAAACGACCATAAAAGTATTCTCTGTAAGCATTTCAGGCTGTTTTAATAAGGTTATCAAGAAACCTCCAATTGCTCCTCCAAAATGAGCCGTATGTCCGATATTGTCGTTTTTTGCTTTCATTCCATAAATTGAATACAGCAAATAACCAATTCCAAAAATATAGGCTGGAATCGGAATCGGAATAAAAAACATATACAAACTCATATCAGGATTCAACAAGATCGCCGAATACAACACTCCAGTAACCGCTCCAGAAGCTCCAATAGCGCGATAACTGTATTCGTCTTTATGAAAAAGTAACGTCAGTAAACTACCAAAAACCAAACTACCGAAGTAGATGATTATAAAGGAAAAACTATCTAGATAATTTATGACAACTGGAGCAAACATATATAAGGTAAACATATTGAAAAACAAATGCCCAAGATCGGCATGCAAAAAAGCAGAAGTAAACATTCTAGCATGCTCTCCAGCTCGAATACTACCGATATGAAATTCATATTTTCTAAAAAAAGAAAGGTCATTAAACCCTTTAAAACTCGTCAGTATAGTGAGCCCAATAATCAATAAAAGTGTCAGATGCATTGTTATATTTATTTGTGTAAAAATAGAAATAGTTTCTTTAGCTTTTGTTAAACTCATCTTATAAAATAAGGTTTTAAATGTATATTTGCCTAAAATATACTACATGCAATTTTTAGTTTACATTCTTATTTATCCAATTATTTGGAGTATTTCAATGTTGCCTTTTCGACTTCTCTACTTTTTTTCTGATTGTATTTATGGTATTGTATATTATATCATTGGCTACCGAAAAAAAATTGTTCGTGATAATTTAGCTATTGCACTCCCTCATTTATCTGATAGAGAACGTTTAGTAATCGAAAAAAAATTCTTTCACCATCTTTGTGATACGTTTCTTGAAATGGCAAAAACAATGACCATTTCTCAAAAGGAAATAGACCGTCGTTATAAATTTATCAATCTAGATGTATATCTAGATCTTGAAAAAAAAGAAAAAAGCATTGCTTTATTATGCGCGCATTATGCCAGTTATGAATGGGCGGTTTCTATGAATTTTTATATCAACCATAAAGGAATTGGAATCTACAAACGCATTGCCAATAAGCACTTTGACAAACTCGTGCAAGATATACGGTCTCGCTTTAAAGCACATTTGGTAACCACTAAAGAAACGATTCCGACTATAAGCAAAAATTTTAGAGACAAAACCCTTTGCGTCTATGGTTTTGCAAGTGATCAATCACCTAAAATAGCAACTACATATCATTGGGGTAGATTTATGGGAATTGAAGTACCTGTGCATACTGGCGCCGAAATGCTCGCAAAAAAATACGATATGAATGTTATTTTTCTACGAACCAAAAAAGTAAAACGTGGTTTCTATGAAGCTAGTTTTGAAGTGCTTTCTGAAAATGTAAAGGAAGTTCCAAATTATGAAATTACGGATCGATTTATGACCTTGGTGGAACAACAAATTCTAGAAGCTCCTGAATTTTATCTTTGGACACACAAACGTTGGAAACACCGACGATAATTTATTTATTAAACCATTTTTTTACCAAATCTTTCTCGTAGGACTTCGCATTCTTATGTAAGAATTCATTGGAGTTTTTGTTGTAATTATATTCTTTTTTCCATTCTTCATGATTCGCAGCAACGGCTTTGATACTTTCACAAACAAATTGAATTTCTGTATTGGTTGTTGTGGGATGAATTGACATCCGGATCCAACCTGGTTTTTGAATCAAATCGCCTGAATCAATCTGACAAACTAAATTATGAGAAGTTGCTTCGTCTACATTGAGTAGATAATGCCCATATGTCCCAGCACAACTGCAACCTCCACGTGTTTGAATACCAAAACGGTCATTCAACATTTTTACTCCTAAATTAAAATGCAAGTCTTCAATATAAAATGAAATCACACCCAATCGTTCTTGTTGCTGATTGGCTAATATTTTAATATTGGAAATACTTCCCAATTCAGAAAAAACATAGTCCACAATTTCGTGTTCTCTCTTGAGAATGTTCTCAATGCCCATTTCCTCCTTCAATTGAATCGCCAAGGCCGTTTTGATTGCTTGTAAAAAACCTGGTGTACCGCCATCTTCGCGGTCTTCAATATTGTCGATGTATTTATGTTCACCCCAAGGATTGGTCCAAGAAACGGTTCCACCTCCTGGATTGTCCGGCACCATATTGCGATAAAGCTTTTTATTAAAAACCAAAACGCCTGTAGTTCCGGGCCCACCTAGAAATTTATGTGGAGAAAAGAATATCGCATCCAAATAACTTTCCGCATCTTCCGGATGCATGTCAATTTTTACGTAAGGTCCAGAACAAGCAAAATCAACGAAACACAAACCATTATTCTGATGCATAATCTTGGCCACTTCATGATAAGGCGTGCTAATTCCAGTAACATTTGAACAAGAAGTAATAGAGGCGATTTTAATGGTTCGATCTTGATATTTATCGAGTAGTATTTTAAAATTATCCAAACAAAATAATCCTTTTTCACATGCTGGTACAATAACAACATCGGCAATCGTTTCCAACCAAGAAGTTTGATTCGAATGATGCTCCATGTGAGAGATAAACACAATCGGCTTGTCTTCCTGTGGGATTTTAGTATGTGCTTTTAAATTTTCAGGAACTTTCAATCCTAAGATGCGTTGAAATTTATTGACAACGCCCGTCATTCCAGTTCCGTCTGAAATCAAAACATCATCAGCATTTGCATTGACATGATGTTTGATAATATGACGTGCTTCATGATAAGCTAAGGTCATCACGGTGCCAGACACAGTGGTTTCTGTATGTGTATTGGCAACAAAAGAACCGAACTCGTTCATCATCTTTTCTTCAATCGGGCGGTACAATCTTCCACTGGCAGTCCAATCGGTATAGATGATTTTTTTGGTTCCGAATGGTGATTCGAATTCTTGATCAATTCCAATAATATTCTTGCGAAATTGTTGAAAATAATGTTCTAACGCTGTTGGTAAAGTAATGGAATCGTTGGAAATCATAGCACATAAATTTGGATTCAAAGATACAGTATAAAAAATTAAATACCAGCAACAACCCTAATCTCATCGATAATTCGCTCTGCCAATTGATCAGCTGCAGCTTGCGTTGGCGCCTCTGTATAAATTCGAATAATTGGCTCTGTATTAGATTTTCTTAAATGAACCCATTCCGTTGCAAAGTCAATTTTTACACCATCAATAGTTGAAATATTTTCGTTTTGATATTTTGCAGTCATAGCTTCTAGAATCGCATCCACATCAATTTGTGGTGTCAATTCGATTTTGTTTTTACTCATGTAATATTGCGGATAACTCGCTCTCAATTCCGCCACTGTGACGTCTAAATTCGCCAAATGTGTTAAGAACAACGCCACGCCCACCAAACTATCACGACCATAATGCAATTCTGGGTAAATAATCCCACCGTTTCCTTCACCGCCAATAATGGCGTTGGTCGCTTTCATCAATTCGACAACGTTTACTTCACCAACAGCACTCGCTTGGTAACTTCCATTGTGTTTGTTGGTAATATCCCGTAAGGCACGTGACGAAGACATATTTGAAACCGTATTGCCTGGAGTTTTGCTTAACACATAATCCGCAACCGCCACTAAAGTATACTCTTCACCAAACATTTCACCGTCGTTAGAGATGAAAGCCAAACGATCGACGTCTGGATCGACTACAATCCCGAAATCGGCTTTTTCTTCTAAAACCAATTTACATATATCATCCAAATGTTCTTTTAGAGGCTCTGGATTATGCGGAAAATGACCATTGGGTTCGCAATATAATTTGACTACTTCGACGCCCATTTGCTCCAATAGATTTGGAATCACGATGCCTCCAGAAGAATTCACACCATCAACAACAACTTTAAATTTTCTTTTCGCAACAGCTTCGGCATCCACCAAAGGCAAATTCAAAACTTCATCAATGTGAATGTCCATGTAAGCATCATTAATGGTGATTTCTCCTAATGAATCGACATCGGAAAAATCAAAAGCTTCAGCTTCCGCAATTTCTAGGATTTTTGCTCCCTCAGCACCACTCAAAAACTCTCCTTTTTCATTCAATAACTTTAGCGCATTCCATTGTTTTGGATTGTGTGAAGCTGTCAAGATTATTCCACCATGAGCTTTCTCTAAAGGAACTGCAACTTCAACGGTTGGTGTTGTTGATAAACCCAAATCAATCACATTAATGCCTAATCCAATTAAAGTATTCACTACTAAATTATGAATCATCGGTCCAGAAATTCTGGCGTCGCGACCAACAACCACTGTGAGCTGATTACTTTTAGAATAGCTTTTTAACCATGTTCCATAAGCCGAAGCAAACTTTACAGCGTCCACTGGTGTTAAATTATCCCCTACTTTTCCTCCTATAGTTCCTCGAATTCCTGATATCGATTTGATTAAAGTCATTTTTATATTTGATTTATGAAAGTTAATTAACGAGCGACAAAGATAAAAAAGTTGCTGAGTTACTGAGTAGCTGAGTACCTAAGTTTTTTTATATATTTACAAAACTAAGCTAAGAAACTTAGTGCCTTGGTAACTTAGCAACTACAAATAATGAATTTCCTAGCGCATATCTTTCTTTCCGGTGACAACGATCTAATCAAGATTGGCAACTTTATGGCAGATGGTATTCGAGGAAAACATTATGAATATTTACCAGCCGAAGTGCAAAAAGGAGTTGTATTACATCGAGCCATCGACACCTATACAGACGCACATCCGATTTTTAGACAAAGTACCAAACGATTGCACGAGCGATACCATCATTATGCTGGAGTTATTGTGGACGTCTTTTACGATCATTTTCTAGCGAAGAATTGGGCAAAATACTCCAACGAAAAATTGGAAGATTTTGTCGAGCGATTTTATCAATCCTTAGAGACTCATCAGGAGATTTTGACCGAAAAAACACTGCACATGAAGCCTTATATGATCGAACACAATTGGTTGGTCAATTATCAACATAAGAAAGGCATTGCACGAATCCTAACCCAAATGGACCGCCGTACCAAAGACATTTCTCAAATGCAATTTGCTATCGAAGAATTAGAAAAATATTATGACGAATTCGAAACCGAGTTTATGGCTTTTTTCGAGGAATTAATCGTACATGCGCAACTAAAAAATACCGAGTTATGAAAAGAGTAGTACTCTTCTACTTTCTATTTCAATATGCTGGTGTAGTTCTCGGGCAAACTGGTTTGATAGCATCGAAAGCCATGGTCGTTTCCGCACGTGAAGAAGCCTCAGAAATTGGAGTTCAAATCATGCAACAGGGCGGAAATGCCTTTGATGCTATGGTCGCGACCGAATTGGCGTTGGCGGTTGCTTATCCGTATGCAGGCAATATTGCAGGAGGCGGATTTATGGTCTATCGAAAATTCGATGGGGAAATCGGCGCTCTAGATTATCGTGAAAAAGCACCACTTGGCGCAAGTATAGATATGTACCTTGACAAGAACAAAGAAGTAATTCCCAAATTGAGTGTGAACGGCGCTATGGCAGTTGGCGTCCCTGGTACCATCGCGGGGATTTTTACCGTACACCAAAAATTTGGAAAATTACCTCTAAAAACCATTATGGCACCGGTTATTGCTTTGGCAAAAAAAGGCGTTGTCATTACAGAAAAACAGTGGAAGCAAATCAGCAACAATCAAAAGGAAATTAATGAAATTAGCGGCACCGAAACCATGTACACCAAAACATTTCAGGTAGGCGACACAATTAAATATGCAAATCTGGCCGCCACTCTTGAACGTATTCTAGAAAATGGCGCCTCTGAATTTTACATAGGTGAAACTGCTCAAAAAATGGTTGACTTTATTCAAAAAAACGGTGGCATTCTTTCCATGGAAGATTTATCGAAATACGAAGTCAAATGGCGCAAACCAATCACCTTTTCCTATAAAGATTTGAACATCATCTCGATGTCGCCACCCTCCAGCGGCGGCATTACATTAGCACAAATTATGAAAATGATTGAACCCTATCCAATTGCAACCTATGGACATAACTCAGCGCAATACATTCAATTACTCACCGAAGCCGAACGTCGTGCCTATGCAGACAGAAATTATTTTTTAGGCGACCCTGATTTTATTAAAATTCCTAAAAACCAGTTACTTGAAAAAAACTACCTCAAGCAACGCATGAAAAATTTTGATTGGAATAAAGCCACACCATCTGCCCAAGTTGCTCATGGAAATATCACGATTTTCGAAAGCAATGAAACCACACATTACTCGATTGTAGATGCTGAAGGAAACGCCATTGCTGCAACCACAACACTCAATGGCGCCTACGGATCTAAATTGTATTCTGAGGAATTGGGGTTCTTTTTCAACAACCAAATGGACGATTTTAGCAGCAAACCTGGTGTACCTAATTCATACGGTTTGGTCGGAGCAGAAGCCAACAGCATTGCTCCTGAAAAGCGCATGCTCAGTTCGATGACGCCCACCATTGTGGAGAAAAATGGAAAACTGTTGATGGTACTAGGCTCTCCTGGAGGATCAACCATTATTACGTCCGTTTTGCAAACAATTCTGAACGTCAACGAATTTAATATGGGCATGCAAAAAGCGGTGAATGCACCAAGATTTCATCACCAAGGATTGCCGGACGAAGTGCTATTTGAGCCGAATTGTTTTCCCAAAAATTTGATAGATAGATTGCAAAAAAAAGGATACTTTGGTAATGAAAAGAGCGCGCCGGTCATTGGCAAAGTAGATGCCATCTTGAAATTGCCAAACGGTCAATTAGAAGGCGGCGCGGACCACCGCGGTGACGACACTGCAAAAGGATTTTAATATGAGTTTTATCAAAGCATTAGAAACAGCTTTCCAAAAAAACAGTTCCAGAGAACTAGCCATTCCCATGGAAAACTATATGAAAAATCATTTTACCTTTTACGGCATCAAAACCGACAAAAGGCGATTGATTTTTAAAGCATTTTGGCAAGAACATCAGGATGAAGTCAAACAAAATTGTCGCGAAATCGCACTGCAATTGTTTGCCTTCAAAGAACGCGAAATGCATTATTGCAGTATCGAAATTCTCATAAAAAACTTAAAGAAAAATTACCAACTAGATGATTTTATCCTCATCGAAAAAATACTCATTACCAATTCTTGGTGGGATTCTGTTGACACAAGTGCGAAATATATTTTGGGAGAATATCTCATTGAATTCCCAAATGAAACCTAAAAAGTAATTGACCAGTTTTCTAATTCAGACAATATGTGGCTCAACCGTTCGGCAATTCTATTTCAATTAAGCTACAAACAAAAAACAAACGCCGAATTTCTTTTTCGAGAATGCATCAAACACGCCCATTCTAAAGAGTTCTTTATTCAAAAAGCAATTGGTTGGGCATTGAGAGAATATGGCCGATTTTACCCCAATGAAGTGAAAGAGTTTGTGCACCAAACAAACTTAAAACCGCTCAGTACAAAAGAAGCTTTAAAAAATATTTCTTAAGTTCATTTTAGTCGTAAATTAGCGTTTTCGTCAAAACAACATGTTTAAAAAAGGTATTCGCAAAATTGAAAATGTCATTGCTTGGTCTCAAACCAAACTGTCGACCAAGCAATTCTTATTCTTATCCAGCGTATTGGTAGGGATTTCTGCCGCTTTTGCTGTAATTGTTTTGAAAACATTTGCGCACTGGGTGTTTACGGTGGCGACCTCCATCAATGCGATACTGAAATTAAGTTTTATCAATAGTTTATTGCCCATCATTGGAATTCTTCTCACGGTATTTGTTGTAAAAAAACTCTTAGGCGGCACCATCGAAAAAGGCACTTCGCAAATTCTTTACGCTGTTGCCAAAAAAGCGAGCATTATTCCACGGAAACAAATGTATGCGCAGATAGTAACAAGCTCGCTAACCGTCGGATTAGGCGGTTCTGCTGGATTAGAGAGCCCGATTGTAATTACCGGAGCTGCGTTTGGCTCAAATTATGCGCAACGGTATAAACTTGGCTACAAAGACCGAACACTTTTGATTGGCTGTGGAGTTGCCGCTGGTATTGCTGCCGCTTTTAACGCGCCTATTGCAGGTGTTTTGTTTGCGATTGAGGTATTGTTGGTTGACGTCAGTATTTCTGCCTTCACGCCTATTATGATTGCTGCCGCGACTGGCGCTTTGGTTTCAACCATTGTTCTAGACGAGTCGATTTTACTCTCATTCGACCAAAAACTAAGTTTCAATTACCACAATATTCCTTACTATCTTTTACTTGGAATTTTTACAGGTCTGATCGTGATTTACTATTCTAGAAATTTTCAAAGAATCGAACATTTCTTTGCGCGATTGCGATTTAAACCATATAAAAAAGCACTGTTTGGAGCATCAATGCTGGCGATCATTATTTTTGCTTTTCCAACATTATTTGGCGAAGGCTACGAAAGTATTCGAACACTCTCAGAAAACAATCCGCAACAATTATTAGACAATACCCTTTTTAGCAGTTTTAGAAACAATACTTGGGCGCTCATTATCTTCCTCGGATTAACATTAATGCTCAAGGTTTTTGCAACTGGAATCACTTTAGGAAGTGGCGGAAATGGAGGCAACTTTGCACCATCGCTGTTCCTGGGCTCCTATGCTGGTTTTATTTTTTCTAAGATTATCAACACAACAGGAATCGCTCATTTACCCATTAGCAATTTTACTTTGGTGGGCATGGCGGGAATTCTAAGCGGGCTATTTCACGCGCCATTAACAGCTATTTTCTTAATAGCTGAAATAACTGGCGGCTATGACTTAATGATTCCGCTCATGATTGTTTCGTCAATCAGTTTTGCGATTTCAAAGCGATTCGAAAAACACTCCCTTGATCGAAAAAATCTGGTTAAAAAAGGACATGCTTTTACCGAAAATAAAGACACCAACATTCTTTCTACGTTAGAAACCGAGCAAATCATTCAAACCGATTATTTGACCATTCAGGACGCGGAAAACCTAGAACAATTGGTCGATTTGATTTCCCACTCCAACCAAGTGATTTTCGCCGTAATCGATTCCGAAAAAAAACTCCTTGGCATCGTGCACTTCAACGATATTCGGGAAATTATTTTTAGTGCCTTTAAAGTAAAATACACACCCGTAAAAGACATTATGATTCCACCCATCGAAATCGTTTATCCCACAGATAGCATGGAAATCGTGATGGAAAAATTCGAGAAAACCCAAGTAAATTTTCTCCCGGTGCTCAAAAACGGAAAGTATTTTGGTTTTATTTCGAAAGCGAATGCATTGGAAGCGTATCGCGAAAAACTCAAAGCGATGACGATTGAATAAAATTTAGTTGCTTTTAGGAGCTTAATCCGGCTGTACACTAAATCTTCTGCGCCGAACGCCGGCGCAAAAGGATATCGTTTCCATCCGGGCTAGGGCATTTCGTAAATCACAACCTTTTTTTAATTGTTAATTATTCATTATTAATTATTCATTATCCTACCTTTGCGCTTTGCCAAAAAAATCATGCTAGACACCGAAAATACAATCGAAGTTTTAGGCGCTCGCGTCCACAATCTCAAAAACATTGACATCTCCATTCCACGAGAAAAACTTGTAGTCATCACTGGACTTTCTGGCTCTGGAAAATCCTCTTTGGCTTTCGATACCATCTATGCCGAAGGACAACGCCGCTATGTGGAAACGTTTTCTGCCTACGCTCGACAATTCCTCGGAGGATTAGAACGTCCTGACGTCGATAAAATTGATGGGCTTTCCCCAGTCATCGCCATTGAGCAAAAAACTACCAGTAAAAGTCCACGCTCTACGGTGGGCACGATTACCGAAATATATGATTTCCTGCGGTTGCTTTATGCACGTGCTGCTGATGCATACAGTTTTAATACTGGAGAAAAAATGGTTTCCTATTCCGACGATCAAATCAAAGCCTTAATTACAGAAAATTTTATCGGAAAACGCATCAATATTTTAGCGCCAGTCGTTCGTGCCAGAAAAGGGCATTATGGCGAGTTATTCCAACAAATTGCAAAACAAGGTTTTCTAAAAGTCCGCGTAAATGGGGATATCAAAGACATCACACCCGGAATGAAACTCGAACGTTATAACACCCATGATATCGAAATTGTCATCGACAGAATGCTCGTCGAAGAAACTGCTGAAAACGAAAAACGTTTGTCACAAAGTATCCAAACCGCCATGCATCATGGGGAGAATATTTTGATGATTTTAGAACACGAAAGCAATGATATTCGATTTTTTAGCCGAAATCTAATGTGTCCCACCACTGGAATTTCGTATCAAAATCCAGAACCGAATTTGTTTTCCTTCAACTCCCCAAAAGGCGCTTGTGACCATTGCAATGGCTTGGGCACCGTGCATGAAATCAATTTGAAGAAGATTATTCCAAATCCAAAATTATCCATCAAAGGTGGTGGATTCTTACCTTTAGGAGAATACAAAAGCACGTGGATTTTCAAGCAATTAGAAATCATTGGCGAAAAATTCAACTTTAAAATCACCGACGCGATTGAGTCGATTCCGGAAGAAGCGATGAATATGATTTTGTATGGTGGCAAAGAGAAATTCGCCGTCACCTCTAAAACCTTAGGCGTTACCAAAGAATATAAGATTGAGTTTGAAGGCATTTCGCATTTCATCAAAAATCAGCACGACGAAAGTGGCTCGAGTAGCATCAAACGTTGGGCAAAGGAATTTATGGACGAAATAGCCTGTCCGATTTGCGAAGGTTCCCGTTTGAAAAAAGAATCGATGTATTTCCGCATCAATAATAAAAACATCAACGATTTATCATCGATGGATATTTCCGATTTATCGACTTGGTTTGATGAATTAGAAAAATCATTGTCGGAAAAACAAAAACAAATTGCCACCGAGGTCATCAAAGAAATTAAAGATCGCTTGCACTTTTTAGTCAATGTGGGATTAGATTATTTGTCTATCAATCGAAGTTCTAAATCGCTTTCCGGCGGTGAAGCGCAACGCATCCGATTGGCAACTCAAATCGGTTCACAACTCGTCGGAGTCTTGTATATTTTGGATGAGCCGAGTATTGGTCTGCACCAACGCGACAATGATAAATTAATTAAGTCGTTAGAACAATTGCGCGATATTGGCAACTCGGTAATTGTTGTTGAGCACGATAAAGACATGATCGAACGCGCCGATTATGTCATTGATATCGGTCCACGTGCCGGAAAATTCGGAGGCGAAATCATCAGCATCGGAACACCACAGGAAACCTTGCAGCATCATACTTTGACGGCGCAATATCTCAACGGTGAACTCAAAATTGAAGTCCCAAAAAAACGTCGTGAAGGCAATGGAAAATTTCTAAAATTAACCGGAGCATCAGGAAACAACCTAAAAAACGTCACGATTGAGTTGCCTTTAGGCAAGATGATTTGTGTAACAGGTGTATCCGGAAGCGGCAAATCGACGTTGATTAATGAAACGCTCTATCCGATTCTCAACGAATTTTACTTTAACGGCGTCAAAAAACCAAAACCGTACAAAAAAATAGAAGGTTTAGAGCATATCGACAAAGTCATTGATATTGACCAAAGCCCGATTGGACGTACGCCACGCTCGAATCCGGCAACGTACACCGATGTCTTTTCTGAAATCCGGAATTTGTTTACGATGACTTCCGAAAGCATGATTCGCGGTTATAAAGCAGGACGATTTAGTTTTAATGTCAAAGGCGGACGTTGCGAAACCTGCGAAGGCTCTGGCGTGCGAACGATAGAAATGAATTTTCTTCCTGATGTGTATGTAGAATGCGAAACCTGTTTGGGGAAGCGATTCAACAGAGAAACGTTGGAGATTCGCTATAAAAGCAAATCGATATCGGATATCTTGAATATGACGGTGGATGAAGCGGTGCCGTTTTTCGAAAACATTCCGAAGATTTACCGTAAAGTCAAAACCATTCAAGATGTTGGTTTGGGTTATATCACGTTGGGGCAACAAAGCACGACGCTTTCTGGTGGCGAAGCACAGCGCATTAAGTTGGCGGGCGAATTGGCGAAGAAAGATACAGGAAATACGTTTTATATACTCGATGAACCCACGACTGGATTGCATTTCGAAGACATACGTGTCTTGATGGAAGTGATCAATAAATTGGTGGATAAAGGCAACACCATTCTTATCATCGAGCACAATATGGATGTGATAAAGCTGGCGGATTATATTATTGATATCGGTCCAGAAGGTGGCAAAGGTGGCGGCGAAGTAGTGGCGAAAGGCACACCGGAGGAAATTGTGAAGAGTAAAAAAAGTTATACTGCGCAATTCTTGAAAAAAGAATTGGTATAGAAAATGGCACACGGATGAGGCGGATTAAACGGATTTAGGCTGATTTTAATTATTGTTGTTTTGATTTTTAGGAGCTTAATCCAGCTTTCCGTTCCAATCTTTTGCTTCGTTTCACTACGCAAAAGGATTTCTCACTGCACCCGAGCAAAGCGAACTGGCGAAGCAATCCGGGCTAGGGCATTCTGATTCCAAAGGGAAAATCCGTATAAATCCGTGTCATCCGTGGCCTATAAAAAATAAAATTGTGCTGGTTTTGAAAAAAGAATTACTTTAGCACGCTTGCCTTCTATTGAAAACGAGTGCCCTAGCCCAGATTGCAGTAGAAATCCTTTTGTGACGTTTTTCGGAACAAAAGATTGGAACGGAAAGCTGGATTAAGCTCCTGAAAAATATACAACCATGAATAATTATTAATTGTTAATTATTCATAATTAATTGAAAAAGATGAGATTAGAAGATTTTTACAATGACGAGGATAAAGTAATCCAAGATAAACTAAAGCAAAAAACATGGAATGAGATTCGTACCAACGACAGCTGGGCGATTTTTAAAATCATGGCGGAGTTTGTAAATGGTTATGAAAGCATGGGACGCATTGGACCTTGTGTATCCATATTTGGATCAGCGCGAACCAAACCGGAAGATCCGTTTTATTTGTTAGCGGAGAAAATTGCATTTAAAATTAGCAAAGCAGGTTATGGCGTCATTACGGGTGGTGGCCCTGGAATTATGGAAGCCAGCAATAAAGGCGCGCATTTCGGTGGTGGAACTTCGGTAGGTTTGAATATTGAATTGCCATTTGAGCAGCATTACAATCCGTATATCGATCGTGATAAAAATTTAAATTTCGATTATTTCTTCGTGCGAAAAGTAATGTTCGTGAAATACTCACAAGGATTTGTTGTGATGCCAGGAGGCTTCGGAACTTTAGACGAAATGTTTGAAGCGATGACGTTAATTCAAACGAAGAAAATTGCCAAATTCCCGATCATCTTAGTCGGAACGGCTTTTTGGGCAGGCTTAATTGATTGGATAAAAGACGTTATGGTAGAAAAAGAAAAAACGGTCAGTGAAAAGGATTTGGATTTGTTTAAAATCGTAGATACTGAAGATGAAGTGTTGGATGTATTGGATAAATTCTACAAAAAATACGATTTGAGTCCAAATTTCTAAAACGACTTTTATTTGATTTCGTTATCATAAGCTCTAATTTGTATTCTAATTGAAATCAATTCAAATCCAATTTATATATTCTATTGTTTTACTAACAGCAAGTTTGTTACAGGCCCAACATGGGATAAAGTTGACCGTTAGTTTAGACAATAAGAATAACACCTTAACGGTTCATCAGGAACTCACCTATTTCAATCAAACCAATGACACGATAGGCAGTTTGATTTTAAACGATTGGATGAATTCCTATTCAGATAAAAACTCCTTAATGGGAAAGCGCTTCTCGGATGAATTCGTTCGAGGGTTTCATTTTTCTTCTGAAAAAGAACGCGGAAACACCAATTCTATAGTGATTTTAGATGCGGAAAATAAGACTTTGAATTGGAGTCGACCTCAAAATCAAATCGATTTACTTGAAATTGTGCTTCCTGAAAAAATACTTCCATTCGAAAAGAAAACACTTCAGCTTCGTTATCAAGTAAAAATTCCTAGTGATCGTTTTACCAAATATGGTTATGATTCTACCAACAAAAGTTACGTTTTGAAGAATTGGTTTTTAGTACCTGCACGTTATGAAAATCATCAATTTATTCGCTACAGTAATGCTGACATAGACGACATCGCTAATGGTATTTGCGATTATGAAATGAACTTTCAAGTTCCTAATGGTTATGAGGTAAACACAGATTTAAATGCATTAAAAAAAGAGAACACAAACGATACTATTTCGTATTCATTGATAGGAAAACAACGAACTGATTTTAGTTTATATATTGACTCTAAATCCAAGTTTTATAGTTATAAAAACGATGAAGTAGAAGTCGTTACAAATTTGAAAGATAATAACTTAACTGATATTCAAAAAGCATTGGTTATTGATCGGGTTGTTGGTTACGTTCATGAAAATATTGGAAAATATCCGTATGAAAAAATCAGTGTTTCTGAAGTGGATTATGATAGAAATCCATTTTATGGGCTCAATCAATTACCTTCTTTTATCAATGTTTTTCAGGATGAATTTTTGTATGAACTTAAGTTTTTGAAAACGTATCTCAATAATTATTTGAAGAATACGTTGCATTTAGATCCGAGAAAAGACAATTGGATTTATGACGGAATTCAAGTCTATACCATGATGAAATATATTGAAGAGAATCGACCTGAAATGAAATTATTGGGCAGTTTGTCGAAACTCAAAATATTGAAAAGTTTTAAAATCATCAATCTCGATTTTAACGAACAATACAGTTATTACTATTTGTTTATGGCTCGAAAGAATCTAGATCAACCTTTATCCAATTCTAAAGAAACATTAATACGTTTTAATGAAAAAATCGCTTCAAAATATAGAGCTGGATTGAGTTTAAACTATTTAGACCATTATTTGGAAGATCAAATTGTACCTAAAACCATTCAATTTTTTTACAGTATGAATGCGAATCGATTGACTTCTTCTCAAGATTTTGAAAATCTTTTTAAGAGACAAACTGCCAAAGACATTGATTGGTTTTTTAAATCGATTATTAATACAAGAGATCTTATTGATTTTAGATTTAAGCACGTTACAAAAACGAAAGACAGCATCACCTTTACCATAAAAAACAGAACTGGGACAACAGTTCCAATCCCCTTGTATGGAATTAAAGACAAAAGTGTTGTATTTAAAAAATGGTATGAAAATATTGCAACGGATAGTGTTTTTTCTATTCCAAGAAATCAAGCAGACAAAATTGTTATCAATTATAAAAATGAAGTTCCAGAATACAATAGAGGAAATAATTGGAAATCATTGCATAGTTTTTTCAAAAACAATCGTCCGTATAAGTTTGTTTTACTCAAGGATTTAGAAGATCCAAATTACAATCAGATCCTCTTTGTTCCTTCAATTACTTATAATTATTATGATGGTTTGTCTCCTGGAATTCGTTTTTTCAACAAAACATTGTTAAACAAACCATTTAATTATGATATAAACCCTGTTTATTCGCCTAACACCGCTTCATTGAGAGGAATTTCATCGTTTAGTTATAATCAATTTGATCGTGATAGTCGATTGTATTATACTCGTTTTGGATTGGGTGGATCCTATTTTAATTATGCTCCAGATGCTTCTTATTTTAAAATGAATCCGAGTATTACTTTAAATTTTAGAGATTCTGATGTACGTAAGAATGATAGACAAGCGCTTGTTTTTAGATATAATGTTGTTCAGAAACAGGAATCAAAAATTTTATTGGATAACAAACTATCAAACTATTCGGTTTTTAGTTTTAAATATATAAACAACAAAAGTGAACTCATTAATTATTTCAATTTTCTAACAGATACACAGTTATCGAATTCTTTTGGAAAAATATCGAGTGAGATACAATATCGAAGGTTATTTAATAACAATCGTCAGATTAATTTTCGAGTGTATGCAGGTTCTTTTTTATACGATAGAACAACTACTGAAACCTTTAGTTATGGGCTTTTCAACATCAATGATTATTTGTTTGAACAAGAATTATTGGGAAGATCTGAAAAATCAGGCGTTTTTAGTCAACAATTTATTATGGGGGAAGGCGGATTCAAATCGAAAGTTTTGCCGGCTTTAATTAATAAGTGGTTGGTTACGACTAATGTAAGTTTTAATATTTGGAACTGGATTGAAGTGTATGGTGATTTGGGATTGGTGAAAAACAGCAATGTAAAAGAAAAATGGGTGTATGATAATGGAATTCGTTTCAATTTAGTACCTGACTATTTTGAGTTTTATTTTCCTGTATATTCTAACAATGGTTGGGAAATCTCTCAAAGTCAATACGCTGAAAAAATAAGAATTGTTTTCACTATCGACCCAAAAGTGTTAGTTACTTTATTTACTCGTAAATGGTTTTAAACGAAACGTTTTTTCTGTTTTTATATCATTTTGACAACCAATCTATTATTATGTTGCATTTTAAATAATTTTATCCTTTCAATGTTTCATTAGATTATCAATATCACTTTACTTATTTTTCATAGGATGCTAAAAACTATGAGTTTTTTAATTAAATTTGTTTTCCAAAGTAATATCCTTCCTTTATGACACAAACAGAAACAAGTACAGTACTTTCTTTTGAAGATTTCAAAAAAGAAGTACTCAATGATTATAATATTGCCATTATTAGTAGAGAATGTAGTCTATTAGGAAGACGAGAAGTACTTACTGGAAAAGCCAAATTTGGCATTTTCGGAGACGGAAAAGAAGTGCCGCAATTGGCCATGGCGAAAGCATTTAAAAAAGGAGATTTTCGTTCAGGATATTATCGAGATCAAACTTTTATGATGGCTATTGGCGAACTATCCATCGAACAATTTTTCGCTGGATTGTATGGTCATATGGATATCAATTTTGATCCGATGTCCGCCGGAAGACAAATGGGCGGCCATTTTGCTACTAAAAGTATTAATGAAGACGGAACCTGGAGAAATCTAACGAAACAAAAAAATTCAAGTGCTGATATTTCTCCAACTGCTGCACAAATGCCACGCCTTTTAGGTTTGGCACAAGCTTCTAAGATTTATCGAAATGTGGATGGAATTGACACTTCCAATTTCTCTGTAAATGGAAACGAAGTAGCTTGGGGAACCATAGGAAATGCAAGTACTTCCGAAGGTTTATTCTTCGAAACAATCAATGCTGCTGGTGTGATGCAAGTGCCAATGGTAATTAGTATTTGGGACGATGCTTATGGGATTTCCGTACATGCCAAACATCAAACTACCAAAGAAAATATATCTGAAATATTAAAAGGCTTCCAACGTGATGAAGAAAATGATGGCTATGAAATCCTTCGGGTAAAGGGTTGGGATTATGCTGAATTGGTAGCTACTTTTGAAAAAGCATCTCAAATTGCTCGTGAAGAACATGTACCAGTTTTAATTCACGTGAACGAATTAACGCAACCTCAAGGGCATTCCACTTCAGGCTCTCACGAACGCTATAAAGATGCAGAACGACTCGAATGGGAAAGCGATCATGATTGCATCAAGCAAATGAAATCATGGATGATTACCTTTAATATTGCTACTGAAGAAGAATTAGATGCTTTGGATCAAGCTGCTAAAAAAGAAGTTTTAGAAGGAAAAAAAGCAGCATGGATTGCTTTTACTTCTCCAATTAAGTCAGAACAAACTGATTTGATAACATTATTAGATTCAATTGCTAATACTAGTGAAAATAAAATATTTATTCAAAAATATACTGCCGACTTAAAAGAAATAAAAGAACCTTATCGAAAAGATTTATTAATAACAGCACGTAAAGTGTTGCGTATGATTGTTCGTGAAAATGGTAAAACTGAATTGTCTAGTTGGATAAATAATTACCTTCAAAAAATTCAACCTAAATTTAGTTCTCATCTTCATTCTACGTCCAATAAAAATGTATTTTCTGTAAAAGAAGTACTTCCAACCTACGACGATAAAGTAGAAGATGCCGATGGAAGAATGATTTTAAGAGATAATTTCGATGTGCTTTTTTCTAAATATCCTGAAGTATTAGTCTTTGGAGAAGATGCTGGAAATATTGGAGATGTCAATCAAGGTTTGGATGGAATGCAAGAGAAATATGGGGAACTACGGGTTGCTGATGTTGGAATTCGAGAAGCTTCCATTTTAGGGCAAGGAATTGGAATGGCATTGCGTGGACTACGACCAATTGCTGAAATACAGTATCTTGATTATTTGCTATACGCCATTCAAATTATGAGTGATGATTTAGCAACTTTACAATATAGAACCTTAGGAAAACAAAAAGCACCGCTAATTATTCGTACTCGTGGCCATCGATTAGAAGGAATCTGGCACTCTGGTTCGCCGATGGGAATGATACTGAATGCCTTAAGAGGTATTCATGTTTTAGTTCCTAGAAACATGACTAAAGCTGCTGGTTTTTACAATACTTTATTAGAAACCGATGAACCTGCTTTGATCGTAGAATGCTTGAATGGTTATCGTTTGAAAGAAAAAATGCCTACCAATTTAGGGGAATTTAAAACTCCGATTGGTGTGGTCGAGACCATAAAAAAAGGAAACGACATTACTTTGGTTTCATATGGTTCAACACTGCGTTTGGTGGAACAAGCTGCAAAAGAATTGTTAGAAAAAGGAATTGATTGTGAAATTATCGACATTCAATCGTTGTTGCCTTTTGATGTCAATCATGATATTGTAAAAAGTATTATGAATACCAATCGACTTTTAGTCATCGATGAAGATGTTCCTGGTGGTGCTTCTGCTTTTATCATGCAACAAATTCTCGAAGTGCAAAATGCTTATGATTTTTTAGATAGCAAACCGCAAACATTAACATCCAAAGAACATCGTCCTGCTTATGGAACGGATGGGGATTATTTTTCTAAACCGTCTGTAGAAGATATTTATGAAAAAGTCTACGCGATGATGAGTGAAGTCAATCCAAAGCAATATCCGAGTCTATTCTAGATTGCAAATAGCCCAAAATAAATTGCCGCAATACTTTTATAGCTAAGCGTTCCAATATAAATGAATATCTAACGTTTATACATGGAATACTAAGAGGCAAGACTATGAAAAAGATAACGTTCTTATTAACTTTTTGTTTGGTGTTGGCGTGCAAATCTAAAAAAGTAGCAGTCGATAAAACGCCAGTGGCTGCTATCGAAAAAGTATCCGACGGCCAAATCGATCGCGTTCAAAAAGATAAAACAACAGCATTGGGCAAGCAGATTTTGATGACTTGCAACAATTCTAAGTTTGTGCCTTTTACAGAAAAGGAAGCTACAGCTGAAGTAAGAAAGAATATGACGCTACAGCGGTTATCTAAAATTTGCGCTAAATTTCAACAAAAATATGGCGATTTTAAAGAACTAAAATTCATTGAAGCGTATCAGGATAACAAAAATCAAACAATTATCTATCGCTATAAAGCCTTATACGAAAAGAAAATTGCAAATAAAGAATTGCGAATGACGGTCAACAAGAGCAATCAAATTGCAGCGGTCAATTCGAAAGATTGGAAGGATATTTTTAGTATTAAATAATACCATTACGGCGTAAACAATCATCTGTTGACACGCTAATAATCAACTAGAAAGAAGAACGAATTAGAAAGAAGTATGAGCAAAAAATCGATAGCCTTTTTTTTCTGTTTCATAACATCCCTACTTTTCGGTCAAGAATCGATGACCGTGCAATCCAAATCCTATCCTGCCGCTCATAGTTGGAATTTTATGTGTGACAATTATATCTTGTCTGGCGTTGCAACCATTCAAATTGCCAAATCAGACAAAGGTGGCTATCTCAAAATCGCCGTAGCAACCAACAATCCTGCCTTTGCCATTACCGGAAATTTATATGTCGACCTCAAAGATTTTACAGCAATCATTTGCACTGATAAAGGACTAAGAACAACCGATGGTAATCAAATCGTCTCTTACTATTCTTTTTCTCAAGCAGAAATGAGTCGATTGCAAAAGGTTGACATCGAGTCCATTCGATTTTTCATTAAGGGTAAATCAACTTCATTTTCAAGTCAAACTGGCTATTTTACAGCAATCAATAAGAAGAAATTCTTCCGTACAACCTATGATAGCAATACAAAATACTACGAAACGGCAACTGCTGTAAAAGATTTATTCCTTAAAAAATGATATTGGATTCAAACATTAGAGAAGCTACTTTATTAGATTTTCCGCAGTTAATGGAAATCCGAATGTCTGTCAAAGAAAATGCCTTATCCGATCCTGCATTAATTCCTTATGACGACTATTTCAAATTTTGTTTCACCCAAGGCAAAGGCTGGGTATATGAACTGGATTCCATAATCGTTGGATTCTCTATCGTTGACTTACTGGGAAATAACATTTGGGCTTTATTTATGAATCCTCATTTTGAGAAAATGGGAATCGGTAAAAAATTGCATGATACGATGATCAACTGGTACTTCGAGCAAACAAAAACTGTGGTTTGGTTGGGAACTGAAGCCAATTCGAGAGCCGAGCAATTTTACAGAAAATCAGGCTGGAAAGAAATCGGACTACATGGAAAAAACGAAATAAAATTCGAAATGACCTTTCAAGATTGGACTTCAAACAAAGGGAAATAACAATATTCTAGCCCAAAAATCGAACGAAATGAAAATGTTTACTACTTTTGAAGTCAACCTAGTTTTGTCATGAACACTAAGAAAAAGAAAATACTACTCACCGTTTTGCTCCTACTCTCTTTGGGTAACTACGCACGGATGAATGGAACAGAGGATATTCGCACCATCGAATTCTTGTCGATTTTTGCTATTGGAGCCATTTCAGCGCTATTAATTAATGTCGTTTTTGGTAAAGAAAATGAGGAATAATCTATGAATATCAAACTCATTGCCGTCGGAAAAACAGACCATAAGAATTTGCAACTTTTGATGGATGAATATCAAAAGAGATTGTCCTTCTATATCAAATTTGAATTGGAAATAATACCCGATATCAAAAACGTCAAAAACCTTTCTGAAAGCCAACAAAAAGAAAAAGAAGGAGAACTTATTCTATCTAAAATAACTCCAACCGATCAATTAATTTTACTTGATGAAAACGGAAAAACCTTTTCGAGTATAGATTTCTCGAGTGAATTGCAAAAGAAAATGAATTCTGGAATTAAAACACTTGTCTTTGTCATTGGCGGTCCTTATGGTTTTTCCGCTGAAGTTTATGCCAAATCACAGGGTAAAATAGCCTTATCCTCTATGACTTTTTCGCATCAGATGGTGCGTTTGTTTTTTATAGAACAAGTGTATCGCGCTTTTACAATTTTAAAGAACGAACCCTATCACCATCAGTAATTTTGGATTTTTAGATTTTTGGATTACTGGATTTTAAGATTCGTACTTTTTGAAAGAACGAAATTTCTAAAATTGAACATTTTTATCTAGAAATCTTACAATCCAAAAATCTAAAAATCTTGAGATCTTTCCATTCTTTCATATAGTTTAATACTTTCCACCGCTTCTTTTACGTCATGAACTCTCAGTATCGATGCTCCTTTCGTTAAAGCAATCGTGTTTAAAACTGTAGTCCCGTTCAACGCGTCGTTGGCAGATGAATTTAAAACTTTATACACCATTGATTTTCTAGAAATTCCCACTAAGATTGGCAACTCAACATTTTGAAACAATTCTAATTTTTGCAAAACTTCATAATTCTGTTCGAGTGTTTTGGCAAATCCAAATCCAGGATCAAGAATCAAATCGTTGATGCCGTAACTTCTCGCTTTAGCTATTTTTTCGGAAAAATAGAAAAGCATCTCTTTCACGATATCATCGTATTGAGTCAATGAAGTCATGGTTTGTGGCGTACCTTTCATATGCATCATCACATAAGGCACTTGATAACGAGCAATAATTTCGAACATTTTTTCCTCTAATGCGCCCGCTGAAATATCATTAATAATTGCTGCTCCATTTTCAAGGCTTACTCGTGCTATTTCACTTCGAAACGTATCGATAGAAAGTAAGGTGTCTGGGAAATGTTTTAAAATTAATTCAACAACTGGAAGTAATCGAGCTATTTCTTCTTCTTCTGAAACAAAATCGGCTTTAGGCTTGCTCGAATTTGCTCCCAAGTCAATAAATGTGGCACCTTCATCTATCATTTTAGCAACTTGATTTAAAATCGAAGTTTCTGAATTGAATTGACCTCCATCATAAAATGAGTTCGGTGTAACATTCAAAATCCCCATAACTTTAGGAGTTGATAAATCGATGAGTTGACCCAGGCAATTAATTGTCATTGCTATGCTTTTTAGTGCGTAAACATTCAAAAAAAAATACTATTTTTGACGCGATTCCGTTAGGAAGTACCGAACGTAATTATATAAATCGAATACAAATATACAGCAATAATAATGAAGAATACTTCACAAGAATACGATGCAATCATAGCCATTTGCAGGAGTCTTTTTAGTAAAAAAATGAAAGATTACGGAAGTGCCTGGCGAATATTAAGACTGCCTTCATTAACCGACCAAATTTTTATAAAAGCACAACGTATTCGAAGTTTGCAAGAAAATGAAGTTCGCAAAATTGATGAAGATGAAAGAGGGGAATTTATTGGCATTATCAATTATTCTATCATGGCATTGATTCAATTGGAATTAGGAGTGGTAGACCAACCCGATTTAAATACTGAAAAAGCAACACAACTTTACGACGTTAAAGTCAAAATCACCAAAGCCTTAATGGAGGACAAAAATCACGATTATGGCGAAGCTTGGAGAGAAATGCGTGTGAGTTCATTGACAGATTTGATTCTTCAAAAACTGCTTCGCGTTAAGCAAATTGAAGATAATAAAGGGAAAACAATTGTTTCAGAAGGCATCGATGCTAATTACCAAGATATGATTAATTATGCCGTTTTTGCTTTGATTTTAATGCAATCCAAAGAGTAGTTTTTTATAATACACTTTTAACTTTCTATATTTTATAGTACATTTACCTACTTCAAATAAAATTTACCACATGAAAAACGTTTTAGTACAATTTTCCAGAGTTTTTGTCGGATTGTTATTTATTATATCAGGATTAATCAAATTAAATGACCCAGTTGGCTTTTCATATAAACTAAGTGAATATTTTAGCGAAACAGTTCTAAATTTGCCCGTTTTTGTGCCTTATTCACTAGCACTCGCAGTGTTCATAGTGATATTTGAAACCATTTTAGGATTTATGTTGTTGATTGGTTTCAAGCCTAAACTCACTATTTGGAGTTTACTTTTAATGATTGTGTTTTTTACTTTTCTTACTTTTTATTCTGCTTATTTTAATAAAGTAACTGATTGTGGTTGTTTTGGAGATGCCTTAAAACTAACCCCATGGCAATCATTTACAAAAGATATTGTTTTACTATTCTTTATTGTTATTCTGTTTTTGAATAGTAAAAAAGTAAAACCTTTATTCAATACTAATTTTAGAAATGCCTTAGTCAGTTTAACAGTCGTTTTATGTGCATTTATGGGGTATTGGGTTTTAAATCATTTGCCTTTAAAAGATTTTAGAGCTTATAAAGTTGGAACTAATATTCAAAAAGGAATGGAAATTCCAGAAGGTGCACCAAAAACTGTCGTGGAAATGATTTTTGTTTATAAAGTAAATGGTGTCAATAAAAATTTTACTGAAAAAGATTTGATGAATATTCCTGCTGGGGCTACTTTTGTTGAGCGCATAGATCATATTGTTTCAGAAGGTTACAAACCGCCAATTCATGATTTTACAATGGAACTTGACGGTTCTGATTATAAAGACGAGCTACTTCAAGAACCTAAATTACTCGTATTTGTTGCCTATGATTTATCGAAAGCCGATAAAAAGGGAATGAAACTTTTAGAAAATTTACACCAGAAAGCAAAAGCAAAAGGATATAAAGTGATTGCAATGACAGCTTCATCAAAATTAGAAATTGAAAAAGCAAAAAAAGAATTTGGATGCACATTCGATTTTTATTTTAGCGATGGAACTACTCTCAAAACAATTGAAAGAGCCAATCCTAGCATTCTAATCTTAAACAAAGGTACTATTATGCAAAAGGTACATTATAATGATATTTCATTATTAAATTTATAATTATTTAATATATTCATAGAACACAAAACTATGCCTCAAGATACCACAACCAAACGAAGAAGTCAAAGTCAAGCAAGTATTGAAAGAACTAGAAGAGAAAGAAAAAAAAACAACAATAGAATTATTGCCTTTTGTATCATTGCTTTTTTTATAGGTTATTATATCTTAAATAATGTTGCTGCATTGGAACATCCTCCTATTGGGGCAACTTTTAATATTATTTTGGGATGTACCATTATTGCAGTATCTATACTTATTTTAATATTCACAGTTAAAAGACAATATTTTCCTAAAAAGAGAAAAAGAACCAAACATGTGTTTCTTGATGATTTAGATATTCCTAAAAACATAGAATCAAAAGACGATTCTGAATAAAGATTGAAAATTTCTTTAATACACCTTCATCAATCATAACATTATTTTAGGATTATTTCCTTTTTAGAACCCTAAATTTGTACTGAAAATTTCCCCAAAAATGAAAAAAATAATTGTTTACTTCTCCTTACTATTGACTACAATTTCGTGTATGAATGCACAAAAATCTTTTTCTAAAATTGCATTAGATGAAAATTTACTTTCACTAGATGGAAATCAAATTCCTTTTAAAGAAATTTTAAAAAAGCATCAAGGAAAAACAATTGTCATTGAATGTTGGGCTTCTTGGTGTGGTGACTGTGTAAAAGCGATGCCGAAAATCAAAGAGTTACAAACTAATAATCTAGAAGTTGATTATGTATTTATTTCTATGGATAAAACAGTAGAAAATTGGAAAATTGGTGTTGAAAAACACAACTTAAAAGGAGATCATTATATGGCGAATGATCAAATGAAAGGCGTTTTCGGAAAATCGATAGATTTAGATTGGATTCCACGCTATATTATCGTAGATAAAACAGGTGAAATTGTTTTGTACAGAGCCATTGAAACCGATTTTGAAAAAATAAATTCTACCTTAAAATCACTAAAATAATGAGACAAAAAATAGTAGCGGGAAATTGGAAAATGAATAAAAATGCAGAGGAAACAGAAGATTTACTCAATGCATTAATCAATCAATTGCCGAATGATAAAGAAGTTGAAATTATAGTAGCACCTACTTTCATCAATCTTGCTTCAGCGGTAGATCATTTAGAATTTACCAATATTGTGGTGGCAGCTCAGAACATGCATCAGTCCGAAAACGGCGCTTTTACTGGTGAGATTTCGGCCGACATGCTTAAAAGTATTGGTGTCAATACAGTTATCTTAGGACATTCTGAACGTCGCGCTATTTTTCATGAAACTGATGCTGTTATTTCATTTAAAGTTGACAAAGCATTGCAACATCAAATGAGAGTTATCTTTTGCTTTGGTGAAGAATTGAAAGATCGACAAAACAATCAGCATTTTAATATCGTTGAAAACCAATTACGGGATGGTTTGTTTCATTTAGATAAAAGTGCATGGGAAAATATTGTACTTGCTTACGAACCCGTTTGGGCAATCGGAACAGGTGAAACAGCAAGTCCTGAACAAGCTCAAGAAATGCATTCTTTTATTCGCGAAACGATTCGAAAAGCATTCGGAAGTGATGTGGCTGAAGATGTTTCTATCTTATATGGAGGAAGCGTTAAGCCAGACAATGCTAAAGAAATATTTTCAAAACCAGATGTAGACGGAGGATTAATTGGAGGAGCAGCTTTGAAAGCAGAAGATTTTGCAGCGATTGTTAATGCCATATAAAATAATCGCAGATTCGCAGATTGATATTCAATTTAATTAAAATCTGCGAATCTGCGGTGAAAAATTCATCATTAATATTATAAGAGATTTGATACAATTCAAGTCTCTGTTTTTTTAAAATAAAAAAGATGTCGAATAACTATTTAGGATACCATTTTACCATTGAACCCAAAGAACTTGGCTCTGAAATTCTTATTGCTGAACTCGGTGAACTGCCTTTTGAAAGTTTTATTGAAAGTGAATTTGGAGTAACTGCTTATATTCAAAAACAATTTTGGAAGGAAGATATTTTAGAAGAACTTTTTGTGTTGAACTCCCCTCAATTTATTATCTCGTATACCGTTGAAGAAATCGAACAAGTCAATTGGAATGAGGAATGGGAAAAGAATTTCGAACCTATTGATGTGGATGGAAATTGTCATGTACGAGCACCTTTTCACCCTAAAACCGATGCGGAATTTGATATTGTTATCGAACCTAAAATGAGTTTTGGTACAGGCCATCATGAAACGACTCATATGATGATTCAGCATTTATTAGAAATAGATGTGACTGGAATGAAAGCTTTAGACATGGGATGTGGCACAGCAATTTTAGCAATTTTAGCCGAAATGAAAGGCGCTCAACCCATTGATGCCATCGATATTGACAACTGGTGCTATTTGAATTCGATAGAAAATGCGCAACGCAATAATTGTAATCAAATTAGTGTTTATGAAGGCGATGCTTCCTTATTAGTAGATCAACAATACGATTTGATTATTGCCAATATCAATCGAAATATTTTGTTGCATGATATGCAACATTATGTGGATCGTTTGAATCCAAAGGGAATACTCTTACTAAGTGGTTTTTATGAAGAAGACATCCCATTTATCAATGAATCTTGTACTGAAAAAGGATTAACGTATGTTAAAAAGCTTCAAAGAAATAATTGGGTTTCTTTAAAATACGTAAATTAGTTTCTTTAAAACGAATACCAATGGCCACAATTGAAAAAACAAAAAGACAAACTTCTGTTTTAGAAGCTGTAGATGTTAATAATGAGATTGTTCTGTACAACGACGATGTCAATACGTTTGATCATGTGATTGACACTTTAATCAAAGTTTGTAAACACACTTCTGAACAGGCAGAGCAATGTGCAATTTTAGTACATTATAAAGGAAAATGCACGGTAAAAACAGGTTCGTTTGAAGAATTAAAACCACAATGCTCTGATCTTTTAGAAGCAGGTTTGAGTGCCGAAATAATATAAAAATATATTAGTGAGGCAAATAGTCTTTTATCAAACCATAGAAAAAAGTCCCTAAAAGTGCCCCGAGTAAAACCAATACAACTGGGAAAAATCCAGCACCCAATAATATAAAAATTGGTCCAGGACACGAACCAACTAAAGCCCAACCCAATCCAAAAAACATTCCTCCAATCCAATAGCGAAAAGAACCTTTTTCTTTATCCGCAATTGTAATAGGTTGCCCTTGACTATTCTTGATTTGATTTCTTTTGATAAGTTGCAATCCCACTACTCCAACCACTATGGCTACCATAATAATTCCATACATATGAAAGGATTGAAATTGAAACATTTCATAAATTCTGTACCATGAAACGGCTTCAGATTTAGTCAATACGATACCGAAAAGGAATCCAATAAGTATAAATTTTATCGATTTCATAGTTTAGAAAATTAAAGGGAAAATAAAATGAGTCATCAACAAACCACCAACAAAGAAACCAATAACTGCTTTTAAAGATTGGCGTTGCAAATTACTCATTCCAGCAATCGCATGACCTGAGGTACAACCTCCTGCATAACGAGAACCAAAACCGATTAGAATCCCTCCAAATAGTAGTATGAAAATCATTTTTGGTGATTCGAAAATAGTATTACCAAATATAGTTTCAGGCAATAATTTACCATTGGGAGCATCTATTCCCATGGCTTGCAGTTGAACAAGCGTTTGTGGATTTAAGGTTACATTGGAAGGGTCGCTCATAAAATGAACTGCAACAAAACCACCAAGCATGGCACCAAAAATCACCATTAAATTCCAATATTGAGATTTAACATCAAATCGGAAAAATTCGGCGAATTTATCGGCTCCAGCCATCGTGCAGAGCGTTCTTAAATTGGAAGACATTCCGAAAACTTTACCAAAATAATTGAGTGTCAGCATGATTACAGCAATCAAAAAACCAGTAATCGACCAATGCCAGGTATGAAAAAGAAAATCCATTGAAATTGTTTTATTTACAAATTTAATAATTCATTTGAATTTTAAATGAAAAGACCAAGGTATAAAAATAAACGAGTATTTTTGAAATTCAATAACCAAAAAACATGAAGAAGTTTGCAATAGAAATTAGATGGGGAATTCAATTTAGTATTATTACTTTAGTTTGGATGATTTTTGAAAAAAGCATGGGTTGGCATGATGCACTCATTAGTAATCAAACTAAATACACTAATTTATTTGCGATTGTCGCCATTGGACTCTATTTCATAGCATTAGCGGATAAGAAGAAAAATTTTTACAAAGGCACTATGGACTGGAAACAAGGTTTTCTTTCCGGCATGTTGCTTTCTACGGTAATTGCTATTTTGAGTCCAATGGTGCAATCTGTTACCTACACGTACATTACACCACACTATTTCGAAAAAATAATTGAATATCGAGTAGCACATCAACTTCAAACACAGCGTCAGGCTGAAATGTATTTCAATCTCAAAAGCTTTACGATTCAAGCCATTTTTGGTTCTTTTTCATTCGGTGTACTAACATCCGCTATTGTAGCGTTTCTATTAAAAACTAAAAACAATTCCAATGAAAAATAATAGCTGTTTTTTGATGTTCCTTTTTATTTTAAATTCTTGTGTGAGTACGCAATCAACCTTAAAAAATGTTGACGATCATGCTTTAATTCCGAAACTAAATGTAGCGAATACATTTGTCCTCACAGAATATAGTAAAGACAAAAAATACGGTTACGACAAAGATTTTCCTATCAACGTTTTCTATAAAAATACCGCTTCAGCGAAAGAAAATCAAGAGCGTTTTTTGAAGGCGCTGGCTGGACCAAAAGGCGAAAAAATAGTATACATCAAAACTGGGATTTGTTGTCCATTTCCAACTACTAATAGTGAAATGGGTGTTGCTTCACTTGATGTTTATAGTATCAGCTGGGAAGGACAGAAAAATCCTGTGACGTTGTATTTGAATTCCTATGAAAAAGGCGCTTTGTTAGTTCCCATTGGTTTGACTTTGAAGAAAAATTAATTCGATACGGATTGCCCTAGCCCAGATAGCAGTGGAAATCCTTTTTTGCTATACCAAATTTCCTCGACTGCGCTTAGAATGACAAAGCAAAAAAGATTGTAACGGATAGCTGGACCCGAGCTCCTAAAAAAATGCCAATCTTCATCTAAAATTCATCTATCCTGAGTATCTTTGCCGCATTAAAATCTGATTATGAACATACAGAATATACCTCAAATCAAGCATACCGATAGTGGCAACTTTTTTTTATTAGCGGGTCCATGTGCTATTGAAGGCGAAGAAATGGCGATGCGCATTACAGAAAAATTAGTGGGCATTACGGACAAACTTCAAATTCCATTTGTATTTAAAGGTTCCTTTAAGAAAGCCAATCGTTCTAGAATCGATAGTTTCTCTGGAATTGGGGATGAAAAAGCCCTGAAAATACTTCGGAAAGTTTCTGAGACTTTTCATGTTCCCACCGTTACCGATATTCACACCAATGAAGATGCTGCAATGGCGGCTCAATATGTTGATGTGTTGCAAATTCCTGCTTTTTTAGTGCGACAAACAGATTTAGTGGTGGCTGCTGCCAATACAGGAAAAGTTGTGAACTTGAAAAAAGGGCAATTTATGAGTCCAGAGAGTATGAAACATGCCGTTCAAAAAGTGCTCGATTGTCACAATGAAAACGTCATGGTAACCGATAGAGGCACCATGTTTGGCTATCAAGATATGATTGTAGATTTTAGAGGAATTCCAACGATGCAGCAGTATGCTACAACTGTTTTAGACATTACACATTCGTTACAACAACCAAACCAAACCACTGGAGTAACTGGCGGAAGACCTGATATGATTGAGACTGTTGCCAAAGCGGGGATTGCAGTAGGTGTTGATGGAATTTTTATTGAAACTCATTTTGATCCTGCGAATGCTAAAAGTGATGGTGCTAATATGCTTCATTTAGATTTATTTGAAGGTTTGATGACACGATTAGTAGCTATTAGAAAAACAATAAATTCATTTTAAATTCAACTTTTGAAAAATACTATTTTATATTCTGTATTACTTTCCTTTTGCTTTTCATTAAACAGTTTGGCTCAAGAGCAAATCAAAATTGTAGACAAATATACTGCACACAACAAAGGAAAATTTTTTGTTTCTTGGGGCGGCAATCGTGATAGTTTTTCTAAATCGGACATTACTTTTAAGGGAGATAATTATAATTTCACGCTACATGATGTGGAAGCTCATGACAAACCAAAAGGATGGCATGTTGATTATTTGAATCCAGGCAGAATGACAATTCCACAAACCAATTTTAGAATGGGATATTTCATTTCCGATCATTATTCTGTTTCAATTGGAGTTGATCATATGAAGTATGTAATATATCAATTTAAAGCTGTAGATATTGATGGATATTATCCAAACCCTGGGACTTATGGCGAAGCATTGTCGAATAATCAAGTATTATTGACGGAAGATTTTCTAACCTTTGAACATACGGATGGGTTGAATTATATTCATACTGAAATCTCAAGATTTGACGATATTTCTAAAGTTTTCAGAATTGGAAATACTGATAAAATACAAATTAACCTTACTGAAGGATTAGGAGCAGGAATTATATACCCTAAAACCAATGCGAAAGTTCTTGGAAATGAACGACATGATGATTTTCATGTTTCGGGTTATGGTGTTTCGATGAAAGCTGGTTTAAACATTACTGTTTTCAAACATTTTTATGTGCAAGGGGAATTGAAAGGCGGTTACATCAACATGCCTGACATTCGAACCACAGCGAGTACAGCCGACAGTGCTTCACAACATTTTTTGTTTTTTGAAAAAATTATTGCCTTTGGCGGTATTTTTAGAATTTAAGTAAATTTTAGCTTTTTAGTTAATTCGTATTTAAATTAGATTTGTATTTTCGCTACTAATTATTAATATTAATTTTATAAAAATGAAAAAAATAGTTTTATCAGTTATCGCTGTTTTAGGGTTTGCCTTAACAGGATTTGCACAAGAAGGATTAAAAAAAGCGGCTAGTAAAGTAGATGCAACGGCTAAAGAAGTAAAAAAGTCAGATGCTACAGTTAAAGAAGTAAAAACTGCTGTTAAAGATGTAAAAGCTTCAAACACTAATGTAAAAGACGCTAAAGTAGTTTTGAAAAAAGACGGAACTGTAGACAAAAGATACAAACAAGCTAAAGAGGAAGTAGTTTTGAAAAAAGACGGAACACCAGATAAAAGATACAAAAAATAAAAAATGAAAGCCACTTCAAATGAGTGGCTTTTTTTATGATTATTTTTTAATTAATTCTAAACAAAAAACTTTTCAGATTTAAAATGCTAAAAGGTTTTTTGTTCAGAATGAAGTTTAGTGCGCTACTTCTACTTCAATAGCATCCACATCTATGTTTTGTTTTTTCAGTATGCCTTTTACTAAAAAAGCGAACAAAGTCAAGTATCCAAAACAAACAACGGTGATGATATAAGATTGATGAATCCCAATAATATCAGATAATTTTCCTTGAATTGGTGGGATAATTCCTCCGCCAAGTATCATCATAATTAAAAATGCAGAACCTTGCGAAGTATATTTTCCCAATCCAATAATTGATAAACTAAAAATAGCTGGCCACATAATACTACAAGCCAAACCACCTGATAAAAAAGCATAAATAGCAATGGTGCCACTCGAAGATAAACCAATCAACATGGCAAGTATACCAAAAACCCCAAAAATCATTAAAGTTCTAGCTGGTTTGTCTTTACTTAAAAAGAAAGCTCCAATTTGAATACATACACAGAAAACATAATAATACAATGGTGTCATATCCTTTCCGGAAAGGATATTGACCCCTAATATAATTCCAAAAGCAATCAAAGGAATAACAATTAAAGCCAATGTTTTTGTGATGCCTTTTAAGTTGAAAACACTAATAGCTCCAGCCCAACGACCAATCATTAAACTTCCCCAATACATCGAAACGTAAGGCCCAATATCGGAAGATTGCATGCTTCCAAACTCAGGAAGTTTTAACAATTCCCCTAAGTTACTTCCAATGGCTACTTCCACTCCAACATAAGTAAAAATTGCTAACATTCCTAAAACCAATTGAGGATATTGCATAGCTCCCCAACCTTCCGATTTCTTTTGAGCGGATAAATAGGAATAAAAAATTCCACCTAAAACAACCAATAAGGCTAGAATCAAAAATTTCATTCGATACGATTGTAAATCGGCAAATTCTTGAGTAGAGATAGTAGTAACATCTGTTTGATAGGATTTAAAAATCGGCACAAAACAAGCGGCTAATAAAACGGTCATTATAACTAACATTCGTAATGCTTTATTGGCTTTTTCCATAGATTCATCCGCAATTCCACTCGGTACTTTCTTAGAAAAATAAAACATGGCAGCAGCTGCAATAAACAACAAACCTACTCCAATATATAAAATGACCACTTTACTTAATTCTAAGGCTTTAATTTGTTCATCCGAAACTGAAGCCGCCGTACCGAACAATGCTAAGGCAACTACAATTGGTCCGATTGTCGTTCCAAAAGAATTAATTCCACCTCCCAAATTTACACGACTGGCACCTGTTTTAGGATCCCCTAATAATATCGCAAACGGATTAGCGGCAGTTTGTTGCAATGAAAAACCTAATGCAACAATAAACAATCCTAATAACATTCCTGCATAAACATTTGCTTCCACAGCAATTATCATGGCGCCAGCTCCAAGAGCTGAAAATAACAATCCATAAACAATACTTTTCTTATAGCCCCATTTTCCAACTATATCTTTCCCACTCATGTCGCCCATTGCAAATAATAATAATGCGCCAATATAGTACGCGGTATAAAATGCAAAATCAACCAATTGTGATTGAAACTGGTCTAATGAAAAATAACTTTTACAAAACGGAATAAAAATACTGTTACCAGCAGCAATAAATCCCCAAAAGAAAAACACGGTAATCAAGGTATACAATGCAGGGTAATTGGTTTTAGTGTGATTTGAATTCATAGATGTTAATTGGTTTGGTTAATTAATTAGGTAGGAAACGAATAGCAGTTCCTCCTCCAGGAGCTAAATGTAATTTAATTTTTGATTTATTGGTAACTTGTATCGTTTTTATAGCATACGATTTTGGGTTTACATTCCACGATGCGTCTTTCCCATCTTCGTAAATAGTGACTTGATACTTTTTATTTGGGGAAAGAAAATCGCATTTTATTTCAGTGTCTCTAGCGTTTTCGTCGGTAATCGCACCCAAAAACCAACTCTCATTTCCTTTTGCTTTTCGCACAACCGTAAGATAATCTCCTGGTTCTGCTTCGAGATACTTGCTGTCTTGCCAATCGACCGCAACATCTTTGATGAATTGAAATGCATCAGGATATTTCTCATAATTCTCTGGTAAATCTGCTGCCATTTGCAATGGAGAATACATCGTCACATAAAGCGCTAATTGTTTGGCTAAAGTCGTATGCACTTGCGCCGTTTTAGTTTTATCATACACACTCATTTTGATTTCGAAGATGCCTGGCGTATAATCCATCGGACCTCCCAGTAATCTTGTAAAAGGTAAAATAGTTTCATGCATCGGTGGATTTCCTATACTCCATGCATTGAACTCGTTTCCTCTCGCCGCTTCGGAACAAATATAATTGGGAAAGGTTCTGTGCACACCTGTAGGTCTTGAACTTTCATGTGAATTGACCATAATTTGATACGCTGCAGCTCGTTTGGCTACATGCAAATAATGATTGATCATAGATTGACCATCATGAAACTCGCCTCTTGGAATAATCCAACCCACATAACCTGTTTTTACGGCTGGATAACCATAGTCTTTCATTAAGTTGAAAGCACGATCCAAATGTCTTTCATAATTCGAAACCGAAGCAGAAGTTTCGTGATGCATAATCATTTTGATGCCTTTTGATTTGGCATAATCATTCACTTCTTTCAAATCAAAATCAGGATACGGCGTTACAAAATCAAAAACTTCTTCTTTTCTATTGCCAAACCATTCTTCCCAACCAACATTCCAGCCTTCTACTAAAACACCATCGAAACCATTTTTAGCCGCAAAATCGATATATCGTTTGGTATTGGCAGTAGTCGCACCGTGTTTCCCTGTTGGTTTTAAACCATCTTCAGGTTTGTTTTGCGCATTTTGTGAACCTGCATAATCCCAAGTCGATTTCCCAACGTGCATTTCCCACCAAATTCCGACATATTTCATGGGTTTAATCCAAGAGGTATCGTCTATTTTTGAAGGTTCATTCAAATTCAAAATCATTTTCGAACTTACAATATCTCTAGCATCATCACTTATCATAATCGTTCTCCACGGTGACACGCATGGTGTTCTTAGATTGGCTTTATCTCCAACCGCATTGGGAACTAAATGTGATTTTAATCCTAATTTTTTAACATCAACATCCAAATGCATTACTGGATAATTGACAACAGCAGCTTCAAAAATATTAAGATAAATATTGTCTTTTGATTTCATCATCAAAGGAGATTGAACGATGAATTGTCCGGCGATGGATTTCATTCCAATACCATTATTCAAATCAATTTTCTTAGTGTCAATTTCAGACAATAAGGATTCTTGGTAAATATATTCGTTGCTATCAAAATCACCAGGCTGCCAAAATACTTTGTGATTATCTGTTAAGTTAAACTCTGTAACTTCCTCTTTAACAGTAAAATAATTCAAATCTTTTTGCAAAGGAAAATCATATCTAAAGACAACACCTTCGTCAAAAACTCTAAAAATAATATTCATTTTTCGACCATTTCCCATTTGAGAAAGTGCAATTGTTAATTCGTTATACTGATTGACAATATTTGACTGTTCTCCCAAAACAGGCTGCCACGTTTCGTTGAAAGTTGAAGTTTTAGAATCTACCATTTGAAAATCAGAGGCCAAGTCAGCACCTTCTTTTAAAATAATTCCCAAATAACTTCGCAGAATAACTGGTTTGTTTTTATAGATAACAGAATAGATAGGTTTTCCTTTTTCAGCAAAACCAAAAGTTAGCAGAATTTGTTTTGACGGAGATGGAACACTTTGCGCCTGGCTAACGCTAAATACCAATAGAATAATAAAAGAAAAGAAAGATTTCATATCAAAAAATTTGACTAAAGATAGCAACTTTTATAAAAGAAAAAATCCTAGCTAGTATAAACTAAATAGGATTTTTAAAATTTTAGTATTGTTGATTATTTACCATCTACATAGTCTTGCAAATACTCGAATCTTTTCGTGAGCTTACCGTTCTCTGTCATTTTGGATCGTTGTAAAATTCCATCTTTGTCACCATTAAAGAAAGCTGGAATCACATACTTCATGAACATTTCACCAAAACCTTCGCTCGCATCTTTAGGCAATTCACAAGGTAAATTATCTACCGACATCACAACAATAGCTCCTGGATGTGTATAAGGAACTTCTTTGTTTTCTGAAGGCAAATACCCAAAGAATGGGTCTGCAATAGTCGAAGCTTTTAAAGTACAAGCAATAGGTCCATCCACATCGCAGGAAATATCAGCCACTACTTTTATTTTACAATCAACAGCTTGCAACATGGCTTGCGACAAAATTTCAGGTCCATCATTTCCGTAAAAATGACCTGCCATAAAAATATCAGAGACTTTAGAAAAACGTTCAAAATTGGAAGTGTATACTGTTGGATTTGCATAAAAATCTTCTTTTGAAATAGGTTTGCCATCTTTACGTTGATAGTATTCCGTTACATCAATTTGAGTATATACGGGTTCCGAGTAGTTTTTGGTTAAATAATTATCAAAAGACACTTCTTTAATTTTCATTCCGTCTAAAATTTCTTTGGCTCCCATGGCTACTTTTCCATGGCCAGTAAGCACTATTTTAATAGGAGGCAATACTTGACGTTTGAGTTTGTTGACTAAATCGTCTTTACTAGAAAGTGTTTCTGCTTTCGGGATTGTAAACAATTCGAATTTCATTCCAAAAGCCCTTAATCCGTTATAAGCGCCAACAATTCCAGCATATCTTCCAAAACCAATTAATCTTTTAAATTTAGAATCAACGATGGTTTCATGATCGTATAAATCAATTTTTTTTTCTAAAATAGCTTGCAATAATTTCCGATTGTGTGCTTGTTTTTTTAAGGTATGTGAAAAAAAGAAATACTTTTTGTTAGGGATTAAAGCATCAACAGGAACTTCTTTTACACCGAAAAGCACATCGCAATCGGTCATATCAGAACCTATATCAATTCCTAAAGATGAATACTCTTCATCCCGAAATACGCGTATGTCTGAATGTTCTACTTTAATTTTTAAGTCTGGATGCTCCTGTTGCATGCGAGCCAATTCTGCAGGTGTAAAGACAACTCTGCGATCGGGTGGATTTTTTCTTTCTTTGATAATTCCGAATTTCATAGACTTGGGATATTTTTTAACGGGTTCAAATGTACTCTATAACTACAACGTTTTCAAAACTTTTTTTCTTAAAATTATAGTCATAAAAAATGGTTAATAAAATGTTCATAAACCCTAAATTAGGTAAGAATTCTCGTAGCTTTGTTTCTCTATATTTGCTAACAAAGCTTATAATATGAGATCCAATAAATATTTCTACTATATATTCCTTATCGGTATTTTCTTTTTAATGATTACGTGTACTCGACAAGATCGTCTGGATTCTGTAGAAGAAAGTGGCATTAATGAAAAAGGATTACCCACCATGATTGCCTCTAAAGTGACGTATTCTAAATTAACTTCCTCCTATCTTAATGCAAAAAAATCTTCTGTTGAACGTTATTGCAATAAATATTGGAGCAATGAGAACAATAATTTTAGTTTTCTAGTAGCCAAGGATGGTCAAATCATCTACGAACGTTACCAAGGTATTGGAAACAGAGAACAAGACATTGCCATTACTCAAAATACACCCATGCATATTGCTTCAGTTAGTAAAGTGCTAACTGCAACAGCAACATTGCTTTTGATCAACCAAAACAAAATTGCATTAGACCAAAAAGTAAATACGATTTTAGATAATTTTCCTTACCCAGAAATTACGGTTCGCACTTTATTAGATCACCGAAGTGGCCTTCGTAATTATGCTTATTTTACTGAAGATAAAGGCGTTTGGGATCGACATAAAACGTTGAACAATCAAGATGTTTTGAACTTATTTGCGGAAAAGAATATCCAATTGGAATCGACAACAGATACTCGATTTGCCTATTGCAATACGAATTATGCAGTCTTGGCTTCCATCATAGAAAAAATTACTGAAATGTCTTATCCACAGGCGATGAAAGAAATGATTTTCACGCCACTTGGTATGAATGACACTTATGTTTTTGAATTTGATAAACATTTAGAAACGGCTATTCCATCCTATAAAGGTAACAACATGCGATTGGCCTATGATTATTTGGATGCTGTGTATGGCGACAAGAACATATATTCGACACCAAGAGATTTGTTGAAATTTGATATGGCACGAAAAGCCCCTACTTTTTTGAAGAAAAAACTCCGTGATCAAATTTATGTTGGTTATAGCAATGAACACAAAGGCACCAAAAATTATGGTTTAGGAATGCGTATGATTGAATGGGAAACGGGTCAGAAATTTTTTTTTCACAATGGTTGGTGGCATGGCAATACATCTTCTTACATTTCATTGATGAAAGAAGGAGTGACAATCATTGCTTTTTCTAATAAATTCAATAAGAATATCTACGCGGTTAGAAAACTAGCACCAGTATTTGGTGATTATCCCTTTGACTTTGCGGATGAAGATTAGTTGTCGGTTCACAGTTGTCAGTTGTTAGTTGCGTGAGGGATTGCAGTGGTAGCCCGGAACGCAGTGAGGACTATAACGGAAAGCCCGACGGCGGACTCGGAGTTGATTTTCTACTGGATTTTGTTTCCGCCGGCACGCCC
>JAYVZG010000094.1:0-7906 GCA_043783565.1 Flavobacterium sp. | reverse complement strand
GGGAACCATGGGCTAATTTAAGAGAAATGGAAATACTTCATAAATATCTCATTGTCGAAAACTTACGACACCTAATTCCAATACAATTCAAGGATAATTATCCTGAATAAATTAACATTTTTTTTTTCTTTCTTTTAAAGTAGTTTTTTTTTGTTTTCATGGTTTTTAGTTTAAATCTTTTTAAAAGTTTTATGAATAAAACTTTATATCTTTTTAAAAGTTTATGAATAAAACTTTCTATCTTTTTAAAAGTTTATGAATAAAACTTTCTATCTTTTTACAAGGTTATGTATAAAACTTCCTTCTAAAAATAAGAAGGACACATTTTGTCATCAAGGATATGAACGTAAGTAGGTCAGGGCGAGCACGATTGGCGACAAGTAGGATCCTAGCGGTGAGCGAATGAATGATCTTGGCCAGTGGTGGCTCTAGGTGGAACGGAACAAATTCTCTGTCGCAGGAGTCCTCGGCTTTGTCTCGGGGTGGCCCACTGCCGCGATGATGATAGGTACTCCTGGTGCTGTGGCGATTTCTCCGATCATGCCGCTTTGGGAGATGATGACCACTCCCTTCTTGGCGAAATCCAGGACCATACCCAAATAGTTGTGGGTGAGGCCTCGGGTCACCTTGAGTTGCTTATACTCGCGCTACTGTCATTTTTCACTTGCGCCAACAACGGTGCAATGCATTGTATAGAAGGAGAAGATCCTCACCAACAATTTATGTAAAGGACGTACTATTTCCTTGATGTAAATATGGTGCGTTCTTACAATAATTTGGCATAATTTGACTTTAATATTTGTCCTCTTGTTTAATTTATCCATGTTCGTATTACGTTCTTCTTAAAATAAATCAAGCTTGTTGTCGATATCATGAAACAATACAAAAAAACTGTCATTATTATGTATGATATAATATCTTTATACTTACGCATTTTTTTTCAATCAATATTTTCATATGATGTTTAAAAATGTGGAAGTAGCACGGGCTCCGCCCAGGTGAGAGTCCGTCCCTATATGGACGAACTCATTTATCTTCACAAAAGATTTTTATGATATTTCGATACATCTGAATAACAGCATATATAGAGTCATTTCAATGGTCATACCAAAGGTATGAATTCTCTTACAATCAATAATCGTCTAGTGAGTTCATTAGTGATTTCACGTATTTATTCCACCCAATATTTTTTCTCTCTTTTCCGTCAGACAAATGGTTTATTAGTTGTATAGTATTTAGATATTCACCAAATACACCTATAACGTATACTCAGTAGCAGGTGTTCTTGTTTTAGATTATGATACCATATATTAGGTGTTATTTCCATATAGCAGTTCAATCTACGGTGACGTTCCTTGTTATGGAATATTCCAAACGTTGATGAAATGCGCAACCCACTATCGCCGAATATTTGGAAATGCTCGTTCTCCATCAATGTTGCACCGATTGCGTTTCTTCTTGAACTGTAGAAAGTCGTTGACATTGCTTTTTTTCCTAGTCAAAACTTTCTCAACGAGCCTGCAAAGCTCGAGATAATCGGCGTCTGTGTTGCTATCTTTTGCTGGGTCAGCCTTCCCCAGAAGAGAGTCTGTCATCCTTAGATGCGGGAACTCTCTTCGATGGTATGATATAAAAAGCCTCAGTTGCGTCACGACCTGCGAAGGCTTTCACAAAAAGCTCTCCTCCAGGATGCATTTCAGCAATTGATTTTGCTGAATATACTCTATCTTTCCAAGTGTGTGAATTTTGCTGCTAAGTTTGACATCGGCGATGTTCGCATCATCATTAGTTGATACCTTCTGAGGTGGCATATTGTCCAAACAAATGGGGTGCAAGACTTTGTCGCGCTAATCCAATTAAGTGCACTTCCGATTTGAACAAATATTAGTCAACCGAGACTCTCTACTTTCGAACAGGTACAAACATATTCGTGCGCCACCTGGCGAGCTCAGGCTCGCAGGGCCTACTGTATATTATGACATGGTAGCGAATGGAAAAGATCACAAACGATCCGAACTATCCTTGATTGCCGTATCAACATCTAAAGCAGACCTCATTCAAACGCAGACCTCGTCCAACGCAGACCTGATTTTTCCTCATTCAAAAATGATGGAAACCAAAGCCTCCAAAAAAGCTAACGACGAGAAGACTGAGTCTCCACCGGCAAGCCTCAGCCAAGAACCTCCGCAAATCGTGCAAGGAACCCTTTTGACACCGAAAATCGAGCCCCAGAGGACTCCCATGAAGTCTGAATTTGAGGACCTTGCGACAGGCTAGGAGTAGATGGAGTTGAGGTTCCTCCGTTCATTGGCGGGATGCGCTTCGCCAAGATCGATAGGATTTCATCGTCAGATAGCAGAAGCTGTGGAAATTCAGAATTCATGGGAGTCCTCTGGGGCTCGATTTTCGGTGCCTAAAGGGTTCCTTGCACGATTTGCGGAGGTTCTTGGCTGAGGCTTCTGGAGACTCAGTCTTCTCGTCGTTAGCTTTTTTGGAGGCTTTGGTTTCCGAATGAGGAATATTCAGATGAGGTGGGTTTGCGTTAGACGTTGATTCGGCAATCAATGCGTCAAATAGGATAGTTCGGATCGTTTGTGAACTTTTCCATTCGCTACCACGTCATAATATGCAGTAGGACCTGCGAGCCTGAGCTGTCAGCTTAGGCTCGCAGGACCTACTGCATGTTATGACGTTTTCTTCCCATTATGTTCCTTTAATTTTCTAATTGTCATTATGTTCAAATTATTCGGTGATAAACATCATTTCATTTTCGTTCCATTTTGGTCTGTATAACCATCAGGATTAAATCTAATGAATATTACTAGTATAAGATCCACATCTTGCAATGAACTAAAAAATGGGAATCGAATTCAAACTATGCTTGAAAATTTAATAGAAAAGAAAGGGAAAAGCATATTTAAAAGAAATTGTTTGTTGTGTCTTTTTTTTATGTTTCGTCTTTTTTAATAAAGTTTACGAGGAACATTGTAAAAGGAGTAGATGGCTTATCTCACGTATTGCTTTTTTAAATGTAGGGTCAACGGGCGTGCATGTGCTATATTCATCGCTCGTAACATGGCTCTGATCTCTCTGATGCATCTGCGCTTGATTTTGAGTACACAGATTCGCTGAGTAATGTCGTCAGGTTGCAATTGCGGGTAATCGCTTCCTTGACGAACGTGATCTGTGCTTCACAATGATGCATATATTCTCCAGAAACTTCAATAAAATATCGTCCCTCCCACCAATTCTGTAGTAGAAAAAAATATTTTCCTTCGCTGGATTTCCGTGCGCCGATCAACACCATGCTGTGCGTTTCAACGTCTGATAGAGCTACATTATCTTTTCGTGTAGGTCGACCTGAGAAACTCACTGTGTTTGTCTGGCCGAAATCAGGATATACTTCGAAAAGCGAGATCAATGCTGGGCTCAGGGCAACAAGCTCCAAGACGAGTGGGCAGGTAAGCAAGTACAATTCTCCGTCTTCCGTGCAGAGAATAGTGTAACACCGTACATCATGAACCTTCGTTAGACCACATAGTTCTTTCAATGTTTCCCGTGAACTACCCCGTTTATCCTCAAGGATAAAATTTACTAAATGCTTGCCTGATAACACATATGCTACGTACTTACCAATATCATATGTACTTGAATTTTTACCTCTAGTTGCTCGAGAACCACAGGTGCGTGTAAGTAACAAAGTCCAGACTTTTGTTTTCTGATTACCATGATCCGGGCTTGCTGTTCTGGACTAAATTGTGTCCAAAATAAATTGACAACCACTCCGTCTTCTTGATTATCAGCTCTCCGCTTTTTACCAGGTAGAGTTGAATGGATCCATGCAGGAACAACATCGGTGAACTGTTTCAAATGTTCTCCAAACAAATTTCCTTCACTTAATTCAATATCGCCATCAACTAAGCTATCAATTTTGTCCAAAGCTACGTCATCGAGCTTCGCCACGATGGTTTCTGGAGCAGTGATTCCCTTTACTTTCAAAAACTCAATTGCTTTTAATCGAGATGCGTCCATATCTTTTATTTAAATCGAGATACTATTCCAACCAATGGAACTCGCTCTCGTCGGTTTAGCACTCTTTTCTTTGGAGAGCAGTATACGATGTTGTGTTTTTGGTCCTGCCAATTTGCCAATTCGACGGTAATCCCAGCAAAATTTTAATTGAAACTTTGAGTCAGTGGTGATAATGCGAAGGACAGAAGCAGTTTATCTTTATCGTATTCCACGAGGAGATCATGATACGGCAATTTTTGACGTGCAAAAATCTCAACACCATACTCAGTCAACCGGGTGGCTTCCCTATGAATTTTGAACCGGTTTTCACCCCTTTTTCACCCGAGCAACCGAATTCGAATTGACATCTCGGGCAATGGGAAGTAGGAATAAACGAAGCAATCGCGCACTTTTGTAAATGAATGCAGTCGCCATTTTCGACGGAACGCATAATTATGCAATTTAAAATCGTGCTTCAGCTAACAGTCATTTTTACAGTTTGTATCAATATTGTTGTGTATGTTTTTCGAAATATTTTAATAAGCACGGGCTACGCCCGTGAGAGTCCAACCATGGATGGTCGAACTCGGACTCCTTTTGTATTGTATAAAATTCATATTCTCTATACACCGGATAAACTGACTGCATTTGTAGAATAATTCAAATGGTCTAAACGGAGTTAAGAATTCTCTCTTAAGAGAGACCATTTGAATTAATGATTGATACTTAGATTTTTTTATGCAACTTTACATTATTTTTTTTGGAAAATTTCTACTTTTTCACGATTCAATACAGTTTTACACTAAAAAATTAGATTATTTAGGATTTTATTTTATTAACCCATTTATTTAAGTCAATCTTTTAGTCCGTAATTTCCCACCCCCCGGAAATTCTCCCGCCTTTTTTTTACGTACTATGTTTTCAATAATAATTTTTATCCATTTTCATTTTTTATATTCGGGATTTTATCCTCCGTGAGATACAACGAACACAATTGAACTAAAGAATATCCGTCTGTGTTTCTAATTGGTCAAGACACTCTCGTTTGCAAATTGTCCACAGATGATATCGGTTGTCGGTTTTCATCAGTATGTACGTTTTTTCTCTATAGTTTATGTTTTGTGAGGATAACCATGATGCCATGTTTGATTCATCTTTATCTTTTAGTATTTCATTATTGATTTTAATGAATTCCTTCAAATTTACATATTTAGTATTCCACGAATTAAGAAGTTCGATGTAATCAAATGTGAATTTACACCAAGCGGAATGATTTGCTTCGTGCCTCATACTATATATGCATTTTTTGTGTTTGTTTTTCAAACCATGATGCGATATATTTTCATCGCTGTTTTTGTTATTAGTCGTTGATGGTATTCGATGCTTAGTACCAATGTATGCTTTCAGTTTAAGCAAATCAATGTTCCAATCATCGAAGTATTCTTCCTTCTTTTTAATACGTCTCTGTTCTCCATCGTTTGTTTTCAATAGCGGTTCATTCATGTCCATAATGTTGTCTTTCATACATAAGTAGTTCTTTATGACTGGTGCGTTGTGGATATTTACAGATTATAACCATGGAAAACTCTGACCACCTTCTATGTTCTCGTATGTATTTATGAAGTTTTAGACCATTTTTTTTGTATCACAACAAGAAATTTTATGACTATCAAGCCGTTGCGTGAAGTATATTGTAGAACCGATATAATGCGGTTCATCTTCTTTCATAATTCAATACGCACAAGAATCACTGTAATCAGTCGTAGTCATAGTGTTGTACAATGATCATCAGACGATTATTGAATAAATTTTTCTTTTCATAATAAAATGCATCATTATGGAGCAAATTTTACAGACAATTACTAATTAAATAAATTAACAAATGATATGAAGATGTATTACCATATATGGAGCAAAATTTTACTGACAATTTAAAATAGAAACACATAATTGTATCAAAAACACTTTTTATCATCCCGAGTACAAAAAATGAAAATGGATAAAAATTATTATTGAAAGTACGTAAAAAAAAGGCGGGAGAATTTCCGGGGGGTGGAAAATTACGGACTAAAAAATTGATATGAAGAAATGGGCTAGATGAATAAAATAATCTTAAGTGATTTTAAATTTTTTGTGTAAAATTATACTGAATCGTGAAAAAAACCGAAAATTTGCAAAAAAAATCGTGTAAAACCGTATTAAATAATCTAAGTATGAATCAGTAATTCTAATGGTCTAAACGCAATGATTATCTGATTCAATCATCAATTAATGAATAATTTCGACTTGTTGCTTCCACGTGCCTGCAGAGACTTAAGCAATGATTAGCTCATACGTAATCATTGTAGGATAAATATCAGTATATTGGACTGTCGAACTATTCAATATTCTTTCAGAATAAGTTTTTCACGCTTTCCCAATAGTCAGGGCGCATATTTATATCAGTGAAATTGTCATTCAAAAAAATCATTATAGTACATTACAATACTTATATCTGCAGTTGAAATAAATGTTGGTCCGAAGCACAACCATTCATCACCTGACGTCGGAACAAGCAGTTTTCGATTACTGTTCTTGAACACAGAAAATATTTTGATATCTGCTTTACAAGTAAATTTTTAAATGTCTTACTGATTTTAGATCAGCTGAAACTAGCGACTGTGAGGGATACAAATGAAAAGCTCTGCTATTTCGCCTCGTCCATGTAGGCTTCATGATGGAGATCGGACTGGGAAATGTTGACGTAGAGGCGTGTCCTGTGGAGCTTGGTGGCGGCGTTGCCGATGGAGTGTATGTCGCGGACCATAGTTTGAAAGGTATAGCTTCGGGCACCGATGGAGAGGAGTTTGTGGGTGGTGTAGGCGTGGTGGGTTTTGACAGCAGTGTGGGACGCTGGTGAGATGTGTTTGTATAGGTTGTCAAGGCACCCGGTGTCTTGGTCTGAGGAGCAGTGAGGCCGCGTGTATTTTCTTGTCGTCCCTGTAATCGTTGTTGCCTTAAGTGCTGAGGGGGAGTGATGCAGGGTCAATGATTGGTAGGGGAGCGCCGGTGATGTCCGTATCTAGGTCAGCCTTCGTGGGTTCTGTGGAAAAGGGATGTAGAAGGATAAGAATGTTGGAGAGTACCTTTAAGCTTCTATGCTACACCACCTTCGGTGTAGCCGGCCAACAGGCACTCTCCGACATTCTCATCCCCCTACATTTTTTTTCCACAGAACCCACTAAAGCCGACCTAAATACGGACATCACCGGGGCTCCCCTCCATGGGGAATTTACCTACAGCAGACGCCCCCTCACTCCCTAAGAAATGAACCTAGAACCCATTGACCCTGCATTACTTCCCCTTAGCACTCAAGCCAACAACAATTACAGGGACGACAAGAAAATATACGCGGCCACACTGTTCCGCATCTCAGACTAAGACACTGCGTGCCTTGACCACCTTTACAGACACATCTCACCAGCGTCCCACACTGCCGTCAAAACCCACCACGCTTACACCGCCCACAAACTCCTCTCCATCGGTGCCCAAAGCTATACCTTCTACATGGTCCGCGACATCCGCTGTGGTCCGCAACGCTGCCACCAAGCTCCATAGGACACGCCTTCATGTCAACATTTCACAGTCCGATCTCCCTCATGAAGCCTCCATTGCCCTCGTCATTTCCATGACGGAGACGTTGAAGCTGAACTTCGACTCCGTCGCCCATACCGGCTTCGTCTCCATCCCCGAGCCCGCAAGCTTCGCCTATGGCCTGAAGGGGGGCCTAGGACGAAGGACGGAGGTTTCGGTGGTTGGAGCGCAAAAGCGTGGGACAAGGAAAGACGTCGTTAGGGAGGTTAACGTTGTATTAAAAGGTTACAATTAAAGGATAGGTGTTGTACAGTCTCCTAAC
>JAYVZG010000093.1:0-23413 GCA_043783565.1 Flavobacterium sp. | reverse complement strand
TTATGGATATTCAACGCATTCATCAGTTGTTTTTGAAATGTAATTCGGTCTCTATTGATACTCGAAAAATTGTACATAATTCTATTTTTATTGCTATCAAAGGAGATCGATTTGATGCCAATACATTTGCTTTGGAAGCACTTTCAAAAGGAGCCACTTATGTAATTATTGATAATGCGGACTATTTTATTGACTCAAGAACAATATTAGTTGATGATAGTTTAAAGACTTTACAAGAGTTAGCCAAATTTCATCGTGAGTATATAAAAATACCTATCATTGCCATTACAGGTAGTAATGGTAAAACAACAACCAAAGAGTTAATTTTTGTTGTTCTTTCCCAAAAATTCAAAACAAAAGCCACTGTCGGAAATTTAAATAATCACATCGGAGTTCCACTAACACTATTGTCTTTCAATTCAGAAACAGAAATTGGAATTGTTGAAATGGGAGCCAATCATCAAAAAGAAATTGAGTTTTTATGTAAAATTGCCATGCCAGATTATGGTTATATTACAAATTTTGGCAAAGCTCATTTAGAAGGTTTTGGAGGTCTGGAAGGCGTAATAAAAGGTAAAAGTGAGATGTATACCTATTTATCTCAAAATAATAAATCCGTATTCGTAAATCTTGATGATCCAATTCAAGTTGATAAAACAACTCATATAAATTCAATTACTTTTGGCGTTAAAAAAACCAATGCTTCACTTTGTATTGATGTAGTTAATGCCAATCCATTTGTTGAAATTTGTTTCTCCAATATATCAATTCATTCTCATTTAATAGGTCTCTATAACGCCAATAATATTAATGCTGCAATTGCAATTGGAAATTATTTTGGTGTTAGTAATAAAACTATTAAAGAAGCGATTGAAAATTATATTCCAGAAAACAACCGATCTCAATTGATGCAAAAAGAATCTAATGAAATAATTTTAGATGCCTACAATGCTAACCCTAGCAGCATGACTGTAGCAATTGCAAATTTTGTGCAACTTGACAAAGAAGGTAAGATGGTAATTCTTGGTGATATGTTTGAGCTAGGAAATGAAAGCCACAATGAACACAAAGTGATAGTTGATTTACTTTTAAACGAAATAAATATAGTTTGTTATTTTATAGGTAAAGATTTCTATAAAAATAAAATCGATAGGGAACATTTTTATTTTTATGAGACTTTCGAATTATTTGTAGAAGGAATTAAGCAACTTTCTTTTCAAAACAAAATAATTTTGATTAAAGGTTCGCGAGGAATGGCATTAGAGAGAATTTTAGATTTTATATAAAATAAAAAATCCACTATTTCTAGTGGATTTTTTTGTGGGCGATGAGGGATTCGAACCTAGTCGCTAATATGCTGTATAATATAACATCGTAAAAGTCAAAAAAGGAAAGGCATCGATTTTGCGTCTTGGTTCGCAAATATCTTCAAATCTTATGTTGTAAATATAAGAATTTACAGCCATACCACCAAATAAACAGGCTAAAAAATGGACTAGTTATAGCTGATTTCAATAGTTTAGCAGTCTTTTAAGCTGTTCATTTTTTATCCTACTATACAACGTTCTACTTCTTCCAACGGCAAACCAGAATAGTCGCTAAATTCCTTAACTGAAACGAACTGATGATCTTGTTTATTAAGATGCTTTTTTATCTTAATCAGATACAATCTGGCTTGCGTATATGTCTTCCCCATAATACGTTGTACATCTTTTGGATACATGCATACTCTTGTGTTGCTTGATATCACTTTTGTACTATTTGATACTTTATCTATGCCTTTGCTATGGCTTTGAGTAACCTCAACTGTAAAGCAAATCTATACAATTTTCTGTAAAACTTAGTGACTAAAATAGCTGATTATAATCGATTATGATTGGTTAGTTATTGAGGTCCTTTTTTTTGTGGTTTTTCTGTCTGAAACTTGGCTCAATCATTCGGGATTTAGTTGCAACGATTATCGATATGAAGTGAGTATGTAAAGGAGTATTAATTGAAATTTTAGAAATTATGGCAAGACAGAAAGGCATAATTAAATTGAAAGGGACTATCGGAGATATTACCTTTTACAAAACTTCCCAAGACGGGCACTTGGCTCGCGAGAAGGGAGGTATTGATGCTAACCGAATTAAAAGTGATCCTGCGTTTCAGCGAACGCGTGAGAATGGTTCTGAGTTTGGAAGAGCAGGGAAGGCAGGTAAAACGCTTCGAACTGCTATGAGAGCATTGCTCATTAATTCTGCTGATGGTAGAATGGTGAGTAGATTGACTCAGGCGATGGTGAAAGTCATTCAAGCGGATTTAGTGAACGCAAGAGGTTTGCGAAATGTGATTAATGGAAAAGTGGATTTGCTTTTGGGTTTTGAATTTAACATTCGTGGGAAATTAGGAACTAGTATGTACGCTCCATTTGTTGGAGGGATTAACCGTGTTGATGGAAAAATTACTATGGATATTGATCCTTTTGTTCCGACCAATATGATTGCAGCGCCAACGGGTACGACGCATTATAAGATTATTTCGGCTGGTGCTGAAGTTGATTTTGAAGCGGAAGTATTTGTGGTGGCTAGTTCGGAAACTGCGATTTTACCATGGGATGCTGTTCTTACGGCACCGGTTAACCATTTGAACAACGTAACTCCAGCCAGTACCAAACCGTTGTTTTTGGCTTTGGGTATTGAGTTTTTCCAAGAGGTTAATGGGCAAATGTATTCGTTGAAAAATGGGGCATTTAATCCGCTGGCATTGGTGAAAGTTAGTGGCTTGTAAGATGGTTTTGATACTATCGAGAACTTATTTCCCTGATGGAACCAACGGAAAACTTGAATGTGAAGGCAAATTCATTTGTAATACCATTGAATTGCCTTGGAAGGAAAACGAGAAAAGGGTTTCCTGCATTCCGGAAGGGGAATATTTATTACAAAAACGGTACAGCCGAAAATTTCAGTGGCATTTGGAAGTGATTGCAGTTGAAAGCAGAAGTTTCATTCTGTTGCATCCTGCCAATAATGCTTTGAAAGAGTTAAACGGTTGTATTGCGCCTGTTACGAAATTGAGCGGACCAGGATTAGGTCTGCAATCGAGACGGGCATTTGCTAAGCTGAAACGCTTGGTCTATGGTGCTTTAGATAGCACAGAAAAAGTAAAATTAATTGTTCAATCTTAAATTTAAATTATCATGAAAAATATTTTTAGAGCTATGGCTCAAACCTCATCTGTTTTAAAAAGTATCCAAGTTTTGATGTTTGTTTTGTTAGTAACCTTTGGTGTTACTAGTTGTGAAAACCAAACTGAAGCTACTACTTTAATTAAGAGTGAAGTGGTTTCTGAACCTGCATTAACGAATATTGCTACCCAAGTGGATACTAAAAATCCGTTGATGGAAATTGGAACAAATCCCGGAATTGAAAACCGTAGACTTTGTATTGGCGGTGGTGGAGCTGGTCAAGAAAGACGCAATCTTGTGATTGGCGGAAATCAAACAGTGCCTAGAAGTTTGTCTGAAATCGGCGGACAGGAGACTGGCAGACGATTGGTTGCTATTGGAGGTAATGGAAGTACTGCGCCTAGGAATTTGTTAGCATTGGAAACCTATAAACAAAATTTTGAAATTGCTGGAACTAAAACTGTACCCAGAAGTTTTTCTGAAATCGGTGGTCAAGGTTGCCCTAGACAATTTTCAGAAATTGGCGGCGGTCAAGAGACTCGAAAGCTCTCAGATATTGGAGGTGGTGGTAGTGTTCCGCCAAGAAGTGCATTTGAGATTACTCCAGATGTAATTCCAATTGGGGGTAATTCTGCTCCTAGAGCTTAATTGGTTTTGAGTAAAGTTTAGTGAAATTATTGTTTAATCTTAAAAAATCAACTATGAGTTTAGTAAAAAGAGCGAAAGCTCCCACTCCGAAATTTTTTAAAGTGCTTCGAAATATTGGGTTGGTATTAGCGACAGTTGGTGGTACCATTATGGCAGCGCCTATTGCCTTGCCAGTTATAGTTAGTGCCGCTGGGGGTTATTTAGCTGTTGCTGGAGGCGTATTGTCTGCGGTTAGCCAATTGACCACAACCGAAACAGAAATTCATGTCGGCAAGTAACCCCATTTTGATGGGTACAGCAGGCGGTACTTTTTTGAGTATTGTTCCGAATATTCATTCGGCAGATGTTTTTAAAACTATAGTATTGGCGGCAGTTGGTGCCGTTGTCAGTTTTTTAATTTCTTGGGTGCTCAAATTAGTATTAAAGAAGCACAAAAAATAGTTTGACTCTTGTTGTGGTGACTTTGGAGTTGGATGGAAAAGCTCGGTTGTGAAACTGGGCTTTTTAGTTTTAAGAAATAGCAGATTCCGCTATTAAAAACTTCTGACTATCTGATAATTAAATTTTAGTTTTAAAAGAATTGCATAAAAAAAATCTGCAAAGTTGGGAGACATTTGCGGAGCTTTTCATAGGAACACTTTGCGAAGCTGGGTTTCGAAAAAACTTGTCATTGATTAATGACCTAGGAGGTGCAATTCTACAACACTATTGTAAAAAATAATTTAAACCTAAAATTCTCAATATTAAAAAACCCGCCTTTAAAAGCGGGTTTCTATTTTTCAGACTAAATTCACTTATTAATTTTTTATTAATTTAATAGTTACATTATCATCTTTGCTATAAATTTTGGCAATATAATAACCATCTTGAAGAAGGGAAAGATCGATTTCATTCAAAGAATCTTTAGTCAAATTACCTTGATAAACAAGACTTCCAATAAAATTATAGATTTCTATTTTATGATAACTTTCCTCTAAACCTGACAAATCAATCTTAAAAATACCAGTACTTGGATTTGGGTAAATGGTTAGGCTGTTTGTTGTTAGTTCGTTTTTCATAGCAATTTCAGAATCACTGTCATTAACGTCCATTATGCTTCTTGCTTGGCCTCCGGCAATTGAAGGCTGTATTCTAGTAACGTTTAAAACAGAAACTCCATTATAAGTATTGAACGATCCCCCAACAATTACTTTACCGTCATCTTGTCTTTTCAATGTATTTATCGTTGCTGAAAATGGTGCAGTATTGGTAATTCCTGTTCCTGCGCTAAATGTAGCATCAAATGAACCATTTAAATTTAATCGGATAATCTTATTTACAGCGGCGCCATTAAAGGTTGTAAATTCTCCAGCTATTAAAATTTTGTTATTCACAGGGTCGTAGCTGACATCTTTAATTGCTCTATCAGTTGACGTTCCCAGACCATTAAAGTTTGTATCTATTGCTCCGTCAGCTGACAATCTTACAATATTTTTATAGGCTGTATTTCCATTGTAAGAATTGAAAGTACCTACTACTAGAATTTTCCCATCAGGCTGATAAACAATATTCTCTATCGAACTTAAGCACGAGGAACAATTTGTTTGGACAACACTAACTCCTGTATCACCAGAAGTAAAAGTGGTATCTAAAGTACCATTAGCTAATAATCTAAATAGATTTGGCATTCCTCCAGCAAGACCGCTTTTAGTACCTCCAACAAGTATTCTACCATCTGCCAGGGGAATAATATTAAAAATTGGTCCAAAAGTATTGCCGCCCGCGCTGGTCGTAAAAGGAAAAGTAAAGGTTGGATCGATAGATCCATTAGGCAATAATCGGATCATATTTCTGCTGGCTACTCCATTATAACTAGTTAAAAATCCGCCGCCGAGTAAAATTTTACCATCAGCCTGAATAGCGGAAGATCGTATCCTATCAGATACAGCTACACCTAATCCTCCAACATTAAATCCTGTGTCAACATTACCATTAACATCTAACCTAATAATGCCGAATCCGTTTGAACCACCGTTAAAACCAGCAAAGGTTCCAACCAACAGCACCTTATTGTCTGATTGTAATTTCATATCGACAGGGCCTCCAGTTGTGGTGGCACCAGTTGCTAAGAAGGTTGGATCTAAAGTCAAGTCAGTATTCAACCTAGCAATAGTTTTTGAATTAATGTTATTGTATGTTGAAAAACCTCCTTGAATAATTATTTTTCCACCTGTTTGAATGCCTATATTTTCAACAGTACCATTGGCTCTAATTCCCAAAACGCTAGGAGGTGTTGAAACTGAGACAGTAATCGTTACAATACCTGTAGTACAATTTTGAGGATTCGCTGTGGCACATAAAGTATAGTTTAAAGTGTACGTGCCCGCTGGAACAATCGCAGCGACGGCTACTGCTCCGGTGGTAGTATTTAATGTTATACCACTATTAGTAGCACTACTAAAAGCTAAAGTACTGTTGGATGAAGTTGCTGCAACGCCATTATACGTGTCATTAGAACGAACATTCGCAACGGCTGTACTTGCCACACCACTTAATGAAGTACCACTATCTGGGTTAGCAATTATTGCAGGGCAGCCAGAAACTTTTACAAATACATTAGATTGTACCGTTGTTCCATTGCCTAATTGTCCATTAAGGTTGCGGCCTGTTCCCCATATTTCACCATTAGTCTTTTTGGCAAAAGAATTATAATACTGATCTAATGATAATGATTCCCAGTTAGTATCAGTTCCTACCTGTGTTGGCAGATTATTACTTACATAAGTGCCGTTTCCTAATTCCCCATTTGTGTTATTTCCCCACGTCCACAGGGTTCCATTGGTTTTAATAGCAGCGGTATGTGCATAACTGCCAGCTACGCTAGACCAATCATTGGCAGTGCCCATTTGTACTGGGGTGTAATAGGTACCGGTATATGTTCCTCCCCAACCCCAGAGGGTGCCGTTATTTTTAATTGCATACACTACGGAATTACCACAGGTGGCCGATTTCCAATCTGTTGCAGTACCTACCTGTCTAGGAGTTCTTCCTGCTACTGTCGAATCAGGAGTTCCATCTCCTAAAACACCACCTGGGTTTGAACCCCATGACCATAATGTGCCATCTGTTTTGATACCAATCGTAAAGTTATATCCTGGATAAATGGTTTTCCAATTGGTGGCAGTACCAATTTGAACTGGTGAATTCCTGTCTATAATAGTACCATTCCCTAATTGCCCATTGGGTTGATTAGAACCCCAAGCCCATAAAGCACCATTTTTAATACTGAAATAACAAGCATATCCTCTACCACCTGCAATATTTACCCAGTTTGTTGCCGTCCCTACTTGCTGTGGTGTAAAGTTATTAGTGTTGTTTCCATTTCCTAATTCTCCCCAACTATTCTGACCCCATGTCCATAAAGTTCCATTAGATCGGATTGCAGCACAACTTCCAAAGGTTGTAGCCATCGTTGACCAAGTAGTTGCAGTACCTATTTGTACAGGGTTGTTTGTTGTATTGGGATTTGTTGTCCCATTTCCATATATTCCGACATTCAGACCCCATGCCCATAAAGTGCCATTATTGCTTCTAGCAATACTAAAATCTTGCCCAGTTGAAACATTCGTCCAACATTGTGCATTTCCATAATCTGCACTGATTAAAACGAAGGTTAAAAAAAATAACTTTCTAAAAAGTAGCCAATTCTGTTTGTTTGTGTTCTTCATAATTATTGTGTTTAAGATTTATATACAGTTTGTAGTTTATATTGTTAAGAAAAAAATATTTTTGTAAGCTCTCGATCATGGTATTTGTCATATTCTAAATGATTGCTACTTGCATTTCCAAAAAAAGTCACCCGAATTTATTCCAAAATCAACAAATCCTGGCATCCACGAAGCACCATCGTCAACTGTTTTGGAGAACAATCTCTTTTCTTCACCAGCCACATCCCCAGTCATGGTTAACCAAGTCGTGTTTTGGTCAACAATAGAAATACTTCGAGCTCCCTAAGTAACATATTGTCCAGTTGAATATTCTGTTCAAAAATCTTGCGAATAATCCAATAATTTGTCAAAAAAATGAAAAATAGTAGTAGTTTTTTCATTATTAATTTTTTAGCGTTTGAAGTATAAATGTAGACACTTATCTTTAAAAAGTTAGTATGTATGTAGTTTTCAATTAGAATTCGACGGGTTTGAATTAGAATTCGACTGATTATTGTTGTATTTGGACTCGCGATATAGCTCATAACGTATTTATACAACCAAAATTCTAATCGCTTTAGCATCATAAGAGGTGAGATAGAAATTAAAGCACTTAGTTAAATTGCAGATAAATTTACAATTAATAATTACAAAATAATTAGGGTTTTCCGCAGGGAAAACCCTACGTAAAACCCTTAATTTGGCTGTTGTTGTCGGTCCTTTATCTCTTAACTCCAATAAGATATGATGTTTTAACTTTATTGTATCATAAAGAGCCAGTTTGAATTTTAACATTTTACATCATGTTAATTTCATGTTTGCACAAATTGAAGACTTTATTAAATTTAATAATCATGTTTAATCCAACCTATTACACCTCCTCAAACTGATTAATTGTCACTTCTTCCACTACAACTTTTGCGTTTTGAGTATAAAGTCCATTGTATTTGCCACTGTCTAGAGCTTTGCAACGGCAATCGAATATCCCGAAAAAGATTCGTGATGTTTTGCTTTTCCCGAGGTCGGTTTGGTATAGGATATACAGTTTCATTTTGATTGTTTTACGGTTATACAGATTTATTACAATACCGGTGTAAAATGACTCTTCTCATGTCATTAATAAGTGCTAAGTTTCGATGAAATTGTGCTTCTTTTTCTTCTAACAACCTTAGTGCTTTCACTTGTTTTTGATGCAGTTCGAAATCGGCTAGCATTTCCACTACTTTGTCATCAAATTCTTTTTGAAAATCGCGCAGTCGAATAAAGGGAATAGCAGACCCAATTAGGTGTTGGTGCCAGAATTTGGATTTCCAAAGGCTGTAAGCTAACCAATAGATTGTTTCGGCTTCTTCTTCGCAGGGGAATAGTATAACAAAGCTGTTTGCGAAAGGTTCTTTTTGAGGTTTTCCGCTGTTTAGTCCTTTGTTGAGAATGTAGATTTTGGCACCTGGATAAATGGTATCAATTTTTCGGGTTTTGATTCTGTAGTTTGGCATGGCTTTGATTTTAAGTTGGTTCGTTATTGGATATGCTTCGCCTCGCTCTGCAAGGCTGCGCGCTAAATTTTTTTAAAAGAAAAAAAGAAAAAAAAGAAAGTCGTTCTATGAAGCGTAGGTTTCAAAAAAATCAAGTTTTTTCAAAAAAATACTACCCGATTGTTTGAGTAAAATCAATAAGTGGGTGCTGAGAATATTGGTTGTTTGGGATTGCGAGGGTGGAGATTTTTTTGTAAAACCCGCAGGGCTTGAACTTGATTTTTTTGTAAACCGAAGCTTACCTTTACTTTCTTTTATTTATTTTTTGTTTTTCTGGTTTGAGAAAAGAGTCAAGAGACAAGAAGCAAGAGTTGTTGGTTGGAGGTTGATTCGCTTCGCTCTCAATGACGTTTGGTGATGTGAAAATGGGCGTTATTGTGTGGTCGGGGAAATTGGGTCTTAAAAAAAGGTTTTTTAAGGAGGGTTTGCGTTGGGTGGTGCGATGGAAAGGGTGGCGCTTTATAACTGCAAAAGGATTTCTTGAAATAAAATTGCTTTTTTCGATGTCCTGATTTGGGGTTGATAGGTTGCTTCGCTGCGCTAGCAATGACGAGGGTTTGCTTGGGTATTTGAATCAGGGCATTGAGTAAAGCAATACTAAAAATCGCTTCCTTTTGCAGTTATAAAGCGGCACTCTTTCTTGGGGTGGTTTTGAGGCAGTGGGTGCTGTTAGTTCCCTCGACTGCGCTAGGGATGACAAACGTTAGAGAGAATTAGTTTTGGAAATGGAACAGCACTTACTGCCGTCGGTACTTTCTAAAAACCTTTTTTTATATCCTATGAATGGGGTGGTGGGGAGAAGTGGACTCAGTAGTATGTTGCTAGAATATAGTTATAGTTTCTAAGAATAATAGAATTTTCTAATACTGAGTTATTTCGAAAGAAAGATGGACGAAAATGGGGTTTGCGAAGGGCGGTTTTTTGTGTAGCTGGGTGATGCGATGGGAGCTGCACAAAAAGTTGCCCTAGAGCAAACCCCTCGCGCGTTGGCAGTGGCGGCTTTTTTACATAATGTTATTATGGTTTTTTAGAAATGAGTGCATTATCATTGAAAAAGTTGTAGGAACCATAATGCCACATTATGTAAAGAAGCTTGGGAGAAAAAAGTATTGGCACAAGTCACGGAGTGTACGTGTTTTTGTTTAAAAACTGTGCCAATACTTTTTTAGGAGCGTTGGAAAGAAGAGGTAACTGGAATGTAAACATCTTTGTCACAAAATGTTTCTTCTTTATTTTAACGTTGAGTTTACTCCTTAATAATTTTTTTAACCAATATGATATTTTCGTTATTTTTCAAAACAACATTATAAAGACCCGTTGCTAACTCACTTAAATTGAAAGTTATTTCATTTTCAGTAGCCACATTGGTAATACTTTTAACATTACGACCAGTAATGTCATAAACGGCGATAGCATTGAATTTTACAGGTTTTTTAAGGTGTAGGGTTATCGTGTTTTTCGTAGGATTTGGGCTAAAAACAACTTCATTTTCCAAATGGGAAAAGCTTTCAGTTGCTAAAGCACAGCCGGAAACATTTACTTGAACGGGTACTAATGAACCACTATATGCACCGTTTCCTTGTTGAGCAAAAGTACCGTCCCCCCAAAACCACAATGAACCATTTGTTTTTAATGCTACGGTATGCACAGAACCTGCAGAAACACTTGCCCAATCCGTATCAATCCCAATTTGTACTGGGAATCCTCTATCAGCTGTAGTGCCATCACCAAGCTGACCATAATCATTTTGGCCCCATGCCCAAAGTGTGCCGTTGGTTTTGATGCCGAATGAATTGTTAAAACCAACACTGACACTTTGCCAATCATTAGCTGTGCCTATTTGCGCAGGAGTAACTTGGGGTGTTGTATTTAGACCAAATCCTAATGCTCCCATGCCAGAGCTCCAGACCCCACCAAAGGAATACAGCGTACCATTATTCTTAATGGCTAAACTATGAGCTGATTCAGCACCAGAAATCACAACCTTCCAATCATTGTCAGTACCCGCTTGGATTGGGGTTGGTACTGATTGAATTTCTAAACTGTTTATACCTAAAGCCCCTGATGCGTTACTGCCCCAAGACCACATGGTACCATCGGTCTTTAAAGCAATGCAAAAACCACTTCCTGTAGTGATTGATTTCCAATTTGTTGCCGTTCCTACTTGTGTTGGGATGCTTCTACTATTGTTCGTACCATCTCCCAATTGGCTAAAAGTATTAATACCCCAAGACCATAAAGTTCCATCAGTTCTCAATCCAATTGTAAAAGAACCATTTGGCGAGATACTTTTCCAATTTGTCGCTGTACCAATTTGTATAAAGTGAAAAATTTCATGTCCCAAACCTGAAACACCATCTCCTAATTCACCATTATCTCCTCCACCAGTAGCCCAAAGGGAGCCATTATCTTTAATTCCAAATGTATTTGTACTGCCAGGAAAGATATATTGCCAATTTGTAGCAGTTCCAATTTGGGTTGGTGTTAATGCATCTGCATCGGAGTTTAGACCTAAAGCACCCCAAATACCCCAACCCCATGACCAAATGGAATTGTCTGGTTTTAGCCCTATATTGTGGTTGTACCCGGCATTTACTGTTGAAAAGCACTGACCATGTACTACATTTCCAATTAATAAAAAAAGAATAAAGGTTGGTAAAAAATATTTTTTCATAACTTCAAAATTAAACAAAAACATTGCTATAAACGAATTTCATAGCAATGTTTTGTATTATTAGTAAATAATTAATTTTTTTTGCAGCACCGGTTGTTCGTCTTCTTTAAGCACGATGATATAGATGCCTTTTGCAAAACTGTGTATAGGCATTGCTATGGTTCCTTCTGTATTTTGTGGTTTGAAGGTACTTAAAAGTTTGCCCGTTACATCATACAATTCGATTTGCATATTTGGGGATTGACTATTGTATTTGATATTCACAATTTCTTTCGCAGGATTTGGAAACAGTGCTATGTTTGACAAACCGGTATCTATTTTTGAATTAGGGCCAATGACTTTTCTAGGTCTGTCACATTTTTGGAATGTAACAACAAAGGAATAATTGCAAGCGTTCCCTCTAGCGTCGGTACCACTTAAATTAAAATTGACTGGGCCACTGCTAAAGCCATTGAGTGGAATTACATTAAAAACATAGGAATCTGTTCCCGGTATAACAACAAAATTGATTGGAGAAATAACCACCTCATCACCTGGTACTGTTATGGTTGTATTGATATCGACCAAATTTGAATTTGTAATTGAAAGGATCATTGTATAGTAGTAGATACCGTTGAAATTGCATTGCAATTCTTTGATTCCTACGTCTTTGAAGGCACAAGCTCTGCAGCGTTCTACAGTTAAATTCATGTTGCCACTATGTTCAGGACACCCAGAAATTAACGACAAATTATAGACTCCGGATTCAGTAGGATTGAACGGTAGCACGGTATCTTGTCCTTCGGTTGCTACTTGATTATTTATAAAATATTGCCACGCAGGGATATCTACTATTGGTCCTATTATTGTTCCTACATTTTCGTCGCACATAGAATAGCATCCTGTTGGGAATTCCCATAAATAGCGATCTAGACTATAAGGTACATCCAGTTGGTTTCTGGATGTGCAACCCGAGCCATCGTTGTAGGTTACCATATAAGGACCCCCACTATATACGGTGGTTGGATTGCCAATGGTTCCACTAGACCAAATTAATGTTCCTGTGCCATTTGCAGGAGGTGAAGCGATTAAATTTATCTTATAGGATTGACAATTTGCTATTTCATAGGAGACGGTAGGTTGTTGGGGAGAGGCTTGTACGGTGAAGTTTTGCTGCACTGTCTTAAAGCAGGGATTAACTCCTCCTGTACTTGCCGTAACAGAAAGTACGTGGGTGCCTATTTCAAACCAATTTAAAGGCAAGGTATTGGCTGTGGTTGCTTGTTGCACGTTGTCGACAAACCAATGAAAATTGGTCGTGTTTGTAGTGACTGTTGCCACATTGTCACTTCCTTGACAAACAATACTTGGCGCCGATATTTGAATCGTTGGGAGCGGTAATAAATTGGGTGTTATTCGTGTTGGTGTATTGTAATTGCAACTGGAAGAGGCATTGCTGCTACTCAAAAGTTTTACCCAATAGAAAGGCGTACCATTTACGCCAGTCAACGTAACAGACGAGGATGTGGTGGGATTGACCGCTAAAACATTTGATGGAATGGGGTTGTTACCCTCCATCCATAGGTATTGCGCCACCGTGCAATTGTCGGGATGGGTACTATTGGGCTGGTAATGCAATTCCATACTGCCATTTTTGCATATTGCCGGGGTGCTTGTTGCGATGTCTCCAAAATAGCATCGTGCAGGAATTGTAAAAATTCTTTCCAATTCACGCACGCAACCATATTTGTTCGTGATTGTTAAAGTTACTCTAACCACGTGGGCACTCCCATCTGCAGTGGGGTCAAAAACACGTGATGTGTTTTGCAGAGTGCTTGTAGCTAATGGGGTGTTTGTAGAAGCAGTGTCGAAAGTCCACAGATACGATTCACCTGGTACGAAATTCGAAGGGTTAAACGATATTGCTGAGTTATAACAATTATTATTTTGAACAAAAATCTGCTGATTTGCCGGCGGACTTGAAATAACAATAGGGTCACTGATTTTTTGGCAGGTTGTTGAGGGTGTTGTTTCGCCTGCCATGGTACCGTAAATGTTTAGTTTTATAAGATAACTCCCTGCCGAAGTAGTGTTAAAAGATGCAGTGGGTAGGGTTGTAGAGGTTGAGTTTATCGCTATCCATGGTCCATTTACACCAGTCGTGCTGTAATAATAGAAATAATGGCGGTCACTAACCGATGTAATAAAACTAGAAGTATCATTTAAAGTAATGGTGTAATTATTCGAGCCATTACAAGTTACTGCGGTAGTAAAAGCAGTAATATAGGGAACAATTACGTCGGTTTCCGCTATTTTATTAGCAATGTTGCCATCGCATAAGTATTGCGCTCTATAGATCACATGGTAGGTCCCTGCGGCAGTTATTGGTGTGTTGTATGCGTAGAGTGAAGAACCGGTTTGATTTGAGACATTGGCATTATCATCGGGACCAACAATGGTCCAATTTGAGGATAGTGGCGTGATGGATGCTGTAGCTAATAAATTCAGATTGCCACAATTTGGACAGATACTCGGAACTGCTTGTGTTGTACATGCTGGCTGAAAGACCGTAACCTCTGGGTTTGGATTAAGAGTACAGGTTTCGACAGGACCACAATTCACGACAAAGACATATACGGAGTTTGAGTAGGTAACACAACCATTTAGTGTAGCTATAAAATAGTATTTACCAGGGCCAAAAGGTGCATTGGGCGTAACATTTAGTGTTGCTCCTGTACCTACTGGAGTATTTGGATATTTGAACCATTGAATGCTGGCACCTGTTGAAGTTGCCGCCTGAAAAACAGCATCTATGTCTGCAAGATTACAGAAGGTATTCGTTTCACTAATAATTGAAGCTGAAGCTAGTGGTCCGGGTGTCACAGTAATGGTGACTGTTTTTTTAATGGTTCCTATACAGCCGTTTGGATTTATGATTGTTGCTGTTACTGTAAAATATACAGGACCTGAGGGGTCTGTATAGTAACTGTGGGAAATAGTAGTAGATAAAGTACTATTTGGAATTGGTTGTTGAATGGTATTACCAAATCCATTTGGATTGCCAAAATCCCAATTAATTAGGGTACCTGTAGCAAAAGGAACTTGATTTGCGCTAGCCAAAGTGAATTGAACGGGAAATCCACTGCATTGACTTTGTGCCGATAAGGTAAGTTCTGGGAGTGGTGTGATAGTAACAGTTTTGTCAAAGATGACCGTTCTTGTACATTTAGAAATCTGTACTATTAGGTGAGCGGTAGTCAATGCTGTTGTATTGTTCCAAAGTACTTTAACAGCATTGGTTCCTTGCCCAAAAGTAATACTTCCCGCAGAAGATGGAAAAATACTCCAAGTGTATGTTTCTCCTTGTGTATATAAACCACCTGTGTTTTGATTCACCGCATAATAGTTTGATTCAATATTAGCACAAGTGTTAAGCGATGTAGGTACCGTAGCTGGTGTTTGAATAGTAGAGATATCTGCTAGAATTTGAAAAACCGATGGAGTTATCACTGCTGGCGGTGAAACACAACTGAGTTGTCCTTTTGGATGTTGAGTTAGTTGAATAGAGTAGGGTCCTGTTTGATTGAAGTTTACTGTAAAATCATTGTCAGTACTAGAACCCACTATCGTACCTCCCGTAATAGACCAATTGTAATCCATAGCAGGATTGGGAACTAGTACACTATAAGTATACGGAGCGGATGGGCAAATTAGTGCTGTTGGAGTAACAATATTAGTCACTAACGGCGCAACAGGAATAGGGTTAATGGTTATGCTAGTGGTTTGATTACTGCAAACATTTGCCCCTGAAACTGTTAAGGAATAATTTCCTGCAATTGTAAATGGATAATTAAAAACACTTGTATTAGATGCTGAGCTTACCACTACATTGTTTTTTGTAAGTGTCCAATCTACATTGTTTTGGGAAACAGTATGGTATTGACCAATGCTGTTAATGCATAAGTTTGTAAGTCCTGTAATTGGTTCAGGAATTTTCACATGAATTGTAATGGTTGCCGAACCACCACAATGTAAAAAGGTGTTTTGATAGGTGCAAATCAAAGTTATTGTTCCTTGATGTGCAGGCACTACGATGATTTCATTTCTTTGGTCTGTATTAATAAGTAACGCTTGCGAGTTGGCGGTATTACCTAGTACTTCCCATTGAAAATCGGTTGTAGGCCATTGAGGAAGTGTAAATTTTTCTTGTGACCCTAAGCACATTATATTGTTACCATGAATTGTTCCTACGGTTTGTATTACAGGTATTTGAATTGTCGTGGGATAGAGACATTGTAAATTGCAAGAAGTAGGAGTGAATATTAATTGGCCGAATCCAGATTCATCAACTTGATTCCATGCGACTGTAACACTGCCATCGTTAGGATTGTTTACTATTTCACCTCCTATTGCGGTGTAGTTGTAGTTTTCGCAAACTCCAGTTTCTAGTGAGGGTAAACTATAGGTTTGAATGGTACCATCACAAACGACACCAGGACAAGAAATTTCAAAACCTCCTATATCTTTGATGTTTACTATTTTAGTAATAGTTGAAGTACAGCCACAAGCATTTGTTACTGTTAGTGTAACATGGTATTGATTAATTTCGTGATAGATATGCGTTAAATCTTGAGAGGATCCTGAAAATGTATCACCATCTCCAAAATCCCAATAAACGGTTTCTAACTGAGTACCACCATTAGCTATTGATAAATCATGAAAGTTGATGGGTTGATCCACACAGGCATAAATTTCTGGTCTTGTGCCGTTTGGGTCACCATTTAACGTATAAACACTAAAATTTGCTAGTGGTTTATTTTCAATTATAATGCATAATGTTTTGGTAACTATTCCACCCGAAGGGGTATTCATTGTATATGAAATGCTAGCATTACCTGCTGAACCCCAATGAACAATAATACTTGATGTATTTGTTGTGTTTATTTGTGATGCGGTAGCTCCTCCAATTGCCAACCATTGCACATTAGGATTTGCTCCTAGAGTACCTGTTATTTTATAGGTGACATAGGAATCTTCACAAACTTTAATACAAGTTGTTGGCTGAATGTCTTCTGCGAATATTTCGTTTTCTTTCGGTAAAGCCGCGAGCTGGCATCCAACATTGATGTTCCAAGAGAGCACAATGTCACTTGAAACTTGAGAAAATCCTTCGAAACTCGAAAAACTAAAGAAAAGCAAGAATCCTAAAAATGATAATTTTAGGCTGGTTTTTGGTTTGTTGTTCATACTGGTATTATTAAAGGTGGATAATTATTATACTTATTTCAGTTGAATGAAATAATTTATGTTCTTTCAAATTGAGACAGTCTAAACAACCTATAGCTTTTCTATAGCTTTATTAGTAAACAATGAATATGATTTAGGAATACACCCAATAATATTCAATATTTTCTATAGACTTATTGCAAATGATTCAGAAAAAACATTAAGATTCAGAATATAATATTCATTGAATTCTCAGCGCTGTTTCTTTTTCTATTTAATAATACAATATGCAGTATTTCATAACATGTTATGAATGCATTTTTAGAATAATCGATTGAAGTGGTATTATCGATTACGATTCCTCAAATATATAAAAAAATGAATAGTAATTTGATTTTGGGTCATTTTTTTTGATGGGGAATGATTTGTTTTGTTTGTTGTAAAATTGTTTAGTTTTTTTTAGTTGATGTTTTTGAAGTTAAATATTCCTTTCTTTTGCATCATTGTTTTTTTTGGATGATTTACAGGCAAGAATTTGATTGATCACGGATTTCTTTCTTTGCGCATAAAAAAGTAGGTGCTAACGAAGCACAAAACTGCCTACCAACACTGCAATTGATGCGAAGCACAAATATTTTTTAGCCACTGAATCGTCAATTTTTTGTAAGCGCTACAAATACAACTAAAAACATATGTAAGTCTTAAAATGAGTAATGACAGTCTTTTCATTGTTATGATTATTTCTTACGCTTAAACACAAAATTAATTTCTGAGCTTCTAACATTTGGTTGCATTCCTGTAACATACTCATTGTTTCCAAAATTAGGATGAACAGTTTCAGTTGTTGGATATACGTCTACTAATTTCCAACCTTCTTTTCCAAATAGGTTTAGGGATTCATCAGAAACATCAAATTTTTTCGGGTCAAATTTTGATGCTTCCTTTTCTGCCCCTTTAACAGTAACAACTTTGTATTCCCAATTAGATGTACAAGAAGAAGCACTAAGTCCCAAAAATGCGATTAGAATGAGTGTTTGGATACTTATCATAGACAAATCTATATAGTTATTATTCTAGTTCATTACGGGTTTCCGTAATGAAGATAACAAATCTTATTTTAAGTTTACGCTGTGAATTGTAATTTGACTGATTTATTCGTTTTTCAACGATTAACAAGCAGGTTTGGTTTTGTTTGTTTTTTATTTTTTGTTTCTTGCTAACGAAAAGCGACCAAATACCACTTCACGCTTTTTTACTTAGCCATTCTGCAGCTATCATTTTGTAGTTGATTTTGTTGCTTGCGGAATGAAAAATAATATGGTTACTATTATTAAACAGCAAGTGATTGCTCTTAAAATATAGATATGAAGTTTCTTAGTAAAATTAGTGTAGTCCTCTTACTTGTCAGTATTAGTGCCAGTTTATCTGCACGAAATAGCATACCAACAACAGAAAAAAGCACAGTTAATTTTGCTAATTTAGTTTTGCCTACGGCAACAATTTCCGGTACAACCACAGTTTGTCAGAATGCAGCTAGTCCTGTAATTACTTTTACGGGAATTGGCGGAACGGCACCTTTTACTTTTACATATAACATTAATGGGGGAGCACCACAAACCGTCACTACTGTTGGGAGTAATAGTACCGTAACGGTCACAGTAAACACATCGGTTGCTACGACCCTCACGTATAATTTGATTAATGTAATCGACTCATTAAGTCCTATTCAAAGTGCTTCAGGAAATGCAATTATTACAATTAAACCTTCACCAGACGCAATGATGGGCGGTACCGGATCTGGTAGTATATTTAATGGAGTTCCTGTTTTTAGGGTATGTAGTAACACAGTTTCCTCATTTAATTTCACAAATACTAGTAGTACGCCAGCACTAAATACAAATTATACTATAAACTGGGGAGATGCTTCTCCAAATTATGTTGCAGCTTCTTGGACTACTACTTCTCACACTTATGCAATAGGACTTTGGAATTTAGTTTATACAATTCAAGGAAACAATGGTTGTAATACTACTAAGAATTATATTGTATTTGTCGGTTCAAATCCAGCAGTTTCTTTAGGAAATCCTGGTAATACTGATATTTGTAATTCAAGTTCACTTACTTTTCCAATTACTGGAACGACAAACAATCCGCCAGGAACAACTTATACGGTGACTTTTAATGATGGCTCAACACCACAAGTATTTAATCATCCTCCTCCTAGCAGTGTTACTCATTCGTTTTTAGTTTCATCATGTGGCGTGACAAGTTCAGATGGAAGTAATTCATACCCAAACTCGTTCTCTGCCAATATTGTTGCTACTAATCCTTGTAATACGTCTTCCGTTGGCGTTGTACCGATATATGTATCAACACCACCAGATGCGAATTTTACAATACCCGTTACAGCATGTATAAATACACAAGTATGTATGACCAATACGAGTATTGGTGCATTTGAAAATAATGGTAGCAGTGCCCCATGTACTACAAGTCCGAAGATCATTTGGTCTATATCACCAGGAACAGGATTTATTATAAATAGTGGATCCTTAGGAAACGATTTCTCTTCAACAGATCCTGGGCTTTGGTTATCTGGTTCAAATGCTTTGTGTTTATCATTTTCGCAAGTTGGAACGTACACGATTACAATAAAAACAGGAAATAGATGTGGATTTGATACTGAAACTAAGACTATTTGTATCGAAGCTCCTTTGGTTCCCTTATTTTCTTTAAGTAATAATGCAGGTTGTACACCACTTACTGTTAATGCTAGCAATACAACAAATCTTACTACATCATGCACAGCAACCTCTTTTCTTTGGGCTGTTTCTTATGTTGCGGGTAATTGTGGTAATTCATCAATAGGTTGGAGTTATTCTGGTGGAACGAATCAGAATTCTGCTAACCCTACTTTCAACTTTATAACACCCGGTACTTACAACATCAGATTAACTGCAACTAATTCGTGTGGTGCAATAACCTCATCAATACATACCGTCACTGTAAAGAAACCTCCGACAGCATCCATTAATGCGATTCCTAATTTTTGCGGAAGTGCAACAATAACTCCGTCTGCGGTTGTGGATGGATGCGCTCCTGCTTCCAGTGTTTTGACCTACGCTTGGAGTTTTCCGGGGGGCTCGCCTTCTAGTTCAAGTGCGGTATCACCGGGAACCGTTAACTATTCGGCTACAGGAAATTACACTGTTTCTTTGACGGTTACCAATGAATGCGGGGTATCAACAACTGCTACTGAAGCTTTTTTGGTAAGTATTAGTCCGACTATCACCAATACGACTTTGGGTCAGACGATCTGTTCGGGAACGCAAACGTCTTTGGTGACAATCAATGCAGATACCTCTGGAACCTCATTTTCGTGGGCTGCGATTGCTACTTCTGGCATAACGGGTTTCACAACATCCGGAAATACTGATATAATTCCTGTCCAAACATTGACAACAACCAATACTTCTCCCGGAACGGTGACTTATACTATAACACCCTCTATTGGGAGTTGTGTTGGAACGGCTTTTCAGTATGTGATCACGATTAATCCTGCGCCTACTTTTACTAGCCAACCTATTGGAAATACGGCTTGTCAAGGCGCTTTGCTTGTGCCCTTAACGATTGCGATTACTAGTGCGGGTGGTTCTCCATTGTATCAGTGGTATTCAAACACAGTCAGTAATACTACTAGTGGAACCCTAATTACAGGAGAGACAAATGCTACTTACGCGCCACCTTCTTCTGCCATAGGAACACTTTACTATTATTGTGTGATTACCCTTTCTTCGGGAGGTTGTGCTAGTCTTACGAGTGCTACTGCTGCCGTTACCATAAGCCCAACGGCTACTATAACATTGCAACCTTTAGCTACGCAAAATATTTGTGTAGGTGTTACGATTCCTTCTCCTTTGACCGTAAATTTTTCTGGAGGAACAGGAGCCGCATCCTACCAGTGGTTTTCTAATACTTCGAATTCTACAGTAGGAGGGACTGCCATTCCTGGTGCTACAAATGCAAGTTATACACCTACAGTTTTTACCAGTCCTGGGACTTTTTATTATTATGTTGTACTCACGTTAAGCGGGAATGGATGTGGTGCAACTACTAGTACCGTTGCTGCCATAAACGTATCTGCTGACCCCACTATCAGTTCGCAACCCAATGCATCTCAAACGTTATGTCAAGGGACAACACCAATCACTTTATCGGTTACTGCCGTTGGCGGTTTAGGAACTTTTAGTTATCAGTGGTACGCTACTCCGACAACGTCAATACCGAGTGCCACAGGTAGTACCTTCGTGCCTGATACAAATATTGTTGGAACCTCCAATTATTATTGCATTGTTTCTCAACCCGGATTGGGTTGTGAGGTAACAAGTGCAAATGCTCAAGTTGTTGTTGTTCCCGCACCTACAATTAGTAGTCAGCCGCAATCTAGTGCAATATGTATCGGGGGTGTACCGAATCCTTTGAGCGTGGCATATACGAATGGGACTGGTACTGCTAGTTACCAATGGTATGATGGGGCTGGTTTGATTCTTGGAGCGACCAACGCTATGTTTACTCCAACGCTAACAGCGACTACAAGTTATTATTGCATTATTACTTTTTCTTCGGGCGGCTGTACCAACATTACTTCGAATACGGCTGTCATTACAGTAGAACCACTTCCTACCATTGATTTTCAGCCATTAATCACACAAAATATTTGTGTTGGTGGTGTTATTCCGCCATTGACCGTCAGTTATTTGAATGGTGCTGGAACGCCAACCTATCAATGGTATAGCAATAGTTCAAGTTCCACCACTGGAGGAACTCCTGTAGGAACTAATTCCGCGAGTTTTAGTCCGCCAGTATTTAATACTGCAGGCACCTTTTACTATTATGCAACAGTTTCCTTAAGCGGAAATGGTTGTGGCACTGCGACAAGTAATTCGTCAGAAGTTATAGTGGTTGCCGACCCGATACTAAACACACAACCATTCGCTACGCAAACTTTATGTCAAGGTACGACTCCAACTACTTTAGCAGTTACTGCTTCTGGGGGATTAGGAGTGTTTAGTTATCAATGGTATTCGAATTCACCGCCAAGTACATTGCTAGCCGGAGCGACCAACGATACCTATATTCCAGATACGAGTGTACCCGGAACAACAAGTTATTATTGTGTTGTAAGTCAACTCGGTCTTGGCTGTGAAGTGGTCAGTAATTTAGCGGAAGTTATTGTTGTTCCTGCTCCATTATTTACGATGCAACCTCAAAATAGGGCAGTATGTGAAGGTGGAAGCGTAGCACCCATCAATGTGGCTTATAGCAATGGTACCGGTGTTGCTAGCTATCAGTGGTATAGTAATAGTACGAATAGTAACTCTGGAGGAGCAATGATTATCGGAGCCATAACGGACACATTTAATCCACCATCAGCAAATGTGGGCACCGTATATTACTATTGTGAAATTACTTTTTCTTCGGGAGGTTGTACTTTGATTACCTCGAATACTGCCGAAGTTAACATTTTTCAAATTCCAGTAATTGTCGCGCAAAATGTAGTGACCTGTAGTGGTGATTTATTGAATTTCGTTCCCCAACCAGGCAGTGGCAATACAGTACCTTCAAATACGTTGTATACATGGAATTTGATTAGCATTAATCCTTTAGGAAGTGTTACTGGAACCACTAATGAAACCGTACCACAAAGTGGATTATTTCAGACGCTGGTGAATAGTACCAATCAGGTTGCGACTGTTACCTATTCTGTTACTCCTATTGCTGGTATCTGTATCGGTAATTCGTTTACGGTTGAGGTATTGGTATATCCAAAACCAGCAGTTATTTTTGACATCGCCGATCAAACTATTTGTAATGGAACAAATAGTAGTTTGGTTACTTTGTCTTCTTCGACACCTGGAACTATTACTTTCAATTGGACAGCTACTGTTCCTCTTGGTATTAGTGGCGCTATTTTATCAGGAACTGATTTAATACCGGTTCAAACTTTAGTGAATAGCACCACGTTACCACTTACAGTGACCTATTCCTCAATAGGAACCTTTAATTATAATAGTGTTGGATGTAATGGTCCAACATCTGTTTATTCTATAACCGTGAATCCGACTATCATATCTTCTGGTACTACCTCTAATTATAATGGTTATGGTGTTAGTTTTTTTGGAGCTACGGATGGTTCTATTGATTTGACAGTAACTGGAGGGTCAGGAATTTACACTTATACTTGGTCTGGACCCAATGGTTTCTCTGCGACAACTGAAGACCTAAATGGTATTCCAGCAGGAACCTACAGCGTGATTATTGATGATGGTTTTTGTACGCCAACCATTTTGACTTTTATCTTAACCCAACCACCAGAACTGTTATTTCAAGAGAATGTAGCTGTACATGTCGACTTGATTTGCTTTGGAGATAACAACGGTGTTCTTGGCATTACCATTACTCAGGAATCAGTACCGCCTTATGATTTTCAGTTAATTAA
>JAYVZG010000092.1:0-2987 GCA_043783565.1 Flavobacterium sp. | reverse complement strand
CACTACTATTTGAAATTTGCAAAGTTGCGGAAGTACTTCCTGAATAGGTTGTGTTATCGGTTATTACATTCCAGCTTGTGCCAGCATTGGTAGAAATTTCCCATTGATAACTCGTTACTGCATTGGTAGTTATAGAAATTGTTGCCGTTTGAGAATAACACGTTGGAGCTGTTGAGGGCTGATTGATTATTTCTATAGGTGCAGCGATGCTATAATTCGGTTTTGGTATAAAACTTATTGCCGTAATTGCAGCTTCTGTAGTATCGTCGCAGGCATCGCCATCGCTATCCAAATCGACAAAATTAAATAAGGTATCAGCATCATAATTCAACAATTGATAGTTTAAAACACCCGTTTCTACTCCATTTTCAAGACTGTTTAATAGTCCGTTAGTGCCAAATAATATTGCGTTTCCGTCAATAATTCCGTCATGATTGGCATCTGTTGCATTACAACCCGATTCGATTAGATCAAAAACAGAATCATTATCTGAATCTAAATCAAGATAATCTGGAATACTATCTAAATCGGAATTGGAAGCCACAAAATTAGCATCGTAAACATCATCTAATCCGTTAAGGTTCAAATCTATGTTGGATCGTGAAATAAAATTTTGGCTAGAAAGCTCTATATTGTCTAAAATTCCATCATTATCGGAATCCAAATCGTATTGATCAAAAACCCCGTCACCATCAGAATCTTTAGGAATACAGGTTGCTTTTATGGCAAATGTTGAATTGTTTGAAGTAGTTTCAGACAAATTAATATGTGTAAATATCAACGAACTAGTTTTATTAGCTCTAAAACTAAAAGTACCTGTTCCGGCAGCAAGTTGAATGGCACTTTTTAGTTTAAATCGAATTTCAAATGACGAATAGGTAGTCACGCCACTTTCGTAAATACCATCATAATTAGTATCTATAAGTAATTGATCTGTAGAATTTTGAACTGTAATTGTTTTGTCTATATCAGTTTTTAAAATAAATTTCGCTTCTGAATTCGATAAATTAGCAAGATTTGCGGTCGTGGGATATCCTAATTCCCAAGATATAGGTTGTGCAAAATTTAAGTTGTAAGTAATCGAATCCTCAAAAAGTGAAAGATGGGTTGCAAAACTTCCGTCAGAATTACCCGTTAATGTTCCGTTGGTTCCAACTCCAGAAGTTTGTGTAGTTACTGCTTTGGTAAAAGAATTGGCATAACCACTAGTGTTAATTGAAGTTGTTGTAGCTGCGTTCGAAAGATTCAAATTCAAATCACCAGAAGATTCCGTACAATTTGAAATTCCATCATTATCATAATCCAAATCTACATTGTCATTAGCCAAATCATTATCTGAATTTGACGCACAATTACTTACCGGAATTACATCCGAAAATTTTGAAATTCCACAAGCCGTTAAAGTCGCTTTTACATAATAATTGCCCGGTTGACCTGCTTGAGGAATTAAGAAGTTGGTGTTGCCACCAATTGGAGTTCCGTTATAAAACCATTCAAATTGGTTGTAACCCGATAAGGAACTTACTTCTAATTTTACATTTGGAATACACCCCAATTGAGTTGTTACTGCCGATTGGAACGAAATTTCGGGTTTAAAAGCAAATCCAGAATAATAACCCCCAAAAGTAGCTGCGCCAGTAGATCCATAGGCTGCTACATATAATTGGTTTGTAGATTTTATGGAAACGTTTCCTGTTAAACCCGTAATTGTATACGTTTCAAAAGCAGCATTTCCAGAAACTGTAAACGGTCCTTGCACAATGGCTCCAACAGTATTCAGCGTAGCAGCGGTATAATTCGTTGCATTAACCACAAAGGTTAGCGTTGATCCTGTTTTGGTAGCAACGGTTAATCGTCCGTTAAAAACCTTATCCCCTACTTTGTTTATTTGCGGAATATTATCAATTTCTTTTGGAGTTTGGCAACTTAAGGGTGGTACAAAAAACATGTTTTGGTTGGCAAGATCGGTTCGTGTTCCGTCGCCAATACTCTGAAAAGCAAAAATAGGTTGGTCAGTACGCACATACAAATTATTAGTAGTGGCATTATAATAACTTCCGTCAAGTGCCTTATAATTTCCAGCAAGAATTGTAAAATCTGGAATTGGACTTGTATTATTATTCAAGAAAACGTTTGTATCTACATCGGCAACCAACAAAGGTACTTCTACCACATTTTGCCCCGTGCTTTTAATAAAAATATATTCGGTTCCTGTGCCGTTACTTTCAATAGCTACTAATTGATCAATACCATAATCAGAATTTGTAGCGCCATTCGATCCTGTTGTTGAGCCACAATTAACGACTACATCTTTGTTAGCACTAATTTTGGCACCAATCAAGCCGTCTCTATTTTCGAAAATTGGTCCTTCAACAGCCAAAATATAACTTTCACCAGAGTTTAAAACAATGTCAAAGTCGCTATTTCCATTCGCAGCATTATTGAGTAATACAACACCAGGTTTAATGTTACTAAAACTTACAATGGTGTTGTTTTCAGTCGCTAATATTGAGGCGAAAGTAATGTTGTTAGTGCCGTAGGGTTCCACAGTTTTGTTGATAAAAGCTCCAATCCGATAGGTTTTTCCTAGTCCTGCCAAACCTTTAGAAGTGATTTGACCTGCTTGATTGGAGGAACCGCCATTGAGCCGAACAGTTGCGTACACAAGATTTTCAGCTTCAATAATAAATCCTTTATTGTTTATAATAGTTCCTGCATTGTCTTTATTGACAATAAATTGCGTTTCAGGACCGTATCCAATATTTAATATATAAGGCGAATTTCTAGAAACAATTCCATCAATGGTTGTACTTCCGAGTTGTTTAATTTTAAAATTTACGGCATTTTCACTAGGAGTAGAAATATACAAATATTGTTCTTCGGGTTTAGAAAACTCATTATTTGAAGCCGTTATTGGCGGAATATAATGCGTCTTGCTTAACTGTGCAAAACCAGAAAAAGCAATTAATATAAAATATAAAGCAACA
>JAYVZG010000091.1:0-2991 GCA_043783565.1 Flavobacterium sp. | reverse complement strand
GCAAAAATAGTTTTTTGTTTCAACCGTTGATGTATTTATACCATTATTTATTTTTACAATCTTATTTCACAAAAAGATCGGGGAACAATGGAAAACTCACGTTGAGCACCCTATTTCTGAAGAGATAATCGAATATATTTGCAACAATGAAAAAAATAATTCTTTCACTACTCCTTTTAATAAGTCAAGTTACCTACGGTCAAGAAATGTGGGGAATAAGTAATAGCAACTACAGTGGCAATATGGGTTTGTTTTTAAACCCCTCTTCAATAGTAGGGGCTCCATATAAATATGAAATTAATTTTTTGGCCGGCGATTTCTTTGCTGAGAACACGTATATATATTTTCCTCAAAGCAAGCACATAATATTCAACGCGCTGACCGGAAATGTTCCAGGTGGCCGGCAATATGTTTATAGCAATCGTTTTTCAACACAAAGTGGATTTGCTCATGCATTAGTAATTGGACCATCTTATATAAAAAACAACGGCGATTGGGCGTGGGGTCTGCACAGTGCTTTTCGCAACGAAACGAGTGTACTCGATGTTCCAAATCATTTAGCGTATGTCTTTTATCAAAATTTTCATTCGCCGGAATTGTTTGGTGTCCGCTATAACTCTACTCCTTTTAGTTTAGCAACCGCAACCTGGTTAGAACTTGGCGGAACGTACGGTAGAGTTTTTCGAGAAACGGAAGATAATTATCTGAAATGGGGAGCCACCGGAAATATTTTGATTGGCTTCAATGGTCTCTATGGCGATTTTCGAACAATGGATTACACCGTTCTCGACTCATCAAATACAGTCTTTCATAATGTAAACGGGACTCTAGGCAAAGCAATAGACGATTCCTTTATTTCTCTACGAGGGGCGGGTCTCAGTTCAACATTGGGCGCAACATATATGCGCAAGCGTAGGCCGGGAGGCTTTGAATGCAATCGCAGTAACGATAATACAAAAAAATATAATTATCGTATCGGTGCTTCGTTAATAGATCTAGGTACTATTCGTTATTTTAGAAAATCAGAAGTGATTAATGTAAGTACCACAACAAATAGAGTGTGGAACGGAATTGATTCCTCTCAAATTGGGGTGAACAATTTAGATACTCAATTGGTAAATAACTTAACGGCAACCGTACAAGATCAGGGATTTTACATTTGGTTACCACTAGCATTAAGTCTTCAACTCGATTATTCGTTTACGCCAAAAATTTATGGAAATATTTCGCTTGTAAAAAGAATACATTTTACTCCCAATCAAATTGCTCGTGGTGATCAACTAAATGTTTCTGCTCGCTATGAAAAAAGAAAATGGGAAGCGAACATAAACTATACAATGTTTGAATTTAAACAGTCATCGTTGGGCCTCGGGTTGAGGTACAAGTTCTTTGTTATTGGTACCGATCGATTGCTGCAAGTGTTTGGGTTGTCTGATGTAAATAGTTTCGACTTCTTCTTCGGATTCAAATGGCAATTTTGTAAAAAACCTTTTAGTAAAGGAAAAGACTGCGCAGCGTTTCTATAAATCTTCTCTTCAAAATGTGTAAATATTATTTCATAGGTTCAGAAAATAAATAACTAAATATTTTCTTACTTTCGCTTTATGAAAACTGTAGACAATTATAATTTTAAAGGAGAAAAAGCACTTGTTCGCGTTGACTTTAATGTACCTTTAGATAAGGATTTTAATATCACAGACGATACAAGAATTCGTGCAGCTATTCCTACTATTAATAAAATACTGAATGATGGTGGTTCCGTAATTCTTATGTCACATCTCGGTCGACCAAAAGATGGACCTACAGATAAATATTCCCTTAAACATTTAATAAATCATATTTCCAAACTAACAAATACAACCATTCTGTTTTCGAATGATTGTATTGGAGAAGATGCGAAAATTTTATCACTCAATTTAAAACCAGGAAATATTTTATTGCTCGAAAATTTACGTTTTCATAAAGAAGAAGAACAAGGCGATCATGGTTTTGCAAAAAAGTTAGCTTCATTAGGGACAGTGTACGTAAACGATGCATTTGGTACTGCTCATCGTGCACATGCTTCCACTTCTATTATAGCAGAAAATTTTTCCGGAAAAAAATTCTTTGGTTATGTAATGGCCGATGAATTAGAAAATGCAAACAAAATAATGGAAAAAGCTGAAAAGCCTTTTACTGCTATAATGGGTGGTGCAAAGGTTTCTGACAAAATAATGATCATTGAACAATTAATGAATCGAGTCGATAGTCTATTGATTGGTGGAGGAATGGCTTTTACTTTTATTAAAGCTATGGGTGGAAACATTGGCTCCTCATTGGTAGAAAACGACAAATTAGATCTTGCAAACGAAATTGTTCGAAAGGCAAAATCGCTTAATGTAAATTTAATTTTACCTGTTGATGCAATTGTTGCAGATAAATTTTCTGCAGAAGCAAATGTCAAAGTTTGTCTTATCAATGAAATTCCTGACGGTTGGATGGGATTAGATATTGGGCCTAAGACTGAAAAAATATTTAGCGAAGCGATTTCTAATTCTAAAACAATTTTATGGAATGGACCTGCCGGTGTTTTTGAATTTGAAATTTTTTCGCATGGAACGAAAGCCATTGCTTTGGCAATAGTTAATGCAACAGCTAATGGGGCTTTCTCATTAATAGGCGGCGGCGATTCTGCAGCGGCAATATCAAAATTCGGATTAACTGAAAAAGTATCGTATGTCTCAACAGGTGGTGGTGCTCTGCTTGAATACATAGAAGGAAAAAAACTTCCGGGGGTAGAAGCTATACTGATAAGTAAGTAGTTTTTTGTTGTTCTATTTGTTGATGCGATTATAAAACACAGAGCACACGGAGAAATACACAGAGGAAATACACAGAGGAAATATCGTCTCAGTGGTTCTTCCTCTTTCTCCCTTTTCTCTATGTCTAAAAATTCTGCAGTTAATAAATGGTTGAGTCTAAATTAAAGCATCACTATTTGTTAACGCGATT
>JAYVZG010000090.1:0-2995 GCA_043783565.1 Flavobacterium sp. | reverse complement strand
TTGGTCACGGAATCATTCACGTTGATAGCTGGGATCGGCAATGTACCTTTTTCCATTCTTTCATATAGGCGGTGAACACCGGTAGTAGTTTCTTCACTCAATCCTTTAACGTGCTGGATCAGCTCGGGGTATTTATCAAATACGATGTTGGTCAGATCACCACCATCATCAAGGATCATGTTCAATGGTTGTTTGTCCTCACCAAAGAATAATGTTTGCTCGATACACCAGTCAAAATCCACTTCATTCAAACCTTTCCAAGCATACACTTGAATTCCAGCAGCAGCAATCGCTGCAGCAGCTTGATCTTGGGTTGAGAAAATGTTACATGAACTCCAAGTAACTTCAGCACCCAATGCGATTAAAGTTTCAATCAAAACAGCCGTTTGAATAGTCATGTGCAAACATCCAGCAATACGAGCACCTTTCAAAGGTTGTTCGTTTTTGTATTCCGCACGAAGCGCCATCAATCCTGGCATTTCAGCTTCTGCTAATTCAATTTCTTTTCTTCCCCAAGCCGCGAGAGAAATGTCTTTTACTTTGAAAGCCACATAAGGCATAGTAGTAGTACTCATTTATAGTATATTTGTATTGATAAAATTTTGGCAAAAGTAAACAATAACTTAGGAAATAAAAAACATTTATTACTATTTATGAGTTGTTTATACGTGTAAAGTTTTAAGAATCAATTAAATAAATTTTTTTAGAAGCTAATCCCGCTATCCGTTCCCAATCTTTTCCGCCGAACAACGGCAAAAAAGGATTTCCACTACTATCGGGGCTAGATAAGCGAATGGTGGAATTAGCGTATTCCAACCATTCGCTAATTCCTAATTATCAAATTCGCTAATCAATCAAAAATGCCACTCTATTCAACAATACTTCACGATTCCAAAACCGAAATTTTAGTCTGGAAAATCACTGAATCTCTAGATCAATTGCTTCTAGAAGCAACCTTGAACGAGAAAAGTAAAGCGCGTCTCAATGCTATGAAATCTGCTTCACAACAACGTGGTTATTTAAGTGTTCGGAAATTATTGCAAGAAAAAAACTATTCAGATTTCGATTTGTATTATGATGAATTCGGGAAGCCCCACTTGTCTGACGGTAAACATATTTCTGTTTCGCATTCCCATGAATTTTCATCGATTATTTTAAGTGATGAAAATTGTGGTATTGATTTAGAAATGCAACGTGAAAAAATAACTACAATTGCCCATAAGTTTGCAAAAAACGAATTTGGGTTTTTAAATACTTCAGTTAAGAATTCCTATATTCGACAATTGACAGTAATTTGGGGTGTTAAAGAAGCCATTTTTAAAATTAGAAACGAACCAGGTATTAGTTTTAATGATCATATTCAAGTCGATATTTTTGATTTGACAACGAAAAAAACAAAAGCTGTTTTGAATTTTGGTACTATTCAAATAAATTATGAAATCTTTTTTGAAGAAATAGAAAATTATACTTTAGTTTTCGCATTTGAAAAATAATGAAAAATCTATACCAAGACATACTCGATGCGAAAGCTCAAAAACGCAAATTATTAGCGATTTTAATCGACCCCGACAAAACCGAACTTAGTAATGTTGCTCTATTATCACAAAAAATAAATGATTCTCCCGCTACACATGTTTTTGTTGGCGGTAGCAGTGTTGAAAACAACATTTTAGACGATTTAATTCAACAATTAAAAAACGAAATAAATTTGCCAATACTCCTTTTTCCTGGCAATCCATCTCAAATATCAGACAAAGCTGACGGGATATTGTTTTTGTCCTTAATCTCTGGTAGAAACCCAGATTATTTAATAGAACATCAAATAAATGCGGTGCCAATTCTCAAAAAAACGAATTTAGAAATTATTCCAACGGGTTATATTTTAATTGAAAGCGGACAAGAAACAGCTGTCTCTAGAGTTAGTAAAACAAAGCCATTAAACAGAAACAATCCGAATTATGTACTGCAAACAGCTCAAGCGGGAGAAATGTTGGGTAAAAAATTAATTTATTTAGAAGCTGGAAGTGGAGCCAAACAAACAGTTCCACTAGAAATGATTACTTTAGTTTCGATGAATACGTCAATTCCATTACTAGTAGGTGGCGGAATAAATAACAAAAAAGGAATCGAAAAAGCACATGAAGCCGGAGCTGATATCGTAGTTGTCGGAACTGCTTTTGAATTAGATTTGAATTTTTTTAATGCATAATTAGGATGGTAGATTTTTTTTTAAATGCTTATCAAAACACGTCTGTACTTCATATTGTATTAGAATTCCTTGCTTTTGTGTTTGGAATATGGAGTGTTTGGCTGGCTAAAAAAGAAAATATATTAGTGTATCCAACAGGCTTAATTGCAACCATAATTACATCCTATTTATTATATGTTGCTGGCTATTTAGGAGACATGATTATCAATGGGTATTTTTCAATCATGAGTATTTATGGTTGGTATCAATGGGCTCAAAAAAAAGATAATATTGCTGTACTATCAATATCTAGAACCAATTTTAATGAAAAAATATTTGGAATAGTATTGTTTTTTATTTCAATTTTTGTAGTTTTCGCAGTCTATAAAATCTGGGATTACAAAATAAACCCCGACAATTATATTGACATTCTTGCTTCAGGTATATTTTTCACAGGCATGTGGTATATGGCTCTTAAAAAAATAGAGAATTGGACTCTTTGGATAGTAGGTGATATCATTGTAGTTCCTTTATATGCTTATCGTGGATTAGGAATGTTGTCTTTACAATATATAATTTTTACAATTTTAGCTGTTTCAGCTTATATAGAATGGAAGAAAATCTTAAACAATTACAAACCAATATCATAAAAATAGCCATGTTTGGACCCGAAAGTACTGGGAAAACAACATTGTCTAAAGAGCTTGCCCAACATTTTGATACGGTTTGGATACCAGAATTTGCTAGGGATTATCTTCAAGAAAAACTGGATACCACAGGAGAAATATGCACAGTTGAAGATTTGTT
>JAYVZG010000089.1:0-23685 GCA_043783565.1 Flavobacterium sp. | reverse complement strand
TTGTAGCATTATATACTTTAAATGTTGTGTTGCTATTTATTATAAATGAGTTGAAAATTGCTTTGATTCTATTGCCAGTTCCAATGGGATATATGGTTTTGTTTTGTGAGTTATAACTTGGATAATTGCCATTGGGGCCACCTTCATCATAAAAATGTTCGCCTGCACAATAATTAGCTTCCGTATGAAAAACATATGGGCCAGTCCAGTCGGAATTGCCGTTACTACATTGTGATCTTACATAAAAGTCGTACCAAGTGTTTGATGTTAATCCAGACTTCGTAAAAGGGTTGTTTGATGTTGGCAAGCCGATTCCAGTTGGTGAAGTTCCATGTGGGACAACTTCAACTTGCCAAGAGGATGCATTTGAATTTTCTTCCCAATTAAATGTTACAGATGTAGTAGTACGATTTAAAAGATAAATGTAAGAAGGCGGATTTGGACAAGGTGGTAGGGGTTCGCAAATTATTGTTGCATCCCATCCGCTTGCAGTAACATTACTACTGACAAAAAATTCTACTGTTAATACTCCTGCCAAATTTGTGGCTGATACGACGTTTGGAGCATTACTCCCGTTACTACTAAACAAAATTGGTGCGTTTGAATTGGTGCCATTGTAAATCGTAAAAGAGGCATAATTATTTAACTGGAATGAATTGAAAGTAAGTTTTACTCTGTCGCCAACATTGTCTGGACTTATGATAGTTGATTTATATTCATATAGTGGGTAATCACCATTTAAACCTCCAGAATCCATAAAATGATCTCCTCCGCAATAGTTTGCTTTTGTTTCAAAAACTAACGGCACTGACCAGTCAGAATTCCCATTGCTACAGATAGATCGGACATAAAAGTCATATTGTGAATTGGAAGTTAAATTTGATGCCGTGTATGGTTTGCTTGTTGTAATTACACCGAACCCTAATGGGTTAGTTCCATGAGGTACAATCTCGATTTCCCACGAAGTAAAATTAGAATTTTCTTGCCAATTTAATATTGCGGAATTGAACGAAGCACTTACCAAGCTACTTTGTGTTGGAGTAATAGGACAAGCAGGTAAAGGTTCACAAACTATCGTGGCATCCCAACCAGCAGTATTTACTACGTTGTCGGAGTAAAAACTAAACGTTAAAGTACCACTAGGATGCGTTGAGGCTAGTGTGTTTGGGATATAGGATCCAGTTGCAGAAAAGAGGATTGGAGAAGATGTACTTGGCCCATTATAGACAGTAAGATAGTCCCAACCAGACTCGATATTAAAAGAATTAAATATTGCTTTAACTCGGTTTCCAGCAATATCTGGATTTATAGTTTTAATATAGTTTTCAAAGTTTCTATAATTCCCATTCGGGCCACCAGTATCGTAAAAATGATCTCCAGCGCAATAATCTGGTTGTGTACAAAATAAGAACGGTTCTGTCCAACTTGAAGTTCCTGTTCCACAATTTGATCTTATGTAAAATTCATAACATGAGTTTGGGTCGAGTGAGCTAAAAGTAAATGAATTATTCGTCACGATAGTACCTGTCCCGCTAGGATTTGTGCCTTGAGGGACAATTTCGATTTCCCAAGAATTTGGAGCAGAATTATCGGTCCAACTAATTACTGCGCCAGTAGTCGTGGCACTATTTAAAACAATATTGACTGGTAATTTGCATACAGTTGAAAAATTAAATGGAAGCGAGTATTCTCCAATATTACAGCTATTTTTTGATCGGACACGCCAGTAATAAATGGAATTATTAATCAACGTAGAAGAGGTGAAGGTATTTTGAGAGACAGTTGCTTCTTCAACAATAGTATTAAAATTAGAATCACTCGAAATTTGAATGTCATATAATTGAGCGTTTGTATCAGAAGCCCAATTAAAAACAGTTGGTAATTCGATACTATTAGAGTTAATTCCAGGCTGGATTAAAGTACTAACAGCTATATTTGGAGATAAAACCGATAGTACGATTTGAGTTTCGAAACTGTCGGTTGTTGTTTCGCTTTTCACAGTAAATGTATAATTTCCAGGAGATAACGAGGTTAAATTAGTGAGTGTCATACCGAAATTCCCTGCGGAATTCATTGTGGCAGGATTGAATACAGCGGAAATACCATTAGGTAAATTAATGGTGCTAAAAGTTACCGTTTCATTAAAATTAAATTTAGTGAGTAATGCAAAATCATAGGTGATGGTAGCTGTGCCTAAACAAATTGATTTTGTATTTTGCAAAGTGGTAGTCCAAAAATCTCTTGCGGATACGCCTGAAATTATTAAACTGTAATTCTGAAGATTATTGAGTAAATTTCCTTTATGAGTAACGGTTATTAAATAACTACCCGATGGATTCTCAATTTCGGATTTTTCAACATTATCAACATTATTATCACCTTTTATTGCTGGATTAGTAACATTTGAACCGTTTAATTTCCATGGCAAATGAGTCGTGTCGTTTTGTATTATTTTTATGTCTAAATTATTGATTAAGTTTGGAGCAGGATCGTCATTTGTAGTACTTGGTAAATTTCCTTTCGGGTCAGTCCAGCATAAAGTTGCAATCAAAGGTTCTGTTCCTAGGGCGTTTACAGAAAATGTATAGGTCTCATTTTGTGTTAACGTATTCTCAAAAATAAAGGATTGTGTTTGGTTTTTCGTAATAACATCTGCCGCTTTTTCAGCATTGATTAATCCCCAACCAAATTTATAATCTGGACCTGGTGAAGTTCCAGCTTCATCAGCAGTATGAATCATCAAACCTTTCAAAGTTGAAGCTTTCATGAAAGAGTTATTCAACTGTTTGTAATACTGTTGAAACAGAAGTAAAGTACCTGCAACACTGGGCGATGCCATAGACGTTCCTGAAAGGATGTCGTATGAACTGTTTGACGTGTCAATAGCGGAAAAAGTATCTACTCCTTTGGCTGAAATGTCTGGCTTAATTCTACCGTCATCAGTAGATCCCCAACTACTAAATTCAGACATGATTACAGAATTTGCACCAGTGTAATTTTGGAGTTCATAAACTGCCGCTACAGTTATTCCGTTTTTGCTTGTTGCATGGGTTGATAACAAATCGTAACCATTCTTAATGGTATTAACATCATATATTCGACTGTTTCCAGCGGCACAAACAAATTGATAATAGGGCGCGTTGAACATAATCTCGTCTAGATTTTGAGCTTGTTCGTCATATTTTCCCCATTGGTACGTTTCTAAGCTATAGGGGTTTCTTCCGTAGGAGTGATTGGACAAAAGCAAACCATTTGATGCGGCTATTGCCACTTCTTCGATATCAGAATTCCAATCATAAGACTTTACATTTCCTTTATAAGCCATTCCTCTAGCACTACCGTTTTGAAATAATTCAGAACCAATTATAGTTCCTGCAACATGAGCGGAGTGATAATGAGTATTAGGAGAATTATCCATCAATTGCAACCTACCGCTAAACAATTCGTGGCTTGGCATACCAGATCCAGCATCCCAAACAGCAGCTGTCATGTTTTCTCCATTGATGTTCAGACCTAGACTACCACCTGTGTATAATTTGTTAGCTCTTGAAGTTAAACCTGCTCCTTCGTTATATGTAGAATAATAAATTGGCTTTAAATCTAACGTAACTCCTATTAACTCAGAATAGATACTATCTTTGAAAGTAAACAAAGGCCAATTCTTGATTTTTGCTAGTTCTTGAGCCTTTCTTTTGTTTTCATTAAATTGAAAGCTACTTTTCTGCGCAATAGCTTTTAGGGTTTTTATATTGGATTGAGAGATGATTCTTTTTTTTTCCTCATTAGTTTGCGAGAAAACAAGAACAGGGAATAGCAACATCAATAGTAATTTTTTCATAAAAAGGATTTATAGTACAAGAATATGAATTCTAAAATGAATGTTAAAAACAGAATTGTTTTATCCGATAAAGTGTAAAAAAACACGTTTAACGACAGTTACTTTTAAATCACGATATTCTAACATTTAGATAGGAATTGTATAGTTATCTATTTTTAATTATGGTTATAATTTCAAATCAAAAATGGAATTTAAAAAAAACTACCTACTTTTGCCCAAAGCATAAAACTGTTAAAGGTTTAAAAAGACATAGTAAATATAATAGTATGGCAAAGAATTTAGTGATCGTGGAGTCACCAGCTAAGGCGAAAACAATCGAAAAATTTCTAGGAAGTGACTATCAAGTAGAATCAAGTTATGGCCACATTGCTGATTTGCCTTCCAAAGAAATTGGGGTAGATGTTGCCAATGGTTTCAAGCCTAAATATGAAGTATCTGCCGATAAAAAAGCATTGGTTTCCAAACTTAAAACTTTAGCAAAGAATGCCGATATGGTTTGGTTGGCTTCCGATGAGGATCGAGAAGGAGAAGCTATTTCTTGGCATTTGGCGGAGGAATTAAAACTAGATAAAAGTAAAACAAAGCGAATCGTTTTTCACGAAATTACCAAAACAGCAATTTTAAAAGCCATTGAAAACCCTAGAGTAATAGATTATAATTTGGTCAATGCGCAACAAGCACGTCGTGTTTTAGACCGATTAGTTGGTTACGAATTATCCCCTGTTTTGTGGAGAAAAGTCAAAGGAGGTTTGTCAGCAGGAAGAGTACAATCGGTTGCAGTTCGACTAATTGTAGAGAGAGAACGTGAAATTCAAAACTTTAAACCTGTCGCTTCTTATTCTGTAGTAGGTGAATTTACCAATGAAGCAGGAAAGACATTTAAAGCCAAATTGCCAAAAAATTTCACTACAAAAAAAGAAGCAGAATCTTTTTTACAATCGAATATAGGAGCCACTTTTAAAGTATCTGAAATTGATACTAAACCCGCAAAAAAATCCCCTGCTGCACCATTTACAACTTCAACATTACAACAAGAAGCCGCTAGGAAATTGTATTTGCCTGTTGGAATTACGATGCAATTAGCGCAACGTTTATACGAAGCGGGATTGATAACGTATATGAGAACGGATAGTGTAAATCTTTCGAAAGACGCCTTGGATGCTGCACAAGCTGAGATTGTTAAATCGTATGGTGCTAAGTTTTCAAAGCCTAGAGTTTTTGCAACGAAAAGTAAAGGGGCACAAGAAGCTCACGAAGCGATACGACCAACGGATATGTCACGTCAATCGGTTAGCATAGATAGAGATCAAGCGCGACTTTACGAATTGATTTGGAAAAGAACTTTAGCCTCTCAAATGAGTGATGCGGAATTAGAGCGAACCAATATAAAAGTTAAAGCAAATAAGCATAATGAAATTTTTGCTGCATCAGGTGAAGTCTTACTTTTTGAAGGGTTTTTAAAAGTGTATCTTGAAGGCAATGATGAGGATGAAGACGAGCAAGAAGGCATGTTGCCAGCTATGAAAATCAATGAAAATTTGCTTAACAATTATATGACTGCAACTGAAAGATATACTCGCGCAGCAGCGAGGTATTCAGAAGCGGCTTTAGTTAAGAAACTTGAAGAATTAGGAATTGGAAGACCTTCTACGTATGCACCAACGATTTCTACAATTATCAATAGAACGTATATTGAAAAAGGGAACTTAGAAGGGCAAGAAAGAACTTATACACAAATTTCCTTAAAATCTGGAGTTGTCAATGAACAAGTATTGAAAGAAAATACCGGTTCAGATAAAGGAAAATTAGTGCCAACGGATATTGGAACTATTGTGACTGATTTCTTAGTAAAGAATTTCGGAAATATTTTGGATTATAATTTCACAGCAAAAGTCGAAAAAGATTTTGATGAAATTGCGGAAGGGAATGTGAACTGGGAAAAAATGATGCAAGATTTTTATAATAAATTTCATCCCAATGTTGTTGAAGTTGAAGCTAATGCTGAAAGAGAAAGCGGAGAAAGAATATTAGGAATTGACCCAAAATCTGGAAAACCAATAAGTGTTCGACTTGGTAAATTTGGTCCGATGGCTCAAATTGGAGAAGCCGATGATGAAGATAAAAAGTTTGCAAGTTTAATGTCAGATCAAAACATTGGAAATATTACTTTAGAAGATGCTTTGAATTTGTTTTTATTGCCTAAAAATTTAGGCGTTTATAATGGTGAAGAAGTAGAAGTAAATAATGGTCGTTTTGGTCCTTATGTTCGTTATGGGAGTGTCTTTATTTCATTGGCAAAAGGAGAAAATCCATTAGATATTTCAATGGAACGTGCACAAGAATTAATTAATGAAAAAGTAAAAGCAGACGCGCCAATTGCCACCTATAAAAATTTAGGAGTGCAAAAAGGAATTGGACGTTTTGGGCCATTTATCAAATGGAATGGTATATTTATTAATGTAAGCAAGAAATATAATTTTGATGCTTTATCTCAATCTGATGTTGAGGCATTGATAGAAGATAAGCTTCAAAAAGACATAGACAAAGTAGTTCACAATTGGGAAGAAGAAGGAATACTTGTTGAAAAAGCTCGTTGGGGAAGGTCTATTATTACAAAAGGGAAACTAAAAATTGAATTGAGTAAAGATATTGATGCATCAAAACTTACGTTAGCTCTAGTACAAGATTTAATTGAAAAGAAAACTCCGATCAAAAAAGCGACAGTAAAGAAAGTTCCCGCAAAAAAAACTACTCCAAATAAAAAGAAATAAAAAATGGAATTTAATTTTCTTGAACCAAACGATAAAGAAATTGAAAGTTTTATTGAAGGATTGTCTTCGCAACAATTAGGAAGTAAAGTAGTTTTTCACAATTTTGAAAATTTTCCTGATCTATTTAAAATTCGAATTGCAATTATTGGCGTTATAGAAATAAACCAAGATAATTCAATTATTGATTTAAAGCATATTAGAAAAGAATTGTATTCATTATATCCAGGTAATTGGGAAACTTCAATAGCGGATTTAGGAAATATACTTCCTGGGAATACGAGGAAGGATACTTATTTCGCTTTGCAAGAAATATTAGCGTCACTTATCAAAAGAAACATTCTTCCAATTGTAATAGGTGGTTCACAAGATTTGACATATGCTTTGTATAGAGCTTATGACGGATTGGAGCAAATGGTAAATTTAGTATCTATTGACAGTAAGTTTGATTTTGGTAAAGAAAGTGATGTGTTATCAGCTTCTTCTTATTTAACCAAAATAATTTTAGAGGAGCCAAACAACCTTTTTAATTATTGTAATTTAGGTTATCAAACTTATTATAATTCACAAGAAGAAATTGATTTAATTGAAAAATTATTTTTTGATGCTTTTCGTTTAGGCGATATTTCAAATTCTATTTCTATTGCGGAACCGATATTAAGAGATGCTGATATTGTAAGTGTAGATTTAAATTCTGTGATGTCTTCAGATTCAGGAAATTTTATTAACTTTACACCTAATGGATTTTCAGGAAAGGAAATTTGTTCGTTGGCAAGATATGCTGGCTTGAGTGATAAAGTTTCTCTTATCGGACTTTTCAACCATTATGATTCTGAGCAAGAGTCACAATTAATGGCTCAAATTATATGGTATTTTATCGAAGGATTTCATTATCGTTCTAATGAATATCCATTTGGGAGTAAAGAAAATTATATAAAATATATTATTCCTTTTGAGGAAGAAGAATTAATTTTTTATAAAAGTCATAAAACAGATAGATGGTGGATAGAAATTCCGTTTTTATCAACTACCAATACTAAATTAAAAAAAAGTACGTTGTTACCTTGTTCTTATGATGAATATTTAAAAGCATGTAACCAAGAATTGCCTGAAAGATGGTGGAAAGCTCAGCGAAAAAATACTATATAGTTTATTTGTAAAATACACATTTTAAATCGTTGTTTTTACTTGAGTTTTTTCCTACATATAACAACAATTTGTGTATTTTATCGATTTTATTTGTATTTTATCGATAAAATATTTTTCCGCATTCATAATTAATTCTATTTTTGAAATGTGAATTAAAAGAATGAAATTATTGATTTTAAATTTTAATAGTATTTAATTGCTTTTTTGAAAAATAATAAATAGGTTTACGCCCTTAAAATATTAATACATACATAACCCAATATATATGAAGAAATTCATTTCATTTTCAGTAATATTAGCTATGTTGGTCGGCTGTGGAGGCTCGAGCGATAAAGGTGAATTGGTAGGAGTTAAAGGTAAAAAATGGCATCCAGAAAAGCCGTATGGAATGACTTTGGTGCCAGGCGGTTCGTTTATTATGGGTAAATCAGATGATGATTTGGCAAATGTTCAAGATGCTCCAACAAAAACAGTTACTGTTAGGTCATTTTATATGGATGAAACAGAAATTACAAATAGTGAATACCGTGAATTTGTTGAATGGGTTAAAGATTCAACCATAAGAGTTCGTTTAGCAATTCTAGCTGATGAAGTTGGGGGCGGAGGAACTGCTGGTGCTACTAAAGGTGGTAAAGGAGGAAAGAGTTCAGGAAGTATAGGTGATTTTGCTTTTAACGATGCGGATCCTGCAAAGATGACTGCCTATGATAAATATATGTATGAAAACTATTACAGTGTTGGTACAGATGATGATCCGTATGCAGGAAGAAAATTAAATAGAAAAGTAAAATTAATAAAAGACACTTCTAAATATCCAGATGAATATTATACTGAAGTTATGGACACTATGTATTTGCCTGTTGCGGAGTCTTTTAATGGATTAAGAACTGTAGACGTAAATAAATTAAAATTCCGTTTTTCTTGGATGGATATTCAAGCAGCAGCAAAAGCTAAAACAGGAAAAAGAAAAGACTTTATTAAAACTGAACAAACTAAAGTTTATCCTGATACAACAGTTTGGATTAAAGATTTCGCATATTCATATAATGAACCGATGCATAATGATTATTTGTGGCATCAAGCTTATTCGGAATATCCAGTTGTTGGTGTAAATTGGAAACAAGCTAAAGCATTTTGTGCATGGAGAACTTTAAAAAAGAATACATATATCAAGTCTAAAAAGAAGGGAAGAGATTTGACGAATTCTTTTAGATTACCTACTGAAGCAGAATGGGAATATTCAGCTAGAGGAGGTCTTCAATCAGGGGCATACCCTTGGGGTGGTCCTTATACTAAAAATGACAGAGGTTGTTTCTTGGCTAATTTTAAACCAAATCGTGGGGATTATGCTGCAGATCAATCATTGTATACTGTTGAAGCAAAATCATTTGAACCAAATGGTTACAACTTATATAATATGGCTGGAAATGTTTCTGAATGGACTGATTCTTCATATGACGCTGGTGCATATGAATATGTATCAACTATGAACCCTAACGTACCAGATTCAAAAAACATGCGTAAAGTTGTTCGTGGAGGATCGTGGAAGGATGTAGCCTATTTTCTTCAAGTAAGTACACGTGATTTTGAATATGCAGACACTGCAAGAAGTTATATTGGTTTTAGAACTGTACAAGATTATATGGGTACTGTTTCTACAGGTAAAGTAGCTAAAAAATAATTAATTAACCAACTAAATATACATTAACTTAACTAACTAAATTTTTTTTATTATGGCATTATTAAGCAAAAAAGCAATGAATTTCGCTTACGGTATGGGAGCGGCAATCGTAATTATCGGAGCATTATTCAAAATTACTCACATAGAGTTTGGCTTTATAACAGGTAACTTAATGTTAACAATAGGACTTGTAACAGAGGCACTTATTTTTGGCTTATCTGCTTTTGAGCCAGTTGATGATGAATTAGATTGGACATTAGTTTATCCTGAACTAGCAAATGGTGAAGCTAGAAAAAAAGATGCTAAAAAAGAAGATCCAAAAGAAGCACAAGGATTATTATCTCAAAAATTAGACGCTATGCTTAAAGAAGCTAAAATTGATGGAGAATTAATGTCAAGTTTAGGAAATAGTATTAAAAACTTTGAATCAGCTGCTAAAGGTATTGCACCAGCGGTAGATGGTATTGCAGCTACTAAGAAATATAGTGAAGAATTAACGCTAGCTGCAGCTCAAATGGAGTCTTTAAACAGTTTGTATAAAATTCAATTGGATAGTGCTTCTAGAAATGCACAAATCAATAACGAAGTTGCTGAAAACAACTTAAAATTAAAAGATCAAATGCAATCATTGACTTCAAACTTGTCTTCGTTGAACAATGTTTATGGAGGAATGCTTTCAGCAATGAGTAACAAAGGGAATTAGTATCTCACTACATTTTTAATAGAAACAAAACAAACTTAATTAGAAAAAAATGGCAGGAGGAAAATTAACCCCTAGACAGAAGATGATTAACCTGATGTATTTGGTTTTCATCGCGATGTTAGCATTAAATATGTCCAAAGAAGTATTATCTGCTTTTGGAATTTTGAATACAAAAATTGTGGAATCTAACTCAATTACTGACACTAGAAATGAATCTTCGTTTCTACAGTTAGCTCAGAAAGCTTCTGATCAACCAGGTCAATATGGAGATAAGAAAACTAAGGTAGAGAAAATAAGAGTTGTCTGTAAGGAATTTAGTGATTATTTAGAAGGTATTAAAACTCAGATTACAAAGGAATTTCCAAAAGATAAAGAAGGAAATTATCCATGTGAACAAATGGATAAAAGTGATCAAATTGACAATATGTTTTATGTTGGAGATAAGGAATCTCCTAAAGCTAAAGAGTTTTTAGCTAAAATACAAGGTTTTGCAGGTCAGATAAAAGCAATAGGTGGAAGCTCTATAGCTGAACCAGAAATGAAAAAAATTGAAAAAAGATTTGCTACCAATGCCGTGTATTCTGAAAAAGCGGAAGCTAAAATTTCTTGGTTAGATTACAATTATCATCATTTCCCTTTAATTGCTTCAGTTACTAAATTGACACAATTGCAAGCAGATATCAAAACAACTGAAAGTGATGTAATGACAGGAATGTTTCAATCAGACTTAGTTGCAGCAGCATCACTTACGGCATACCAACCGATTGTGGTTCCTGAAAAAACGGCTTTCTTTCAAGGTGAAGCTGTAAAAGGGAAAATCATACTTGGTAAATTTGATCCTACATTAGTTGCAAAGTCAGTTATTGTTAATGGATCATCTGTAAAAGCAACTGCTGGTCAAGCTGAATTTTCTTTTGGTGCAGGTGCTGTGGGAGAACACGAAATTACTGGTTCTTTCAATTTTGATGAGAATGGGAAAGTGGTTAGTTTACCAATTAAAGGAAATTATGTTGTAGTACCAAGACCTAATTCAGCCAATATTTCTGCTGATAAAATGAATGTTGTTTATAGAGGTTTGCCTAACCCTATGACAATTTCATTCGCAGGTATTTCTGACAATAAAGTAGTTGCTTCTGCAGCTGGATTGTCTAAAGGTGCAAAACCAGGTCAATACAATCTTAATCCTGGTTCAGGTACTGAAGTTACTGTAAGTGTAAATGGAGAATTACCAGATAAATCTAAAGTTTCAGATAAAAAAATATTTAGAATCAAAAATATCCCAGGTCCTCAAGGTGCTATTGGAGGAACTATAGGAAATGATAAAGGAGCAAAATCTCGTCTTGAAGTTTCACAAATTTCGGCAAAATTACCTGATTTTTTGTATGACTTAAATTTCCAAGTTACACAATTTACTTTTAAAGTGCCTGGTCAGGCTGCTATTATAGTAAGTGGAGACAGAGTTAATGGACAATGTAAAACTGCTTTAGCAAGAGCTGGTAGGGGAGATCAAATAACTATATACGATATTAAAACTAAAATCGTTGGTGTAAGTGCAAATATAGTTACTGGTAAATGTGCTCCAGTAATTTACGAAATACAATAAATGATTGTTAATTCGTTTTATTACTCATTTAGTTAATTTTCAATATATAAAGATGAATATAAGAAATTTTTTATCGATAATCCTTTTTTCTGCAGGGACATTTCATGCATCTGCTCAGTCAAATTTGCTTAATGCAAAAACACCTGATGAAATAGGAAAGAAAACACCTGCTCAATTAATTTCTGATAATGACAAACCATTAGCTTACGGATATGTTCATGATAGAGACGTATTAATGGGAAAAACAATATGGGAATTTATTGATGTGGATGAGAGAATCAATTTCCCATTATACTATCCAATTGATACCGCTAATATCGGTAAAGATAGACGCGCACTTTTTAATGTTTTACTAAATGGTATAAAAAAAGGTGCTATCACAGAAGTTTATGCCGATGATTATTTCAATACCAAGAAGACGCTTAAAGATATGCAATCTTCATTTAAGTATATCGACACAACCCAAGCTGGTATTGATGAAATAAACAATTATTTTGACGATTATAAAGCTGGAACAAAAATTCTAGATCCACAGTATATCAATACTAAAGATTTAACAGCTCAAGATATATCAGGATATAAAATCAAAGGATATTGGTATTTTGATAAAAGACAAAGCGAATTGAAATATCGTTTGCTAGGTATTTGCCCTGTCTCTCCTGAAGCAAGAGATATAGGAGCAGATAATCCGGATGTTATTGAATTGTTTTGGGTTTATTTCCCTGCAATTAGGGATGTTTTACACGAAGCTAAAGCTTTTAACGATAGAAATTCGGCAATGCCATTTACATTTGATCATTTGTTGAATTCAAGGCGTTTTAATGCAGTAATTTACAAAGAAGAAAATGTCTATGGAGATAGGGAAATTGCACAATACATGAAAGAAAATTCTCAAATGCAATTACTGGAATCCGAACGTGTCAAAGACAAAATTAGAGATTTCGAACAAGATATGTGGAATTATTAATTTGATTTCATTTATAAATACAAACTCCTATCATTTCGATAGGAGTTTTTTATTTTTACACGATGGTAGATTATTTAATTATTGGCTCTGGACTTGCAGGTATCTCATTTGCTGAAACTGCGTTGCTCAACAACAAAAAGATTTTCGTTATTGATTGTGGTCAAAAATCTTCCTCTAAAGTTGCTGCGGGCTTGTACAATCCAGTTATACTAAAAAGATTTACTCCAGTTTGGGATGCACAAAATCAACTTCAACTATTAGATGAGTTTTATAAAAATCTAGAAACAAAATTGCATCTAAAATTTGACTTCAAAAAGCCTATACTTAGAAAATTCTTCTCGATAGAAGAACAAAATAATTGGTTTATAGCATCTGATAGAGTTGAATTATCAACTTTTTTAGCTACTCAACTAAAAAAAATCAAAATTAAAGGAATAGATTCTCCTTATGATTATGGAGAGGTTAATCATACAGGTTATGTAGAGGTGGATTCTTTATTAGAAAACTATAAATTATACTTGCAAAGTCGAAATAGTTATCGAATTGAAAATTTTGATTATTGCCTTTTAGAAATTAAAAATGGAATTATTCAATACAAAGATATCTTAGCAAAACAAATCGTCTTCGCTGAAGGATTTGGAATGCATCAGAATCCATTTTTTAAAGAATTGCCACTTGATGGAGTTAAAGGAGAATTACTAATCATTAAAGCGCCTGAATTAAGTTTAGATCTTATAATAAACACAAGCGTTTTTATTCTTCCATTAGGAAACCAATTATTTAAAGTAGGTGCCACTTATAATTGGAACGACAAAACAAATACACCAACAAAAGAAGGCAAACAAGAGTTAATCGACAGAATAAAAGAAATTTTAACCTGCGATTTTGAAATTATTTCGCATTATGCCGGAATACGCCCAACGGTTAAAGACAGGAAACCTCTGATTGGAACTCATCCCGATTTTAAAAACATACATATTCTAAACGGACTTGGAACTCGTGGTGTCATGCTCGGGCCATCCATGGCAAAAGAGTTATTTGACCATATCGAATTTGGAACTCCATTAAAACCAGAAATTAATATCAATAGATTCTATAAAAAAAAGTAATTACTTTTTTGTTTTTGGATCATAGGAAACAAACATATTAATATAGATGTTTCTAGACCATCTTAATACGTATGGAGAGAGAATAATCATCGAACTTATTATAGAAATGAAAGAAGTTTTTAAATTCAATTTTAATAGTAAAAAGGTAATTAAAAAAACTACAATTCCTAAACCTACATTTAAAGCATAACTTACATACATAGCTCCATAAAAAAAGGAAGGTTCGATTTGATATTTCAATCCACAATGGCTACAATAATCATTCATTTTTAATACTTTTTGAAAGTGTAACGGGTTTTTGTCTTCATACATACTCTCATTCTGACATCTCGGACAAGTTCCTGTTAAAATACTATTTAGTTTGGATCCTTTTTTTAACATTTGCAAAAATTTTCAACAAATGTATTCCTTTGTTGAAGTTTCTAATGTAACAATTGTCACAATTATATGCTAAACATACACAATCTGTCCGTTTCCTTTGGTGGAACTTATTTATTTGAAGAAGTAACCTTTAGAATGGGAGCTGGTGATCGAGTAGGATTAGTAGGGAAAAATGGAGCTGGAAAATCTACAATGCTAAAAATACTAGCCAAAGATATGATGCCAGACTCCGGAAGTATTGCTACCGAAAAAGAAGTGAAAATCGGTTTTCTTCGACAAGATATCGATTTTGAACAAGGAAGAACCGTACTCGAAGAAGCTTATCAGGCATTCACCGATATTAAAGAAGTGGAGAAACGCTTAGCAGATATCAATCATCAATTGGTAACCAGAAACGATTACGAAAGCGAAGAATATTCTCAAGTTATAGAAGATCTTTCAGATTTCACGCATCGTTTCGAATTGCTCGGCGGTTATAATTATGTGGGAGACACCGAAAAAATTCTTCTTGGATTAGGATTCAAAAGAGAAGTGTTCAACAACCTTACGGAAACTTTTTCAGGCGGTTGGAGAATGCGTATCGAATTAGCCAAACTTCTTTTACAAGCCAACGATATTCTACTATTAGATGAGCCTACCAATCACCTCGATATCGAAAGTATTATTTGGTTGGAAAGTTTCCTACGCAACTATCCTGGAGTAGTCGTAATCGTCTCGCACGATAAGATGTTTCTCGATAATGTGACCAACAGAACCATCGAAATTTCTCTAGGAAAAGCCTATGATTTCAACAAACCGTATTCCCAATATTTAGAACTGCGTCACGAAATCCGCGAAAAGCAATTGGCAACTCAAAAGAATCAAGCCAAGAAAATTGAAGAAACAGAAAAACTCATTGAGAAGTTTCGTGCCAAAGCATCCAAAGCATCCATGGCGCAATCGCTCATCAAAAAGCTCGATAAAGTAGAACGTATCGAAGTAGATGAAGACGACAATTCTGTCATGAACATTTCCTTTCCAGTTTCTAAAGTACCCGGAAAAGTAGTAATCGAAGCAGAACATGTTACCAAAAAATACGGAGACAAAACCATCCTAAAAGACATCGAATTATTGGTAGAACGCGGTAGCAAAATAGCTTTCGTTGGTCAAAATGGTCAAGGAAAATCTACGTTCATCAAAGCAATTGTTCATGAATTTGAATTCCAAGGTACCATCAAACTCGGGCACAACGTACAAGTCGGCTACTTCGCCCAAAACCAAGCAGAATATCTCGACGGAGAAATCACCCTGTTACGCACTATGGAAGATGCCGCAACAGACACCAATCGATCCAAAGTGCGCGATATGTTAGGTTCATTTCTTTTCCGTGGCGACGATGTAGAAAAGAAAGTAAAAGTACTTTCAGGAGGAGAAAGAAACCGTTTGGCTTTGTGTAAATTATTGTTGCAACCCATCAACGTATTGCTAATGGATGAGCCTACCAATCACCTCGATATCAAATCAAAAAATGTACTCAAAGCAGCACTTCAAAAATTCGAAGGAACACTTCTCTTAGTTTCCCACGATCGTGATTTCTTACAAGGGATGTCGAATATCGTCTATGAATTCAAAGACCAAAAAATCAAAGAATACCTAGGTGACATCAACTACTTCCTAGAACAACGCAACCTAGAAAATATGCGTGAAGTCGAGAAAAAAGACATTGCAAAAAAAGAAGCTCCAAAAGAAAATTCTAAACTTTCCTACGAAGATCAAAAGAAAGGGAAAGCATTGCAAAACCGCTTAAGTAAAGTAGAAAGCAACATCAAACAACTCGAACGAGATATTCAAAACGACGACAAAGCTTTAGCGTCGAATTACGACAAACATATCGAAGACGCCTCGTTTTTTATGGCGTACAACAAGAAAAAAGCCGAGCTAGACAAATTGCTTGAAGAATGGGAACAAGTGCAATTGGAAATCGATAACGTTTAATTGTCAGACTGAGGGCAGTCGAAGTCTTGGGAGCTATTTCCCGCTGTCCGTTACAATCTTTTTTATAATTCTTCCAGAGGTCAAAACTCCGAAAGGATTATAAAAAAGGATTTCCTCTACTATCGGGGCTAGGGCAATCCGTTCCAATTCAATTCTTTTGTATATTTGAAATCATGGAACAGAATTCAATCCAACAGAATGTCCATTTATTGCTGTCGAGCGTAATTGTTATAGCAGCAGCACTAGTCTATGGTCTTTCACCAACTACGGTCTTACCAAAACTTTTCGACTTTCAAGTACAAACGCCAGATCTGTCCAACGTTTTCCGAGCCATCATGGGATTGTATCTCGCTTTCGCTCTGTTTTGGATTGTCGGAATGCTAAGACCCAATTTATGGAAAGCCGCTACCTTGTCACAAATACTATTTATGGGCGGACTAGCAACCGGACGAATCATTAGTCTGACTGTTGACGGTTGGGGATCGATATTGTTTTCGCTGGGTACGCTCGGAGAAATTGTTCTTTGTTTATTTGCGGTCTTTCAATATTTGAAATTTAAGAGTGTTAAAAACGAAAAGTAACTGATCATATTAATATTACTTTTTACGCTTCTCTTCCATAATATTAAATTTAGCTTTATAAAAAGTTGTGTCTTTATCACTAAAGTAGATTTGACGATTATCTGAAATGTTCTCTTCCAATTGACCATTGATTGAAAATTTCATTTCGGTGTATAATCTGCCCGTTCTACCGGAAATGGTAACTTGATACAAGCTGTCTTTCACAATTTCCTTCATAGGATAATCTTTGTCCCAAGAAAGCGGACTATCCCAGCCGCGAATTCCAACCGTTTTTATGTTTGGAACTCCTGAAACATTGAGTGTAAAAACTACCGTTCGAAATTGCGTTTTTTGAACACAGCTACTTAAACTTATTACTACGAGAGCTAATGCGACAATTAAATACTTTTTCATCTTATTTTAGTTTTTTAGCAATCCAATAATCTACTCCAAATCGACCGGAACCTAATAGCAATGTAAACAAGCTAACCCATAGAAATCCGAGTGCTGGCAGACAATTCCACAAGCCGTCTTGAATTTGTTGAGCAAAAATGGCAACCAACATCGTACAAAAAATCAACAAAGAGAATATTCTGGTTTGAAAGCCAAACAATAGGAATAGGCCACCGACTGCTTCAGAGAAAGCACCCATCCAAGCAAAGAAAGCCGGAGCAACAGCAAAGATTCCTCCGTAATGCGCAACATCTTGAGGAAACCAAAAGGCGACTTCAAATAAGCCAAGTCCATTTTCTGATGGCGACCATGGTAAACCGAATTTAGCGGCACCAAAATCAGCCGTTAATAGATAACCACAAACAATACGTGGGAATGCAAGAATCAAATCTTGCCACCAAAATGGCATTGGAACGGAAGCGAATATTTTTTTCATGAGATGGTATTAAGAATTAGAATTAGTTTGAGTAGCCCATTGATAAACCAGTATCGCCAGTTACTTTCAAATCGACCGAAGCGGTGTCTTTTGATGCATTACTAATAATCAACGCCGTGTTGCGATCTACTTTTACAGTTGCATATTCGTTAGGTTTTACTTTTTGCGAAGAATGTTTTCCGCCTTCAATTGGAGCATGATACACTTCTAAATTGTCTTTAGAAACATTCTTTAGTTTTACTTTGAAAGAACCATGCTGATTGTTCCCTAGAACAAAACTGTCGTTGGGTTTGATGGTTGTGTTCGAAGTTAATGCACAAGAACTTAAAAGAAGTGTAAGAGCCAAGGTTGTCAAAATTGTTTTCATAATTTTTAGATTTAATGATTAATTACAGGGCAAAATTGCGCCATATATCATCACCAATCGCTTCAAATTATGATTTGAGACCTATTTCAATAAGTTTGTGAAGTGCTATAAATAGTAGCGTTATACACTTTCGATAAATTCTTTAGGAGATAATCGGGTGTTTTTTTTGAAAGCACGATTAAAAGTGGCTTTCGAATTAAAACCGCAGTCGTACGCAATTCCAAGTATGGTAGATTTCTTGTGTTTCCCATTTTTGAACATTTCTTTCACGGCCTCAATGCGGTAATTGTTGATGAAGTCATTAAAGTTCATTTGAAACCCTTGATTAATTGTTCTAGAAATAATTGCTGGATTGGTTTGTAATTTTTTCGAGAGATCCGTTAAAGTTAATTCTGGGTTTTGATACAGTTTCTCTTCTTGAATTAATAATTCAATTTTAGATTTCCACATTTCAATCTCAGGTGAAATAGTTTCATCGAAGGTTTCATGCTCAATATCGATGGTGTTTTCTTCAATAGAGTTTTCATTTTGATTTCCCGAAGACAAAAGCAAAGGATTCTTATCAAATGCCGACATTCGAAAAGCGATTCTGGCGCTTGTAGGATTAGCGTATCCAGAAATGGCGATATAATACATAACGATAGAAAAGGACAAGAAAAACCACCAACTTCCTTGATACGATTTCAACTCCGGAAAGAAGTAACCTGAAATTTCAAAAACAACCGGTAAAATCAACATCAATAAAAAGGCTATCAAGTAAGTCCTAATCCATTTAAACAAAACACTGTCTGCAAAACTCACCACTTGATACATTAATTTTCGATAGTTATTGTAGTATCTCAAACTAATAATGAAGTAAAGTAGCATCGATAGCAATCCCAATTTTTGATACCAATCCTCAAAATCTTTGTCCATGCCATCTCGATAGAAGTAGTAGTCTTTGAAGATATATAAATCGTATATCGCGATCGAGATAATGTAAATCAAGTAAAAAATACCAGGAATCAAATGCAAAATATCTTTTTTCGTAAATCGAAAGGAAGGATTCAAAAGACTTTGCGTATAAAAGAAAATAATTGGTCCAATAAAAAATAGATGTTGGAATGGTGTGTAAAACAAAAAGTCGCGATACGGTTGTGTGTCGTACCAACCAGCAAAGCCAAGCATCCAAGGAGCAATGTATAACGAGCAAAGAAAGACAAACAAACTCAACCAGAAATTCGACTTGTTTCCAGTTTGAATTCCTTTGATCAAAAGCAATACGGTATAAATGATTCCCTGAGAAAAAGAAATCAATAGGATGGAGCTGTAGAATCCAAATTCGAAATGCATGCAGTTTTTTTCTAAAAGTACAATTTATAGCAAGAAAACAAAAACTTACTTAAATGGATTTCGTTCTTGCCAAACCATTTCAGGTTCTAAATAAGGAAAGATTAGCGACATTTTGGAATTGATAAAACCATTACGATGTTCAATCAATCCATACATCTTAACTGGTTTGGCTCCTACAGAACTTTTGATTTCTAAAGCAGTTCTTCCAAAAACAATGCAGTTATATTTCTTGTTAATGGCATATCCTATCATATCATACAACATATTGAGGTAGAGCATTTTTTCTTTTTGAATCGCGTCATCATAACCAAGGAAATAGGTGTCTAAGGTTTTCCCGTTTTTGATTAAGGTATTAAAACCAATGAGTTTTCCGTTTTCAAAGTAACCATAGAATAGAAAATTGTCTTGCAACTTCTCTTTAAAAATGCTAAAGTGGTTTTTAGGCAAGAAAAAAGTATTGAACGGCGCATTCTTTGCCACATGAAAATACAACTCATAAATAGTATCTTCATGCGCAATGATATCTTCCAATTTCATTTTCTTTTTTTCTAGATCAAGAATTTTCTTCCTAGCACGTTTGTATTGATCTCTGTATTTCTTGCATAAAGCATCAACATAATCTTGCTCTGAATGCCAATGTTCAGCAATTGAAAAGAGCATATTGGGTTGGGTCGAAAAAATGTAATGTTTTTGGTATTCGGGAAGCTGAAAGCACTTCATTTCATTTTCGTTAAAATCTTTGAACGAGGTAAGATGAATTTTTTTGCCTTGAGAATACAATTGATTTAGCAAATCAATTGTAGCCGTATGTAATATTTTGAGAGCTTTTTCAATTGATATTTCATTTGAAAAGACATATGCATTTTGTCCGGTCAGCATATTGTTCCCAACAAATAATACGTGAGAAGCAAATTTCTTAAAGATAAAGTTTCTTATGTATGTCTTCATACATTGGTCTCTTTCACCAAAGGACTCTAATTGATTTAAATCTAAGAATTGAGATAAAGTAATTCCAACAAGTAGATGGTCTTTATAAAGACCAATATAAAAGCAAGACATGTTTTTGGGTGCAGCTATTTCTAATACTTCTAAGTAAGCTTTAGAAAGGAAAATGTTAGAAACTGCCAATTTATCCCAATCTAATCGTAATTGTGAAGTGGAATAATAAACTTGAAATGAATAGAATGGTGCCAAGGCTTCAATTACTTTTTTAGAAATCGGACTAATTTAGTCAATGTAATAGTATATCGCTTTTAAATTTAACCTAATTTTATAAAAAAAGAAATGAAACTATTAGACGATACAACTATCAATAAGGAATTGAAAAATCTCAATAATTGGAATCATATTGAAAACGCCATTGAAAAAGAATTTGTGTTTCAAAATTTTCCACAAGCATTAGATTTTATAGTTCATGTAGGTGCGAAAGCCGAAAACGCAAACCATCATCCTGAAATATACAATGTCTATAATAAAGTAAAACTCCGATTAACTACACATGATGCTCAAGGTATTACTCAAAAAGATATTGATTTGGCTGTCGCTATTGATTCTATTCCATAAAAAAATCGCGTCTTGTGTAAGACGCGATTTGATAAGATTTTGTTTAGGATTATTTCCAGGCGCAAATAATACCACCCATAATCATGCAACAAACAATCCAAAACCCACCTGTGATTAAAGTATATTTAAAACTTCTTCTTTCGTATAATGCATTGGTTCCGATTATCGGTAAAGCAAGAAATAAGCCAGTCATAAAACCATGTAAAGCTCCGTGCTTAAAGGTACGAAATGCATTACCGTAATCTGCCATAAACTCAGTGTAAGATGGTTTTGCAATAGTTGGATCACCTCCAACCATACCTAAGGCACCAAATTGATGAATGGTTAGCATTTGCAGAATAAAACTAATAAAGAAAGCGTACAGTAATGACAATCCAAAGATCATTGCCATATTCGCGCCTTTCATTTTTTCTTCAGTCATTCCTGATTCTTTCATCCAAATAGTTCCCAAAACTTTAGGATTATACCAAATAAATCCGACTGCTAAAGTCGAAAGAGCTGCAACTAATAATGCCAAAAAATTAATTTCCATACATGTTTATTTTATTGGTTAGTGAGTCAAATATACTTATTTTTTTATAGGAATTTGGTATCTAAATACCTTTTTTACTCCTATGTAGTTCATCGATATTTCTTTATTTGATTTATTTAAATGTAAGAAATTTATATAAAAAAAATTCAAAAAGATGTATTTCGTCGATTTTATTTGCTCATTATCGATTATCGACCTAAGTTTACACCATCATTAAAACGTAAACACATTTATTATGAAAACGATAACTACCTTATTTTTGTCTTTTGTTGCGACAGCTTCGATGATGGCAAATATCTCTACTTCAGAAAAAGAGGCATTAGTAAAATTGTATAAAGCGACTAATGGAAGTCAATGGACAAACAAATGGGATTTGAAAGCTTCAGAAACTACTTGGTATGGTGTTAAAATTCAAAATGATAAAGTAATTGCTTTGAATCTTTCTGGTAATCATTTAGTTGGTCAATTACCAACTGAAATTGGAAATCTAGTTTACTTACAACAATTGAACTTATTCAAAAATGATATTTCAGGTTTGATTCCAACTAGCATTGGTAATTTGAAGCAAATGAAAAATCTGAATTTGGCTTTCAATAAATTTACAGGGAAAATTCCAACAAATATTGGTGAAGCAACTGCTTTGATTTCTGTGGAAATGTTTATGAATCAACTTTCTGGAGAACTTCCTTCAGAGTTAGGAAATTTAAAAAACTTAAAAACATTGTCTTTATTCAATAATGAATTGACTGGAAATATTCCAACTACGATTTATGAATTAAAATCTTTAAAAGTATTGTTATTAAATAGCAATAAACTAACGGGTAGATTGGGTAGAGAAGTTGCGAATATGTCTTCTCTTGAAAACTTGAGCTTATTCGAAAATAACATGGAAGGTCAAGTACCATTCGATTTAGAAAAATTGAATAACTTGAAAGAAATGAACATCTCTTACAACATGTTTAGTGGATTGGTTTCTAAAAACCTAGCACAATTAGATACTCTAAATATGACGATGATTAATGAAAAAGGATTAGCAGTAAACTTAGCTGTAGTGGATAAAAATTCTGCTTATGCAAATGAAGATTAATTTTTAAGTCAAAACAAAAACAAATCGAAACATAGTTACTAAATTAAACTCTAAATCATGAGAAAAATTACACTATTATTTTTGACAATATTATTGTCAACTCCAATCCTGGCAAGTGTTTCACTGCCTGAGAAAGATGCACTAATCAAATTGTATATTGCTACTAACGGTAGTCAATGGAAAACTAAATGGAATCTCGACGAACCAGTTGCAAAATGGTTTGGTGTGAAAGTAAGCGAAGACAAAGTAATTTCTTTAGATCTAACTAACAATAACCTTGTTGGTGAATTACCCAAAGAATTGGGAAATCTAGTTTACTTACAAAAACTAAAATTGACTAGAAATGCAATTTCAGGAACAATTCCAGAAACAATTGGAAACATGAAAATGCTTAAAATATTGAACATTTCTTTCAATAAATTAACAGGCGTAATTCCTACAACAATTGGTCAAATCGATAACTTGATTTTATTAGAATTGTTTATGAATAAATTGTCAGGACAATTGCCAAGTGAAATTGGAAACTTAAAGAAATTAAAAAAATTGTCTGTTTACAACAATGAGTTAGCTGGAACAATTCCGTTTTCAATTTATCAAATGAAATCTCTAAAAATCTTACTATTGAATAGTAACAAGTTTAGTGGAAAATTGGAAAAAGAAATAGCAAACCTAACACAATTGGAAGTATTTAGTTTGTTTGATAATAATATGGAAGGTCAAATTCCATTCGATTTAGAAAAATTAAACAAACTTAAAGAAATGAATATTTCTTATAATATGTTTAATGGTCCAATTTCAAAGAATTTATCTCAATTGGATTCGCTAAATATGACGATGATCAATGATCAAGGTCTAGCAACCAATTTAAAAGTTGTTGATAAAAACTCAGCACTTACCAACGAAGAATAAAGATGTTTTTTTTATAGTTAATAATTGTTTTGTAATTAAATTAATGGGTTAAAAACCACCAATGGGAATTGGTGGTTTTTTGTTTTTTGACTCCAGTTTCTATAAAAAACTTCTAATCAAGTCATTGAACAAGAAACATTTTTTCAAAAATTAACTTGCGTTTATGATTTTAGATTGTATATTTGCACTCGAACAGCGCGGGATAGAGCAGTAGGCAGCTCGTCGGGCTCATAACCCGAAGGTCACAGGTTCGAGTCCTGTTCCCGCTACTAA
>JAYVZG010000088.1:0-3017 GCA_043783565.1 Flavobacterium sp. | reverse complement strand
TTTTTGCGTAAACTATTGCTATTGTTTTACGATGAGGTAAGTACTGCAATAACAATTATTAGTATTTACTTCGGCACAAATTTGCTTTGGTACACAACAGGCGAAGCGCTGATGTCGCACGGATACCTTTTTTCTGTTTCCGCAGTGTATTTGTATTTAATGGTAATGTGGATTGAAAAGCCTACTTTTTTGCGGACACTATTTTTAGGTGCAACAATAGGATTGATGATATTAATTCGTCCAACGATGACGCTGATGTTGCTTCCATTTATTTTTTATTTAGTAAGCCAAGAAGGAAGTTTCAAGAGGTTAATTTTATTTCTATGGAAGCGAAATTGGAATCTTGTTTTAATGTTGGTCTTTTGTTTTTTAGTACTGCTTCCTCAGTCGTTGTATTGGCATTCCCTTACCGGAAATTACATTTACTATAGCTATACCATCGAACGATTTTATTGGACTCACCCGCATATTATTGATGCTTTGATTAGTTATCGTAAGGGATGGCTAATCTATTCGCCAATCATGATCATTTCTATTTTTGGTTTATTCGTCATGAAAAATAAAGAGAAATATTTTTTAAAAGGAATTGTAATTACATTAGTAAGCGCTTTGTATATTTTATTCTGTTGGTGGACATGGTCGTATGGAGGTTCGTTTGGTTCCAGACCTCTAGTTGACTACTATGCTTTATTGGCAATACCTTTTGCTTCAGGAGTAAATTATTTCAGAGAGAATATACGGAGAACTTATTTCTTTATTCCAATTGCGAGTTTTCTTTTATATGTAGGATTATTTCAGAATTGGCAATATTCAAAAGGGATGATTCATTTCGATGGGAATACTAGAAGATCATATTGGAAAAATTTTCTTCGATTCTCATTTGCTCCGGGATGGTGGGAAACATTAGAACGACCGGATTATGATCAGGCTATTCTAGGAATTGACGCAATAGCACGTCCGGGAAAAGACAGAGTGAAATTCGATTATCTAAAATACAGTAATCGCCACTTTATAGTTACTAATTACGCAATCTTGAATCAAGAAATTAAATATAGTCATGCACTTACAATTCCAATCGAAGAAATTAAAAAATTGAAAATTGATTCTATTTATATCAATACATCTATGTTATGTTTTGATAAATTAAAGGAGAAGGATTTGTTTGCTGTTTTTTCATTTCAAAATAACCACATTGAAAATTTTTCTGCTAATCCCGATCTCAAAACTAGCAATAGGTATATTCAAAATAAATGGGTTGATTTACAAACAGGAATTTGGATTGACTCAACGCAATATTCATTGTATGATAAATTAGAAATTTTTGTAACCAACAATACTACGCATACAATTTTATTTAAAGATTATACCATTAGTTACACAACGAGGTAATGACTTAGGTATCTGATATTTTTCCAATTAAGTTAGTAATTAGAACGCATAAAATAATTTATAATCGTAATAAAAATTCTGTACCTTTTTTCAAATTGCATTTATCCTTTTACCGAAATCCTACGCAAACGATGCTCTCCAAATTTCCTCAGTTTGCAGCCCCTCACGTGTCAATAATTGTCATTATCTCAACTTAATACTGTGTTAACGCTTTTTAGTCGATAAAGAATTTTACAAGACCTATTAATTCTAAATATTAATGATATTTTTGAAGCAAATTACCCATAGTTATGGCTCTCGATAAAATTGGAATTGCGAAGCGAATTGCCCGCGAAATAAAAGACGGATATTACGTTAATCTTGGAATTGGAATCCCCACGTTGGTTGCAAATTATATTCCGGAAGGAATGAATGTGGTTCTGCAATCAGAAAACGGATTACTCGGAATGGGACCTTTTCCATTCGAAGGCGAAGAAGATGCCGACCTAATAAATGCAGGAAAGCAAACCATTACCACTGTTCCCGGTTCTGCTTTTTTTGATTCTGCTATGAGTTTCGGAATGATTCGCGCCGGCAAAGTTGATCTTACTATTCTTGGCGCTATGGAAGTTAGCGAAACCGGCGATATTGCCAATTGGAAAATTCCTGGTAAAATGGTAAAAGGAATGGGTGGCGCTATGGATCTTGTTGCTGCCGCACGTCATATTATTGTGGCTATGCAACATGTAAACAAGGCCGGCGAATCGAAACTTTTATCGAAATGCTCTTTGCCTCTTACCGGAATTCATTGTGTAAAACGAATCGTGACAGAATTGGCTGTAATTGATGTGTTGCCTCAAGGGGGATTCAAATTAATTGAACGCGCTCCCGGAATCAGCACGCAAGAAATTATTAATTCTACTGCCGGCAAATTATTGGTCGAAGGAGAAATACCTGAAATGATCATCAACTGAAATTAATTGAATGGTCTTTAGCAGCAGTCTTTTTCTTCTGTATTTTCTACCGCTCTTTCTATTGGTCTATCACCTTTCGGCCGATCGTCTGAGAAATTTTATTGTCCTTTTTTTTAGTCTCGTATTCTATAGCTGGGGCGCTCCGAAATTTGTTTTCACATTGCTCTTTCTCACCGGCATCGATTTTTTTGTGGTCAAGAAGATGTTTGCATCGGAAAATATTAAGCAACGCAAAATTTGGCTAACGGCTTCTATTCTCATAAATATGGGATTGCTTTTCTATTTTAAGTACAGCAATTTTTTTGTTGAAAATGCAAATGTCGTACTTACTTCTATGGGAGTTAAAAATATTGGCTGGACAAAATTAGTGCTTCCAATTGGTATTTCATTTTTCACGTTTGAAACGCTTACATATTCCATCGATGCCTATCGAAAAGTAATTACTCCACTAAAAAAACTAACCGACTATTACCTTTATATTTTCCTATTCCCTAAATTAATTGCCGGACCTATTGTTCGTTTTTCAATCATCGAAAATCAAATGGGTAGCAGAAAAATTTTGTCGAGCGATTTTATTCAAGGCTTCTTTCGATTTACTATTGGCCTCGGAAAAAAAGTTTTGATCGCGAATGCAATGGGTAAAGTGGCAGACGAAATTATTGGCCAATTTTCCAC
>JAYVZG010000087.1:0-156066 GCA_043783565.1 Flavobacterium sp. | reverse complement strand
TTACTTTGTTTGTACATGACAAATCTAGGGCAACATCACTTGGTCAGGAAACATCTTCGGTAACTAACCCCAAAACTCGTTGAACTTACCAAAAATACTAATCCGGTGTATTTCAGCTAAAAAAGATGCACTTTATGGAGGGTTTTAAGAAAACTGTTCGGTAAAATGCACAGAAAACGTACATTAATTTGAAGAAAAAAGATAAAATGAAAGAACTATACTATAAAGAGAAGCTTTTGTACCCAAAATGGAGACAAACAAATTGGGGCTGACTCCTATTATAGTATATCCAAATTATTTAAAAAATAAAAAGCTCCTCTATAAAGAGAAGCTTTTGTACCCGGAGCCGGAGTCGAACCTAATAGGTCTGACTCCTAACAATGTCTTTATCAACATATATATAAAATAAAAACCCCTGATTTCTCAGAGGTTTTAAGTACCCGGAGCCGGAGTCGAACCTAATAGGTCTGACTCCTACCAATATCTTTCTCATCAATAATTAAATAGAAAAAGCCCCTGATTACTCAGAGGCTTCAAGTACCCGGAGCCGGAGTCGAACCGGCACGGTTTCCCACAGGTGTTTGAGACCAGCGCGTCTACCAATTCCGCCATCCGGGCTTAGCAGACGAAAGAAAGTAGTTTTACAACTCTTTTCTAACGCGATAAACAATTATTCTATAGTATAGAGTCTGCCTATCCTTTAACACGGTGCAAATGTAAAAAATATAATTACACTTTCTAAAAAAATACTCTAAATTTTCCTTTTCTACTTGGATTTAATTCCTAAATTTGCACCTCGTTAACGCGACACACAACTAACTAACTACATTCGAGACGTTTAATATAGAAGCTTTAGATTATAAAAGCTGGATTGTATGGAACGTAGCGGAATAAAAAACAACAAAATACAATGTCACAACTAGAGCCAGAAGCAAAGATATTTGCTTGTTCTCAGAGTGTCTATTTAGCGGAAAAGATAGCCGATTTGTATGGCATACCGCTAGGAAAAGTTACGTTCTCACAATATAGTGATGGTGAGTTTCAACCTTCTTATGAAGAGTCGATTCGAGGATTACGCGTTTTTATTGTTTGTTCTACTTTTCCAAGTGCTGACAATTTGATGGAATTGTTACTGATGATTGATGCAGCCAAACGCGCCTCAGCCAGGCACGTAACCGCAGTAATTCCGTATTTTGGATGGGCACGACAAGATAGAAAAGACAAGCCAAGAGTTCCGATTGGAGCCAAACTAGTAGCTAATTTATTAGATGCTGCCGGTGCCACTCGAATTATGACAATGGATTTACACGCCGATCAAATACAAGGATTCTTTGAAAAACCCGTAGATCACCTTTTTGCATCGACCATATTTTTGCCGTATGTGAAAAGTCTGAATCTAGAAAATCTAACGATTGCTTCCCCAGATATGGGAGGTTCTAAAAGAGCCTATGCGTATTCTAAGTTTCTAGAATCCGATGTCGTAATTTGTTACAAACAACGAAGAATTGCCAATGTGATTGACACGATGGAATTAATCGGAGAAGTGAAAGGAAGAAATGTCGTTTTAGTAGATGACATGATCGATACTGGAGGGACTTTAGCAAAAGCAGCCGATTTGATGATTGCAAAAGGAGCCTTGAGCGTAAGAGCCATCTGTACGCACGCCATTTTATCCGGCGATGCTTATGAAAAAATAGAAAATTCTAAATTGTTAGAATTGATTGTTACCGATTCTATTCCATTAAAGAAAGAATCTAATAAAATAAGAGTGGTGAGTTGTGCGCCTCTTTTTGCAGAAGTTATGCACATGGTGCAACACAACAATTCCATCAGTGGTAAATTTCTGATGTAATTACAAGAGTGCGTTAGGGATTGAAGCGGTTATCCTTTTGTGACGTTAGGAACAAAAGATAAAAGCGGAAAGCCCGACCCGCAGGGAAACGCCCCAGCCTAAAGCCTAAAGCTTATGGCCTAAAGCCAAAAAGAATTTTTTATTATTAACTATATATTTTTACAATGAAATCGATTACAATTAAAGGATCAGAAAGAGAAAGCGTGGGCAAAGTTGCGACTAAAGCCTTACGTAATGCTGGAATGGTTCCTTGCGTATTATACGGAGGAAATCAAGCAGTACATTTCTCAGCAGAAGAAATTGCATTTAAAAACTTGGTGTACACTCCAAACGCGCATACTGTTGCGATTGAATTGGGAAAAACAACCTACAATGCCATTCTTCAAGACATTCAAGTGCACCCTGTTTCTGACAGAATTTTGCACATTGACTTCTTCGAATTATTTGAAGACAAAGAAATCACTATGGAAGTTCCCGTAAAAGTGGTAGGCGTTTCTCCAGGAGTATTATTAGGTGGTGTTTTGCGTTTGAATCAACGTAGATTGAAAGTGAAAGCTTTGCCTAAAAACTTACCTGATTTTATCGATGCTGACATCTCTTCTATGGAAATGGGGAACAAATTGTATGTTACGAAATTGGTTTCTGACAAATACAAATTGTTACATCCAGAAAATACGGTAGTTGCTCAAGTAAGAATTTCTCGTGCTGCTATGAAAGCTGCTCAAGAAGCGGCAAAAGCTGCGAAAGCACCAACAAAAAAGAAATAAGATTCGTTCTTTTTCATATCAAAGCATCAGTCGAAAGACTGGTGCTTTTTTCATTCCCCTCCTTTGGAGGGGTGCCCGCAGGGCGGGGTGGCTTTCTATATAATATGAACTTTCATCTGTCTAAAGGCTGGGTGAAAATGTAAATTGAAATAGTACAATACAACCTAAGTCAAACCTTTCGGATAGTCTCTTAATTAGTCGTAGTTTTAGAAGCTATTTCCTGCTGTCCACTCTATCTTTTGTTCTGAAAACCAGAACAAAAGGATGCCGTTTCCATCAGGGCTATGACATACAGTTTTATTCCAAACTCCCAATCTTTTCAAATTATCTCAATTTCAAATTTTCACCCGAGGCTCAGCCGAACTGTATGAAATAAAATTGTTTACTTTTACCATATGAAATGGTTACTTCAATTATTCAAGCCAAAAGAAACAAAAGAAATTATCGATCCGATGAAACCCGAGTTTCACGTACACCAAAAGAACATTATGAAAAGTGTGAGTAATAAGTTTTTAATCGTCGGTTTAGGTAACATTGGCGCAGAATATGTCAATACACGTCACAATATCGGATTTAAAATCCTCGATTTCTTGGCTCAGAAAGAATCTTTGACTTTTGAAACCGTCAAGTTGGGTGCTTTAGCGGAATACAAATTCAAAGGACGAACTTTCTTCTTGCTTAAACCCAACACCTACATGAACCTCAGTGGAAAAGCCGTTCAGTATTGGATGGAGAAAGAAAAAATTCCTCTCGAAAATATTATGGTAATTACAGATGACTTAAATTTAGCTTTCGGCACCATTCGAATTCGACTCAAAGGAAGTGATGGTGGTCATAACGGCTTGAAAAACATCAATGTGAATTTAAACACCCAAAATTACACTCGATTCCGGTTTGGTATTAGTGATGAATTTAAAAAAGGACACCAAGTAAATTATGTGCTTGGAGACTGGGACGATATAGAAAAAGAGACTCTTCCTGAGCGTTTAGAGTTGGCTTCAGAAATAATAAAATCTTTCGGAACTGCCGGAATAGAAAACACGATGTCTAATTATAATGGGAAATAATATGAAAAAAACAATCTTCTTTTTAGCATTTATTCTTATCGTTTCTTGTGGAACAAAAAAACCTAATGATGTTGCTGTCTTGACTGCATTTCTTAAAAGCGAATGTCCCAAAAATGGAGATTGTACGATTCAAGTTTTTGAAAACAAAAGTATGATAGTTAAAAGTGATGAGTTTGGAAGTTTGTATTACGATCTAGAAGATAATATGGTCAAAAAAGTGTTGAAATATACCTACAATCGAAAAGTTAAAGGAGATATTCAAGACGCGAATTATAGAGAAGAAATTGTTTTTGAACTAGAAAATTCAAAAGAAAATCTGCTGCTTTCAGATGATTCGTTGCAGGAAGTTCAACTTCTTTTTGGAAGATTTTGCTATTGCAAAGGACAAACTGGTTATTATAAAATTAAAAAAGGGGCACTTAAGGTTTCGAAAGCTTCGAAAGGAAATGAAGTGAATTTAAATTTTGAAATCAAAGAAGTTCCTCAAATCATAAATCACATTAGCTTTTCTATACAATAAAAAAAAGAGCCATTATTTCTAATGGCTCTTTTTGTTTTATATCTAATCGTTTATTGAATCACGATTCTTTTTACCATCTTTTTATCACCATCAGATATTGTTACAAGATAAACTCCCGCTTGTGCGCTGTCTAAGTGTAACTCTTGATTGAATAAACCTGTATTGGTAAAGTTTTTATCAAATATTTTTCTTCCACTAACATCATGCACTAAGATTCCGATTTTATTATTCGATTTAGAATCAAATTGAATGGTAAAATTACTATCATTTGGATTAGGATATAAAGAAAAGTTGTCAAATTCAAAAGTGTCATTTGCTAATAAAACTAATGATTGAGTACAAACCTCTAAAGCAATCGAATTGATACTTCCCGCATTTCCAGCAACTACATCTTTAAATCCAAATTGCCAATTTCCTTGTTGACTAAATCCATTAAAGGTATCTAAATTTAAAGAAGTCGGTGCATAGGTTCCAGTTGTTGGACTAGCGCAAGTAAGTACACTTCCTTGTGCATCAAAAGTGACATTCATATTAGCACTACCTGTACATTGTTGATTGAAATAAGTAGCAATTGTTCCTCCAGGTCTAATTATTGCCATTACCAAATTTTGAAGGTTTGGATGAGTTGCATTAACTGTGAAATTCACATCACTAATTACTCCAGCTGTTGGAACATTTATTTGTTTCACAGTATAGCTATTACTTCCATCATTCAAATTGAAAGGTGTTGAAAAATTATATGTTGTACATGTATTTACAATTTGATACCCTATGTAGAACACTTTTGTATTCAAAGCATAGAATACATTTCCAACCGATTCAACCATAATTCTACAGTTTTGAGATACTACATTTGGTACTGTAATAGATTCGCTTCCGTCATTTGGGGTGTTTTCAGCAAGTGTATACGGGAACGTAACTCCACCATCTGTTGATAATTTAATGTTTACCAAAGAAGTGTTGATTCCATTTGCATCAGTACCTGCAACATCCCAAGTTATATTTTGAGAAGAGTTTTGTGCCCATGCAGTAGTGGTGTTTTGTGATGTAACTCTAAACGGACCAACACTGGCATAGGTTAACGTCATCGTTGCTCTTTGTGTTTGTCCACCTAATGGACTTCTATTATCTCTTACTACCAAAGAAAAAACCATAGAACGAGCAACGTTAGGAATTACTTCCCAAGTAGTTGCTAAGTTATTTGCTAATGTATTTGATAAAGCTGGAAAATATCTTTTGTTAGAAGCGTTAGGGTTGAAAGATCTAAAATTAGGCCCTGTAGTAGAAGTCACTGATGGATTAGTAGTAACTGTACCTGTATTATACTGTTCCCAACAATACGTTAGCGCATCGTTATCAGCATCAGTTGCAGTGCCTGTTAATACAAAAGGAGTCCCAAATGGAATTGTATAATTAGACCCTGCACTTACAACTGGAGCAGCATTATTATTCGGCGTAATTACCCCACAATTTCCTGCTCCATTTACGAAAGATATCATTTGTAATATACTTCTTGCATGATAATAGGCATCTGAATGTGGTTGTACATCTTGAGGTGCACATATCCCTGCATAAGCCATAATTGTTGTCCCGCTACCAGGCTCAAAAGAAGAAGCGGTTACTCTATTTGCACCACCGCAATTTCCTCCATTTCCATTAAACGTATGTGAACATCCCCATTGATGACCAATTTCGTGAGCTACAAAGTCAATGTCATATTGATCTCCAACAGGCGAATCAAGTCCTGTTACTCCTCTTGCTTTAGATCCAGGAGCACAAGGAGATTGAGGAGTTGCTACTCCACCTCCACCTGTACTAGCAACGTGTCCTATATCATAATTAGCATCCCCAATTATCAAGTCAATCTGAGTTTGATTTTGATCTAATAAAATATTGGCTGCATTATTATTATCATAACTGTCTGATGTAATATTGATAATATTTTCGTTATTAGGAATCAATACCATTGTAATAGCCATATCTCGTTCGAAACAACCATTTACTCTTGTCATTGTTACAACCATGGCTGCTAAAACCGCTGCTTTTTTCTGAGCTAAAGTACCGCCACCTAAACCCGCAGCAGTTACATGATAAGCTGCATATTCTATAGTACACGCTAACGCCAAACGGTATGTTTTAAACAAACCATTACTTGCACGTAATAAAGGTAAATCTACAGGAACATTTTCTGACAAATCTAAGCCTCGATCAATTACATTACATAAATGCGATTTAGTAGAGGTTAAAGTTGCCTTATTAAAGACCATATAATTCTTCAAATCTTTAGAATAAGGGTCTATATAAGAAGTCCCATTTTTTCCTGAAAATGTCATTGTATGCAATCCGAAAACAGTGACGCTAAAACGAATCATTGCTGTTTTATCTTCTACTCCAAGACCAACATAAGATTGAATTTCCGTATGTCTCGCTGCTAATTCAGGGTGCATAACAGAAGCTTCGTAAATCTTAAAATTTTGCATTTCTCCTTCTGGATTTGGAAAAGCAATTATAACACTAGAGTCTTGTCCTACTACATTTCTAGAAGGAGCTGTCGCTAATTTTGCTTTTAAAACGTCCATGTTTAGCGAGTACAAAAGAAATTCTGAAGGGTGCGAATCTCTAGCTAAAACTTGTGAGGTAACCTGATCACTAGTGGTTTTTTTCCAAATAGAATTCTGTGAAAAAGAAGTGCTAATGGTTAAAAGAACTACTATTAAAAATAGAGTTTTTTTCATAATATATTTTAATAATTAGATTAATAGGTTTCAAATATACGATTTATTGTAAAATTTTCACTGCAATTTTTGTCGATTTATTGTTAAATTGTTCATTGTTCAATTACTATCCTTTCAGTTTTAATTTTCTTCAATAAATTATTTTGTTTAAATCTCTTCTTTTAAATATTTATTAAATAAATCTAAATCTTTAAAATCAAACCGGAAAATATCCATTTGATAGTATAAATTTGCAACATTACAAATACTGTGCATTGAAGATTTTTAATTCTATAGAATCCTTTCTTTCCAAAAGAAAAACCATTGTTACAATTGGAACTTTTGACGGCGTTCATATGGGTCATCAAAAAATAATTGAAAGGCTAATAGAAAATGCTAAAAGCCGAAATTGCGAAAGTTTAATTCTTACTTTTTTTCCACATCCTCGAATGGTATTGCAAGAGCAATCTGAAATTCAATTATTAAACACCATCGAAGAACGAACCGTTTTATTAGAAAAAACAGGTCTTGACAATTTAATAATTCACCCTTTCGATAAAAAATTTTCAAGACTTACAGCAGAAGAATTCGTAAAAGATATACTCGTTGATTGTCTCAACATAGAAAAAATTGTTATTGGATATGACCATCGTTTTGGGAGAAATCGAACGGCTAATATTGACGATCTTATTGAATTTGGTGAAAAATATAACTTTGAAGTAGAACAAATTTCAGTTCAAGAAATTCAAGATGCTTCAGTAAGTTCTACAAAAATCCGAAAGGCATTAGAAGAAGGAAACATACGACTTGCAAACCAATATTTGGGATATTCCTATTTTTTAACTGGAGAAGTCCAAAAAGGAAAACAATTAGGAAGAACCATCGGATTTCCTACTGCCAATATAAAAATTGAGGAAGACTATAAACTCATTCCCAAACAAGGTGTTTACATCGTTCAAAGTAATATAAACGAAAAATCAGTCTATGGAATGATGAATATAGGTATAAATCCAACTGTTGGCGGAAAAAACATTTCTATTGAAGTTTATTTTTTAGATTTTAATTCTGATCTCTATGATCAAAAAATACAAATAACTCTCCTTAAACATCTTCGCTCTGAACAAAAGTTTGATTCGGTTTCTTTATTGCAAGAGCAATTAGAAAAAGATAAACAACAAACTATTGAATACCTGAAAAGTATTTAACTTTTCATACTCTTTTTGTTTCTTTATGAAATTTCTTTGTTGTAAATTTACTTTTCAAATGCTTTGTTTTCAATTAGATAACTTTAAATTTTAGAGTATGAAACTTCCTAAAGAATTAATCAACGGTATTCTCATTTTTATTGGCATTGGAATATATTTTATGAGTATGAATTTGGCAGGTTTATCTAATGTTTTTGTCTTACGACTATTCAATGTTGTTTTTATCCTTTACGGGGTAAATAAAACGATTGTTTCCAATTTAATTGAAGGAAATAAAGACTTTCTATCCAATGCTATTTCAGCATTTTCAACTTCATTTATTGGAGTTTTTTTTAGTATTCTTGGATTATTAGCCTATAGTTATTTGAATGGCGGAGATGCTTTTATTCAAAATTTATCCAAAACATTTTTATTTGGAGGAAATCCTTCTGTAAACATTTATTGCATTAGTTTGTTTATTGAAGGAATTGCATCTTCGGTTATTGTTACTCTCCTTTTAATGTTTTATTATAATAATAAATATCTTTCTGACTAAGCTCTGTCGTTTCTTATTAAACACTATTTTTAAATATTCTGACCTTGTTAGTTCAGAACAATTTCCCTACTTTTGAGGTTCAATAAAAATAGCTGTATGAGTACCATTAAACACAATTGGACCAAAGAAGAAATAGTCGCAATCTATACTAAACCTCTGATGAATTTGCTTTATGAAGCTGCAACTATTCATAGGGAAAATCACGATCCAAATGTAGTCCAGGTATCTACATTACTTTCTATAAAAACAGGAGGATGTCCAGAAGATTGTGGGTATTGTCCACAAGCTGCCCGATATCATACGGATATTGAGGGAAATGATTTAATGTCTGTTCAACAAGTAAAAGCCCAAGCATTACGAGCCAAATCAAGTGGTTCTTCTCGGGTTTGTATGGGTGCTGCATGGAGAAACGTTAAAGACGGACCTGAATTTGACCAAGTATTAGAAATGGTTCGAACCATCAATAAATTGGATATGGAAGTATGTTGTACTTTAGGTATGATTACGGAAAATCAAGCACAACGATTGGCAGAAGCTGGACTTTATGCTTACAACCACAACTTAGATACTTCAGAAGAATATTATAAAGAAGTCATTTCTACTCGTGGATTTGAAGACCGTATTCAAACTATCGAAAACGTACGCAAAACCAATGTAACCGTTTGTAGTGGCGGCATTATTGGAATGGGTGAATCAATTGATGATCGTGCAGGCATGCTTGTAGCGCTTTCTACTTTAAGTCCACAACCAGAATCAGTGCCAATTAACGCCCTTGTAGCTGTAGAAGGAACTCCTTTAGAAGAAGAAAAACCAGTGGAGATTTGGGAAATGATTCGAATGGTTGCTACAACTAGAATCGTTATGCCTGAAACTCAAGTACGCCTTTCGGCTGGAAGAATGAATATGAGTCGAGAAGGTCAAGCTTTATGTTTCTTTGCAGGAGCAAATTCTATTTTTGCTGGCGATAAATTATTAACGACACCGAATCCGGATGTAAATGAAGATATGAAAATGTTTGAAATGTTAGGCTTAGAACCTCAAAAACCATTCATCAAAATTATGCAACCTTCAACAGTAGAAGCTGAAGATTCTCAATTTATTCCATTAGGGGAAAAACCAAAATGGTCAAGACCTGGTCATGTCATCGAAAGAAATTTAGAAGCGTCAACAAAAGGAAAATAATCCATATTTATCTCATAAAAAATCCCGTTTAAAATCTAAACGGGATTTTTTTATTGCAAACTAAAATCTTAATGTAAAATCTTCTTGGTTACTGTTAAACCATTATTTAAATGAATTTTTACTACTAAAGTTTGATGAGTTACATTCAAATCAGTAATCAAAATTGAAGTTGCATTTATCTCATTTCTTTGATAAATTTCTCTCCCTAAAATATCATAAATCAATACACTCAGTATATTTTCAGAATCAGATTCTATTGAAATTTCATCATTGTTTGACATTACAAGTGTCGAATTTACATTCTCTTGAATGTCTTTATTACCATGCGAATAATTCGTATATCTTAAAACAAATCGATTGTCAAATCTCCCAGCTTCTGAAATAAAAGTGTATGGATTTTGTTTTAAATTATGAATAATATGTAACAATCTGTCTTCTAAATAAATCGGACGATTATTATTTAAAAACAAACCATCCACAGAGGCAATTGCAATTTTATAGGTATTATTCTCATTTACTTTTAGTCCTAATGAAACTTGATCTCTTCTATTAAATGGAATTGGCCTTCCTTGAATATTTAATGCTTCTTCATTTATTAAAGAATAAAAATTTTGATTGCCGCCAAATTTTAAGTAGGCATCATACAATCTGTCTTTTTCAATAGTAGCTCCTTCAACATAACCTATTAAAGTTCTAGAAACGGTTTCATTTGTACCAACTAAATCTAGCCAAATTCTTCCATTATTAGATTGACGATTTTCATCTGAAATATTATTTGTTCTAAAAAATTGTGTATTATCAAAAGTTTTACTTCGCATAGCATTGTTAAAATACACTTTCTGAGTCGCATCTGCAGGTCCATCAAGCATCGATACAAAAAATCCTTGACCAGAAGGAATGTAACCATTATACCCAGACTGAACACTTGGTCCTGTTAAATTGTACAGGATAAAATCTGAAGCTGTATAATTGTATAAAAATGATGCATAAAAAGGATTAACGACCGCGGCGCTTGGTAAATTACCATGAGTCCAAATTCGAATTACTCCTTCAATATTGGTGTTATAGGTCATAAAAGCTTTAGCGTCGATTGCTGAAGCATAAGGGTTTCCAACTAGGTTCCAATTGTCATCATGATTTGTTACTAAATCCGTGATTAATGGATTTGGATTTGGATAATCCGCCCCTGTATATCCTCCACGTTCAACATCTACTGCTACAATACCGTTATTAGGAACATTTCTATAAGATACGGTATGATCTGCTGCTGCTGTATTGTTAAAACCACTAGGTCCTCTTACAATATAACCTTTTCCTGTAATCATGTTCTCCGTAGTGTTTGCCCAATTCCCAAAAAATCCTCCGATAGTTGGAATCCATTTCCATAAATGTGCCGTAGAAGTTGTTGGGGAAACGCTAGTTAGCGGGAAGTTAAATACTGGCGACGCTAAATACACATAATCAAATTTCTTAACTGTGTGAATTCTATTTACTGTAACAGAACCTGTATTTACGCCAGTATCACTAACCTGAACCAAGCTTCCGTTGTCATCGACAATTAAGTTTCCAGTTCCGACCATCGTAATATTATTTTGGACATTGATATACGTACTTGCTGCAATAGTTGCGGTAAATCCATTGTTTACTACTAAACTACAACAATCAAAACTACCATTGGTGAAGGTGTTATAGCTGCCATTGATAGTAGCTACTTTTGTAATGGAAGGTACGCCAACAATATTATTAGTGTCCCTCCAAGCTGAACCATTCCAAGTTAATGTTCCGTTAGAAAGTTGTACTGCTATTGTAGAAATAAAACAAGTTGAAGCATTCTCTCTAACTTGACAATAGTATTGGTAACCGTTTAATCCAGCAATAGATGAAATTGTAAGCGTCGCAAGTGTCGCTCCCGAGTATACCCCTGCATTAGTTAAAGCTGTCCAAACTGTTGTATTCGGAGCAACAGCATACCATTGAAAAGCCAAAGAAAAACTACCTCCTGCATATCCCTCCGCTGCAGAAACAGTTAAAGATGAGTTTGTACTAGTACAACTGAGCGAAACAGAAGGTTGCGTAATAATTGTCGGCGAAACCGGAGGTGTTGAATCAAAGATTCCTAAATTTGCACAATTCTCCGTATCATTTGAATTCCAATCGGTATCTACAAAAGTTGCTGAAGGTCCCGTTAATGATACTCGAATCATAGAAAACCCTGTATTATTTCGTGTTCTTAATCTGTCAATAACCGTATTAGCAACACTTTTAGTTAAGTCGATTCTATCGTCAGCATTAAACCCAGAACCTAATGTTGCATAAGGCGTTCCTACTTGAGCAGCACACGTTATAGTTCCATCTGCTCTAATTAAAATTACTTGTCCAGAGTTTATTACTCCAGTCAAAGCTCGCTCAATTGCTGGCGGATCAACATCCGTAAAATTAGCATATCTTCTTATTTTATAAACTCCAGCACCCATATCAATTGGACTTGCAGTACCATTATAAATTTCGATAACTCCTCCAGATCCCGCTTGCGAATCATAGATTTCAGAAATAATTAAGTCTGTGTAAACGCCAGAACTTCCTTCACATGAGGTCAAATCTTTATTGATAAAAGTAAAAGCAGTAGACACAGCACAAGGTTGAGTATCTGTAATTACAATACCTCCTGATGAAGCTCCTGCTGGAACAACCAAAACTAATTGTGTAGCAGTACTTGACAAAATAGTAGCAACGACACCTCCAACTTTCGCATTAGCTCCTATAAGATTTCCTGAACTTGCAGCTATAGTAACTATTGTTCCTTGAGGTCCTGATAAAGGATAAACCGAAGCAATAACAACTGATGTGCAAGTTGTAGCTGTGCCTTGAATACTAAAATCATAGGGATTTTCGTCCCCGTCATTATTTGCGATAGATACAGTTGCTGTTCTTAAGCCACCAGCAGTAGGAGTAAATGTAATTTCAAAAGAGGTTGAACCTGTGGTTACAGCAACTGGAGTAACTGGAATAATAGTTACAGCAAAATCGGCGGCATTTGCACCACTTATGGTTACATAAGGACTTGCACTTGTTAAGTTTAAAACTGCAGCCCCTGTGTTTTGGATAACAAACGAATTAATAACTGGAATACCAACTGGAGTTGTTCCAAAATCTGTGAAATCAGTAATGGAAGGAGTCGAATCGCCATCAACAATTGACGTTGAATTTCCTTGAACATTCATTTCTGGTGCTGGCGATATTGTAACATCGTCAATATCAACATTCCCTAAAGTCTTTGTTATGTATATAAATTGAACATATCTGGTTGAACTTAGTAATGTTTTTACTTCATTTATACATGGACTTCCAGTAATTGTTGCATAAGCCATCACATCTGACCATGTCGCTCCATCAGGGGATTCTTGAACTTTAAAAGTACCATTGGTTGGATTGCTTCCTTTTATTGAATACGTTAAAGTACCAGGTGTCCCAGTAAACCAAACTCTATAATACTTTCCATTTGCTTGTGTTGAACCACCATCACTCCCTGAACAGGCAAATCCAGTATTTCTATGCGTCCCATTATCAGTCCATCCTACAGGAGTTGCTCCCCATGCAGTTCTTGATACTGGTAAAGTTGTTTGAGCCAATGTTGAAATGGCACAAAGAAGTGAAACAATTAGAAATTTCATTTTCATTTAAAAAAAATTTAATTGAAATAAAAATCAAAAAAACAATTTCTATTTCGACTAACAAAATTAGAGTTAATTTACTTTATTTCAATAATTTTACGCTATATTATTGTTAACATTATTCGCCAATTAACCACAGTATTTCATGAGAAACACGCTTACAATTCAAGAACTAAAACTAAAATTAGAACATTTTTGTGCTTATCAAGAAAGATGTCACCTCGATGTTGTTCAAAAAATGCGTGGAATGGCAATCGATTCGAATACAATCGATGAAATTGTTGTGTATTTAATTCAAAATCAATTTCTTAACGAAGAACGTTTTGCTTGTAGTTTTGCACGAGGAAAACATCGCATAAAAAATTGGGGAAACGTTCGAATAATTAACGAATTAAAAGCGCGAAATATCTCACAAACGATAATTTCTATCGCATTAAAAGAGATAACCACGGAAGAGTATTTTACAACATTTGAAATCTTATCACTTCGGATTTGGGAAAATAATACCGAAAAAAACGAACTTAAAAAAAGGAAAAGGTTTTGCGATTATTTACTCCGAAAAGGTTTTGAAAGTCAATTGGTGTATGAAAAAGTAAAAGAGTTGGAAAAAACAAAAAATTAAAGTGTCAGTAAAACACTCACTGCATTTCCTCCAAATCCAACAGCATTGACTACTATTTTTTGAAGTTTTTTCTTCTCAGCTTGAGCAGCAACGAATGGAACTCCAATATACTTTTGATGTTGCAACATCAGTAACGCCATTTCAACATTCAACATTCCGGAAGCTCCAAGCGTATGTCCGATTTTCCATTTATTAGTCGTTAACAATGGAAGTTCATTTCCAAAAACTTTTTGTATGGCTTTATATTCTGATAAATCTCCTTTGATGGTTCCCGGTGCATGCATCACAATTACATCTACTTCCGAAAGATTGGTTTCTTGCAAAGCCATTTGCATAGACTTCTGAAAACAAGTCGCTTCGGCGGAAATGGAAGTATTGTGTTCTAATAATTCCGTGGCATATCCGATTCCTTCGATAAATGCAAGTGCATTTTCCTTTTTTCCAATTTCGAGACAACAAACCGAAGCGCCTTCCCCTAAAATCATGGTGTTGTGTTTTTTCTCGAGATCGAAAGCACGACAGGAATATTCCTGATTTTCTTTCGCATAGATTTTCATGGCTTGCATTTGTGCAACGGTAAAATCGGTTAAAGGCGCTTCACTTCCACCCACTAAGAATTTATCTGCCATTCCTGAACGCAACCATGCAACACCATTTAGTAAAGCATGCAGGGCGGTTGAACACGTAATGGAATGCGAAATTTCTGGCCCTTGACTTTGTAAATCATGCGCAACCCATGACGAAATGTTTCCTAAGGTTGTTGTTGGAGACGCTAATGTTGGTGCTTTTCCAGTTTTTAAAAAATCAACATGGTGTTTTTCGAATAAGGAAGTGGCTCCTCGAGAAGATCCAATATTGATTCCGAATATGTCATCCTTTTTCCAACCCGATTGTGCTATTGCTAATCGAGAAGCGGCCATTGCCATTAACACGGAATCGTCTAAAAACTTGTATTTGTTATCAGATTTTTTTAAGGCTTCCAGAACAGTTTTAGAATTTTCATCTAATGGTGCGACGAGTGCTTTTATATTTCCAAAATCTTTTTCAACAAAACATGGATTTGAATTGTTGTACTGCTCCCAGATGGATGTTGGATTGTTACCCAAAGGTGAAAGCGACGAGATAGCAGTTATGGAAATGGGTTGCAACAAAATAGTTCTTGTTTAGTTCGATATTGGTTTGGAAATCAAATGCCTAGCCCTGATAGTAGTGGAAATCCTTTTGCGGTATTTTTTTGCGCAAAAGATTGGAACGAATAGCAGGAAATAGCTCCCAAAATTACACTATTTCTAAAGCATTTTCGACCACTTGATAAACTTTTTCAAGTTGATTTTGCGCTATGATATAAGGAGGGAGAATGTAAATGATATTGCCTACTGGCCGCAAAATAATTCCATTTTCGATAAAGTAGTTGTAGAGCTTGTTTCGCATTGTTCCGTAATAACTTTCCTGATTTTCGGTAACGATTTCTAGTGCGAAAATTACTCCGAGAACACGCGTGGTTTTTACTTTGGGATGTGACTTTATTTTGGTTTGGAAATTTAGATGACTAAGATGTACTCTTTGTATATCCTTTTGAATTCCTTCTGATTGAAGCAATTTCAAACTTGCTAAAGCGGCAGCACAACCTGTTGGATTGGCAGTAAATGTATGTCCATGGAACAACGCTTTATTAGTGTCATCATCGTAAAAACCATCGAAGATATCTTGGGTGAAAGTTGTAATAGCCATCGGAATGGTTCCTCCCGTTAACGCTTTGGATAAGCACATCATGTCGGGTTGCTGTTGCAAATAATCGCAAGCAAATGTTTTTCCGGTTTTTCCGAAGCCTGTCATGACTTCATCGGCGATGGTGAATACTTGATTTTCTTTACAAATTACTATTAATTCATTGAGGATTTCAGGAGCATACATGACCATTCCCGCGGCACCTTGAACGAGAGGTTCGAAAATAAAAGCAGCGCAAGTGTTGGATTGAATAGCTTTTTGTAAAGCATCTTTGGATTTAGATTCGTTTCCAGAAGTCGGCACAGGAATCCGAATGACATCGATCAAAGCACCTTGAAAGGCTTCCGTAAAAAAAGTAATCCCGCTAGATGCCATGGCTCCGAAAGTGTCGCCGTGAAAAGCGTCTTCGAATGCAATGACAGTCGTGCGCTTTTCTCCCTTATTATAAAAATACTGTAGTGATGCTTTGAGCGCGACTTCAACGGCAGTGGAACCATTGTCTGAAAAGAATATTTTCTTTTGATTCGACGGCAGCATTTTCATTAATTGTTCGGAAAGCAATACGGCTGGTTTGTTGGTAAATCCTCCGAATAAAACATGCTCTAAAGTCGTGAGTTGCTCGTAGATGGCATCAGCAATAAACTTGTTGCTATGACCATAGGGATTGACCCACCAAGACGCAATCGCATCGATATATTCTTTGCCGTTTTCATCCCAAAGCAAGGCACCTTCACCTCTTACAATTGCGGGAAGCAAACCCGTTGTTTTGTGTTGTGTATAGGGATGCCAATGGTATAATTGGTCTTTTTCGGATAGGTTCATTTTTACAATTTTTCTAAGACGTCACGAAATGTATCGGCATATTCTACAATCACATTCTTGTCAAAATAAGGTTCATTCCAAATTCGTCCTAAATTCTTGATTCCTGTTTTCGAGAGAATAATCGACTCGGTCGCTGGATTCTCGTCGCCATTGAATAAAATTCCAGCGATGGCAATTTTTCTATTCTTTAAGGCTTCTATTGTCATTAAGGTGTGGTTGATACTTCCTAAATAATGACGGGAAATGATGATGACTTTATAGTCTGGTTGAATCAAATCGAGAATGGTATCTTTTTCATTTAATGGAACTAAAATGCCGCCGGCGCCTTCAATCACAAGATGATTTTGCGTTTTTGGCTCTTTTATTTTTTTGATATCTATTGTGATATTATCTAAACTCGCAGCAAAGTGCGGACTCGCTGGCGTCTGCAATGCATAACTATTCGGATGAATTATGGTCTTTGTATTTGCAATATAATTGGATATTTTATGACTGTCTGATTGGCCAAGATCACCCGCTTGAATGGGTTTCCAGTAATCGGCTTGGAGTGCTTCGGTGATGATGGCGGAAGCGATGGTTTTCCCGACATCGGTTCCGATTCCTGTTATAAATAGTTTCATTTTGATCTTTGGTAGCGTTGAATTATTGGTAGACAAAAGTAGCTAACAATTCTAAAACTTTGGTGATTTCTGCTTCGGAGTTGTAACTATGAATGCAAATTCGCAATCGTTCTTGTCTTTCTGGAACTGTTGGAGACAAAATAGCTTTGACATCGAAACCGTTTTCTTGGAGTTGGGAAGCAATAGCTTTTACCTTTTCATTGCCAGGAATAATGGCGCTTTGAATCGCAGATTTGCTTCGAACAAAAAGTGGTTTCAATCCAAGTAACTGTTTTTGTTGGTTGAAGAAATTGATATTGTTTCTAAGTGCTTTTACCGCTGCTTTTTCTTTTTCTAATTCCTGATAAGCACAATAAACTGTAGCAATGGCGTGCGGGGAAATTCCTGTGGTATATATAAAACTACGGGCAAAGTTGATAAGATAGCTTTGAAGTTCAATGCTTCCTAAAACAACGGCTCCGTGACAACCTAAGCCTTTTCCGAAGGTCACAATTCTAGCGAAAATTTTGTCTTGTAGATTTATACTTTGAAGCATTCCTTCTCCAGAACTTCCAAAAACACCAAGTGCATGTGCTTCATCTACAATTAACATTGCACTGTGTTTTTCGGCTATCGAGATTATATTTTCAAAATCGGGAGAATCCCCGTCCATAGAGAAAACGGATTCGGTAACGAGGTAGATGGTTGGAGGTTGTGGGTTGTGGGTTGTGGGTTGAATTTTGGAAATTAACCGTTCTAAATCCTGATAATCGTTATGTTGGTACTTGTAGGCTTTGGCGTTTGATAGCTGAATACCATCTCGGATGGAAGCATGACATAATTCGTCATAGAGAATAAAATCTCCTTTTTGTGGAACGCAACTAAAAAACCCAATGTTGGCATCATAACCCGAATTGAAAATGAGTGCAGACTCAGCCTTGTGAAATTGTGCAATATGCTTTTCTGTTATTTCGTAGAGGGGATGATTTCCAGAAAGTAATCGAGAACCTGTGGCGCCGTTTTCTTTGTAATTAGTATCGAGAAGGAACTGATGGGTTTGATCAAAAATAGTTTTTGATTTGGCAAAACCTAGATAATCGTTGGAGGCAAAATCTATCGCATTTGATACCGCAGGCAATTGGCGTAATGCCTTGTTTTGCCTACGAGTTTCGAGTTTGGCGGAAAGGTTTTTTGGAAACATCATTTTACAAAAATAGCTAACTTTTTTGGTTTCTAAATTGTATTATATTATTGTTTTACAAACTTTTATTATTGTTTATCAATAATTTTTATATATTTGGAACAACTTTAAACATCCTAAAAATGAAAAAAATTTACCAACTTAAAACAATACTAGATATTGTTATCGTATTCTCAATGATCATAATGTTTGTTAGTCTTTTGGGTTTGCTCTATTATTTAGTAACGGGCAACATGAATAAGATAAATGTTACTATCATTGACCAGAAAATTGATCATATTGATAGCATTCTAGCGGTTGTAATTGTATTGATATCTATAGGTTATGGTTTATTTATTTATTCTCTATATCAGTTGAAAAAACTAGTTGACCTATTTGTTAGAAAAGAATTTTTTACGGATTTATCGGTTAAAACCTTAAGAGTTATTGGTGTTTCGATGTTGGCTTCTTCTTTTTTTATGGTATTACCCGCTTACATTTATGGTGTTTTAAATAGCGCAACCATTCACTTAACCATGAAAATGATTAGCCCTGAGTCGATGGTGTTTTCAATCATTATCTCTTTATTTTTTATTATTTTGAGTTCCATTTTTAAGGAAGCGAAAATGCTTAAAGAGGAAAACGAACTCGTAATCTAAATCGTTGTGCCAATCCTTGTAAATTTAGATGTGATGCTTGCTAAGCGTAAAATGCGGTCGAATGAATTGGCGGAGCGTATTGGAATTACTACGGCTAATCTTTCTATTTTAAAAACGGGGAAAGCGAAGGCAATCCGGTTTTCTACTTTAGAAATGATTTGTGAAATTTTAGAATGTCAGCCTGGAGATATCATGGAATTTGTTACAGAAAAATAATCCTGCTAATTCTAATAGTGCTACGGACGTCTTTGCCCTAGCCCAGACCTGTCTGCCGACAGGCAGGTAGCAGCGGTTATCCTTTTGCGCTAAGATTTACGGCTAGAATTAGTTATATGTTTTGCGCAAAAGATAGTAGCGGATAGCTGGAATAGCTCCTGAAAATCATACTAGTAATCGACCATTCAAAATTAATTCGTTTACATTAGATTGTAATACCACCCCGCCCTTTGGGCACCCCTCCGGAGGAGGGGAATAAAAAAACGCCTAACAAATGCTAGGCGTTTTATTTATATTTTATCGAATCTTTTTAGTCCACTAAAACAATCACTTTATTGTCTTTCATTTCGATTGTTCCTGAAGCAATTTTCAATGAATACAATTGTTCGTTTATTTTGGTAAATTTTTCCGCTACTTCTTTATTGAAATGAAATGAAGCCGCTGCAATTTTGATGACACCTTCTTTTAGTGTGGAAACTATTGGAGCGTGATAATTCAAAACTTGGAAACTACCTGCAACTCCAGGAAGAGAAACCGAAGTAACTTCTCCTTGGAATAATTTAGATTCTGGTGATACTATTTCTAAAATCATAATTATTTAGTTAATAGTTGATGGTTGATGGTTGATGGTTGATCTAACAACCGACAACTGACAACCGACAACCAATTACGCTTCTGCTAACATTTTTTGACCTGCTTCGATAGCGTCTTCAATAGTTCCTTTCAAGTTGAAAGCAGCTTCTGGAAGATGATCTAGTTCACCGTCGATGATCATGTTGAATCCTTTGATGGTGTCTTTAATGTCAACCAAAACTCCAGGAATACCTGTAAATTGTTCAGCAACGTGGAAAGGTTGTGACAAGAAACGTTGTACACGACGTGCTCTAGAAACGGCTAATTTATCCTCTTCAGACAACTCTTCCATTCCAAGAATCGCGATGATATCTTGTAATTGTTTGTATTTTTGAAGAATTTCTTTTACTCTTTGAGCGCAATCGTAGTGCTCATCTCCTAAAATTTGTGGAGTTAAGATTCTAGAAGTAGAATCTAGTGGATCTACCGCTGGGTAAATTCCAAGCTCTGCAATTTTACGAGACAATACAGTTGTTGCATCTAAGTGAGCAAAAGTAGTTGCTGGTGCTGGATCTGTTAAATCATCCGCAGGTACGTATACCGCTTGTACTGATGTAATCGATCCTTTGTTGGTTGATGTGATACGTTCTTGCATCGCACCCATTTCTGTTGCTAATGTTGGTTGGTATCCTACCGCAGATGGCATACGACCTAAAAGAGCCGATACTTCAGAACCTGCTTGTGTAAAACGGAAGATATTGTCTACGAAGAACAATACGTCTTTTCCTTGATCTGAACCAGCTCCATCACGGAAATATTCCGCAATTGTTAATCCTGAAAGTGCCACACGAGCACGAGCTCCAGGTGGCTCATTCATTTGACCGAAAACGAAAGTCGCTTTTGATTCTCTCATTCCTGGCATATCTACTTTAGACAAATCCCATCCGCCTTCTTCCATAGAGTGCATAAAAGCATCTCCATATTTTATAATTCCTGACTCTAACATCTCACGAAGTAAGTCATTTCCTTCACGTGTTCTTTCTCCTACTCCTGCGAATACGGAAAGTCCACCGTGACCTTTTGCGATATTGTTGATTAATTCTTGAATCAATACTGTTTTTCCAACTCCTGCTCCACCGAACAAACCAATTTTTCCTCCTTTTGCGTAAGGCTCGATAAGGTCGATTACTTTGATTCCTGTGAATAACACTTCAGAAGAGGTAGAAAGATCTTCGAATTTTGGTGCTGGTCTGTGTATTGACAAACCGTTATCTCCTGTTTTTGGCAATTCTCCTAAACCGTCGATAGCATCTCCGATTACGTTGAATAGACGTCCGTAAACATCTGCTCCGATTGGCATTTTGATTGGGTTTCCAGTACCTACAACTTCATAACCTCTGCTCAAACCGTCGGTAGAATCCATCGAAATGGTACGTACGGTATTTTCACCGATGTGCGATTGTACTTCAAGTACTAATAAAGTACCGTCTTTTTTAGTGATTTCTAATGAATCATAAATTTTTGGAAGTTCAACATCTTTACCGTTGAAAACTACGTCCACTACTGGACCAATGATTTGTGCAACTTTTCCTATTACTTTTGACATTGCTTATGTATTTATTAAATAGCTATTTAGGTTTGTGAAATTATAGATGAAAAACACCTCTTTTTTCCGAGTGCAAATATAATTTTTTAAAATATAAAATCAAGATTATTTTTATAAAAAAAGCGGATTATTTTACATGATTGTATAGAATTGTTTTTATTGATTGATTATACTTAAAGAATTGAAGCAAAACAAAAAACCATCCTTTTTGGGAGGATGGTTTTAAAATGAATTTTTTACAAACTTTTTAGTTCAAAATTGCGGGATATTGTATTTGATATTTACCTAAATCTACAGGTCTAAAAGTAGAACCGTATTTAGCATTTATTGCTTCCATAAATTTATTTGCGATAAGTGCATAGCCTCTAGCGCTTGGATGAACTCCATCTAAAGAGAAAGCTCCTCCGGTCACGTAAGCAGCTGACAAATGGTAATTTCCAAAACTAATTCCACCATTATATACTTGACTTAATACTGCATTTGCATCAACAAATGCTAATCCTTTTGATTCAGCTAATGCTTTAATGGTTAGGTTATAAGCATCAACGGCAACTTTGATTTCATCCACTTCATCTTTAGAAAGGACCCAACTATCCGCTAATGGGACACTAAGTCCGTTTATTGCTGCAGGATTTCCCCCCACTAAAGTTCCTAAAAAAGATCTTGATGGCAAAACCAACAAATCCTCTTTTGTTGCTTGACGATAAGACGGTAGCCCTAATGAAGCTAAAGGAGTTAAATAACTATCAACAATTACTACTGCATTTTGACCTGCATTAAAAGTGATAGTTCTTCTATCTTTTTCTACAGAAGTTATTGCTCCACCAGCTAAAGCTAAAGCTAAGCCTCCATTATATTGAGCAAAGCCGGCATTCAATTGAGCTGCGCTTGCAGCATCTAATGGAATAGCATTGTAAGGAACTGTTCTAAAATAAGGAATAGTGGTAACATACGGTATATTAGAAACCACTCCTTTAGCTCCATTTAATGTTAATGCATCTAAGAGTGCGCTGTAAGTGCCTGCGAAAACATTTGGATCTGTAATATCATTTGCTCCATAAGTAGACGGGTCGAAATTTCCAGTTCGATTTACGCCAACTCCACCAGAAGTAGCATAACTCAACACATCATTATTCCCAATCCAAAGTGAAAAGAAAGTGGGGCTTTGATTGACAGCATCGTCAATAATTCTCGCACTCGGAGATGATGCAAATCTAACATAGTAAGGATTTGCTGCTCCTGTAGCAACACCCGCAATATTTCCATAATTTGGAGCTAACAAATGAAAACTTTTTGCTCCTGGAACTCCCATATTATTAAATGGGCCTGTTAAAACGTTGGTTATTTCGGTAACTGGTGTTCCTGGAACATTAACTGGAGAAGCTCCGTTAAAATACAATCTTGTTCCTTGAATTGGCGCACCTCCTGCTAGTAATCCACCAAGATTATCTTCGCCACACAAAGGAATTCTAAATTCTCCTCCTCCAACTAAAGCAAATTGTTGTGCTAAAATATTAGTATAGGAACCCTCTTGTCCTTTTTTGAAAAGCGCATTGTCACTAAATCCTGCCGTTAGTGAGTTTCCTAAAGCAACATATTTAGTAAAATCTGCCGAACCAGCTATAACGGGAACATCAGCAGGAGTTGAATCATCATCGTTACTTGAACATGCTACTATGGTTAACGAAACCAATACTAGCCATTTGAAATTTTTTATCATGATTGAAATAATTTTAAATAGTGAAAGAATTAAGGATTGATAGTCCAGGATGCATACCATAATTGACCAATAGCTCCAGCTCCAATTACTTGAATATAGTCTTTTCCAAAAACGTTATTGCCTCCCACTTTTAATACTGATTTCAAGGCCGGGATAGCATAATTAATCTGCGCATCGAATACAGTGTTTTCTGGCACCATTCCGTCACCGAAATTAGATTCCCACAAGTATTCTGTATTCCAACGAACGTTGGTGTTGAATCCGAAGTTTTTGAAAAGTTTGTCATTCCCTAATGATGCTTTTACTCTATGTTTTGGTGTATTGAATCCAGCTATAAAAGACGGATCTTTTTCTTGATCAAATTCAAAGTCTGCAAAGTTATAATTGACATTCACTTCAAAATCTTTGAATACTTTCTTCCCTAATCCAATTCCAAAACCAACGGAAGTAACTTGCGTTTGAGAGTTGGTATATAAGTTATATTCTCTTCTATCTTTATTAGCTATTGCGGTAATAGAATTTGAAACATCAATTGGGTTATTAACATTGCTATAATTTCCATAATAAGGAGCAAACACTCTTGCTTGATTGATGAAATCATTATATATATTGTAATAACCATTAATATCAATAGACAAATCGTTATTGATTACAGATCGATACCCTAATTCAATGGCTTGTACTCTTTCTGGTTTTACTAATCCGATACTTGCCACTTGCAAATTTGTTGACGCATCCGCAGGAGTTTGTCCGCTTGAAATTGCATTATCAAAATCTATAACAGATTCTTTAGTAAAGGAGTTTTCATAGGCTTGAGTACCAGCCATTGTTACTTGTGTAGCGCCATTTAAGATAGCTTGACCAGCAGCAGAAATAACTCCACTTCCGTTAAAATTATCTCCTCTAATTTCTGAATAGCGTGCTAAATTATCTGGAGCGGATCCTAATAAGGCATATGGACCAACATCTAAACCGATGTATTGATCTTGGGTTGTTGGATTTCTAAAACCTGTTTGATAGGAAACTCTAATGTTATGTCTTTTGGTTGCACCTGCAGAATAAACGAATGCAACTCTTGGCGAAACGAAGCCATCAAAGTTTTGACTTTTATCGTAACGAACTGAACCTATAAATTTCAATCGATCTTCTTTCAAAAATTTCTTGGTCAATTGAGAGTAAACTCCAAATTCGTTGTAGGTGATTTTTCCATCACCGTCTGTAAAAATACTTCCATTGGAGTTCATTTCGTATTGACGTAAGGAACCTCCTACTTGAATTTCGGCAAATTTTATTTTGTCTTTAAAATTATAATTGGCATCGGAATGATAAATTTTCGATTGATCTTCAAATTTTGCTCCTCCAGTGATTGGGTTAGAATTTCCGATTACTTTCGCTAAAGCAGTATCGAAATCAGAAGTTCCTGGTAAAAATCTTGTTCCCCTAGCACCACCTTTATTACTTGGAGTTAAAGGTAAAAATGGAGTAATGTTGTAATCTGCAAAATTTCTTGCATATGCAGACGCATTACTAGCATTATATCCTAAAACTGCACTAGATAATTGGAATGCAGTTGCGTAATCCGTAAACCAATTGGTATTGCTTTTCCATTCTTCATTTACTTTCAATCCAGCAAACGTCATATTATATGAATTTCCAGCATCTTCAGTTACCATATAACCTCTAACAAAGAAGTTATTTCCTTTTACTTCTATTTTATTTTGATTCATAAAGAAGTTTTTCAAAGCATATCGATTCGCTCCTTGATAAATCGTGTTACCTGTTCCTACTTTGCTTTGCAAAATAATTTCAAAGTCGTTAGCCCAAGGTTTGATATGTAAAGAGAAATCCGCTTTTACACTTTTTATTTTGTTATCATTCAAATCTTGATCGCGATATCCTGTTCTACTTACATTACCTACATTTGGAATAAACACTGTAGCTTCATCACCGTAATAATTTAATCCATTATAGTTTTGATTGTTTTCAAATCCAACTAATCCCCCATTAACATCTCGATCATCAGAGGCTATCCATTCAGTAGCTCTCATGATATTTAGGTTTGCTTTTCCTGCAATATATTTATTGAAAGCATGAGCAGCTCGGATTCCAAAATCATAGTAGTCATTGGTACCTGCTGTTTTTTGAGTCGTTTGACCATATTTCATATAGGTGCTAATTCCTTGGCTAGTAAAAGGGCTTTTACTATTCATGAATAAAATTCCATTAAATGCATTAGCACCATATAAAGCAGACGATGCCCCTGGTAGTAATTCTACATTAGCGACGTCTAATTCGGAAAGACCTATTAAATTACCTAAAACAAAGTTTAATGCTGGTGAAGAATTATCCATTCCATCTACCAATTGCATAAAACGAGTGTTTGCCACGGTTGCAAAACCACGAGTGTTTATCGATTTAAACGACAAACTACTGGTGTTAAAATGAACTTCTTTTAGATTTTCTAAGCCATCATAATAGGTAGCCGCGGTAGAATTTTTTATCTGTTGTATCCCCATTCTTTCGATAGTCACAGGAGACTCAATGACTCTTTCAGGAGTTCTTGATGCAGACACAACGATTTCATTCAATTTAGTTTCTTCATCATTAAGAACAACTGTTACTTTTTGATTGTTTGAAGTAACCGATACATTTTTTTTCTCATATCCAACACTTGTAACTTCAAGTTTGAATGGAAGAGAGGCTGAGGTAGTTAATTTGAAATTACCTTCGCTGTCGGTAGTAGTCCCTGTTGAATCTCCAATAACTTTTACATTGGCTCCAGGAACGGGCTGCTTATTACTATCAGTAATCGAGCCTGTAATTGAATTTTGTGAGTGAATTACACTACAAAATAACAATGACATAATAAATAAATACAATTTCATTGAGTTTAGGTTTTGTTGGTTTATGTAGCCAATGTACAAATATTTTCATAATTCTTAAAAAAACGAATTGAATATTTCACAATTCTTAAGTCTGATAACTTTAACAAATAACATAAAACAAACGAATTATTAAGATTTCCTTAACATGTAAGCCGAATACATAAAAATAAAACTATGCATGCCTATAAAAACGAAGGCAAATTGAATAAATCACAATTTAAGTTGTTAATAAAAATAAAAAAAAGCGAGATAAAAATCTCGCTTTTTTTAAAATCTATTTAATTTTATTTTACTCAACAGTAACTGATTTTGCTAAATTTCTAGGTTGATCAACATTACAACCTCTCATCACTGCAATATGATACGATAATAATTGTAATGGAATTGTAGTTAAAAGTGGGGATAGTGCATCAATTGTATCTGGTACTTCAATAACATAATCCGCTAAATCCCTAACTTGAGTATCTCCTTTCGTTACAACTGCAATGATTTTTCCGCTTCTTGATTTAATTTCTTGAATATTACTTACCACTTTATCATAATGCCCTTGTTTAGGAGCAATAACAATTACTGGCATGTGCTCATCAATTAATGCAATTGGGCCGTGTTTCATTTCGGCAGCGGGATAACCTTCAGCATGTATATATGAAATCTCTTTTAGTTTTAAAGCCCCTTCTAATGCTACTGGAAAATTATAGCCTCTACCTAAATACAAACAATTAGTAGAATCTTTAAATTTTGCTGCTATTTCTTTAGCTTTATCATTGGTTTCTAATGCTTCTTTTACTTTTTCTGGCATGATTTCTAATTCTTGCAAATATCTATGGAAATCTGAATTAGAAAGTGTTCCTTTTGCTTTAGCCAATCGCAATGCGATCATTGTTAAAACAGTAATTTGTGTAGTAAATGCTTTTGTAGAAGCCACCCCGATTTCTGGACCAGCATGTGTATAAGCACCTGCATGAGTTTCTCTTGAAATTGAAGAACCTACTACATTACAAACTCCAAATACAAAAGCACCTCTTTCTTTGGCTAATTTTATTGCAGCTAATGAATCCGCAGTTTCACCTGATTGAGAAATAGCGATTACAACATCTCCTTTATTGATAATTGGATTTCGATATCTGAATTCAGAAGCATATTCAACTTCTACAGGAATTCTCGCAAACTCTTCTATAATATATTCTGCAACCAATCCAGCGTGCCATGAAGTCCCACATGCGATAATAAGAATACGCTGTGCGTTTAAGAATTTTTCCAAATTATCTTCAACACCAGCCATCTGAATTATACCTTGATTCGCCAAAAGACGCCCTCTATAGGTGTCTTTAATAACACTTGGTTGCTCATAAATTTCTTTAAGCATAAAATGGTCGTAACCGCCCTTTTCAATCTGCTCTAAGTTCATTTGCAATTCTTGCACATAAGGATCAACTATTGTATCATCTTTAATTTTTCTGATTTTTAATGGTTTATGTAAACGAACAATTGCCATTTCTTCATCCTCTAAATAAATGGCATTGGAAGTATACTCAATAAAAGGAGAAGCATCTGAAGCAATAAAAAACTCATCATTACCTACACCTATTGCCAATGGGCTTCCTAATCTAGCTACAATGATTTCATCTGGGTTTTTTTTGTCAAAAACACAAATTGCATATGCTCCTACCACTTGGTTTAATGCTACTTGAACAGCTTTTCCTAGTTTTAAATTATCTTTTTTCTGTACTTCTTCAATAAGGTTTACTAATACTTCTGTATCTGTATCGGAATGAAATGTATATCCTCTTTTTATCAATTCTTTTTTAAGAGGCTCATAATTTTCTATAATTCCATTATGAATTATAGCTAATTCTCCAGAATTGGATAGATGCGGATGCGAATTCACATCATTAGGAACTCCATGAGTTGCCCAACGGGTATGCCCCATACCTATATTACCTATAGTAGTTTTCTCCTTTAATGATTTTTCTTCCAAATCGGAGACTTTCCCTTTGGTCTTAGAAACGTTTACTTTTGTTCCATCATAAAGCATAATTCCAGCACTATCATAGCCTCTGTATTCTAACCTTTTTAATCCTTTTATAATAATAGGATAGGCTTCTCTAAATCCGATATAACCGACAATTCCACACATAAATTAGTTTTGTTTAGGTTTAGTATAATAAATTTTAAGTTGTATTCGTTTTTCGAAATCTGGATCCCCAAATGGAATATCACTTCCGTACAATATAGTTCCCAATGGATTTAAAATAGATGCCGTTGGAATTTCACTAATATTGTTTTGTAGGGTAGTTGTTTTTAATTTTTTGTTTGAAATTTCACCAATACTTTCAGTAACAACCAATCCTAATCTTACATTCGTAGAATCCACATTATTGATTAAGCCACGAATATGATTTGTGATTTTTAATTTATAATAGGTTCCTCTTTCATCTGTCTTTTTAATAATTCCGCCAAAAACTGACTTTGAATATTTTGGTTTTGAAGAAGTTGAGCTTTGATCCGCATAATAATCAATTAAAGGTCTTTTGTTTTTTAAATCATACAAATAGATTCTATTTGGTTCCTCTGCTTGTAAACCTGAAGTTCCTGTTTTTCCCATTCCGTTAAGAGTAGTATTATCAATATAAAAAGTCAAACTTGCATCATTCACTAACCATTTATTCCTGCGAAGTTCTTCTAATTTATCCGCAACTCCATTATTATCGGAGTCTGGACCAAATAGGTCAATAATTGCCATAGATCCTTCACCGCCTTTCAAATAGAGTCTGTTGTCAATTGTAGGTTGTGGCGCTGGTCCATTTTCAAAGAAGTTAATTGATTTCCCTTTTAAATTTAAGATAAAGGATTTATCCACTCTTGTCGTGGTTGAAGTACTTACCCCATTAACAATAATAATTGTAGTTTTATCTTCTTTATACTTAATCGTTATCTTGCCTGCTTTGAAATTCAACATTGCTAAATTTCCTTCGTCTGACCCTGAATTCTCTACTTGAAAGTACAATCCTCTGAAGTATTCTTTAAACACATTATTGTTTAATAATTTACCTGTATCCTCTTCTAAAATTTTAGCAATAAAAAAATTTTTATTTAAATCTATTTTCATTCCGGGTGCAGAACGAATAGGTTCTGGCGTTGGGTCTTCGTCAGTTATTATGCCTGGTTCAACATGTTCTGCTGAACTAAAAAAGAACTGGTCATTTTGACTTAAGTCTTCTGAATTATTGAGTTGAATTCCTTTAACATCATCAAATGATTGATTTTGATCGCTATAATATCTTTGAACTCCTTGAGTGACCGGATCAATATCTCTTATATAATACTTTGATTCAAATATTTTTAATTTAATTTTTGAATTGGCTGGTCCATAAATTGAGTCCAAAGTGTAGATACTAGATCCATCTGAATTAGTGGTCTTGCTTTTAATAAAATAAGGAATAGTAAGAACAACACTTTCAATTACTGGGTTCAAAGTTGAATCAAAAGTAGGATTTATGTTCAAGTCATCCATTATCAATTGAACCGCCAAATTCGCTTTAGTAGTCCCAAAAACCGGATTTTTATAAATTCCTAAAGCATTAATAGCTGCCGATTGGGCATTTAAATCAAGAGTTTCCACTGGTCCAGTAGATTGATTGATTGCTTTTACACTATAATTTTCTGGAGTACCCGTTTCGAAATTATCATTTCCTACTATGTCTGTTCCAATCTCATTGGAATCATTATCACACGAAAACAAAACACTTAGAAGTAATGAAATGAAAACAGACTTTAAAAAAAAATTCTTGTACATACTTATTAATTTCTATAAATTATAGAACCGTATTTTTATAAAAATTAGTATACGCTTCTGAAAATTGATCTTTCGGAGCGAAAGGTAAAAAAGGTTTTCCCGAGGATTCAATATATTTTGTTAAACTTGGAGAGAGTGCTTCTGATGCAATAATTACCGCATCTGAATGAAGGATTGAAGCCATTAAAATATTCTCATAACTTGGAATTATTAAATTCGAAATGGATTCTTCTGGAATTCCATCAAATTTAATTTTATTGATCATATCTAAATCAAGATTCCCTTCAAAAGATTGACTATAAACAGACGTTACTATTTTCGTATCGGCAAATAACGCTTCATCTTTATAATAATGCTTCATATAAATAGGAAGCATTGCTGCCATCCATCCATGAACATGAATAATATCAGGAACCCAATTCAGTTTTTTTACAGTTTCAACTACACCTTTTGCAAAGAAAATAGCTCTTTCATCATTATCAGGATACATCAAACCTTCTTCATCCGTAAAAGTTGCTTTCCGCTTAAAATATTCATCATTATCAATAAAGTAAACTTGTATTCTCTCTTTTGGGATAGAAGCAACTTTTATAATCAATGGCATATCCAAATCGTTTACTACTAAATTCATTCCCGATAGGCGAATTACTTCGTGTAATTGATGTCTTCTTTCATTTATATTGCCATATCTCGGCATAAAAATTCGAATTTGCCCACCTTGATCATTGATCATTTTGGGAACATCGTATGACATCAAAGAAACTTCATTCTCTGCCAAATAAGGCACCACTTCAGATGATACGTATAATATCCTCTTATCCTCCATATTGTATTTTACTTTTACTAATTGTCAACAAAAAACAGGCAAAATTACAAAAATTTATGCAGGTATTAACTAAAATCTTAAGTTTGCATTCTATTTCAAGAATCCTTTCATGAAAATATTCGAGAAGCAAGCCGAATTAAAGTTGTTTTTAAAGTCATTTTCTAGTACTAATCCTACTGTCGGTTTCGTTCCTACAATGGGCGCACTTCATCAAGGTCATTTGTCATTATTAAAAAAATCAATTCAAAATAATTCGTTAACAGTTATCAGTATTTTTGTCAATCCTACTCAATTTAACAATCCTTCAGATCTAGCTAAATACCCAAGAACTTTAGAAGCGGATTTTGAAAAAATAAAATCTGTTTCAAACGAAATTGTAATTTATGCCCCAACCGTAGAGGACATCTATGAAGGGAATACTATTTCTGAACATTTTAATTTTGATGGATTAGAAAATCAAATGGAAGGTAAATTTAGACCTGGTCATTACGATGGAGTCGGAACTGTTGTTAAAAGACTTTTTGAAATTGTTCAACCAACAAAGGCTTATTTTGGCGAAAAAGATTTTCAACAAGTTCAAATTGTAAAAAAATTAGTTGAGAAATATAATTTGAATGTGACGATTGTTATGTGCCCAATTTTCAGAGAAAAAAATGGTTTAGCCATGAGCTCTCGAAATGAACGATTGTCGGAAAACGAAAAAGAAGAAGCGGCTATTATCTATAACGCTCTAAAAACATCAAAATTAAAATTTCAAATTAACAGCGCCTCTGTTGTTTCCGATTGGGTTACAATGTATATTAATACTAAAAGTAAACACATACGATTAGAATATTTTCAAATAGCCGATGAAAATACTTTAAAGCCTTGTCTTCGGAAAAATAAGACTAAAAAATACCGTGCTTTTATAGCTGTTTTCATCAATAACATTCGATTAATTGACACCATTTCATTATAATAATACAAATGCAAATAGAAGTTTTAAAATCAAAAATACATCGCGTTACCGTTACTGGAGCTGATTTAAATTACATAGGAAGTATTACAATTGATGAGATTTTGTTAGAAGCTTCGAATATAATTGAAGGAGAAAAAGTTTCCATTGTAAACATCAATAATGGGGAACGATTTGACACCTACGCTATTAAAGGAAACAAGAACAGTGGAGATATTGTCTTAAATGGTCCAGCAGCTAGAAAAGTTCAAAAAGGGGATGTGATTATTATTATTTCTTATGGGATTTTAGATTTTGAAGAGGCGAAAAACTTCAAACCTTCATTGGTTTTTCCTAATGAAAAAAACAATTCATTAACATAGTAATCTTGAAAATGAGAAAGAAATGGCTTCAAAAAAATACTCCTGATTTTACTATACGTGAAGAGCAGGATTCCGATTCGTTTTCAAAATTCATCAAAAATCAAATTGGAAAATGGCTGTCGATAGTGTTGCCTATTTTAATTGGTTTCTTTTTAATTTTCTACACATACAACAAATTTACAGCGGCTCAAATTCTTGAAATTAAAAGTTATTTTAAAAATGCAAATTATTCTTATATATATTTAGCCGCTTTTATTGCAGTTTTAGGAAATGCTTCTAGAGCCTATAGATGGAAATTTTCGCTGGAACATATGGGCTATGAATCAACATTCCTTAATAATTTTATGGCAGTGAGCATTGGTTATGTGCTTAATTTAACTGTGCCAAAATCAGGAGAGGTTTCTAGAGCATTAATTTTAAAGAAATACAACAACATTCCTTTTGACAAAGGTTTTGGAAGTATCGTTGCGGAAAGAATTGTAGACATGCTTGTGCTTTTATTATTTATAATCCTTGCCGTTTTTTTACAATTCAACATTGTAAAATCATTTATTTTAGATAAAATTCCTGTATTTAAAATAATACTCTTTTTTGTTATTGGATCCGTTCTACTTACCGTTTCCATTCTTATTTATCTTTATTCAAAATCTAAATACATTCTTGCTGTTAAACAAAAAATTTCGGGGCTTAAAGAAGGTGTTTTTAGCCTTATTCACATGCAAAAAAAGTGGGCTTATTTTTTCCATACTGCCTTTATTTGGTTTTCTTATATATTGATGTTTTATGTTGTGTTTTTTGTGTTTCCAGAAACCAGTTCATTAAGTATTAGCGCAATAATTACTTCTTTTGTTGTTGGAAGTATCGCTATTGCATTTACCAATAGTGGCTTTGGTTCGTATCCTTTTTTAATTTCTAAAATTCTTCTTTTTTATTCTATTTCAGAAACAACTGGAAATGCTTTTGGCTGGATAGTTTGGACTTCTCAAATGTTAGTTGTCTTAGCCTTGGGATTATTTTCTTTTTTATTTTTACCTGTTTTTAATACAAAGAAATAAATCTGTATATTGCTACTTATTTTTAAAATTTGCTGCAATACTATCCATCATGAAAAAAATTGTTTTCTTTCTTTGTGTATTAAGTACTTTATTCACCTATTCTCAAAAAATTACAGAAGAAGTTTTTTCTCCAAAATTGAATGAAAATAGAGAAATAACTATCGGATTGCCTGCCTCTTATCTTACCAATCCAAATAAAAAATACCCTTTGTTAATCGTATTAGATGGCGATTATTTATTTGACCCTTTTCAAGGTGCTTTAAATTATGGCGCTTATTGGGATGATTTGCCTGAAGTAATTATCGTCGGAATAAATCAAAACAAAAATAACGAACGCGAAACAGATTGTGCTGTTGATCAAACAACCGGTTTGCCTGATGAAAAAGCCAGTAAGTTTTTTGAATTTATAGGAATGGAACTGGTTAGTTTTTTGGGAAAAAAATATCGAATCGCACCTTTTAAAATAATTGCTGGTCATGATTTTACTGCAGGGTTTTTAAACTTTTATTTGTATAAAGAACGTCCTCTTTTTGATGCCTATATCTCCATGAGTCCTGAATTACCTGTTGCCATGGAAAAAAACATTCCAGACCGTTTTAATGCTTTAGAACAATCTATTTATTACTATCAATCTACTGCAGATGGTGATGTAAAGAAAATGAAAACAAGAATTAATGAATTAGATGCCGCATTAAAAACTATTACAAAACCATCTATTAACTATCGCTTTGATGATTTTAAAGGAGCTTCTCATTACTCGTTAGTTTTACATTCTATACCCAATGCTCTCTATCAGTTTTTTTCTGTATATCAACCCATTTCAACTTCAGAATTTCTTGAAAAAATTGTTGTTCTGCCTTCAGGTTATGTAGATTATTTAATCAACAAATACGATATTTTAGAAAAATCTTTAAACATCAAAATGCCTATTCGTATTAATGATTTCAAAGCTATCGAAGCAGCAATTCTCAAAAACAATGCGTTTGACGAATTCGATAAATTATCTGAAGTGTCTAGAAAACAATACCCGAAATCGATGTTAAGCGATTATCATAAAGCGATGTTTTATGAAAAAACAGGGGATATCAAAAAAGCAATTAAATCCTATCAAAGTGCCTTTCAAAAAGATGAAATTGGTGACTTAACCAAAGACATGATGCTTGATAAAGCTGACGAATTAAAGAATCAGGAATAATTATGTCCAAAGTAAAAACTTCTTTTTTCTGTCAAAATTGCGGCACACAATATCCCAAATGGCAAGGACAATGTAATGCTTGTAAAGAATGGAATACCATTGTAGAAGAAATTATTCAAAAAGAAGAAAAATTAGCTTGGAAATCTCCTACTTCTAATTCGAAAAAAACTTCCAAACCTCTTAAAATAAAAGAGATAGACTCGGCTCAAGAAGTTCGTATGAATACTCTTGACGGTGAATTAAATCGAGTATTAGGTGGCGGGATTGTTCCGGGTTCTCTAATCCTTTTAGGAGGTGAACCTGGCATTGGAAAAAGCACTTTGTTGTTGCAAATTTCTCTTAAATTACCCTACAAAACACTATACGTTTCTGGAGAAGAAAGTCAAAAGCAAATCAAAATGCGAGCAGAACGCATCACTCCAAATGGTGACAACTGCTATATTTTGACGGAAACTAAAACTCAAAACATCTTCCGCCAAATAGAAGAAATTGAACCCGAAATTGTCATCATAGACTCCATTCAAACCTTACATACCGAATATATTGAAGCCTCTCCAGGTAGTATTTCTCAAATTAGAGAAACCACCGCTGAGCTTATCAAATTTGCCAAAGAAACCAATATCCCAGTTATATTAATCGGGCATATTACCAAAGATGGAACCATTGCAGGCCCAAAAATTTTGGAACATATGGTTGATACTGTGCTCCAATTTGAAGGCGATCGTAATCATGTCTATCGTATTTTAAGAGCTTTAAAAAATCGATTTGGGTCGACCTCTGAATTGGGAATTTACGAAATGTTAGGAAGTGGTTTACGGGAAGTTTCAAATCCCTCAGAAATATTAATATCTCATAAAGACATCACACTATCAGGCACAGCAATCGCTGCCACTTTAGAAGGAATGCGCCCTTTAATGATTGAAATTCAAGCTTTAGTCAGTACCGCTGTATATGGAACTCCGCAACGAAGTACCACGGGTTATAATGCGAAACGATTAAACATGATTCTAGCTGTTTTAGAAAAACGAGCTGGTTTTCGTTTGGGAACAAAAGATGTATTCTTGAACATTACTGGCGGTATTTCTATTGATGATCCGGCTATTGATTTAGCGGTTGTTGCCGCTATTTTATCTTCCAACGAAGACATCCCGATTGGTGAAGGTTTTTGTTTTGCAGGCGAAGTTGGGCTTTCAGGAGAAATTCGCCCTGTCAATCGCGTAGATCAGCGAATTCAAGAAGCTGAAAAATTAGGTTTCTCTACCATTTTTGTTTCCAAATACAATAAGATTTCTTTAAAAAATACGTTAATAAAAATTCGACTTGTTTCTAAAATTGAAGATGTTGCTAGTGAATTGTTTAATTAATAGAATGAGAACTATAAAATAGAATGAGAACACGAAAACAAAAAATAGTATTCACCGCTAAAATTCTTAGTGCTTTTTTTGTGCTACTATTGATTCTCATGATTGTCTTTCGCGATGCTCTTTTACAAAAAGCAATTGCTCATATTACGCATAAATTAGATCGTGAATACGACAGCTCATTCTCTATAAAAAAAGCGGAATTCGAAGGATTAACTGGCGTTCAACTCGAAGATATAATACTCGTTCCACATAAAGCAGACACCCTTTTTCGCATTCATAACATTAAAACAAGTGTGAGTTTCTGGCATTTATTTACTGGAACAATTCAATTAGAAAGTCTAGATATTGACAACGGTTTTGTACAACTCGTTAAAAGCGAAAACGGTCGAAATTTTGATGCGTTTCTTCCCAAAAAAGACACTGTAGATTCAGGCGAAAAACCAAATTATGCCAAACTCGTTTATCGGATTTTGAATAGAGGTTTGAATTTAATTCCAACCGATATGCATCTGCAAAATCTTTCTTTACGAATGAACGATATGGGGAAAAAAGCTACGATGCAATTGAATACTTTAGTATTGGTCGACAAACAAATGGAATCTACTATTCGAGTTCAAACCAACACTTTCACCCAAAGATGGAAAATAATAGGCTTTGCAGATCCACGAAACAAACAAACAGACCTTCGTTTCTTTAATATTGACACGGGCAAAATAAAAGTGCCTTACTTCGACGAGCGTTATGGACTTAAATCAAGTTTTGATTCTATTCGCCTCAATGTTTCAAATATCGATATGGATGGCGACGAATTGCACATCGATGGTTTTACTTCAATTTCAAATTTTACCATCAACCATCCCAAAATTGCAAGCAAAGATGTTGTAATAAAAAAGGCTCGCTTTGATTATAATTTTTTGTTTGGTGAAAATTTCATCACTATTGACAGTAGTTCAACTATTCAATTAAATCAAATTAAATGTCATCCGTATGTTTCTTACAACAATGAAACGGATAAGATATATACACTAAAGGTTGACATTCCTAAAATGAAAGCGCAAAATTATATTAACTCACTGCCAGAAGGTCTGTTCACGCACTTTGTTGGGATGGAAGCAACCGGAAATTTTGATTACCATTTGAATCTTGTTTTCAACAAAAACAAACCAAACTCGGTGGTTTTTGATAGTAACCTCAACAAAGAAAATCTCACAATTACAAAATATGGCGAGGCGAATCTTAGTAAACTGAATGGCGAATTTACCTATCATGCGATCATCAATAACACTCCGCAACGTGGCGTTTTGGTAGGTGCTGCCAATCCTAATTATACGCCTTTAAATCAGATTTCTCCCTTTTTGCGAAAATGTGTGCTGACTACCGAAGACCCATCGTTCTTTTCTCACCGCGGATTTATTAAGGAAGCTTTCAAGCAATCGATTGTAAAAAACATTCGAACCAAAAAATTCTCCCGTGGCGGCAGTACGATTAGTATGCAACTTATTAAAAATGCTTTTCTGACGAGAGAAAAAACATTGTCTAGAAAATTAGAAGAAATTTTATTGGTTTATATACTCGAAAACAACCGAATTGTTAGCAAAGAAAGAATGCTCGAAGTTTACTTTAACATCATTGAATGGGGACCAAATGTATACGGAATTGGTGAGGCTTCCCAATTTTATTTTCAAAAAATCCCGTCTGAATTAACCTTAAACGAATGTTTGTATTTGGCGAATATCATTCCTAGCCCAAGGAAGTTTATGTATCAATTTAATACCGAAGGAAATTTGAAGCCTTTCGCCATTTCTCGTGACAAACAATTGAAAAATATCATGATGCGACGAGGGATGATCGTCTCTGACGACACCATCAATCAGTTTCCGATACATATTTCAGGCAATGCCCGATCGTTTATCAAGATTGTAGAAGAAAATCTAACGGAACAAGATTCAACTAGTATTGAAGAGTTTGAATTCTAATATACTAAAACTCAAGAAAAGTAGTTTTGGTATTTGTATTCTTTACCACTAAAATTTGAAAATACAACATTGCATTTATTAAATTCAAAATCTATATGATGAAACATTTTTTTCTTGTTGGTTTCCTGTTTTTTGCTGGCTTTCTGTTTGCCCAAAAACCTATTTTCACTACTGCAAAAATAAAAGCAGCAACAGTTTATTTTAATTCCGTTGAATTGGCTCAAACTACCACAGCAATACTTCCAAAAGGAACCAGTGAAATTGTTGTAAAAAACGTAGCCGATTATTTGAATGAGAATACTTTACAAATTGGTGCTCCATCGAGTGTAACGGTACTTTCGGTGCAGTTTACAAATAACTACATTTCTGAATATGAAATCGATGAAAAATCACCCATGATAAAAGCTGTTCGTGACAGTATTCGTTTCGTAGAAAAAGAAATTCAAAAGATCAACAATAACAAAGAATCAGAATTAAAAACTATAGAATTATTAGATAAAAACCAGCAAGTTTCTGGGTTGAATTCTGGGTTGAATGTCGCTGAATTAATGAAAATGATGGCCTTTTATAAAGCCAAAAGAATAGAAAGTCGCAATGCTATAGATACGTTTGAAGACCGAAGAATTAAATTAAACGAAACCCTATCGAAGTTGAGAAATAAACTCGAAATCAATACTAAAATTGAAGAGAAAACCTCACAAGGTAAATTGATTATCCAAGTGATGAATGACGTTGCAGGCTCCGTAGATTTTGACATCAACTATATCAGTAACAATGCTTCGTGGGTGCCATTTTACGACTTAAGAGCGGATAATATTGCCTCACCGATCAACATGATGTATAAAGCGCAAGTAGTTCAAAACACTGGAATTGATTGGAAGAAAGTAAAACTTACTTTATCTAGTGGCAATCCGAATCAAAACAATCAAGCGCCAATTTTGAATGCATGGTGGCTGCAATATAACAATCCATATGTTTACAAAGAAGAAGATTTTGAAAGTAATAAATTACAATCGGGAGTTGTAACAGCAAAAGCTGCAAGAAAAGATGATGCAAATTACGGTTTTGAACCCATTGCTGTCAATGCGAATGTAATTGAAAACCAACTTAACATTTCCTTTGATATCGATATTCCCTATGATATTTTATCGAATGGAAAAGCCCATAGCGTGGCTTTAAAAGAACTACAATTACCTTCAACCTATAGATATTATGCTGCCCCAAGAGTTGAAAAGGAAGCGTTTTTATTGGCTGAAATCAACGATTATTCGAAGTACAACTTATTGCCTGGTGAAGCCAATATTATCTTTGAAGGTTTGTATGTTGGGAAAACTTACATCAATGCCAATCAAACTTCCGATACGTTAAACTTGAGTATGGGAAGAGACAAAAAAATCTCAATCAAACGTGAAAAAGTGGTCGATAAATCAGGCACAAAATTTTTATCTTCCAAAAAAGAACAAACCTTTACCTATGACATTACTGTTCGAAATAATAAAAAAGAAGCCGTACAATTATTATTGAAAGACCAATATCCGTTGAGTCCTGATAAAGAAATTGAAGTGACCTTGACCGAAAGTAATGATGCGAAAATCAATACTGAAACTGGAATCCTAACTTGGGATTTAAATTTAAAACCCAACGAAACTAAAAAAATTCGAATTAGTTATAAAGTAAAATATCCTAAAGATAAATTCATTGGGAATTTATAACCGAAGGGAAAGTTATATAATTCCTTCTTTTTGAACTAATTCAAGGTTAAAGTAATAAGTTGTCAAGTCATTTATTTATATTTACAATCCAAATATTTAATATAAATACATTTTTATGAAACAACTTATTACATTTCTAACTGTTCTTGTCGTTAGCTTTATTAACGCACAAAGTATTGGGCTTACTCCCTTTGCTACAGGTTTTACTAGCCCGACTGATATTTCACATCCATTTGGCGATACTCGTTTATTTGTTGTACAACAAACAGGTGCTATTCGTGTTTTAAATCCAAACGGGACTATTAATGCTACCAATTTTCTAACCTTAACGACAGCGACTATTTCAAATGGTAGTGAAAGAGGATTGTTGGGTTTGACTTTTCATCCTAATTATGCTACGAATGGTTATTTTTATATCAATTATACCAATACTGCGGGAAATACTGTTATTGCTCGTTATTCTGTATCAACAGCCAATCCAAACGTAGCCGATCCTGCTAGCGCAACAATATTATTGACCATTACACAACCTTATTCTAATCATAATGGAGGGAGTTTGAAGTTTGGTCCTGATGGCTATTTATATATCGGCATGGGTGACGGCGGAAGTGGTGGTGATCCTGGAAATAGAGCACAAAACATCAATGAAAATCTAGGTAAAATTTTGCGTATCGATGTGGATTCTGCTTCTCCTTATGGTATTCCAGCAGACAATCCTTATGTTGGAATTACAGGCAATGATGAAATATGGGCCATAGGAGTTCGTAACCCTTGGAAATTTAATTTTGACAGTCTGAATGGTGATTTATGGATTGCAGATGTAGGTCAAAATCAATATGAAGAAATCAATAAAACAGCTTCACCTCTTCCTGCGGGATTAAACTATGGCTGGAAATGTTACGAAGGAAATCATGTGTATTCTACTTGTGCCGGTACTTTAGTATATACATTCCCTATTGCTGAATATCCTCATGGGTCAGATGCTTGTTCTATTACTGGCGGGTATGTCTATAGAGGTTCGGTATATCCTTTATTGGTAGGAAAATATATTTTTGCTGATTATTGTAGTAATAAAATAGGATATATAAATACTACTGGAGGAATTGTTTGGACAACTGCATTCACCTCATTAAATGCAACTACTTTCGGACAAGATGTTAATGGGGAAATTTATATCTCTGGTGGAAGTGTTATTTATAAAATTAGAGACACAACTCCGCTTTCTAATTCTAGTTTTGATAAAGATAAATTTGAAATCTATCCGAATCCAGCTAGTGGTGAAGTTTTCATAAAAACAAATGGATTGCAATTTCCTGGTTCTGTTACAATTGTTGACATTACTGGAAAAACAGTACAACAACAAACGGTTACTTCTGAAACCAATTCTATCTCGATTGCTGATTTACAAACTGGATTGTATATTGTTTCGATTAAAGATCAAAACGGTTTAAGCATTAGTTCTAAATTATCTGTGAAATAAAAAACTTATTATAAAGACACGAAGCCACAAAGAAAATTTAATCCTTTGTGGCTTCTTACCTTTGCGGCAAATAATTACAATTGATTCAACATCTTAGAAATTTCATCCAACTTTGGAGTCAAAATAATTTCTATTCTTCTGTTTTTAGCTTTTCCATCGGCTGTCGAATTGCTTACTAACGGTGCATATTCACTTCTTCCGGCGGCTGTTAAATTCTGTTGATTGATGCCTTTATTTTCTCCTAAAATATTCACGATAACTGTCGCCCTTTTGGTGGATAAATCCCAGTTGTCAGCAATGGGTCCTGAACTGGTAAATGCATCATCATCGGTATGTCCTTCAATAAGTACAGCAATGTCAGGATTGGCTGCTAATACTTTTCCGACTTCTACAACGGCTCTTCTTCCTTCGGCGCCAACGGCCCAACTTCCAGAACTGAAAAGTAATTTGTTTTCCATAGAAACATAGACTTTCCCGTTTTTTTGTTGTACCGTTAGTCCTTTTCCTTCAAAACTATTTAACGCACTCGACAATGTTTCTTTTAATTTTTTCATATTGGCATCTTTAGCCGCCATTAAACTTTCAAGTTCCGCCAAACGTTGTGAACTTACTTGCAAATCATTTTTGAGTTTGTTCAGGCGGTTTTGTTCGGCTGTTAAATCTTTTTCTTTTGAATCTAATTGCGATAAAAGTTCTCTGTTTTTACTCATATTGGCTTGCAAAGCGTCGTTGCTGTTTTTCTCTAAAGCAGCATAGGATGCTTGCATAGCTTTGTAATTATTATTGGCAGAAGTATAGTCTGCTAAGTTCTTATCCCGCTCTAAACGAGTGTCGTTCAATTCGCTTTTGATGGCTTCATATGCCATGTCTAAATCGGCTTTCGATTTGATGCAATCATCCGTTTCGTCTTGAATTCTGCGATTCTCTTTTTTAAGATCGGCGTATTTATTTTCGAGATCTTGGTAGACTTTTTTAGTGACACAAGACGAGGTCAAAACTAGAATGCTTAGTAAAAGTGTTAATGTATATTTCATAGTTCAATTTGTTATTGTTATTCTAATGTATTGAAAACCCTAGCCCTGATGGTAGCAGAAATCCTTTTTTGCTTAGAAAAAGCCTCTCGACTGCGCTCGGGGTGACAAGCAAAAAAGATTGGGAGCGGACAGCAGGTTCCCGGCTCCTAATGCTTCGCCAGTTCGGTCTACGCCCTCGGGTCAATCTCCACCATCGATGGGCAGTGATCGGAATGTTTGGCATCGGGCAATATTATAGCTCTTTTGATACGGTTTTTTAAAGAATCGCTCACCAAACAATAATCGATTCTCCATCCTTTGTTGTTGCCTCTTGCGCCTGCTCGATAACTCCACCAGGTGTAATTATGAGGTTCTTTATTTAAAAATCGGAAACTATCTACAAAACCACTTTTCATAAAACCATCAAGCCATGTGCGTTCTTCGGGCAAAAATCCTGAAACTGTTTTGTTGCGAATTGGATCGTGAATATCGATAGGTTCGTGGCAAATATTATAATCGCCACATATAATTAGATTGGGAATTTCTTTTTTTAGCTCGTTGATGTAGTTTTGAAAATCATCCATGTACATGAACTTATGGTCGAGGCGATCGATGTTGGTCCCCGAGGGTAAGTACAAACTCATCACCGAAAAATCTTCAAAATCAACACGTAGGTTTCTGCCTTCAAAATCCATGTGAGCAATGCCGGTTCCGAATTGAACATTAATGGGTTTTACTTTCGAAAGAATTGCTACTCCACTATACCCTTTTTTCTGAGCAGGAAACCAAAAATGATAGGGATAACCTGCCAATTCGAAATCGAGTAATGGAATTTGTTCTGGAGTTGCTTTAATCTCTTGCAGACAAATGACGTCGGGATTGGCTTGTTGCAACCACTGGATAAAACCTTTTGAAATGGCGGCTCGAATTCCGTTGACGTTGTAAGAAATAATTTTCATCGTAAGCGTTTATTTTTAGTCTTTCAAATGTAATAAAAAAGGATAAAGTAAAATGGAGTTTTTTGCTATCTTTGTTTCAGTCTCGATAAACAAAAACACACATGGGTTTAGTTACCGCTAAAGAAGTAGCCAAAGCAATACACGCCGATAAATATGGGGTTTTAGGAACTTTTGCAGGTTGGTTGATGATGAAAGTACTCAAAATTTCTACCCTTAATGATATTTACGACAGAAACAAGCATCTTAAAGATGTTCCTTTTCTGAATGCTATTTTGGATGAGTTTCAAATCAAATTTGAAATCCCAGAAGAAGATTTTAAACGATTGCCAAAAGATGGTGCTTACATTACTATCTCCAATCATCCTTTAGGTGGAATTGATGGTATTTTGCTATTGAAGTTGATGTTAGAAAGAGAGCCTAATTTTAAAATTATTGCTAATTTTTTATTGCATCGCATCGACCCAATGAAACCGTATATTATGCCGGTCAATCCTTTCGAAACGCATAAAGATGCTAAGTCTAGTGTTATAGGAATTAAAGAAACCTTACGCCATTTGAGTGATGGAAAACCATTAGGAATGTTTCCGGCAGGCGAAGTTTCCACCTATAAAGACGGGAAATTGATGGTAGACAAAGCTTGGGAAGAAGGCGCGATTAAAGTGATTCGCAAAGCCCAAGTCCCGGTGGTTCCTATTTATTTTCATGCAAAAAACAGTCGATTGTTTTATTTGCTTTCGAGTTTAAATCCGACGCTAAGAACCGCTAAACTTCCTTCTGAATTGTTAACCCAAAAAGATCGTGTTATTAAAGTTCGTATTGGAAAACCAATTTCTGTAGCCGAACAAAATGAGCATAAAAGCATTGAAGAATATTCTGAGTTTTTGAGGAAGAAAACGTATATGTTGGCGAATTCTTTTGAAAAAGAAGTTCCTTTTTTGTCAGCACCCAATCTTAATAATTTGAAACTTCCTAGAAGTCCAAAGGAAATTGCCACTCCAGCGAATCATGAAAAAATGGTAGCTGAAGTAGCGAGTTTAAGAAATTCGGATTCGCGATTAACGCATAGTAAAAACTATGAAGTTTTTTTTACAAAGGCGGATCAAATTCCAAATATACTGCATGAAATTGGACGATTGCGTGAAGTTACTTTTAGGGAAATAGGAGAAGGCACCAACAATTCTATCGATTTAGATAAATACGACCAATACTACCACCATTTGTTTTTATGGGATGAAGAAGCGCAACAAATTGCGGGAGCGTATCGAATGGGATTGGGTTCTGAGATTTTTAAGAAATACGGAATTGACGGTTTTTATTTGCAAGAATTGTTTCGGTTTGAACCAGAATTGTTCGACATGATGAGCAAATCGATTGAGATGGGAAGGGCTTTTATTTCTAAAGAATATCAGTTGAAACCAATGCCTTTATTCTTGCTTTGGAAAGGAATTGTTCACACGACTTTGCATCATCCGGAGCATAAGTTTTTGATTGGCGGTGTGAGCATTAGCAACCAGTTTACTGATTTCTCCAAATCGTTGATGATTGAATTTATGAAATCGCATTATTACGATCCGTATATCGCACAATATATTACTCCAAAAAAAGAATTTCGAGTGAAGTTGAAAGACGCCGACAAGGATTTTATTTTTGACGAAGCTGAAGCTGACTTGGTAAAGTTTGATAAGATTATTGATGAAATTGAACCAGGAACTTTAAGACTTCCTGTATTGATTAAAAAATATATCAAACAAAATGCACGTGTCGTTGCATTTAATGTAGACCCATTATTCAATAATGCAATTGATGGATTAATGTATATCCGAATTGCAGATTTACCGGAAAGTACTATGAAACCTGTAATGGAAGAATTTCAAGCAGAACTCGAACGAAAATTGGCGGAAAAAGGAGAATAAATTTAACCGCTATGGGCGCTAAGATTTTCGCAAAGAGCGCTAAGATTTTACATTGATTTTTTCATAGCGAACTTAGCGTATAACCTTGCGTACTCTGCGGTTAAAAGAAAACATGCTAGGAGAAACGAATAATTCTTATTGAATGCGCCACGGCGGGTTTTTTCTGTTGCTTCCAGCGTAAAATAATATCAACTGATTGTTATCTAAATCTTTCATTCTAGCTTCGCGCCACAACCATTCTTTGTCAGTTGGTAATTCCTCAAAAACGAATCCTTTTTGGAGGAGTTCAGCCACTTTTTGGTCTAGATTTTCATTTTCAAAATACAGCCAAGTACTACCGTTATTAGGAATGGAAGATTGATGCAATGAAAAAGTTGTTTCTCCATTCAAACATTCAAATCGAGCGTAATTTGGAAGTGATTTTACAATCAAACGCAACCCTAAGTTTTCGTAAAAAAGAATTGATTTTTCTACGTCAGCAACGGAAATTGTAATTTGATTTAAATTCATTAAAACCAACCCTTTTTATTGATTTGATACATATGGTAGAATTCCTCATCCGTTTTTGTTAAGTAGATGATTCCTTCTATTAAGCCAATAAAACTTCCTATTCCACAGGTGCAAACTGAAATTATAATCTGAATAATTCCTTCGTTAGTATAGCCTAATATAAATTTATGCACGCCTAAACCACCTAATAAAATTCCAGTAATTCCAGCGATAACTCTTTTGTTTTCAGGTTTGAATTGAGGTTCATGGGATTTATTCCAGTCTTCGTTTTTAATTTCTTCCATAGTATTTGTATTTTAGGTTGATTCTATAAAAATATAAAAATTATTGAAACACACTATCGATAGGTTCCCAAAGTTCTATTTTATTTCCTTCAGGATCGAGTATCCAACCAAATTTACCGTAGTCGTAGGATTCCATTTCACCAACAATAGTTATTCCTTCTTGTGCTAATTTTTGTAACAACGTTTCTAAATTAGCCACGCGGAAATTTTGCATGAATTGTTTTTCGCTCGGTTGAAAATAAGTTGTGTCCTCTTTAAATGGTGACCATTGCGTAGAGCAATCCTTTCCGTTTTTGTCTTTCCACCAAAATGTAGAACCGTATTCGTCGGTTTTTAGCCCTAGATATTTGCCATACCAAGCGACTAATTCTTTTGGATTTGTTGCTTTAAAAAATACGCCGCCGATACCCGTAACCCGTTTTTCTTCTTCTTTATTAGTCTCCAAACCAAAATACTTTTCTTTGATTTTATCAACTATTACTTGTGCTAATCGCACTTGACTTTCGAATGTCCAGCCTGCAATATGAGGGGTAAGCAGTACTTTTTTGGAACGCAATAAATACTGATAAGCCTCCGGTAATTTGTCTTCATTCAAAGTTTCGAAAGATAAATTCTCATATTCAATAACATCCAATCCAGCGCCTAAAATTTTACCCGATTCTAACGCTTCAACCAAATCTGAGGTGACTACATTTTTCCCTCTAGACGTATTGAGCAACCAAAATGGCTTTTGAAATGCATTGATAAAATCACGATTCACTATTGCATTCGTTTCGTTTGTCCATGGAATATGCAAACTAACCACGTCTGCTTTTTGTTGCACCTCTTCTAAAGAAACTTCCTTGGCATTTGCATCCCCAACACCCTCAAGAATATCATAAAACAACACCTCTACTTCAAAACCTCGGAGTTTTTTTGCGAAAGCTTTACCCATATTACCATATCCTATGATTCCAACGGTTTTTCCGTCGAGTTCGTGACCTCGGTTACTTTCTCGGTTTCGTTGACCATTTCTAATTTCAGAGTGGGCTGTGTTCAAATGGTTAAAAAGGGATAATAGCATCCCTAAAGTATGTTCGCCAACTGCGTTTCGATTGCCTTCGGGAGCAGCTATTAGCGTTATGTTTTGGGAAGTTGCGTACTCACAATCGATGCTTTCTAAACCAGCGCCTACTCGAGCAATGAATTGTAAATTGACCGCTTTGTCGATAAATTTTTTATCAATATTAAAACGACTTCGAATGACGATGCCTTGATATTCGTGGATTTTTTCTTCTATTTTTTCCTTTGAAGATGTAAAATCTTCGTCGTTGACAAACCCAAGAATTTCTAATTGTTCTTTAAGAATAGCATGATTGCTGTCGATATGGAGAATTTTAATTGATGGTGTAGTCAATGTTTTCAGTTTTAAAATTCAAAGTTATTAAAAAGAAGTTTAGAAATCGATTGTGATTTTATTGATTCTTAAAGTTATTTTATACATTCGTATTTCTTAGGTATAACTATTTTTTATAGAAATTTAACTCCCTGCTTTAAAACAATGCTTTTTAACTCAATAGATTTTGCTGTCTTCTTACCCATTGTTTTTATTTTGTATTGGTTTGTCACTTCGAAAAACCTTAAAATACAAAACGGTTTAATTGTACTTTCTAGTTTTATTTTTTATGGTTGGTGGGATTGGCGTTTTTTGTCTTTACTGCTTTTTAGTTCATTTGTCGATTTTGGAGTTGGATTGGCTTTACAAAAAGAAAACAACCTTCATAAAAGAAAAATACTTCTGGGAATAAGTTTGTTTTTCAATTTAGGATTGTTAGCCTTTTTTAAATATTTTAATTTTTTTATTGACAATTTTAAAGCTGCTTTTACCTTTTTCGGACACTCAATTAATACACCATCCTTAGACATTATCCTCCCCGTTGGGATTAGTTTTTATACTTTTCAAACCTTAAGTTATGGCATCGATGTGTATCGTAGAAAACTAGAGCCTACAAAAGATCTTATTGCTTTTTTAGCCTTTGTGAGTTTTTTTCCACAACTCGTGGCGGGACCAATAGAAAGGGCAACACATTTACTTCCGCAATTCTATTCTAAAAGAGTATTTAATTATGACAAAGCAGTCGATGGAATGCGACTTCTTTTATGGGGGTTTTTTAAAAAAATTGTCATTGCTGACAATGCTGCTTTGTATGTAAATGATATTTTCGAAAATTATTTAAATTATTCTGGAGGTACATTAATTTTAGGTGCTGTATTGTTTTCCTTTCAGATTTATTGTGATTTTAGTGGATATTCTGATATTGCAATTGGGTTGTCTCGCCTTTTTGGGTTCGACTTAATGCGAAATTTTAAATACCCCTATTTTTCAAAAAACGTATCTGAATTTTGGCAGAGATGGCATATATCATTGACGTCTTGGTTTCGAGATTACTTGTATTTGCCTTTAGGAGGGAATAAAGGAAATCTTCTTTTTAAAATAAGAAATGTAGCAATCGTTTTTCTTGTTAGTGGATTTTGGCATGGAGCCAATTGGACATTTTTATTTTGGGGGTTTATAAACGCCTTATTTTTTATACCGTTGGTGATCATAAAAAAAAATACATTAAAAATTGAAACTTTTAAAAAAGAAACAATTCTACCTGGTATTAAGGAAGTATTTCAAATAGGATTTACCTTTTCATTAATCACTTTTAGCTGGATATTTTTTAGAGCAGAAAATCTAGCACACGCTTTTTTATACATCAAGGGTGTTTATAATCCAAATAATTTTTTTGAAATTCGTTCCCAATTGACTTATTCTACTTCAATTATTCCGTTGTTAAGTTATATTACTTTTTTTATGATATTGGAATGGATAAGCAGGCATAACGAACATGTTGTCCATCCCTATATTATGCAAAACAAGTGGTATTTAGTGTTTAGTAGATTCTCTTTGTATTTTTTCATTTTGTTACTCATAATAATGAACATAAAAAATGAAGCCAGTGATTTTATTTATTTCCAATTTTAAATACTAAAAATGAGACAGTTTTTAATAAAAATGTTGGCTGTTTTTATCGTTTTCTATATAGCATTGTTATTGTTGCAATCTTACATAGATAATCGATTACAAAACTCAAAAAATCCTTTTTATTACGATTGGAATTTATTGATGAAAGGGAAAATTAATGCCCCAATGATTTTTAAAGGAAATTCAAGAACTGAGGTTCATTATGACACCCAAATAATCGAAAAAAACACTGGAATATCTTCCTATAATCTTGGAATTGCTGGGACTTCATTAGCCATTGAGCAAATTCGTTGGAAAAGTTATCTCGCCCACAATAAATCACCAAAAATAGTAGTTCAAAATATCGACCTCTATGCCTTATCCAATAAACCGATTGCCTATAAAAATCAATACTTGCCTTATTATTCTGATTCTGTATTTTTTGAGGAATTAAAAAAAATTGACACGACTGTTCTCTATGAAAAATATATTCCGATGAGTAAATATCGAGGCTCAATAGCTCTTTTATCTGAAGAGTTTGGAATCGCAAGAAATACCAATAAAATTACACAAAAAACAAAAGGATATTTGAAACACTCCGCCAAGTGGAATTTCAATTTGGCGAATATGAAAAAATCAATCCAGAAAAATAACAACCGTTTTAAAACTTCTGAAATTGAATTTCAACTTCAAGTTTTACAAAACATTATTAAAGACTGCCGAGCAATAAACGCAACATTAATTTTGGTATGGGCACCTCAATATTATGAACTCAGCGCAATTCAAGAGCCGACACTTCACAAAATAAAAAATCAAATAAGACAAATCGCACTTGAAAATAAAAACGTCCTGTTTTGGGATTTTACTAAAGATTATATTACTAAAGACAAAAAATATTTTTACAACTCTTTTCACATGAACGATGTTGGAGTAGCAATATTTTGTCGTCAATTTTCTGATTCCTTAAATGTATTTCAAAAAAAATCTATTCCTTAATTTTTTGAAGTGACGTTTTAATTCCTTTAATCAAAGAAGAACTAAAGCCTTGATGTTCCATTTCGTTGAGACCGACAATCGTACAGCCTTGAGGTGTTGTCACTCTATCGATAAGTTGCTCAGGATGAATTTTTTCTTCCAACAACATTTTAGCGGCACCTTTTGCAGTTTGAGCAGCGATGGCAAGTGCTGTTTGAGAGTCGAAACCGATTTCAATTCCGGCTTGCATGGAAGCGCGGATATAACGCAAGGCATAAGCCGTTCCACAAGCTCCTAAAACCGTTGCGGCATCCATCAATTTTTCTTCGATTATGGGAGCAGTTCCGAGTTGTTGAAACATTTCAATAATGGGTTTTGCAGCATTTTTATCTTTTTCTGTGAAGGAAATACAAGTCGCAGATTCGCCAAATTGAATGGCTATATTTGGCATAATTCGAATCACACTGCAAGAATTTTGAGTGTTTTTTTGAATATCTTCTATCAAATAACCACTCACCGCTGAGGCAATAACTTTGTTGGCAATAAAAGGAGTGATTTCGTTTAAAACACTTTCAACTTGATAGGGTTTTACCGTTAGAATGATTACATCAGCTTTTTCAATTTCATGTGTATTGGAATTGGAAACCGTAATTCCATTTTGCAACAAATATTGAATGCTATCCGTATTTCTTCTCGTAATTGTTACAGAATTATTGGTAGTATAGTTCGTGATTCCTAATGCGATGGCAACACCTAAATTTCCACCGCCTATGATGTGTACTTTCATTGGTTAAAATTTAAAATCCTAAAATCAATTTAGCGATTGTAAAATATAAAATAATTCCAAAAACATCATTCGTTGTTGTTACGAATGGTCCTGTAGCAATTGCGGGATCGATTTTGTTTTTATGCAAGAAAAAAGGCACTAAAGTTCCGAGAGTTGCCGCAAATAAAATGACAACAATAATCGATATTGAAATGGCAAAACCAACCAAATATTGTTGGTACATTAAGGAATGATACGCTAATAACAACATTGAAATAATGGTCCCGGAAATAAGGGCAACGGTTAACTCTTTTGAAAAATATTTTCTTGAAAATTGTTTTAAAGTTCCATTTGCTAGACCTTGAACCACAATAGCCGATGCTTGCACTCCAACATTTCCAGCAGTTGCTGACAATAATGGAACAAAAATCATTAGTGTGAAATAAGTTCGCATGGTCATTTCATTGCTTTTCAAAACATACGAAGCGATAATTTCTATAAACATTCCTATTAAAAGCCATGGCAATCTTGCTTTAGTAAGCTCGGAAACGCTGTCATTGGCTTCTACGTCTTGCGTGATACCAGCAGCTAATTGGTAATCTTTGTCGGCTTCGTCTTTAATTACGTCGACAATATCATCAATGGTGATACGACCAACCAATCTTCCTAATTCATCTACAACCGGAATCGCTTCTAAGTCATATTTTTGCATGATTCGCGCAACTTCTACATCTTCGGTATCGACTTTTACCGAATTTAATTTGCTGATATAAATTTCACGAATAGGCGTTTTAGTAGAAGTCGTTAATAAATCTTTCAAAGACAAACGTCCTTTCAATCGATCTTCATCATCAACAACATAAATAGAATGTACTCTTGAAATATTTTCTGCTTGAATTCGCATTTCTTTTACACACGTTAGTACATTCCAATTTTCATTGACTTTCACTAACTCTTTGTGCATAATTCCACCTGCGGTATCTTCGTCGTAACGCAATAGTTCGACGATGTCTTTGGCGTGCTCAACATCTTGAAGCTCCGAAATAACTTCCTCTTTTCTACCTTGAGACAATTCTGCGATAATATCGGCGGCATCGTTGGTTTCTAATTCATCAAGCTCTTCGGCAATTTCTTTTGGAGATAATCTACTAAGAATGTTTTCTCGTAAGTCATCTTCTAATTCAAGCAGTATTTCTGCGGTTTTTTCGCTATCTAAAACTTTGAAAATATAGGTCGCTTCGTCAAAATCGAGCTCGTCTAAAATTTCAGCAATATCAGCATGGTGCAGGTCATTTAATAAAATGCCGAGTTGAGAATCGTCATTTTTTTTAATTAACTGCTTTAGTTGTTGAATTAGATCTTTGCTGATTTTAAACTCCATCGGCTTCTATTTTTTGAGTTAAACCAATGAACTGCTCATACGACAATTGTTCTGGTCGGAGGTCAAAGATAGTATCTTCTCTTAAATTATCGGATAAATTTAAAGTTTTTAAACTGTTGCGTAACGTTTTTCTTCGTTGCTGAAAAGCAGTTTTAACTACAGTGAAGAATAATTTTTCGCCACATGGTAGTGCAAAATTCTCTTTTCTACGCAAACGCAAAACACCTGATTTTACTTTTGGTGGCGGAATAAATACATCTTCATTTACGGTAAATAAATAGTCCGCATCATAAAATGCTTGTACCAAAACCGATAGAATTCCATAGGCTTTGCTGCCTTTTTTTTCGCAAATCCGCTGGGCTACTTCTTTTTGAAACATCCCTGAAAATTCTGGAATTTGTTGTCGCAATTCGAGCATTTTAAAAACAATTTGCGTCGAAATATTGTAGGGGAAATTCCCTATGATGGCAAACGGTTTCCCTTCGAAAACTTCGTTGATGTTGTATTTTAGAAAATCTTTAGAAATAATTTTACCGTGCAATTTCGGGTAATTATTTTCAAGATAGGTTACCGATTCGGTATCGATTTCAATAACATACGTTGTCGTTGGTTTTTCTAACAAATATTTTGTCAATACGCCCATTCCCGGTCCGATTTCTAGGATATTAGAATAGCCTTCAAAATTTAAGGTATCGGCTATGGCTTGAGCGATGCTTTCGTCTTTAAGGAAATGTTGTCCGAGATGTTTTTTTGGGGTTACTTTTTCCATGATTGTTTTTTTTTGCTCGCAAAGACGCTAAGGCGCAAAGTTTTATAATTAGTTTTCGAGGAATATTTTGAATCCTACGCTCTTAAAATCTTACAATCTCTATTCTAATTGTTGTTCGGCCAGAATTCTGAGATTACTTCGAGTTCGGTTCGAAAAACCATCATTTTATCGGCAAACAATCGCAAGGCTTCATCACGTAATCGAGGTGCATCTTCTTGATAATATTTGTCGAGTGTGGCTTTGCTATCCGTGGCATATTGAGTGGCGTAGGTCGTTCCTCCCATTTCTTCTTCTATAAGTACTTTAACCATTCTTGCAGAAGTAAATTTTCCTGTTGCTAATACTTCCGGAATGTGTTTGTCTTGCATCCAATGTAGCCATTGGTCGTGAACGCTATCGTCGATGTTGATGGTGACGTTGTATAATATCATAGTTTGATAATTAGCGGATTAATTGATGTGCGAATTGGTTTCGTGGGCCAGCAATTCGCTAATTCCCCATTCGCATATTATAATGTCGTATCGCCACGTAATTGTCTAAATTTCTTCCTCGCATCGGTAAAAAAAATACTGTCTTCGTGATGAAATATTATTTGCTCGTAATACGATTTTGCTTTCTCAATATCTTTAAGTTGTTTGTTATAGATTTCCGCTGCAAAATAATAGGCTTCGTCTATATATATTTCTTCTTTATGTTGATCGATAATGATTTGATACTCACTTAACGCCGCAGTATAATCCCCTAATTTTTCATACATTTTTCCCAATCGATATAGGGTTACCGCTTCTATTTCTTGTCCTTTGAAACTTTTTAATATCGCTTGATATTGCGTCAAAGCTTCTTGATTTTTGTTTTGATACACTAAATAATCGGCATGCGCTAAAACTTTCAATGCGGTTTGAGTAGAATCGGCAACCGTATTGTCATTGATTAAAAGAAAATATTCCAAAGCATCATTAGCAATAAGTTGTGTTGAAGCGGATTTTAGTTCTTTAAATTGTTTTTGAGCCCAAGTAAAATCGGATTTGAAATAACTAGTTTTGGCGGCTTTCAAACTGGCTTCGTGACCAACCACATCGTTTTTGAGATCTTCTTCTATTTGAGAATAATAAATTAGTGCTTGATTGAATTTTTCTTCAAATAAGAAAATATCTGCCAATTCCATTTTGATTGCTGCTTTTTGATACTCGTTCAAAGGTAAGTCTAATGCGGTTTTTAAAATCGATTTCCCTTGTTCTGGATTTTTTAAATTAAATGCGATAAAATGAGCTTGTAACGTTTGTAATGGCAATGAATACGGGCTAATTCCAAATTCCTTCAATAACAAATCTATCTCAGAAGCAATCGTTGTGTATTCTTTTTCTGTGGCTGAATCAATGCGTATTTTCGTTAAATACGTATGCGATTGAATGAGTAATTCTAAATCTTTGGTGTTGTCTAAAACAAACGTATAGATTGCAATTGCGGTTTCTTTATCGCCATCTTCAACGGCTAATTGCGCTAAATTTAAAATATTAGAAAACGTTTCTGGATTTCTTTTATAGATTGCTTTTTGTTGAATAAACGCTTTCCCGTATTCTTTTTGTTGCACATAGAACCAACTCAAATAATCATTCCAAAAAACATCTTGACTTTTTTGAGTTCTTAGTACTAATGCTTTTCGTAGGGATTCATTGAAATTTACGTCGGCGTCTTCGGTCATAAATCGCGTCAATTGAATTTGAATTCCGACATTGTTTTGTGGATTTGTATACGCTTCTGTCAAGAACTTCTCTATCATCATATCGGTATTCCCCAATTGACCATAAAGCTGAGCCATTTGAACATTTACACTTAATTTTGGATTAAGACTTAATCCCAATTCATAGGCTTGTAACGCTAATTCTATCTGTGATTTTCTTTCTAATGTGGTTGCAACATTATAGACTTCGTTCGGGTTTTTTTTGATTTTATCTAAAGCTTGATCGAAGTATTTTTTTGCATTAGAAGCGTCTTTCTTTAAGAGATAATTACACCCTAATTCGACCAAAAGATTGGATTGCTGGTATTGTTTATAGCGTTCTTGAATACTTTTCTCAGCCTCATTAAAAAGCCCTAGTTGCTGATAACACTCAATAATTCTTTGAAAATAAAAGGCGTTATATGGTTGTGCTTTTAATAACTCTTCGAAACTGATTTTGGCTTTTTCGAAATCTCCTTTGTCGAAATAGTTCTGTGCCAATTGCTCGTTTTGGGAGAAAACGATACCGGAGCATAAGAACAGTAAAAGGAAAATTATTTTTTTCATATGCTGATATTTATTGTTTTTTATGGGTCATATGTAATTCGCATATCATCAATTGGTGTTTATGACTAATCTTAGTTTATGCTCATTTCATGGAGCAGTATTAAAAAACAATGTACTAAAGTAACACAAATGTGTTGAAATTAGTACTTCGCTTTAAAAAGATTAACTTTTAGTTGATGATGTCGAATCCGGTGTATTTACGTAATACTTCAGGAATGATAATACCTTCTGGCGTTTGATAGTTTTCTAAAATACCCGCCAATACTCTTGGCAATGCTAATGAACTTCCGTTAAGCGTATGCGCCAATTGATTTTTACCATTCGAATCTTTGTAGCGTAATTTCAAACGATTTGCTTGAAAGGTTTCAAAATTAGATACCGAACTGATTTCTAACCAGCGATCTTGTGCGGTAGAAAACACTTCAAAATCATAGGTTAATGCCGATGTGAATCCCATATCACCACCACACAAACGTAAAATTCGGTAAGGTAATTTTAGTTCTTGCAATAAGTTTTTTACGTGTTCAACCATACCGTCTAAAGCTTCGTAGGATTTATCAGGATGTTCGATACGAACGATTTCAACTTTATCAAATTGATGTAGACGATTTAATCCACGAACATGAGCGCCATAAGAACCCGCTTCTCTTCGGAAACATGGTGTATACCCTGTACATAAAACTGGTAATTCGTTTTCATTTAAAATGACGTCACGAAACAAATTGGTAACTGGAACTTCAGCTGTAGGAATCAAGTATAAATCATCAATTCCGACATGATACATTTGACCTTCTTTGTCTGGCAATTGCCCTGTTCCATAGCCTGAAGCTTCGTTGACTAAATGGGGAACTTGATATTCTTTATACCCTGCTTCGGTATTTTTATCTAAGAAATAGGCAATTAAAGCACGTTGCAATCGAGCGCCTTTTCCTTTATAAACAGGAAAACCAGCCCCTGCGATTTTGACTCCTAATTCAAAATCGATGATGTCATATTTTTTGACTAGTTCCCAATGTGGTTGCGCTCCATCGTGAAGTACCGGTATGTCACCTTCTTGAAAAACAGTGATGTTCTCTTCTGGAGTTTTACCTTCAGGCACAATATCCGCTGGGAGATTCGGAAGTGTATATAATTTTTGTGTTAAGTCATGCGCTAAAGCATCTGCTTTTTCAGAAAGATTTTTGCTTTTTTCTTTTAAAAGAACCGTTTTTTCTTTGAGAATAGCTGCTTTAGATTTTTCGCCATTTTTCATTAATTCACCAATAGAAGCTGCCAATTTATTAGCTTCAGACAAAACAGCATCCAATTCAACTTGAGTAGAACGACGTTTTTCATCCATTTGGATAATTTCTTCTACAACGTTTTTTACGTCTAAATTCCTTTTCGCCAGAGCTTTGATAACTTTTTCTTGGTTCTCTCTAATAAATCCTATTTGTAACATATTCTTATGTATTGTTTTGGGAGTTGCCCTCCAATTTGCGCTCGCAAATTTAATCAAATGTTTTGGATATGTAGAAGCAATTTTAAAAAGTTGAAAGAGTAGTATTTATTGTGTATTTAAGTAAATTATAAGCATTTACAGTAAAATTAACACTTGTTTGTTGTAGAATTAATTAAATTCGCCAAAATATTTTATACATAATGAAAAACTTCTCTCTATTACTTGCTTTTATTTCTTGTACTTCAATATTCGGTCAAAGTTTAGATCGTGAATTTGAAGATTTAGTCAATGCTGAAAAAAAGTCTGCACATAAAAGAATGGCTTTAATAACGAATCCGAATACGTATAATTATGACATCACCTATCATCGTTTGCGATTAGATGTTAATCCATTAGATCAATTTATTAGTGGTGAAGTAACTACAAAATACATTGCAAAAGAAAACATCAATACCGTAACATTTGACATGTCTGATGCTTTGGATGTTATAAATGTAAAACAAAGAGGTGTTATTTTAACCTATACCCGAAGTGGAAATAATGAGCTTACAGTAAATTTACCTGTTGTTCAAAACACCAATGTTTTAGATTCATTAAGTATCAACTATTCTGGAGTTCCTACTTCTTCTGGATTTGGAGCTTTTTCAGTGGGTGACCATAATGGAAGCCCTGTTTTATGGACATTATCTGAGCCTTTTGGCGCTATGGAATGGTGGCCATGTAAACAAGATTTAAATGACAAAGTGAATTCTATTGATGTTTATATCACTACTCCTACAGAATACACTTCGGTTTCAAATGGATTAGAATTATCTAAAACTGATGTTGGAAATGGAAACTCCACTACACATTTTCATCATGGGTATCCAATCCCAGCGTATTTGATTGCTATTGCAGTTTCCAATTATCAAATCTACAATCAACAAGGTGGGTTAGGAACTGTTGCAAGTCCGTTTTTTCCTATAGTAAATTATATATATCCAGAAACAGCAAACACTAATATTGCTAGTGTAGCTGTTACTCCGGATATTATCAATTTCTATGAATCGGTATTTGTACCTTATCCTTTTAGAAACGAAAAATATGGGCATTGTCAATTTGGATGGGGTGGAGGAATGGAACACACAACGGTTTCATTTATGACAGGCGGAGCTAATGGTGCTTATAGTAGAAGTCTTATTGCGCATGAAATGGGTCACCAATGGTTCGGAGACAAAGTAACTTGTGGATCTTGGAAAGACATTTGGTTGAATGAAGGATTTGCAACCTATTTAGCATCTATGGTAATTGAACATTTAGATGGTAATGATGCTTTTATTGCAGATAAATCATCCATGATTACTGCTATTACCTCAACTCAAACACTTAATAGTGCCGTATATTTAACAGACGACGAAGCAACCAATGTAAATCGAATTTTCGACGGCAGATTAACTTACAGAAAAGGAGCAATGGTTTTGAATATGTTGCGTTATAAATTGGGGGATACCAACTTTTTTCAAGGTTTGAGAAATTATTTGAATGATACCGATTTAGCATATGGATATGCACTCACTCCTGATTTACAAGGTCATTTAGAAGCTACTTCAGGATTGAATTTAACGGAGTTTTTTAATGATTGGATTTACGGAACAGGTTATCCTATTTATACGATTTCTTCAAATAATATTTCTGCGACTCAAACCAGAATTACAATCAATCAGACACAATCTAACGGTTCTTCAATAAGTTTCTTTGAAATGCCTGTGCCAGTTCGATTAACGGGTGCTTCTGGGCAACAACAAGATTATGTTTTAGAAAACACAACGAATGGGCAACAATTTATTGTAAATGTGCCTTTTCAAGCTACAGGTATTGTATTTAATCCTAAAAAGGATATTATTTCAAAAAACAGTTCGGCTACTTTGAGTGCTACTTCTTTTGAATTAGAAAGTAGCATCGCAGTGTATCCAAATCCCGCATCTACATTATTAAATCTTGAAATACCAAATTCAATAGCACTAAAAAATTGCACTATATTCAATGCTTTAGGTCAAAATATTTATGAATGTCAATCTAAATCTATTCCTGTAGATGGGCTTTCCGTTGGTATGTATACTCTAGAATTGACTACAACAGAAGGTCGCATTCTTAAAAAATTCATAAAAAAATAATCCCAATCAGATATATGCTAAAAAGTAAGGTGAAAACCTTACTTTTGTGCGTTAAAAAAAGAACTAAAATTACACAATGGAAATAGTTATCAAGTTATCTCAATTTTTATTGAGCTTATCCTTACTCATCATACTTCACGAATTAGGACATTTTATTCCCGCTAAATTATTTAAAACTCGAGTAGAAAAATTCTATTTATTTTTTGATATAAAATATTCTTTATTAAAAAAGAAAATTGGCGAAACCGAATACGGAATTGGTTGGTTGCCTTTAGGAGGTTATGTGAAAATCTCCGGGATGATAGATGAAAGTATGGATAAAGAACAAATGGCTCTTCCTCCGCAACCATGGGAATTCCGTTCTAAACCAGCATGGCAAAGACTTATCATTATGTTGGGTGGCGTTACCGTGAATTTTATATTAGCTTTTGTAATTTATATTGGAATGGCTTTTTACTATGGTGATTTGTATTTGAATAATAGTGAATTGAAAGACGGAATCGCTGTAACTTCTCCAGTTGGAGAGGAAATGGGTTTTAAAACTGGAGATAAAATTCTTGAAATCGATGGGGAGAAAACAACCAAATTCAATGATATTCCAAATAAGATTTTATTTGCTAAAACGGTTGTAGTTGAACGCAACGGTATCGAACAAAAAATTGTGTTGCCTATTGATTTAATTGATAAGTTATTGAAAGGCGAAAAAAGACCTTTTATAGATTGGAGAGAGCCATTTATGGTTGGGAAAGTGGCAGATTCATCCGCCAATACAACTCTAAAACCTAAAGATGTCATTCAATCTCTTGATGGAATTACTACAAAATATGCCGATCAAGTAATTGCTATTGCAAAAACGAAAAAAAATCAAACTCTTAATGCAGTAGTATTGCGAGATGAAAAAGAAGTTCCCTTAAAAATTTGCATCAACAAAGAGGGGAAACTAGGGATATTTGCGGCATCTTTTGGAGTGGCAAGTTTAGAAAAATTAGGTTTATACAAATTTAGCAAACAAGAATATGGTTTTTTTGAATCATTCCCAGTTGGAATTGAAAAAGGGAAAAATCAACTTTTAGGATATGGAAAACAATTAAAAGCAATTTTTACACCTAGCACTGGAGCTTACAAAGGAGTAGGTGGTTTTAAAGCTATTTTTGATATTTTCCCGAAAACATGGAGTTGGGAAATTTTTTGGAATATTACCGCTTTATTGTCAATCATGTTAGGTGTAATGAATTTATTACCTATTCCGGCACTCGATGGAGGTCATGTAATGTTTTTATTATATGAAATAATTACTCGTAAAAAGCCTAGCGATAAGTTTATGGAAAATGCTCAAATGGTTGGTTTTGTATTACTTATTACTTTACTATTGTTTGCAAATGGAAATGATATTTACAAGGCAATTTTTCATAAATAATAATTTTTTAAAATTTTGCGTTATTTTGTTTGTGTAAATTAATTTTCGCATTATATTTGCACCGCTTTAAAAGTGAAATACACTTTCCTTCTTAGCTCAGTTGGTTAGAGCATCTGACTGTTAATCAGAGGGTCCTTGGTTCGAGCCCAAGAGAGGGAGCTCTAGCGTGACAAGTCCGATTTTATCGGATTTCGTCACGCTTTTTTTATCAATAAATGTTTGTTTTTCAAAAGGTTACGAAAAATAATTCTACATAAAAAGCCGTTCGAGAATTTGATATTTCTGAACGGCTTTTTTTGGGGATATCTCGAACGGGTATTGGTTGCAAATAAGGTTTTATTCTCGTTTACCATACGATAACAGGTTTCAACCTATTATTGTTTGCTTGAACCTAATAATGAATCGATTGTATCCAATGTTTCGATGTTGGTCAAGGAGTATAATTCTATTCTTAAAACTATACTAAATTAGATTGTTGATTTGTAAATGTTAAGATTGCTTTGTCTATCAATTTTGCTAATTCAATATCTTTTTCAGTTACTCCAGAAAATGTATGTGTATTCAACTTAATAATAACTCTATTATAAATATTAGTCCACTCAGGATGGTGGTCATAAATTTCAGCATAGAAAGCAATTTTAGTCATAAAACAAAAAGCATCCTTAAAATCATCAAAAGAAAACTCCTTTTGGATGAAATCATTTCGAAATGTCCAAGTTGGTAATAGTTTATTGACTTCAAATTCTGTTAGTATTTTCATTATCAAGGAATGTTTAAATAGATCTATAGGATGTTTTTAATAAATCAATCCTCCCAAATAATACTCAAAACAGAATTGTACCTTGGAGTTATAATACAATATTCATACATTGGTGTATCTTCATCGTATTTACCCAAAGAGAACCAAGTAGATTTGTCAATTTCTTGAGCAGAGTCTTCTTTTCTATATATCCTTTTGTAATGATAATATTCGTTTGCTACTGAATCATCAGGAACATCAAGTTTGTTTTTATCAGGAATCCAATATACCATATCTTGAGATTTCTTCCAATACTGTATCTTGCCGTCTTTACTATAAAAAACACATATTGGATGATTACCATACTCTATGAATCTATAAGCAGCTGAAGTAAGGCTAGTGTTGAATTTTTCAGACAATGAACGAATTAAATCGGGAGAAAATTTATTTTTATGGCAAAAATTTCTGAATAATTCCTCTGGCATTAATAATTCCGATGCAAAACTATTAGCTTCAACTTCTTGTGGTCCGTTTTTATATGCTTAAAGAGTAGAATCATCATCAGAAAAAGATGCGTCCTTATCAGCATGTAGTAAAATATGCCCTAATTCATGAGCTAAAACAAATCTCTTTTTCTGGGGATATTCTATATCTGAATTAACAGTAACTATTGATGTGCCATTTTTCATAATCAATCTGCCGTCACAATTTTTTAAAGGGGCTTCTTTTACTAAACCATTGTGGTAAACTATCAAATCTTCAATATCAATTGTTGATGGGTCATCTAATCCTAAATCAAATAACATTTTTTTTGCTGTAGAAACCGGATTCAATTTCATTATTTTTCCTCTTTCTCAATTTTATCCATTAAATCTAAAATATCCGACTCATTAAGAATTTGTCTTAAATCTTCCTCTTCTAATTTTTCAAGGTTTCTAAATTGAAGTTTAGGCGCGCGCTCCATTAAAAGAGATAAAATCATATCTTTTGTGTCAGCCTTTGCGCTTTCGAAAATACTAATCGCTTTTGAATAAAGACTCTCTTGTCTTAATTTATTCAATTTAACTTGCTCTCGAAACAAAAACCCTTTTACTTTTGAAATCCCTTCTTTTTCTAATTGTACAGGATTATAACCCTCATCAAGTAACATTTCATCTAATAAATCCGGACAATCATTTTTCATGCTAAATAGTGAGTCTATTAACCCATCTACATTGATTTTTTTATTTTCCATCATTTCTTATTGTATAGTAACTTTATATAACGTTTTCCATTACGTATAGCATTATATACATCTTTAATATTAAAATTATAAGCCGTTGCAATATCTCGTGGGGAGTTTCCATCCAACCAATCAGAAAAAATCACAAAACCATCCTCGTTTTTTCCAAAAGAATGTTCAATCTCTGTCCATCTTTCATTATTAATTATAATCTCTTCTGGACTATCATCCAAAATCTCTAGATTACTATCAACAAGAGTAATTATTTCACTTTCAACTTCAATTCCTTGTTCTACTTGGTGCTGCTTTTGTATTGTGACAATTGATTTTGAAGAAGATTTGAAATGGTTTGAGAGTAAACTCTTAACTATTAGTTTAAGATGTATAAGGACATCCGGGAATTTTTCATAATCCCACTTCCTTGTTCCATCAAAAAGGCGTTCAATTGCAAGACTTGCAAAAGACTGTGCATCAACTGAGTCTTTCTCAGTTCTTACCTCAAACCCAAAGTTTTTCAATTTAAAATCAGCATACAAAACCAACTCCTTATAGATAAATCCCCATTCTTTCTCGGGAATAGATTGAAGTTTTTTTAATGTATCGGCGTTAATCATAAAAGGTTTAGTTTATGAACTCATATTATATATGCTCTAAAAATTATTTTTTTAGCATTTTGCTAAAAAGTTTAATGCAGGAGCATACTAGAGTATAACACAAATATAAAAAAATAACTATGAGTTCGTACACTACCAAAAGCACACTGCATGCAAGGATTAAAAATTTTGTTGCATGGATTGCACCTCCTAAAGAAACTAGGGATGCAATTAAAGAGAAGTCAGATGAAGTAAGAGAAAACATTAAAGCCGAAGCTGAGAAAGATGGTTTAACTATTACCCAAATGCCTTATGCGGGTTCTTTTTCAACAAGAACTGGATTAAGACGTAGCATGAGAGGAAATACACCGATTGAAGGTCAAGATATTGATTTGCCTTTTGTTGTAAAAAAAGACAAGGAAACAGAATTTGGACCATTGATAAGTAGGTTCAAGAAGTATGCAGAAGAATGCTACAAAGACCATGAGATAGAAGCTACAAAAAGTTCTGTGAAAATTGTTTTTGAGAAAGAAAAACTGACATTTGATTTAGTTCCGATGTTTGAAGCTGACAAACCAAATTATCAAACTTTAATTAGAAAGAATGGAGACATTATAACAACATCAATTGAAAAGCACAGAGATTTCATAAAAAAACGAACCCAAGAAACTAAAGAAAATACGGGTGTCGTAACTTTTAATGACTGCATCAGGCTTTTAAAGTGGTGGAGAAGCGTAAAGGAGATTAACACAAATGGGAGTCTGACTTTGCCAAGTTTCTTGATTAATTTATTGAGTGCAGAAGCCTATAGAACCTGCGGAGATGAAACGACATATCCTCAAACGCTAGCGAATTGGTTTTCATACCTAGCATACAAAGTAAAAAGCAGGGAAATAATTTGGTTTAATGATTATTATAGCTCTCAAAGCGCAGATGAGAACGCCACTTGGAATGTTCTAGACCCAGTTATGGCAGATAATAACATTGTGAAATCTTGGACAGGTTATCAAGTAGATGAGTTGGCAGAATGGCTTCAAGATGCCTCTGAAATAATGAACAGGGCTATTGTTGCAGATACTGAAGGCCGAGACGCCGATAGTCTTTATCAAATGGAACAGTTGTTTGGAACAATTTTCTCATCACATTGTAATTAATTTAAAATTTAAAAAGAAATATGAGCACATATACATTTAGTGGCACAGACACATATTCTGTATCCGACGTAAAGGCAGTAATGCAGAACACCTATGAGGACATAATAGGATTCGCCAATAGACACATCATAACTTATGAAACCGCGAAAAGGTGGATTGATGATTTAACGTACATTCTAAACAAAAAAGCCGTGAAATTTTACGAAGTTCAACTAGTAAATGATTCAGGAGAGAATTTTAAAAGCTATAGATACAACGTAGATTCATATGGCTATTTATCTACTGGTTCTGCTTCAGGTGGTATAAACTATTTTTCTTTTCCGGCAAATACCAGAGGAGTCTTATTTGTTGACCTTGATTTTTCTAAAGACAATGCAAGTGAAGTTAATGAAGAATTGAATCGACGTGGTTGGGGTGTTGGAACTGCCTTAGAAGGTGTTGAGAATCATCAAAGAAATTATGTTAGTAATGATTTAAGAATTCAACGCTCAGAAATAATAAAGTAATGGAAGTAAAACTACAAGAACAGAAACATCCTAATCCAATCGCTGAAGCAGCATATAATGATTTGGTAGCTATTGATTCACAAAAGGGAACTCTTTTGAATACATTAGAACTTTTTTTCGATAAAATTAGAATAGAAAAATGGCAAAAAATACATCATCCTAATGGAATAGCCTTTTTAAATAATTTAAATTCAGGAACGCCACTGGTTATTCTCTCTGGTGATGTAGGCTGTGGTAAAACCGCTCTTGCCCATTCAATTGGGACTCCTTTAGCAAAAAATCTTGATAAGCGCATTGTTGTGTTTGAAACACCTTCCAATATTAGAGGTGCTGGAAGAGTTGGTGAAATATCAAATCGAATAACTGATGCGTTTGACCAAGTGAAAGCTAAAGTAAAAGGTGACCAAATGGGAATTCTTATCATTGATGAAGCGGATGATTTAGCAACCGACAGAGACCAAAATCAAGCACATCATGAAGATCGGGCTGGATTAAATGTTTTAATAAAGCAGATAGATTTATTGGCAAGAGAAAACATTTCTTTAGCAGTAATTCTAATAACAAATCGTCTAAAAGTTTTAGATCCCGCAGTTTTGAGAAGAGCAACACAAATTATAGAATTTGGCAGACCCGATGCCTCGCAGAGAAAACTCGTTTTTGAAAGAATTTTTAACGGTTCGGATTTGTCTGAAGGTGATTTTTCAAAATTAGTTGAGGCTAGTAACAGCGAAGTACCGTATAGTTTTTCAGATTTAATACTAAAAGCAGGAAAGCAGTCTCTTTTTTATGCAATCCAGAATAACATTCCATTTGATAAAGATGTTTATATTCAAATTATAAAAACAATAAAACCATCTCCTTTAATACAATGATTATGAGCCAAAATAATTTAATAATAATTGCACATTACGGATTAGAAAAAAAAATAACCCAAGAAGAATGTTTAAAAGCGCTAAATCTTGAAAGTATTTCTAATCCAATATTTATTGATTTTGAAGCAGGAAATGCAAAACTCAGTGAATTGTATGATTTGTCTTTTGATAACTTAGCTTTATATCAACAAAGGAAATTTAACGAAATTGTAAAACCGATATTAGAAGCGAATCCTAGTAGTGAGATTGCTTACTTTGGTTTAACTCCTATTCCAGTAGCTTTTCACTTTGGATATTAAGTTGGGAACAATCATACTTGTACTATTTTTCAATTTCATCATCAATCTAATAAGTGGTATAAAGAATGCGACAAGCCTTCGCCAGATTATGTATTCGAGGTTATTGAGCCTATACTTCCCAATGAAATACAAAAAGGAAAAGGAGATGTCACAATTAGAATAGGTACTTCTTTCGATATTGATAGCCACTCTACTTATGAGGTGGTCAAAGATCCTGAAAATGAATTTGATATTAGTTTGAAATCTCCCGACTTTGACTCTCTTTTCAATCAAGAGAATATTCAGAGTATTGTGAAAAGTTTCCAAAATGTTTTAAATGCCTTTGCTAACAAATTAATTGATAGAGAAAAAATACACTTATTTATAGCCTCATCTGCCGGCCTCCCTTTTGCATTAGGAACCAGAATTAACCCTAACATATATCCTTATGTTCAAACATATCAATTCAGTAAAAATGAAACACCTAAATATAAAGAGGCGATTCTAATAACTAAGGAGATTGACAATCGTGTCGTCCTTTCGGAAGAAGATAGACTAACCTCTAATGATATTAGAGTAAAATGGCAAACTCAATTAGAAGAGAGGATAAAACCATTCATTCAAAATATTTCTGGAAACAAATCCGAGAATTGGCTTCAAATGGTATGCGCCTCAAATGATGAATACAATACCGTTAGCCAATATTTAAAGCATCCTTGGAACTCGGTAACTGATATTGATAAAACAAGCCTAAAATTTGACAATATAGATAGTGAAACTATTGATGTTGAAGATGGTTTCGAGTATATCGAAAAATCAAATAAATGGCTGTTAGATGATGGCTTATTATTTGGCTTAAACAAAAGATTGCAAAAAAAACCTGAAACGGATTTAATGCAAGCATCAAGATTGTTTTTCTTTCATGAAGCGTTACATTATAGTAATGACGGACATAGATTAACAAAGGAAGTAGCCAATGGTATTGGTCAATTTCCAAAAGTAATAGAAGAGGCTGATTACCAAGCTGATGTCTGGGGTTTACTCACAGAGTATAAATATTGCACTATATACGAGTCAAAAAAATTAAATGATGGTCTAAAAATGTTCTTTTGTAATGCCATAGAAACCGCAGTGGAAACAATGTGGAGCTTTGTCGATAATGGTTCCGATTTAACTATAATACAAGTTAGATCAATGAATAGGTTCTTGAATTGGTACTGGCAATGGGTAAGAATAGAAAACATAAGTGGAACTGGTACTCTAGAGGATATTATTAGGATATTACTAGACAAACCTGTTATTGAGTTTGCAGGAGCTCCGATGGAACTCAGAGGCTACAGAACTTTCTATAAATTAAACTCAAAATTTACAAATAATTATCAATTAGCAGCATTCTCAAATAATAAAGTATATCGTTTTGCTCCAAATCTAATTTTAGATATTGTTGATGGCTTTAAAAATCTCGATGGCGAGAAAATAAAGTCAGGATTAAAAAGTTTTCAAGTCAATTTAATATAATTAATGAATATAGGTAACAAATAAAAGCCCTTTCAATTATGAAAGGGCTTTTATTTGTATTGTCTCGTCCTGAGAAAAGTTGACCATAAATTAAAAACAATGGACAACAAAAGAGAATCTAAGATTAAAAATAAAATCTTTCGATTGTAATTATTTATATAATTGACTCAAATTGAAAGTCTTCAATTGCAGAAACTTTGACAGACGAAGCTTCTATTTCAGGAAAATCAATGTCATTTAAAAGAGCTTCGACACTTTTTATAAATGAGTGACAATTCATATTATACATCACGCCTCTTGCACCATCATATCTGCAATTTACACCTCCAAATGCTTGACCAATCATTAACGCTTTTTCAATCGCTATGTCATCAAGATTAACAAAAGAATTAATCCCTTCAGCGCCAAGCTCATTTATAATTCCTGCGGTGCACCAATCTCCGGCACCGGCACTATCCAAAACGTTATTAATCTCAAACGATGATATTGATTTCCAATCTTGATTTTTATTTGACTTCCTTCTATATTTTAGGCCTTCTTTACCAAGAGTTTCTATTTCTAATTCAACTATTGGATTAGGAAACAATTGGCTATAATTAGAAATTCTATCACTGGAATATTTTATTATATCTGCGATTTCTAAACATTCTTTAAATTGGTTGTTTTCTATAAATGATGAGGGTTCAAAGAATATTAATGCACCTTTATTTTTATAAAATTTAGCTAAGTCGATACTTGATCTTGAAATACGATCAAAATAAAAAACATTGGTTGTTGACTGTTTTAAAGTAAGCGTACTAACCGCTGATCCAAGAACAGGCTTGTAAGAAGGAAGCCACGTATTTGTATTAGGAATTTTGAATTCGAATTTATGTTTTGCATTACCAAGCTTATCTTTTAAAATCCGATGGATAATTATAGGGGTTGCTCCGTCGTCTGATAAAGAAATTAAAGAAGTGTCAACTTTAAAATTTTCCAAATCTTCAAAAATATTTTTAGCAGCATTGTTATTTGAAAATCTGGCTATTGGCTTAGAATTCCATCCTAGAAAAGCAAGAATTGACATCACGTTTCCGCAGGATCCTCCTGCGCAAAGTTTTGCGGGGGTAGAGGGAGATCCATTTAATATTACGTCAAGCGCAACAAGTCCTGTACCAACACAGATTAGTTCGTTTTTATTAGGTATTTTAACTTTATTCATGGTATGGTTCTCCAGTTAGCCAAATTACAAAAAGTTCACTTCCCTTTGTCAATTTATCTAAAGAAATTGTGTCATTTATTTCATACCCTTGTGAATCAACATTAATAACGCCAACACCTATTTTTTCATCACCATTTAATGGATGATTTAAATCGTAAGCAGCCAATAACGCTCCCAGCGATAGTAACTTGCTTGAAAATGTTGTTAGTGCAGCTCGACAATTTCCCAAAGGTTGTATCGATTTCTTATAATGTAAAATAGATGAGCAAATTTTCCTATAAGCATCAAAAGGGTTTTGTTCTGACACATACATAATATTTTGAGGTTCCACAAGTAGTTCTTCAAATAGTAATTGATGATATTCAACAATCATTTTGTCACCTCTTCTGGGATTTTTCGCCGGAAATGGTAAAATTGGACAAAGCTCGTCAGGACTGATAAATTTAAAAGCTTTATCAATGTGCCCTTTTTTATCTTCTCCAAGTATTGGTAGCCATATAATGGGAGAATCATCTGAAAGGTCGAGTCCGCCACCAAACCCTTTTAGGTAGTCTAAATCTGACTCTATTTCATTTCCTTTAATTTCAAAATCAATTTCCGTATTTTCAGCAACAATAACAAAAAAGTTTTTCTCTTTTTCTAAATCATGTCTATCAATTAAGTACAAAATTTTTCCAATGAGTGAAAAATAGATGCCCCTGGGTAAAGAACTTATATCAACAATTATATTTGAATAGTTTTTTATCTCATCATAATCCGTAATAATGAAATCTGAAGCCTGCCTTGAAGCAATTTTCCTTTTATTTCTTCCAGTTCCTTCCCAAACTTTAATTTTTTTTAATTTTACAATATTAGGTTTTATTTCATTGTTAAGAAACTCTAAATTAGCTGCCACAAGCGATTTATATTTGGCAGATGATGAGTTCTTACCTTCATCAAATTCAACCAGCAAACAATCGATTATAGCATTTGATTGTAAATTTGTTATTTTATCTAACGCCAAGTTCATCCTAGTGTCAAATCCTTTCCCCATTATAAATAGAGTGTTGTTTTTCTCTTTTAAATGGTTCTTCCAAAATGGTTGAAATTCCTTGTCACCAATCATAACATACGGATCCCATCTTATATTTCTTTCGCTCATCCTATTGAATAATTTTAAGTAAATCCTCAGGAGATCTTGGCCTCCAACCTCCATAACTATACGGTAAATTATATTTGTTACACAACCACCTGTTTAAATATATAACCATCCATTTTTCTCCTTTTTGTCCTTGATTTACATCAGATGAAATTTCAATTAGATTATATGCCACACAAGAAGATAACACATTCCTCAGTAACTCGTATCTTTCATTCGTAATCCAAGGATCTTCATTAATTAATTGCTTGGCAGTATTAAGCTTTATACCAATACCAGTAACTCCGGGAGCATATGGAGCATTTTCTTTATATGTTTCTTTATATGCAAGCTCCCCAAAAGCCATTAAAAATTTCAAAACAGATTTACTGTAAGGAACTATTTTTCCTAATTCTTCCCACTTTTCATTTACAATTTTTTGAATTACTTTTTCTTGACGATCCGCAGTAATGGCGAGATTTTCACCTATTATGTTTTTTGATAAGATTTCTTCAAAAAGACCCGCAGCAAAACTTATAAATTGTTCAATATTTGCAGAAGATAGTTTTACTATATTTTGAATTCCATAATAATACGGAATTGAATAATCTTTCGAAATAAATAACTCTGAAGTGGAATTAATTGTAGAATTAATTTTTTCTTTTATATCTTCCTTTGAAAGTGGGAAGTCAAAAGTTAACTGTGCCTTTTTTGAATCTCTATGAATTAGTATTTCTATCGCTTTAAGTTTTTGGGATACTTCGTAAGGAGTGCCTTCTATTAAACTTGCATAACTAATCCAGTCATCATATCTATTAGTAATCTCAGATATTTTTTTAAAATACTCATTTGAATCATTTATCGCTTTTAGAAAATTTGCTTTATATAAATCTTCGTCTAAATCATGCTGGATGTAATCCTGAAAAGAATCAATTTGCACCTCACTAGATAGTTTAGCTCTTTTATCAGCAATATTTAACAAAATGTTTTCAAATTTCTTAGGATTGTTTCTCCAAAACTCTTCAAGATTTATTTTCTTGAAATCCCTTCCCTCGTAGGCCCCTAATGGTAAGTTTTCGTTTGGCTCAAGTGCTTCAAGTCGCTCAGAAACCCATATATTAGCAGAGCTCCTGATTTCTATAAGATATTCCTTTAATATTTGTCTTTGGTTTGTAGAAAGTTTATGTGCATCATCAAGCATGAACAATATATTCTCACAAATGGGCTCCTCCTTATATGTTAAATTTTTTGGATTTAATACAATAATAGAAAATAATTCATTGTGCCCTTTAGGCTGAATCTCAGATAAAGGGGCAAAACTATCTAGGGCCTCATATACTTTTTCTTCAATTTTTCTAGCCCAATCAAATAACACATAACCTGTACAAGGAAAAGAAACATCAATAAAATAGTTGTTTTCATTAAGATAATTGAAATTGATACTTTTTAAATCATCTGGAAACTTTCCCTTTTTTAGTGTAATTATTCCTCGCAAAGTTGTCATTATGATTCTTGCATTTAGCAAGGCGAAGAAGAGTCTTCTTTTCTGAGAGTTTTCAGCATTAATGTCTTCTAAAACAGCATAATTTCTTGCACAGGTTAAAAAAACACCTAATAAGTTAATACTCTCATCGGAAATAACTTTTATTTTTTTCAGAGAGTTAAATAAATCTTTATAAGTCTTATTTGACCTATGATTAAATAGGGTAATTAACGAATTAGGATCAAAGATTCGGAGCAAGGAAGTCTTGCCACCTCCAGGTGAACTATGTATAAAATAAATATTCCCCCAAAGTTCGTCTTTTTGCTGCTTTTCGATTAATGTGTCTAAAACAATCGGGCTATACAGTCTTAAAAAGCTTGAATCAGATTCAATCTTTTCAGAAGCTCGCATTCGAAATGGATTTCTATAATTACTCATTATCTATGTCTTGAAACTCTTGGAAATAGACCTCTATATGTTTTATCCTCTGGCAACCAAAAAATTGGTAATGAATTATTAGGCGTATTATGAGACAAAATTAATGGTAGTGAGCATTCATTAAATCCTAAATAAGGCTTGGCGTGCTTTCCCATTTTGTAATGTCTATCAATAACCGAATCATCAAAATATTTTTCAATTAACTTTTGAAAATCTACATTTTTTGAAACAACATTTTTTAAATCATTTTTTAGTAATTGTATACATTTTATGGATATTTCGATTTCGAGACCTTCTTTCTTTTTCCATTCTTCAATATGCTTTTCAAGTAGATTAATTGCATCCTCAGTTGCTATATAGAAAAGAATATGTATCTCTAAATCATTTATATTTACTAAAGATTTAAGATGATTTTTTTCAGTTTCTGAATCTTCTTGAATCAGTGTTTTTAAGAATTTATATATTTTACCTTTTTTTTCTTCAGGCCTAAAATAACTTATTCCACTCGCGGTGAAATCATCAATTAAGAAAATGGAATTAAACTTTATATCTGCTGTACTTTCTTTGTTCAATTCACTGAGCATGTCTTTTGCCTTCTCGTCATTTATTTGATATGTGGGTGAAACTTGTTCATTGTTTATGCCACATGCTCTTCGAAATTGATCAATTCTTGAACCATCGCTGAGCCCAATATATAAGCTCTGTTTTAGAACATTTTTATACTCTTGATGATTTATTATTTTCCTTACATGATATGAATTTATATCTGCTTTTTTTGCTGCTTTTTTAATTAATAATGGATTTATTATATCCGGAAATGCAATACTCAATAAATGATAGATTTCAGAATTTGATATAAAGACTAATTCAGATAGAAAAAAATCATAAGCAATTTTTCTTTCGTCAAGAGTTTCAAATTGCTTAAGCCATAATACCAAACTCTCAACAAATCTTATTCCTGGAGAAAACTGTTGATATTCATTGTACTTAAAATTTGCTAACGATTGCAACAGCGGTCTTTCTTTAGTAACTTCATCTATTGTCCAATCCATGATTTTCACCAATAATTTTTCAGCTAAAGCAGTTCTCATAATTATATTTTTAGTTTAAAACTGCCATTCCCTTTAGTTTCGATTGCTTTAAAATACTCTAAAGTCGTTTCAACACAATTATTTCCGAGTGACGAAAGATTCCAACAGGTAGTTGGATCATTGGAAACTTCATCAACACTCAATGAATACTCAGTTGATAAAAGCTGATAATCATTTCCCGGATATTTCCCTCTGTCGCCAATACATAAAAATTTGGCGACTTTTTCAGTGTCATTTAATAAATTTCGGCAGTACTCTATAACGGAACTTTTAGAGGTTTTGGCTGAAATAATATCTATGGAATGACTCGATTCTAATATCTGAATTTGAAAAGTATATTTATTTTTTAACTGATCAATCATCAAATTTTTTAAAATTTCAGAATTATTTTTATCCTTGATCTGAAGCGTTAATTGCCCTTCTCGAAGTTCAATCTCACTAAAACTAGAGGCTAGATGATGGTTACTTATCGTTTCATAAATTTCTTGAAAAAGCGAATCGCTTGATAATTTTATCGGTAGTTCGTCATTTTCTAATGTTCCAACTTGAGAACCATTATAATAACCAATAACAAAACTTGACCAAAATTTTTCAGGTATTTGCTTTTGAAAATTCTCTCTCACTGATTTTCCCCTACCAGTCACAATCCCCACTAGTACATTATTTTCAAGTAGAGCTATCATGTTCTTAATTATACTCTCTCTGAGAGGAGAAAACCTTTCATTTGTCGCACACAATGTTCCATCATAATCTAACAGAACACCACTAAACTTCGTTTGAATAATTTTTTTGACAAATTCCTTATATGATTCAATCCAAAAAGGCAAAATTGTATTTTTATCACTTTCATTAATATTACCTATTTTACGCCGTACTGCATAAAAAATCTTTTCATCAATTGCAGGCTTTTGTTGATAATACTTTGCATATTTTAAATGATAAAGTTTACTTCCATAACTAGGAACACCTGGTTTTCCCGGATCAATTTTTTTAATGACCCCGACTTCCTGTACAAAGTAAAAGGATTGATAAAGCAAGTCAAGGCTTGCATCACAACTTTCAAATTGCGACTCTATTTTTAGGATAGGTATAGTTGATGGCAATAAATTTAATGTTCTTTCAGCTAATTGTGCTTCCTCTGGAGTAATCAATGCAACAATTGCAGATTGTTTTTTCTTTTTGTCAAACCAATTGTGTCGACCATGACCAAAATTTCTGTAATCACAAAATAAAATATTTCCTAATCCCGCTTCTGAAAATTTTGACTCTAAATCAATAGCAACTGGCTTCCCCCAACCACCGTATAAAACTGTAATTGTAAAATCTTCATCCAATAAATTGCTGAAGATTTTAATTGCATTTATGAATTTTTTTGAGGGAATCAATTTATCGATCTTAAGTGGTTTATTGAAAATTCGCTGAATAAGAACAAAATACGCTACAAGGGAATTTGTCGCTAAAAATCCATCCTTACCTGCTGGATTTTCAAATTCAATTGTTTTGGAAATGGAATATTTAAGGCTCTTTTCATTCAAAGGGGTATCTGTTCGCAAACATAGGCTTATGATCTTTTTAGGCTCCTGCTTTAATGCAGTATCAAAAGCAAAAAGAATATCAGAGTTTCTTCCACTGGCACTTATTAAAATTACTACAGAATCTTGGTTAACCGCATTTTTGGCATATTGAAAATCAAGAGGTGTGAATGTAGTTGCTAAATGACCTTTATTAAATTGAAGTAATGAAAAAAAAACGCATGCACTAGTAGAGCCTCCAGAGCCTATAACAAATATTGGGCTTTTTAGGATTTCGTCAAGAGTATCATGTTTGATGGGAACATTTAAAGCCCATTTAAAGGTGTCGTTAAGTTTTGTCAGTTCTTGACTAAACGGTTTTCCCATTCTTTTTTTTTGTAAATATATTAAGTTTATAGAGTCATATTTTCAAAGGAGTAAATTAATATTCACAATTTTATAACTTTAAAATGATAACTACAGGTCAGAATCTTTATGCAGTATATATCCTACTAAAAATTTACGATTGATAACTCTTTTCGGCAGACAGCATCATGAATATCACAACTACTTACCTCAAGTACAAATATTAGAATTTTCGCCATTTTTCTAATAGTATTATTGGTTTAGTTGCCTCATAAATAAACTCTTAACAGCAGCAGAGGAGTGCTAAAAACGGCTTTTACATGCGAATGTAGGTTTTAAACTATAAGATATAAATTTCGGTTATATTGACCATCTAATTTCAATCAATTTGTATAGAAATAATAATAATATTTTTCAATTTAAAAGCAATTTAAATACATTTTATTTGCAATTTAAATACGTTTTATTATATTAGCAGTACCTAATTTTAGTTTTTATAATAAAATGGAATTCATCCCAAATTTTCAGATTACTCCAATAATCGCTATTAGACTGTTGGAAATAGAGAGGCACAAAGAAGTCATTAACGTTTTACCCATTACAGGAAGCGTAATTGCCTCACTTAGAGAAACAGCAAGATTAATGACCACTCATTATTCCACACAAATAGAAGGAAACACTTTAACCGAAGAGGAAGTTAAACAAATAGCTCAAGGGAAGAGTGGTTTTCCAGGTAGAGAACGTGACGAAAGAGAGGTACGGAATTACTTTGCGACTTTAGAATATGTTGAGCAGCAACTTAGGCAAGATGCTCCTTTATCGAAAAAATTAATCCAAACTATTCATGGAATGGTTTATAGCGGGGTAAAGAAACAAAGTTTATATCGTGATGGGCAAAATGTTATCAAAGATGGAAATACAGGAACAATTGTTTATATGCCCCCCGAGGCCCATGATGTAGCTCCTATGATGAAAACACTTGCCCAATGGGTAAATGACCAAATAAACAGTAAAGAGTTACCCGCTCCCATTATTGCGGCTCTAGCTCATTATCAGTTTGCGACCATTCACCCTTATTATGATGGCAACGGAAGAACCGCGCGTTTGTTAACCACTTTTATTCTTCATAAAACTGGATATGGGATGAAAGGGATTTATTCCTTAGAAGAATATTATGCTAAAAACTTGCAAGGGTATTATAATGCACTAACTGTTGGTAAAAATCATAATTATTATTTTGGAAGAGCAGAGGCAGACATCACGCCCTTTCTAGAATATTTTACCCAGGGGATGGCAATTGCCTTTCAAAGAGTTCGTGAGAAGGCTTTGAGTTATAAGGAAACAGAAATAACCTCGGGGATGATATATCAGACAGAAAAGCTGCGTGAACTTCGTCCACAACAACGTCAGGTACTTTCTTTATTTCAAAAAAGTAAGGAAGTGAACCTGCGAGAAATTGCAGATCATTTGGGAATCAATCCAAGAAGTGCCAACGGGCTTCTCAAAAAATGGATAGAACAAGGCTTTGTACAAATAGAAAATAATTCAAAAAAAGCAAGAACATATGTGCTTAATAAGCAATGGGAGAAAGTCATTTCGAACAACGGATAGTACAATATACAACACTCTAACAAGCAATAAAAAGCCTATTAGTCAGTATTTACAAAAATGATTTAAGGATGTTAAAATAGATAATAAGAAATTTTATAGAATACTTTCTGCGTTTAGAAACAACATAAAACATATTTTCACTTGATAATTGAATTCAAATAGAGTATTATAATTTCAATTTATTATAATACTCACTTCAATGTCTACAACAAGCCAACCAATTGCCTCAATTAGAAAGTGAATTAATTTTTTGACTAACGCAAAAGGCATGAAAACTGCCGTTGTTTTTGATTTAAAAAATTCAAACGTTCAAGACATCATGGAGGATTTTTTTGATAGCCTAACTGCTTTAGAAAGAATTAATGAACCGATTATATCTTTTGATGAAGTCAAGCAGCAACTTTTATCAAGGAAAAACATTGCCTAATGTGACTTTATACTATTGTTTTTAACAAGAAAGCACAAAAAGAACTAGAGAAGCTTCACTCTTTAATAGTTGATAGAATTTTAAATCAAATAGAAACTCTTCAAGAAAATCCTTATCCTAATTGATTCAAAAAATTAAAAAACTTTAACATTTCTTGATTTGAAACACTATCATTATATAGAATAAGAGTCGGGAATTACAGGATAATTTACTCTGTCAAAAACAACGATATTAAAATAGAAATTGTTAGGATTGGTCATAGAAAAGAAGTTTACAATAACCATTAAGGTTTTTCAGAGCAGAGGAGTGTCAAACATGGCTTTCTAGCTTACAAAAATCTATTTTTAATATCGCTTACATTTTCTCTCTTGCAATTGAATAAATAAATCGTATATAAGTTGTTATCTCTTAAAAAAGAGATAACATACCTTCAAACAACACAATTTTCAAAGCTTTTTAAAATATAGGAAAAAAGCTAATTTTTTACTTTCCACAATGTAGCTTGTGCAAAGTTGAAAGCCTTTTACAATAATTTACAAAAACCATTAATAAGTGTTGAATTAGATATTGTTTTAGATATACTAAAAAAGTAATATTTAAAGTATATCAGATGAATACACTAGGAGATTGGTTGCATCAACCACAAGAGAATGAAGGCTCTTATGAGTTTTCAGGAACGTTTTACATGACCGTTGGAGTCCAACAAGCCTTAAGTGAATATGAGATTTTTTTGATCTATCGCTTCATTAAGTTATTGGCTTTCGATAAAAACAATCTTGATTACTTGCAAGTTTTTACCCATAAAGAATCTGGCCAAAAACTGTTCTTTATTGACCAACTCAATAGAGAAATGATTGAATCGGGCAAGTACTCTGCTGAAGATAACTATTGTACGTTGCTATTGGCTCATGAGTACTAATCAAAGTAAGGTTTCTTACTTTGGTTTTTTCTTAATAACAAAACCCTTTCCGATTCTATTTATTCACAGAGTGAAAAGGGTTTGAATCAATTGTGGTATTTGAAAGATAAAAATAGAATTATTTTTTAATTACTTTAACTGTTTCTTTGACATTCTCTGTTTTGACTTCCAACAAATATATTGCATTTGGTAAGTCTTGAATTGTAATTTGTTCATTCTCATTATTTGCATTTTGAGATTTCAGTAAACGCCCAAACATATCATATACATTGATTTGATTTATTATGTGATTACTCGTAGAAACATTTATGATGCTATTTGTTGGATTCGGGTAACATTTGATAGTGTTTTCTGAAAACTGGTTGTTAGAAGTTGAAAGGTTTGAGCAAGAAACTGACACAGGAATATGAGAATCAATCGTTGTACCATTTCCCAATTGACCATATTGATTACTCCCCCAACTATACAAGCTCAAATCTATTTTTAATGATATAGTATGAAAGTTACCATCCGAAATTTTAGCCCAATTAGTTGCTGTACCAATTTGAATTGGTGTTGTTCTAATTGTAGTTGTTCCATCACCTAATTGACCACTTCCATTTCCTCCCCAAGCCCAAAGAGTTCCATCGCTTTTTATGGCTGTAGTATGAGAATAACCAGTTGAAATTTGAACCCAATTTGTGGATGTCCCAATTTGTATAGGGCTATATCTACTTGTAAAAGTACCATCCCCTAGTTTACCGAAATCATTTCTCCCCCAAGCCCATAAACTACAATCGCTCTTTAAAGCTATTGAATGCTCATAAAAAGCTGATATCTGATTCCAATTTGTGGATATGCCTATTTGAGTAGGAATTATGAGATCATTTGTTGTCCCGTTACCTAGTTGACCATAATCATTCAAACCCCAGGCCCAAAGTGTACCATCTGTCTTAATTGCCATTGTTCTATTTTTTCCTGCTGAAATTTTTGCCCAGTTTGATGATGTTCCAATTTGTGTTGGTATTGCAATATTAACTGTAGTTCCATTACCTTGTTCTCCATTAATATTGCTTCCCCAACCCCATAATGTGCCGTCAGTTTTAATTGCAATTGAATGATATTGTCCACTTGAAATTTTTGCCCAATTTGTTGCTGTACCAATTTGAATGGGTACATAGCTACCAAAACCAGTTGTGCCTAGTTGTCCATAAGAATTAATTCCCCATGCCCAAAGCGTACCATTAGTTTTTAGAGCTATAACATGGGTTTCGCCTTCTGATACATCTAACCAATTGTTAGCTAATCCAATTTGTGTCGGAACAGATTTGTTATTAATTGTGCCATCTCCCATTAAACCCGAAGTGTTCCAACCCCATGCCCAAAGTGTACCATCGTTTTTTATCGCAATTGTATGACCGTGCCATGCGGAAATTTTTGACCAACATTGCGCTATTGAAAAATTGCTTGTAATAAGTAGGAAAAATAAAAGTATTTGTTTTTTGAAATTGTAATTTGTTGTCATAATTGATCTTGTTAATTTTTAACAATTTTACGACAAAGCGAACCCCTTTTATTGGCTAAAAGGAGTTGTTTACTCAACGGGGTATATGTGCATATGAACTACTGAAAACTTGCCACGAAAAGAGAGTGAGTTTTTAACTCTTTGGAGCTAGGGCTTGTTATTTTTGGGCAAAATCAAATCCAAACTACTCGCTAATATTTCAGCTTTATTATCATATTCTTGCTGAAACTTATAGCGATGAATATAAACTCGAATAGCAATAAGGATAAATAGCAAAAAAGGAACTGTCAAAATAACGAGGTACATTGGATATATGTGGGCTTTTGAATCAAAACAATAAAGAAAAACGGGCATGATAAAAATAAGTAAGAGTGTTAAATATAGTATGGTATACCAAAAATTTACTTTGCAAAGAGTTATTATACCATCTAAGATTTGCATGGTTTTTTTCTCATTGTATCTTTCTACTTCTCGAATATTCCAATATGACAGAATCGCATAAATAACACCGGGCAATAGTAGAAGGGCAATTAAAAACTTATTATTGTTTATACAATCTCCCATATAAAATGCGATAATGAAAGAAATAGCTGTGAAAACCAAAAAGGCTATTACGATTTGGAATAACGACAACTTCACCTTATTGAGTAAAATTCTTTTTGAAAAGGAGCCAAAAAAGATTGAAAAAGAAAAGACAGCACAAAAAACCCCTAATAAGAAAATAAAAACAGCATAAGTTTTTTCTAAATTATTTGCTCCTAGAATCTCAAGGCTTTCATTTTGAAAACCTCCTACCAACAAGGTAAAAAGACAATAAATCCCTATAAGCAAGAAGATGGGTTCAAATAACTCTAAAAAAAAGCGATGATTTAATTCGGTTTCATCCAAGTCTTTAGTAAAGACATCGGCAGATTGTCTAAGATTCTCTAAAGAGGCTTTGTCCTTTTCGCTAAGACTATGCACTTCCGATAATTGAGCGTCTATCCTGTCTATTTGGAAACGAAGCTTCTCAAAGATTCTTTTACTGGGTTTAAATACTTTTTCTGAAAAGTCCTTTTTAAAGTAGTTTATAGCCACATATCCGATATTTAATCCTCCTAGAAATTCAAAAAAGGAACTGAAATTATTTATTTCCATGCAGCTAAAACTTTAATTCTTTTTAAAGGTTTCAAACAATCAAAATCCAAGAGTTATAAAACCCCTGTCTCTTTTTGGAAATAATCGTCTTTACAATCGGGATAATTTGCATTAAATACTTTTGCGAGTTCTTCTACAACTTTTTCATTATTAAAAGAGCCATTTGCCTTCCGTGTTTTATCATCTATGGGAGCATCACCAAACAACTCTAGTCTAAATTTGTTTTTATCTCCGATAGCAAAATTTATTTTCTCGTTGTAAATCTTTTTCATAGCTTCTTTGAAATTTGAAGAAGCTAGCTTTATATATACTTGACCAGAGAATAGTTGTTGAATTAATTTGATGAAATCCGTTAGGCCCTTGTCATCATTTTGATTCCTATCGCTTAAAACAATTTTTACAGTACCACCACGACTAACAAAACCGATGAGCGAATCTTTAAATGATTCTACCTCATCATACTTAACAATATCTCCTTTTAAATCATCATCAAATAGTATAAAATCCTTTTTAGAGTATTTTAAAATTTTTGAAAGTACAATTGAAGCGTGCCTGTGATCTCTATTTGGAAAAATATCAGAACTGTTGTGTTTAGCTAAGTTATCCAACGCTGAAGAGTATCTTCTTAATTGTTCGATGTCTTTTGTCATTATTTATAAATCGTTTTAAAAAGGAAACCTAAATCGTTTTTGAAAATTCATTCGTCATGCAATTGTACAACATTAAAACCAATTCACAAAACTGGTATTCAACATTTTAATGAAGCATAACACTAAATCAAGGTTAATGCAATTTACGAAATGCTTTTTGAGGTTAAAAGCGTGTGCTTTACCCTTTCAAGATAGACATCTCCAATAGGAATTTCTACAATAGTATCTTTTATAGTAAAGGCTTCATCCAATCTTATGTTGCTTTTTTCTATGATTTCAAATATGCCTGTTTTTGTATGAAGCATAATGAACTTTAAAGTGGTATTCATTTTTTCGATATAATTGATATTAACTACATAGGATTTATGGCATCTGAGAAATGCCTTTGGAAGAAGGTTTTCAATTTCCTTTAATGGCTTTGTAACGGTGATTTTCATGTCGTTTACCCTGTAAATATTACAGTAAGAGCCATCGGACTGAATATACAATATACTATCGTGTTTGACCAGCCAATGAGCCGTTTTGTCTTTAATACTGATATGGTTTTTAAGTTCCGAGAATCGTTTTTTGAATTTATTTAAAGCGATTGTTAACTTTATAGAGCTTATAGGTTTATCCATATAAAACAACACATCGTAATTGATTGCTTTTTTAGCATACTTCTCAAACTCAGAAATGACAATCACAAAGGGTGGTTCATTGAAAAAAGGGTTGGTTTCTTTAAGGATTTCAAAACCAAGTTCATCCCCCAATTCAACATCTAAAAAAATGATGTTGGGCTTTTGGGTCAGTGTGAGTATAATTCCATCTTGTACAGAAGAAGCAATTCCTTTACAAAGAAATTCAGAGTGGTCTTTGAGTTCATTTTGTAAATGCTCCAAACAATCCTTTTGATCTTCTATAATGATGTAGCTGTAATTCATAACGCAATCCGTTTGAGACAAACATCATTAAAAATAGCTACATAAAGAAGATTATAGAAGTGAATAATAAGTTAATTTGAAATTACTTTCTGAACGAGTTAAATTTATGGGCAAAGTATAGAAAACAGCTTATTTTATTAGTGGAAATGTAAAGAAATTTGGGTTCTCAAATATTCCGAATTCAATGTATAAGTATATTTAGCAAATCCATTTACTTCTTTTGATTTAGATCTCTTTAATGCTTTGTTAAATAATTCTATATATTTGAAAAACAATTAAATACTATACGATATAAAACCAACTGGGATTTTTATAAGTATGGACAAGTTATGGACGTTATAAAATAGTTATGTGATACTAAATAACAACTTCATGAAAGAAATTTTCGATTTTTCAGACTATTTTTATGACATACTTGAAGAGACTAAGCAAGTAAGCCGTATGATGTCTTTCAAAAATAATAGACTAGAGCCTATGGAAGATCAACCCATACCCGGAGCTAAAAAAGTGATTACAGAATATAATAATAAAGATTTGTTCTTACATCCAAATAACATCTGTGTTTATTGTAAAAAAGAGATGCGATTACTTCATGCGTCTTGGGACGAAGAAGATGAAGACGATACAGATGGTCATGGAACTTTTTATAGCGCCACAAAATTTTATTTATGTCAAACATGTGGATGGTGGCATAATCTAATGTTTGAAGATTGGGACAATTTTGATTATCATAGATATACAATGAAGAAAGTTAAAGGGGTTTTAAAAATTTTTAGTGTAGAAGATTACAAAATTCCATTAGAAACTCTAAATGATGAGATTAAAAAAAATCCTGAAATATTACATTCAATACACTCTAAAAAGATGGAAGAAGTAGTGAAATTTGTTTTTCAGAATTATTATAATTGTGAAATCCACCATTGTGGAAAATCGCATGATGGAGTAATTGATTTAATAATTTTAGAGAACGATAATCCAATAGCTATCCAAGTAAAACGCAGAATGAGTAGCAATTATGTTGAACCTGTATCAATTGTAAGAGAGTTTTTAGGCGCTATGACATACAGTAATAACAAGAAAGGTATTTTCGTATCGACTGCTGAAAAGTTCTCTTCGGAAGCCGTAAAATTTTCGAATGGAATAATATCAAACAGAAACATTGATCAATTTGATTTAATAAATAAAAATCAGTTTTTAGATATTTTCAATTTTGTAAAAAAAGATATTAGCAATCCATTTGATCGATTCAAACAGTGGGAATTTAAAAATATTGTTACTAATATTGATAATCCTTACAATTCTTAACATCACATAACAGCAAGTTACTAACGATTGCTTGCTGTACCAGGAACAATTTTTAACTAGTTTCCCATATGGTGGAGAAGACCATTTCCGTCAACCGCAACCACTAGTAAAATCTAAACATTATGAATTAGTTTTCAAAAAACCTAAAAATCATCTATGGACGAAAACAATAACATTAACAATCCAAAAACATTTTTTGTAATGATGCCATTCTCAAAAGAATTTGCAGAAATCCGCAAATCAATTAGAGAATCTGTTTTAAGTACAGGGAATCAATGTATTTTGATTGATGAATTAGATAAAGTTGGAAAAATTACTGAACAGATAGAGGCTGAAATTAAATCAGCTGATGCTTGCATCTGTGATTTTACAAATAAAAACCCCAATGTAGCATGGGAACATGGGTTTGCAACAGCTCTTAGTAAAAAAATAATATCACTAAGTCAACATACGGATGATTTATTTTTTGATATAAAGGATTACAGAACGATAATATACAATCCTCTACAAATGGAAAAGACACTTCAACAGCCTTTAAAAAAAATGATTACTTCACTAAACTTATTAGATAATTCACCCGAACTACTGATTGGCACAACAAACCATGAAAAAATGAAACTTGTAGCATCGGCAAAAAATATTGCTGATACGCCTTACGGAATATTTAATTTAATGAAAACAGCTAAAGAGCACATTTTCATTGCTGGGCAAAATTTATATTTTATTGTACAAAATAATTCAAATAAAAAGCAATTTAAATCCGAACTTGAAAGCTTTTTTAAACGTGTTCCAAACGGGCAAGTAGATATTATGATGTGTAACGAAAATTGCAATCATGCCATTAAGACATGGAAATATGCTCAAAATATTTCAAATTATAAAGAACAATTAGAAGAGGTATTTAACTTTTTAAAAGAGATTAAATCTGAATTTGATAAGATCCTGGAGATTAAGGAAAGATTTATAATTAAGAAATTTGACTTTATACCGGTTTCGGCCTCATTTATTGATCCAAAAAATAAAAATGGGATTGCAGTAATTATTCCAAGTGTTTTTCAAAGAGTTAATGACGCAAGACCATGTTATATTTTATCAAATCATTATAATAATGAAATATTTCAAGAATATTGGTCTGTTTATTATTATTGGTATACAGGTACAAAACATAATTCTATTCAATAATATTTAATCCACCTATTTACAATAAGTATTATTATACTTAAACTAACTAGATCACAGCAGTTGTCAAACGCAATAGTTAGAATCCGGTTTCAGGAGCTATTCTTCCTATATTGGTTTTCTCCTAGTGAAGAAAACTCAGTTCCTTAGCCGCGACTGTATTTGGTAGCCGAAGGTTATGAGCTAGTTTTTCAAAATCGGCGAAAATTAAATAACCTGATGCAACAAACGATAAAAATTACCTTTGTTGAATTATGGAAAAATCACGTAAACGAATAACCTTAAAATTTAATGCTATGAAAAGACAATACTTGAATTTATTATCAATATTTTTTGTTTTCAGTTTGTTCTCTTGTTCAAAAGATGACAATAATGAAACAGCAACGGCAAATGATATTGTTCTTTTATACAATAATGTAAAGATTATTGATTCACTCTCGTTGCCGCTAAACATGGATAATACATTATTAAATCAAGGTAAATATGAATTTTCATTTATTGGAAACGCTCCAAATATTTCTAATGGTGATATAATTATTGGAGCGCAAGGCAAAGGATTTATTAGGAAGATTGTTTCTTCAGTAATTAATGGTAATACCATTTCTTTCGAAACTATTCAAGGAAGTATGTCTAATGTATTTAAAGATGGGAAATTTAGGCTTCTATTAAATTCTGAATCTGCAAGGAGTGCTTCCTCTCTCGGGAATTTTTCTCACATATTCAATAGTCAAAATTTATTTCAGTCTGGCGCTTTCACTTTGGTTCTAAACCAAGGTGAGATTAATTATAACAGTAATTGGGTTTTTGATTTTGAGTTTGAAAATCTTGGATTAAAATATTTTGAAATGAGTTTAAAAGATGCTATTCTAAATGCAACTATGACAACCACTCTTACTGCTAGTCAATCTGTAAATCTCTATAACGAGACACTTTCATTGATACAAGGCTCAAGGAAAATGTGGACGAAAACCTTTTTGGTTCCTGCGGTTTTAGTTGGTGTTCCTGTCTTAGTACCTGTTAAAATAAATGTTGATTATGACATCTTGTTAAATTACACAACGACTTTTGATGCTGAATTGTCACGTTCAGGAACCTTTACTAGTAATAATGTATTAAATCTTGGAATAAAATATAGTGAAGGACAATGGACTGATTTGAACAATTTTAATACAAATAATGGGTTTTCACTTTCTAGTTACAATGGTAATGCAAATATTACTTCAAATCTAAGCGTAACACCGCGATTTGACATTAAACTTTACGGCGTATTAGGACCATATCTAATTGCAGGACCAAAATGTGAATTTGTTGGAAATGTCCATTTGCCTTTAACACCATTTTCAGATAGTGACTTTGAAATAAATGGATCTCTAATATCTAACTTAGGTGCTGAAGTTAAAATATTAGACGAAACATTGGTTGATAAATCACTTGGGCCTTTTGAAACAAGTAAGGTTTCTCTTTATAAACTTCCAAATGAAATAAGTAAAGTTTCAGGAGATAATCAAATAGGAACATTTTCACAACCTTTACCAAATAGCTTAAAAATAAAAGTTACTGACAGTGAAGATTTACCAAGTAAAAATATTGCAGTTCATTTTAAGATTGAGGAAGGAAATGGGGATTTTGGAAGTGAAAACGAAAAAATTGTTTTAACAGACAATCAAGGGGTTGCAAGTGTTTCTTGGACATTAGGAAATGCAGGTTCTCAAAAAGTAAGTGCAATAGTAAAAAAAGCAAACGGAACAATCATCAATCAGAGTCTCGAATTTACAGCAACAGCGGGATGCACAAGCGATATTACTGACATTGATGGTAATAGCTATACAATAGGATCAGTCGGGTCATTATGTGTAATGCAACAGGATTTGAAAGTTAGTCATTTTAAAAATGGTGACGATATTCCACAGAGTTCCGTTGCTGCATGGAATTCAACATCTGGACCCGCTTGGTGTAGTGGCCCAAATGGAAAACTATATAATTATGCCGCTGTTTCAGATCCTAGAGGGCTTGCTCCTGATGGATGGCATGTGCTATATTATTCCGAGGCCGCCAGTATTGCTTCAAATAGCAGTAATTTTAACGCCAGTATTACTGGGATTTTAGTTGATTGTCAGATATGTTTTTCCGATGATTATTTGTATAATGCTGCGGGATATTGGTGGCTAAAAGACACGGGAAGTGCCATTTTAACACATTCATCTTCGGGGTTTGTATTCCCTTATCTAGCATTTGCTAATATAGGTAACACTGGAAATCCTTACCCGATTCAAACAGGTTGCGCAGTCAGATGTATTAAAGATTAAACGTTGCACAACACATGCTAAATCTCATATCTAACAAAGGTTATTCTAACATTTCTAAATCCAAAACTACTCTTCTCTGTTTGAAGTTAAAATTTGTTGCAATAGGTTTGTCCACTTTAAGGTATTTGAGTTTTTTATTCTTCAAAAGAATGTAGCCTATAAACTCATCAATCTGTGGTGTTTTAAAATGAGTAGTTTCAAAGAGTAATTTTTCGGGAAATAAAGAAGATAGTATCTTCTTCTTTATGGGAGCAGGAGCGTTTTTGTAGAGGGTATCCACTTTCTGTAAAAAAGAAATTCCTTTTTTCAAGTGCCCTTCAAAATCTTTCTCGATAGCACTTATTGATTCGACTTCGGCTTTGAGATTGGCTATTTGGGTTTCTGTCTTGCGTTTGCTAGCATTATAGATTTTGACATCAATCTGGTCGTCAAAAAATTTATCTTCGATAGAATCCAAGCGTACTTGGAGTTTGTTGATTTCTCTTTTAATAGATTTAAGCTCTGTCTCCCTATCCCCTGCTTCTTTCTTAAAGGTTTTATCCAATACTTTTTTGTAGACTTCTTTGCAATTATCATTAATCACAAATTCCTTAAGTAAGGATTCCAGTATTTGATGTACATCCGAGAATTTATATCGTTCACGACATGGGGGATTGCAATGATAGTAATAATGACGTTTTGTTCCTCCACCCATCGATCCGCTCCCTGTTAATGTTCTTCCACAGGCAGGACATTGCAAAAAACCCCTTAATGGTAATATTTCATCTATCATTTTAGGCTCATTAACAGCCTTTACTTGTTTCCCTTGAAATACCAATTGAACTTTTTCAAAAGTCTTGGTGTCAATAATGGCTGAATGCAAGCCCTCAACAATCATCGCGCCTTCTTTTTTCCATTCTGCAATAGCGACCTTACCACAATAAACAGGGTTTTTTAAAATATGTAGCATTCCATTTTTAGTGATTTTTAAGCCTTTATGATAATACTTTTTTCTAATTTCCTCCGAAGAATAAATCCCAGTTGCATATTCTCGAAATACTTTCTTAATAATTGGAGCAACTTCGGGATTGGGAATTAGCGTTGATTTTTGCTCTTCATTTCGACTATGTAGATAGCCACAAGGTGCGACGCCCATATAACAGCCATCCTTCATCGCGCGACGCATTCCTTCCTTGGTTCTCATACTTATTTTATCATTTTCGACCTCTGGAAGAATTAGGTAAATTCCCAACATTACCTTACTGTCTGGCTGCGAGGTGTCTAGCGGTTGTTCGATAGCATTAATTTCAATTCCCCAAGATTTGAATTCTTTTATAACACGATAGGCCTCAGAGGTATTACGAGAAAAACGATCCCATTTCGTAAATAAAATGGAGTCAATATTTTTTTTGTTAGCCTTTACAAATAGTAATAATTTTTTCCACTCAGGTCTGTCAAAATTTTTTGCAGAATGGTCTTCTGTAAAACTTTTTAAAATAGTAATTCCTTTTTGTTGACAATACAATTCTAGAACTGCTTTTTGATGATTTAAGGAAAACCCGAAATCTGCTTGCTCGGATGTGGAAACCCTGGAATAAATGAGCGTGTTGTTTTGCATAACTTTATGGATTTATAAAATTCATACTCTATCAGGGCAAATTCTTCAAGTTTTGAAATGATGCCATCCCATACTCTATCATCTGGACTTTTTGGCAGTTTCTCCAGAAATTTACCTTCGATATTTATATGGGTTGATTTCAAAGCTAATATAATTCTTAAGTGTTCAATATCAAAGGAAACAGAAGCGAATCAGGCTGAAATTAGCCTTGTTTTACTGATTTATTGCGGCTTTAAAGCGATTCCCAAATTATGGGCTTTTTGTATCCGAAATAACTGTAAAACTCTTCATAATAGAATGGTAGAACCTCGTAAGTGTCGTTCGCTTGTGTAGGAACCAAAATCGAAATGGAAATCACTTTTTGGAGTGTGGACTCCGATAATGAAAACTCTTTTGCGATGGCTTTGGCATCCTCCCGGGCATCCTGCTCTGCCTTTTGTTTGGATTGCAAAGTTTGTGAATTGAAAGTCCTTTTATTACCGCTTTGGCACATATCAGAAATAAAGACTATTTGTACGGAATCGTATTTTTCTGTTTCCTTTTGCAGTAACGGCATCAGTTCTATAATTTCACTTTGGTCAGCACCTTTAATTTGAGATTGGATTTTGAGCTGCTCAAAAAATTGTTTTTGAATCTGTGCCTTCTGAATCAGGTTGTCATTCTCTTCGTTGGAGGCTTCCAAGATTTTATCGGTTTCGCTTTGGAACTCCTCCGTTTTCTTTTTTTCAGGGGATTTCCAATTGAACCATTTGATATTTAATGCCGAATTGCTCGTGCTGTTAATTGATAACAAAGCCACGTCACTTTGAGATTTGAAGTTGGAGTGGCAATATTTCTTTAACCAGACCTTTTCTTTCTCCAGATCGGAATCAGTAAGCTTTATACTTCCCGATACATCATTAATAATTACAAGTGCCGATTTTTGGATTTTGACAGATTTCTCCTGTGGGTTAAATAAATTACAGGAAGTTAAAATAATACACAGGCTTGCTATCATTACTTTTTTAATCATAGTGGTCGAAACATTTTTCATAAGATGGATTTATTAAATTGAACTTTATTATTTGGTTTTGGTATCGAGTGGCAAAGGAATGTCCTCTGTTTTTTCTTTTTCACGGAAATGGGAACTGATGGGAGAGCCTCCTGCTTTAAGGGAACGGATAAATAGTCGCTGCCCTATAAGTGATACGATATAGTAGCCTTTCTGACGCAGGGTTGCTATGAGGTCTACTCGATAATTAAAATTGTTTTCAAGTTTGTTTATAGAAATGGACAGCTTTCCAAGTTTGCGTTTGAGATTGTAACTTTTGAAGTACAACAGGCTTACATTTAGGAGCACCGCATTGGCTAGTATCAAGAGTCCTGAACTCAGAGAGATTAATAATCCTTTCAAAAAGGTAATGAATCCATTCTCCTCAAAAGCGTCTGTTTGTAACTTGGCCAGTTTGTTCTTGTTCTCATCCAATTTTTCCTTGTCGTTTTGTGAAACGGCTGTGGGATTTATTTCGAGTTCCGATTTCTGGTTCTGGACATCGCCTCGTAATTCAGAGTACTGCTGGATCTTACGCTTGTGTTCAATTTCAGAAAAATAGATGAAGCCAAGCGTGGTAGTATATACCAACAAGGCAATTATAAGGACATAGAAAAATCGTGAACTGCGGACCGTTTTCCAATTTAGCGTATTTGTTTTACTGATAAATGATTTTACAATTCTGTAGATTGAGAATCCTAAAGCTTTTGCTATAACCAATGGGATAAAGGAAATACATAGTGCTTTAAAACCTGTCAGATGAAATACGTTGCTTAAGATTGTTTGAAAGACAATCATTTCACTGAGCATTCCACCCAAAAATGAAAGGAAGTAAAACAGGCATTTCCAGAAACTTGCGCCTGACAATATATTTGTCTCGGTATTGGGCATGTGCAAATCCTTTTCAGAATAACGTCCCTTGCCAAATTTGATTTTTGCTTCGGGATACTCTTTCGGATAATGCGACTGCGCATACGAATCCCCATAAAGAGTCATTGAATCGGATAGGTGTTGTTCTCCTTTTAGATAGTCTGGGTAGTAGGTATCGTTGTGTTCAATAATTGCAGTATCTCTTATCACAATCGGATAAGGAGAAAACTGCTCTCTTGGCCCATCTACGACTTCTATATTTTTGACGGTTTTTACAAGAGGACTGTATTCCCTTTTTATATCGTGATTCGAGTCGGGCAACAGTACAGGATTGTATGAAACCGATCGCTGGGTAATTTTATCTGCCGGTATTGATTTTTGATTTTGGTACTGCTCCCATCCAATAACGCCATTTTCAAGTGATTTTCCTTTGATATCATTATTCCTTACTTCTTCCAATTCCGTCTCAAGGGACTCATTTCTCGCATGAATTACTTTCCCTTTGGAGTGGATGTGGTTCGCCTGTATTGCATGTAGACTCATTTCACTTTCAAGAATTGATCTGTGGGCATTGGTTCCTTCTGCAAAACCTTCTTGGTTTTCAACAAAAAAGGTATTGGAATGCAATTGCTCCTTGTACTGTTCCCTTTCCTTGAAGTGCTGTAAAGCTTTATCATCTTTAAGAGATATGAGCTCCAGATAATGATATCGAACATTTTTGTACTCCTCTATATTAGCATTGAATTTTGAACAGATTCTATGAAGTTCTTTGATAATACGATTTTTTACGCTTTGGTAGTAGTTTAAGAAACTGGATTCCTTCAGCGGGTTTTTAACTGAAAAAGAAAATTTCTTTCTTGAAGCAATCTTTTTAAAATCGCTCTGCTCTGCTGTCAGGGTTTGTGTTACATGCTTTTCAATGACCTCCAATTTCTTGTTGTCGAAATAAGGCAGTTCGGGAAGGTAGTTTTTAGTTTCCATGATGATTATTTTATATTAAGTGTTGTAAACTTTGACGCAGGTGGTTTATTTCTTTCAGTAATGTGTTGGCTCTTTCAAAGCGCTGTTCATCTGACAGAGTAGTTTTCTCCTCTTCAAGTGCGAAAGGATCATCCGAATTATTTTTTGGAGTTTCCTCTGTGCTAAATAGCGCACTGTACTGCATTTTTTTAGCCAAAATCAAATCCTCTATCCCTTTGCGCATATAGTCCTGCTTAAGCTCTATTTCATTATTCTCATTGCGATAGATAAGATAATTAACAAGTAGAGGCATCATACTGAAAACAAACGCGATGCCGCTACATAATAGTTTGTATTGTTTTAAAGCCCTTAGTTCATTGACATTTAAAGATTCGATTACTTGCAGCATCGCTCCGAAATCTGCAACTGCTGTATCCGAGGTTCTTGTCTTTAAGATTTCGGGTTGCAGGAAATAATAGGTCATCGGTTGGGGAATTATCCAAAAACTTAATGTTAGATAGATTATCGTAAATCCGATTCCAATAAAAACACTCACTTTTGAGTTTTTGGTATGAAATAAAAAGCTAAGGCGGTTTAGCATAAGCAAACAGGCAAAAACTAATACTGCGACTGTTATGCTTAAAACCAGAAAACTACTTTTGGATTCGACAATCCATCCAAAGGCTAGGGCATAAATTGTGGCTGACCCAACTGAGCAGACCGCAAGCATTACTACTGTTCGTTTTTCCCGTGTTGAAACCAGTTTGTTTTCCGCACCACTGAGATAGAAAAAAAGTCCTTGATTGATGTTTTGGTTCTGCATCGCAGAAGAATAGATAGGGTTATCCATAGTGTGTAGTGTTTAGTTGTTTTTTAGAAAAACGGCTTCTCCTTCTTGGAGGAAGAAGTAATTTCTGAGAAGCCGCTATAGCCAATTTTGCCTGTTAAGTAGTTGTGTTGGGAAATCAAGCAGATAAATAAATCGGCAGGTGAAGAATAGTTTGGTTTATTAAAACTACAAGTAAACTAGAGTTGTTACATTGTTAAAGGACAGCATTAGGCATTCTTGTTGGGTTAAAACCCCATAATCAAAAAACAAATTGAGTATTTGCTTTATTTTTTTGAATTCAAGACCCGAATCAAAACTATGAAATGTGAAGATTGAGATGTTTTCTGCTATAATAACACCATTGGAGTTTTTGTAAAAGCCATCTACTTTATGAATACTTAGACCACCAAAAAAATTAACGATTGAGTTTTTGATGTTATTAAAATGTATGTTCAACAATTCCGAATCTATTAAATTACTATTTGCATCTCTATTTGATAAATAGAAAGAGAAACTAAAAGACGAATATTGATGATTTTTAAATTCTGAAATTAGTTTAGAAGGAGAAACGTTTTTCAGTTCAGAATTTTTTGCTTGAAGTAAAGATTGAAAAAGAAATTTAGTAGAAGTTTTCATAAGTACAGTGAGTTAATGGTTATTAAATCACTGACAAAAAATAAAATAGACTTGATTTCATTATCGGAATATATACAATAAACCGACTGGGTATCTTTTGTCAGAGGAGGAATGCTCGGTTAAATGAAAAAATTATCTCACTAATTTTTTCAACTGGGCTGTTCGTTTTTACGGCAGTCCTTTTTAGAGCTTTAAATGGTATGGTTAAGAACTTTTACATGACAAATATATTAACAATATTTTTATTAGACAAATATTTTGATATAAAAAGTTTAAAATAATTATTCTTAATAAAATATTTTTGTTTAAATAATTTGTGTTAAACATAAGTTAACTAGTTTAAAAAAATTAACTACACTATTTTTTTTATATCTTTGTTATACTAAATCCTTTTAAAATGAGTAAAAAAAGCAAAAACCCTTTGAATGTTATTTTCGGAGTTTTCTTGCAAGAGGAAAGAAAAAATCTTTCTAATTTAAGCATAGAAGAAATATGTGCTACAGGAATGTTGGGCATATCCATCTCGTTATATAAAATGATGGAATCAGGATATGTGGCCTTGAATTCGAGTAGAATTCCGGATTTTATAAGAGTCTTTGAGCGATCCAATTTAATTTTTGATAGATTGGCAAAATACATCGCTGGACAAAGTTATATAGAGCATCTAATGATTACTCATGAAAATTCTCCAAAAGAGGCTTTCGCTGAATTGGCAGATGTTGATTATGAGTTCAAATACTTTTACGACAAATGTTTGCCATATTTTAGAAAAGATGATGGTGCTATTGAACAAAAGAGGTTTATTCAAAAAGAATTGGTAGGAGAATTGAAGCTATTTCTTCAGAACCCTAAGTATCCAATTGCAAGTGAAGAAATGTTTAAAGGAATTCTTGCCGATAAGATAAATACTGTTCCTAGCTTAAGTGTAGAGATATTATTAAATATTATCGATTCATTCGCTAAAATATTACCACAGCATTTTGGAAATATTGCCAAAGATTGGGAATCTGAAAACAGACAAATTTTCAAAAGCCTTGATGGATATTACTTTCACGAAAAATATATTGTTTCCAAAGATAATTTAGACATTTACAAATATCCTTTTCTTGAGTATGACAATTTTAAAGAGGTTCGGTTTATCTTCAATTCAAATGAAAAAAAAGAAAGCTTGAAATCAGAATTTATAAAGTTATTATCAGATAATAGGAGCCCGCTAACTGAAAATGTAATAGACAAAATAAAATTCGAGACCATAAAAAAACCACAGTCAAAATTTGAAAGATTGTTGATTGCTCCTAATGCTAAAGATTCAAATATTTATCTTCATGCATTTTGGGTTTTCACTACAGTTTCGGGCAATAAAATTGGATTTGTGGGAGTTAGCGGAAAAGATGTAAATACTGTTTATAATCTTACCTATAAGGAGACATTGGATAGAAGTGAAATATTCGAGGGTTTATGGAAAGGTTTATCTTTTGAGGAGTCAATATGAGTTATAAAATAAAAAAACTGAATCTTTATCCAAAATTGGATTACGATTGGAATCATCATGTATATCTCGGAATGAGTATGAATAATAAGGTATTTCAATCTCCAGACACTTTGGTTGAAATCATAAATTTACTAGCTCTAAAAAGCGAAGACTGTTTAATTCTTGTTGGGGACTACTTGCACAGATATAATGAGCAAATTTTCAATGGTTTATCAAAGGAAGAAGCAATTAAAAAATGCCAAAGGAAAGGATCTGAATTGAAATTCATATTCGATAAAACGACTAAAGAAAATACACCCAATTTCAAATATTGTTATAGAGATACAGAGGTTTTTTTATCACACCCGAATTTTGGACAAAAGATAGAGAAGTTTGAAAAGTTGTATCTGACCAATACTAAATTCAAGGAATTAATTGAATATACCGTTGATGTTTTTTTAAGAAGGCAATCAGAAATAAAAATCGATATTATTCAAGCCAGGAAATTATGCGTTAAGTATCTATTAGAAGAAATGGTAATATTTGAAATTTTAGCAGAAGAAAAATATACCATCAATGTTTATCCGGGAAATCAGTTGCCAATCATAAAGTCAATCTGTACGGGAGACTTAAAAGGAATCTCTGAAGAACTAGAAAAAATCCAAGCGGTTGAAATAAAGTTTCGCCCTAAATAACAATCTTAAATACTTTCAATATGAACACAATTGTTTTAATTGCCATAGTACTATCAGCCACATTCTATATTGGTTTAGGTTTTTATTATAGAAAAGGAGTGATTAATTTATCAGATATCATACCCGTAATAAGAGGGAGGAAAGCTAAAGTAAATGGAGAAAATGAATTTAGCTCTAGCACGGTTGCAACATCTATAAGTCTTGCGACAGTAATTATTGCATTCTTTGAATTAATTCCAATAAGCGGATTATGGCTTTTTTGGGCTGTAATCACGACTGCTTTGGGATTTTGGTTGTTTTCTGTTTTGTCAAGGAGAATTTGGACAAAGCTTTCTTTTTATGACCACCGCCCTTCAATACATGAATATATATCAACAGAGTTTAATTCTAAAACGGTCGGGGTAATTGCATCTATTTCAACTGCTATTGGGTACTTATGTATGTTTGCAGTTGAGTTAATCGTAAGCTCACAGTTTATTTCTAATTTTATACATATTCCCGTTTGGATTATAATTACAATAATTGCAATAATATCTTTTACCTATACAGGACTCGGTGGATTTAGGGTTGTCGTAGTAAGTGATAGGATTCAGATGTGGTCGATATGGCTGCTGTTAATTTCGCTTTTACTATTTTTCTCAATACATATTTATTTAAATGGAGGAATACCTTTTCTGTTGCAATCTGTTCCAGAAAATGTCCAAAGTTTAAAATGGTCAAGTAATTTGATCCCATTTGTACTAGGGTTATTAATAATGAATTTATTTACATACATTACCAATATGGCCCTTTGGCAGAGAGTCTCAGGGACTCAAGAAGAAAAAGTATTTACTAGAGGCATCCGAAAAAGCATCTTTCAATCTGCATTGAGTTGGGGCTTATTTGTTGTAATTGCAATACTTGCCTATACTGTTGCAAAACCTAGTTTGAATTCGAAATTTCTAGTTACAACTTTAGAAGCTGTATATCAATTTAGAGGTGGAGGTGTTGTTTTATTTTTTGTTTCATTAGGATTATTTGGGGCAATGCTTTCTACTGCATCAACACAGTTAATTGCTGTCTCCCATACCATTTATGAAGACATTATATCTAAGTATAGAAAGAAAGGGTTAATTGAAAGAATTGAATCATTCAAAGAATTGACATTATCAAGAGTAATATTGGTTGTTTCTGCTTTAGGAGCTATCGGAATCGTCCAGTTACTTAATCTAATTGGTTTTTCAGTAGCAGATTTAGCATTTTCAATTTATGGTGCTGCGTTAAGTTTGGCGCCACCAATTTTAATATCATTATTTGTAAACAAAAATATTTTGATACAATTAAAATACTGGATAACCTTATCTATTATTTTTGGTTTCCTTTCCGCTTGGTTTTCTGCTTTTTATGGAGTTTATATATTAAAAGAGCCATACGGTAATTTGGTTTTTCTATCTCCTGTATTTGGACTATCTGTTTCAGCTTTTTTTACATTAACGGGTTATTTTCTTAAAAAAAAATATAAAGCAAAATAAGGAAGTATAATTTTTATACAATGACAACATCTGAAATTCATACTTTTATTTATTCTTAATTGTATCAAGAATAAAAATTAATAGAAAACTCCTTTTGGAATCCAAAAGGAGTTTTGCTTTTTTGATTACTTATCAATTAAACAAAAAATACGGAGATACCTTTGTGCAGTTTCGGACGTGATTTGGTCAACAACATTGTAATTCTTAATCATTTAACATAAAGTAACAAAGAACCTTTTGCGATTAAAGAGTGTTTTGCCTTCCAATTTTTCCAATTCAAGAGCTATAGTTTCCAAATCAGATTCTTTCCAAAGTATAACTTTTTTCAGTTGGACTGTATTTAAATCCTCCTGCATCAAAAGATCTAAAAATACAGATTCGCTCTCTTTAGAAATGGACATAAGGGTAATACTCTCTTTAGAGGGGATTCCCATCATTAGATTTGCAGTAGCCTCTTTTTCACTTTGAGCCTCCATGACCCCATACTCGTACTTAACAAAATTAAATTTTTTATTCATGTTTTTATTTTTACAGATTATGATAAGCAGTATAGGAATGCTATAGAAAATAGCAACAATATTTTTTGTTTGTAATTTCCCCTTGCAATGCCCTTTTGTTTAATTATCCTAAATCATTATTTTATCTATTTTGATTAATCACATGAAAACCCACAACCTAAAATTATTCAATACGGGACAAGTTACACTTCCAAAAAGCCGAAGGCAGCAGCACGATACCAACTTGTTTTTAGCAGAAGAGACACAGGAAGGTTTACTTATAAAACCTATTATTAGCAATTCAGAAAATTCTAATCCCGAAACAATTGAAAATTTTATATCTTCCTTTAAAAAACAAGCCATAAAGCAAGGGTATAGCCAAAGTGCGATAGATAACTTTATCCGAAGCTCAAAAAAACAATAAATTTTGATTCTAAATTTTAGACGTATTGAACTAAAAATTTCATAGTTTCATTTTAAAAAAATGACAAATCCGAGTTCACATCTCGGTTTTTTAGTAACTAAAAAAAAGTCAAAAAATCTCTTGCATTTCACTATTTCCATCAATATAATGAATTTAGTTAATTTAATTAATCGTTGTTTTTATTTGCTAGCCTACAACCCATGACAACAAAAACTATTCTTAAAAAACTAACGCAAATTGCACAGAATCCCACTGATTCCATTCAAAAGGAAGTAGCCCTTGAAGCCTTAAAACAAGAAGACCCAATTACTTTTTTTTCTGATTTGGCTTCCTTTGGTTGTGTTTCTTGATGGGTGAATTCATTAATTTATTACAGCGATACACACAAATTTTATGACAAGTACTATGATGAAATAGAAGAGTTAAGAGAAGAATTTGAGCAAAACCTTGGAACTCCTCTACCGATTAAATGAGATTTAAAAAATTTCTTTGCTTGGTTTGCTTTTGAAGAAACGGCTTATCAATTGAGTTTTGAACTGGGATTACAGGAGTAATCCCCTTTTTTATTGCTTTGAGTGTGGATTTATTTACAATGAAAAAGTTGAAAAATCTATTGCATTCACTTGATTAATCAATATAACTAATTTAGTCAATTTGACTATATTTTATTTCTTGTCCCTTGCATCCCATGAAACTTCAAACCCTTATAAACAAACTCCAAAAAATTGCAAACCAAAAAAAAGACAGCATTAGAAAAGAAGTGGCTATTTCTGCTTTAAAAACTGACGGTTTTATAACGACTTTCTTTATGGGTTTACGCATAGATGGTAGCCAATCTGGCATGGTTGAAACATTAGGAGATCCTTCCCACACCCATCCTTTTTTTGATAAGTACCAAGAAGAAATTAACGAGCTAATCAAAGAACCAAAAGAAAAAATCAGTACACCTTTAATAATAACATGAGATATTAAAACATCGCTAGCTTGGTTCGCTTTTGATGAAATTGCACACAGATTATCTTTAGAATTGTGATTAGAGGTATAAGCCTCTTTTTTTTATGCTGATTTTCCAAACTCCTCTAGCAGTTTTCTATCAACGTACTCCTGTAAAAATTTATTGACCTTTCCTTGTTTTCGTGTATTTTCCATAATGGAGTACAAAAATTCGCCTTCATGCTCTGCAAGAACCGCCTCTATAAAGTCATTATTCAAATACTCCTCTCTTAACTTTTCAATTTTTTGATTTCTCTCTAAAGTCATTTTCTCTTTTTCTTGGGCTTGTATTTCTTGGCTCTCTATACGTTGCGTTTTTTTCTCCTTCTTTTTTGATTCCTTTTGAATTTCATCTTTAAAATACCCCTCTTGCAAGGCGCTCAGAAAAAAACCTCCTTTTTGCTTAACGGCGGTAACTTTAAAATAATTCTTGCAGTACTTCAAAGTTTGGATAATATAATCCTTTTCATAATGAGCCAAAACCTGAGATTCCATCGTGGCTTTTGATACTCAAAAGCCTCTGATTTCTTCTTCTCGTGTTTTACCTCACTTGATACTATTCTCATTCTGATTTTGGTTAGCCTCTACACTATCCGTGTCAGATGCTTGTTTGTTCTTGTGGATGGTAAAAGCGATACGTTCTACACGCCTTCAATAGTCGGACAATTCCTCGAAAGTAAAACGAATGTCGGTGTGTTTTTGAATGTCCTCTTGTGCTTTGAGTAAGATACGGCTTTTAAAATTAGCATATTTTGAATATTTCTCTTCCACTCAAAGAATCTGTTTTAACTCCTCTACTTCAAAAATTCTCTTTCAAATTCATTCATAGGATTTTAAAAGTTCATACATCCTTATGCTATTTCCGGAAGATATTTTTAAAATATTCTTTAAATCATAGAGTAGAAATTTTGATTTTAATTGAAGTAAGTAAGGCTTTAAAACTGGGTGAAAAGATGCTTCGAGTACTCCTCTGCCGTCAACAGAATATTTAAACGAGCTTACAAGCGCGGTTTTAAGTTCCTTGTCCTTATTGTCCTCCCTAATAGGAATGGTAATAATCTTTTTTAGCATCGAAGTAGTTAATTGGTTTACTTCATTGTAGATAGTTTTTGATTTTATATTAAAGGCTGTGATGATATTTTTAATGGGAATTTTATAGACTTGAAAATCCTCGTCCCTGTCATCAATAAGACTTACAATTAATGTAAACAAACGCATTTCCATAAGCGAAAACGAATATCTTGCCGTTACAAGCTCATGCGATTTTTTTACTTTTAGTAGTGTGGAATTCATTTTGCATTAAATCAAAATAAAAATAGAGCTACATATAAAAGCTACTGTATCCTTTGGATGTTATATTGCAAGAGTTTTTTTGTTTTTTGAAAACTCCCCCCGAATTTGTTATAATAAGCCATGACCCCAAATGTGAAGCCAAGATTTCCCATTTTTGAAATAGCTCGCTCCGAATTTGTAGCCATTGGGTTCTATTTTTGGTATGTCTTGCCCTGAATTTGTAGCCTTTAGTTCCGAATTTGATTCTAAATGCTCTCAAAAATGGCATTACAACTCCCCTATTTTGCTCTATAAACAATATAAACTTTCAATAATATAACATCTTAAACAAGTGATATAAAATAGGGTTGTTGTTTCTTTTTTAGGGTTCTTTTTAAATAAAATAGACTAGGCACTTGTGTTTTTACAGTTTTTGAATCTTTGGGACGGCTACATTTTTGGGCAAGGTTACAACAAGGTTTGTTTTAGTTTTGTCAAACCTTAGCACTCCTCTGCTTTAAAATTGCAATTTTCAAAACACGACTAATCAAACAATCAAAAGCAGAATTACAAACAAGGCAATAGCACTAATTCCATAAGCAGTTGCTTTGTTGGTGGTTTTGATGATTTGCAAATACAAATTATTAACCTGTGCCTGCGCTTGTTGCTGCTGGGTTTGTAATTGTGTGTTATGGTCTTTATAGAGTGAAATAATCTCATTACTAGATTTAATGGCTTCTTCTTGTTCTTTAACCTTGAGTTGCAAGGTGAAATTTTCCTTTATGATTTCGTTATCCTTGGACTCCTCTGCTCCTCTGTTTTGAGATTCATTATGAGTTGGTTTACTTTGGTGCGCATCTAGATCATTTTGGGAATCTAGTTTTTTACCCATAGCATCCGCTAATTTTTGAAGGTCATTTTGGGAAATGTAACTACTCTTTCATTTTGAATCAACTTTTGTAATGAGTACGATGTCCAGTTTCTTGACATAACTATAAAAAGTAGTGGAACTCACACCAAGGCTTCTCTCAGCTTCAGATTTTGAAATTATCATAAGTATAGTAATAAAAAGTAAATGCTAGCTTTTAGTTATCAGTTTAAAATAAGTAATTATGGAAGCTGTTTTTAAACAAAGTTTGACAATGACTTGCATAGGATTTACAAACCGTTTGTAAAGGATTGTACAACCTTTGACTAGGTATAAAACAAGGATAAATCACTTCTAGTGAATTTATAGCTATATAAAACGATTTTTCAAGTGTAAATTGCAAACAAACCCTTGACATACCATAAACAAGGTTGTTTATAGCATTGATAAAGTTGTTGCAATCCTTGACAAAGGTTATTAGTACCTTGACAGGGGAGTTTGTATTAGTTAAACGAAGTACCACAAAAAACAAGTACAAAAGCCCTATTTGATTCGTCCAAGGATTGACAAAGGTTTTACAATCATTGTCAAATGTAGATTGAAATAAATAAAATTTAGCAGAAAGCATTTTTTGCAAAAGCTGGTTTTTTTAGCGGAGGAGTTTTGATTTTACATAGACGCTTGGAGGTCAGTTAATAATTTTCATCATTACTGTTTAATTGTTTTAAAATTTACAAACCAAATCGTTGCTTACTGATTTCAATGGCTATTCTTGCCGTCATAAGAGGAGGTACACTCATCCCGCAAACATAACGGACAGATGCTGTACAAAAGTCAAAATCCGCAGGAAAACTACTCATACGAATGTATTCGGTATCGTTTAGATTACGAACTTCGTCATAATAAATACAGGTTCCCCCAGAAGTAAGTGTTGGAGCAACAATATTGTTGTAGATAATATAAGTACTGAAAAATGCATTATAAGTTTTTAGGTTTCTGTATTTGGCATCTGCAAATTTTAAGCTTTGGTCTCCATAATTAACATAAGGCCGTCTGAGTTCTATGGACTTCCAGAGTGGCTTGTGTGAAGTATTATTTTTATAGACGATTTCTCCAAAATAGATGGGAGGTTCGTTAAAATCTAGCACTAGTTTAGGAAGATTAAGGTCTTTTCTCCTTGAGATGAAAAAGATGCGCTCACGAGCTTGGGGAACTCCCATCGTAGCCGCATTAAGTCTAAAAATCTGCACCTGGTAACCGATTTTGTTTAGTCTTTGGTAAACATCTATAGCATATTGTTTTGCTCATCAGGCCAGGAGTCCTGTAACATTTTCCATGATAGTAGTTTTAGGTTGTAACTCAGCAACGCTATCACAGTACTTGAATACCAATTCGTCTAATACTTGTTTTTTCTGTCATTCTTTAAATACTTTTTCCTTTCCCCAATCTGCTTCACGATTTCAAGACATGGAAAAGGTACTGCATGGAGGAGAACCGTCCAAAATATCTAGAGCATAAAGCTCATCTGGCAGATCGCTTCTATGGTTGAATTCTCTGATATCTTGATGATAAAAATACTTGGGTTGGTGATTTCTTATATAGAGATCTGCCATCTTTTTATCTATTTCTACTCATCATAAATGATTGAAACCTGCTAGTTTATAGCCCATGGTAGAACCTCCGCCTCAAACGAAAGTTCAGAACACTTTTAGTTGGTTAGATTTAGGATAGCCTTTTGCTAAAGTTCGGTGATAATTTAAATTTTTCATGATCTTTTTTTATTTTGTTAATGGATAATTCTTCATTCTTGAATGCTCTTTGCCTGATTCTTGGCTTTATCTTACGTGGAATTTTCTGTTTAATTTCTTGCAATAATTTAGTATTGCAGTCTTTTTTATTTTGCTTCATTTTCCATTTTTTGAACTAAAATAATACCTTAAAAATAGTTGCTATTGTCTTTTTCTTAAATTGGATAATTTGCCACAAGCAATTCTGTTTTTCTTTTGCCTCTTCAGGCAAGACTTCTGTTACCCGCTGACAATGGTTTGTCAATGACTTTGACATACCATTTATATTGTTTTATAAAATCAAGTAATATCGGTCATGGGTAATTACTTAAAAGAAATTTTCATTTTACGTTTGATAGTACATTCAAATCACGAATAAAATGTTCTTCACTATAACCACCGTAATGGCCTTGATTGGTGTTCACATAAGGAGGATCTGCATAAATGAAAGCATCCTGGGTGTCTCTGCTTAAAATTACCTTATGTGCTTCGTTCTGTTCAATTTGTGTAAAACGCAAACGCTCGCTCATTTCTTCTTTGAAATTCTCAATCTTATTCTGAAAGGTGAGTGTGGCTTTTTTTACTTTGTCATATCCTCGGCTTCAAATTTTACAAGCAAACCCTTGATTGGTAACAATATAAAATGCCCATGCTCTTATAAGTGGATTATCAGCAAATAATCGTGGGCTGTCATAAATCAGCATTGCCTTTTTATAGGTCTCTCTACTGTGCAATGTTTGTTCTATTTTTTGATGTAATGCTTCGTAATTATTTTTTAAAACTTCATAAAAAACAACTACGTTCATATTCACGTCATTAATAACTTCACAAGCTACTGGCTCTTTAGCCCAGTAAAGCGCACCTCCTCAAAAATAAGGTTCAATGTATATTTTATGCTCTGGAATAAGTGGTAATATATTCTTTAGCATACTTTGTTTTCCGCCATAATAGGAAATAGGTGTTTTAAGATTTGGCTTCATTTTTATTTTTGTTAGAGAATAAATTTAATTAACAAAATAGCTCGGAATACCCGAGCTATTAAAAATTGGTTAAACATTATTAATTCAAAAACTAGATGCTAGTCTTTTTTCTCTTCTGCCTTTTTAGAATCTTCCTTTTTTACAGTAGGGGAGTTTGCGCCTGTAGAAGCTGATGCAGCTGCTACCGATGCGGGAATAAATGAATGTGCAGGTTTTAATGGCAAAGAGGCAACCTCCTTGCTCCATAACTCGGTTACATAAGAGATAATATATAAATCATCTCCAATGATACTCAGAAGTCCTGCGTTTTCCATCTCCACAAGATTATGTTCCTGTGGCACATTACCATCAAATATTTTGGTAATGATTTCTACAAGTTCTTTCCTAGAAAAGAACTTGACCATTTCGGGGCTAATCTCTCTGAATTCAGGTTCTGACTTTGCCCTGTCTTTTAATACCAATGAAAACAGTTTCATTAGTGCCAATTTGTTTTCTTTCATTTTTTACTTTGTTTAAATGTTGATTAATTAGTTCACTTTTACTCTTGTTGTTTCCAAAGTTTTTTTACTTTGGAATTTTCCTTAGTTACAGTTTCTTCTTTTTCAATAAGTTCCTCACGGATTTTTTCGGCTTCTTCTTTTGTTTGATAATACGGTTTTGGAACTGTATAAATCCAATCAAAGTTGCCTTTCTTATCTGCCAAGAAGAGTACATAAACCTGTAGTAGTTCTTTTGCCATGTTTTCTTTCTATTGGATTAAATTATCCAAACCAATCCTTTTATAGATTTCCATATTGTGGTCAAAAGCACCTTTACAACGGTGGTTTGGCTTGCGGTTTTTGCCTTCTGTACCGTGACAAATCTGATGTGCTTTGAATAAGGTTCTTTTTATAACCTCATTAGCAAGATGCATATCCTGATAAAATCCTTGTTCATTAGGCTTAAACGGACATGTTTTGCAGCACGATTCCATTACAGGAAGTTTATCAGGTTCTATTTTCATATTGCTTTAATTATTTGAGCCAAATCTTCCTTGCCTTATCAAAACCAACCCAGAGATGATTCTGGTCATAACCTCTTATGGCAAGTTCATACCTGATTAGCTTTTCAAGAGGAATTTCATTAGCAAGAATAAAACGCAGGGTTTCTCCATGAGCCGTTGAAAACAATCCGACAATTTCTTCCCAATGACTCAGTGGATTTACAATAGTGCGTATAGCCTCAATCTGCTCATAGGTCATATCGGAATAATTAGCAGGCAGGGCAATAAGGCTTGATTTCCTTTTGCCTTTAGTTTCCACTATTTCATACCAATGGGCTTTCTTATCCTGAATGACCCCGAAATTTCTTTTATCCATACGGCACTTGAAGTTCATCCACATAGCAATATCGATCGCTCTTTGCAATGATGGATGTGATTTATTAAGTTCACTTTCCATAGGCTTTGAATTTTTAATTTGTAAAGGGTTAGTTTTTTGCTTACAGCATCATCACTTTGAGTTCACTTTCTTCGAATTGTCCTTTTTCGACCAGTTCCGAAAGAAACTGCAACGCCTCAGAATGGGACTGATAAAGATTGCCCGGCAGGGTAACAATATACTTGTCCTCTTCCTTCACATTAGCATCATACACACCATAGTGTGGAATTGGATTTCCTGCTTTTCTAGCGAGTGCTTGATAATTACTTAAATCGTACTCATCCCAATGCGCTTTGACTTTGGTCGCTAAATAATGGGTTTCCATTCCTAATTGCTCCAGTAATTCCCATACCTTTTGCGGTGTCGGATTCTCAAAGGCTTTTAGTTCTTCATCCATTGAATATAAAAGATAACCAAGCATGTGGTATTCATCTCCAATTGTTTCCAAGAGTTCTTCCTCGTCCATATTGTCCAAGTCCATCTCTTCAGGTACTTTTTGTATGAATAACCATTTGACAATTCCTTTCAGCTCCTCCTTGTTATAAATTTTAAGCCATACAGGATTTACAGTTTCTACTTTATCGGACTGCATTTTTTGTTGCAACATCCTTAGAAAATAGTGAATGATAATGCGTTTTTTAGATTTCATTTTTGTTTTCATTTTACTTTTTGTTTAGATAAATACAGCCTTTTCTTTTTTAGGAGGGCTTTTGTTTTTTCTTTGATGAGTTTTAATCCTCATCTTCTTCTAATTCACAGTGATTCATAATTGTGCTTAGCAGGTGGTCGTAATCTTTGCTTTGAGCCTCTTCTATAACTAGCTCAATTTCTGCTTCGCTCCACTTTTCTTTTCTTGCCTGTCTTGTAAATGTTGCCATTATTGCATAGGCATTTCCATCTACTCCAACTAGACTTAGGTTTACTGATTTGTTTACTACGTGTTTCATCTTTTCTCGGTTTTCAATTATTACTTTTTCTAATTTTCATTTCATTCTTACTTTTTTTGTTTCTTTTCGCTTTTTTCACTTACTTTGTGTTTTACTTTTAATTTACTGCTAGTTTTCTTTTCTCTTTTTTATTTCCTTTTTGATACATGTCGGTTTATTTTTATTAAAGGATAAATATTCTTTTCGACGATTTCTTAATACTTATATTTCCTTTCTAGTGCAAGTGCTTTTGCTTTTTTTGACTTGACGAAGTTTTTTTTAACTTACCCAAGCTCTCTATAAAAAAATACTATCCCAAAGGGATATACTGGCATGGGTTTTATCGCTTTAACCATTGTAAATAAACGAATGCTAACCTTTCTTTAGGGGTACTCAAAAAGGTAGTCTAAAAGGTATTTAAAAAGGTATTTGCCATACGCTTGACATTTTACTGCTCCTTATGGTCTTGACTTTAATCGACTTGATTTCGTAAGTCACAATCCTTAACTTTTTAGTGCTTTGAGCACTCTTCTTCTAAAAAACAACTGCGTAACTCGCACTAAACACTCCCGCTTATGAAAGCACACTTGCAACATTGGAATCAAAAGTCCCTTCTTTGGAAAATTACAGACCTCAACAACTTTTGGGCTGGGCAATATATCTTAGCCGATAACACAGAAGCACGTGAGCGTTATCTCAAAAACCACACACACCAAATCGACACTATCCTGAAAGGACACCCCAAAGGATCGAGTGTGTTTTTAAATTATTTGAAACAACGGTTTATAACCTTTGAGGAATACCTACTCCTTTTGGATAAGAGAACCTTCCCGAAATCAAATGAGAACTATTCGGAATTTGCTCCAATCTATTGGGGTCTTATAAACAAGCATCCTTACAAACTTTTACTTCCTACTTCAACCGAGCATGAGAAAAACTATTTGGCGCTTCTTAAAAAGTGGCTTTGCAAAACTTCTGCATTCTTTTTTAGTCCCGAGCCTGTTCCTGTTCCAATCCATGCCCTAAACAGACACCTACTTATCACAGGAAGAACAGGCTCAGGTAAGACGCTATTTTTACAAACTCTATTCTATCAATTGCAATTACATTCACACGATAAACAACAAGCGTCAATGGTGCTTCTCGATCCGCATGGGGATATCTCCGAGAAGCTGTTTTCACTTCGGCTGAATACTCAAAAACCATCTCGTCTTTGGTACATCGACCCACAATGGGATTCAGATAGAGTGCCTTGCCTGAATCCTTTTTGGACGAAAGTAAAAGACCCCATTTTAGTAGACCTTCTCTCCCAACAATGGGCAAAGGCATTTAGTGAACTCATCCCTGAAGCAGGAATGACCTTGCAGATGGAAGCCGTTTTAAAACCTTGCCTCGCGGTATTGTTTCAAAGCGGGGAGTGTGGCCTTTTAGAATTGCAAAGTTTTATGGATGATTCCAAAAATGAAAAATTAGTAGCTCTGGGAAGAGATTGCGCACATCCCGTGTTTCGCTCCTTTTTTGAATCTGCTTTTTTAAACAAAAAATATGCTCCTACCAAACTAGCTATTTATACTAGGTTGCAATTACTGCTCAACAACTATGCTTTTTATCAGATGATGAACGGCAAGAGTAGTATTGATTTGAAAAAAGGTATGGCACAGGGGAAAATAATATTGTTCAATTTATCAAAAGGAAAACTCGGAGAAGATACCTCAAGGGCACTAGGAAGATTTATATCGGCAACCCTTCTTAGTATCGCCTTACAAAGAGCCTTTGAGAGTGAAAGTAGTAGAAAATCATGCTATTTATTTGTAGATGAGTTTCACAACATGGCCTCGAGCAGTATGGAGACTGTTTTTTCTGAAGCAAGAAAATACCATTTGCATTTAATCGTGGGAACGCAGACCATTGGACAATTGCCTTTGTCTTTAAAAGATATGGTACTCAATAACACTGCTGTAAAACTCGTGGGACTCAACGGGCTTCCTGCTCTTAAATCTCAAGCAGCAGATATCGGAGTTTCTTTTGCTGATTTGCAATCCTTACCTCCATTTCATTTCTATTTGAAATATGACCATCATCCCGCCTTGAAAATCAAGAGTGCCGATTTTATGCTCAAGAATCCTAAAAGATATTTTGCTTCTGACAAAGAGGTTACTTTTTTAAAAGATTTCATACTTGAGAAAAGTGGACTCTACAGAGACAGTACTTTGGATTTCTCTACCCCTTCTAAAGAGTTTGTTTCAAAATCAAAAACTTCTGCCACCACTTCTTTTACCTCTGAAAATTATACCCCTGAATTTGGCTTGTAATTTTAATTTACTCTAACAAAAAATGAAAACAAAGACTTCCTTTGATCGCATATCACTCTGTCAAGAGAAAGTGCTCTCGGCACTGGCTACTTTTAAATTCCTGACTACAGGACAATTATTACACTTACAAATTATGTCTGACAGGGCTAATTTGAACAAGCAAATAGCGGAACTCAGAAACCGCTCCAAACCACTTATTGGTTCGATAACTTTTGGTGTGCACCCAAAAATGGGCAAACTCGAAAGCGTACATTACTTAACCCCTCACGGGGTGTTTTTGTTACAGGATTGTTTTGGGGAAGATTATTTTATAAGATTTCCAAAAGGAAATAATGGGCTGTTTCAACAGGATTATTTTCATAGGATAAATACCATTAATGTACACATTGCTTTTAAGGATTGGGCAATAGATAATGGAGCTGATTTATTATTCTTTCGTACCTACTTTGATAAACTTTCATCGGGTAAAGAAAAAGGATACAGAGCCGAGTCTGCTATCTTAATTCAGGGCACTGAGTATTTGATTGCCGATGCACTTTGTTTATTACAAACTCCCACAAGAGAGGAGTTGTACGCTATTGAAATGTATAATGGCGATGATACCCATCGTGTACATGGTTCACTCTTTGCTCATTTACAGGCACTCAAAAACGGACAGCCAAGTAAACAGTTTGGGCTAAATTATGGCTCGCGTGTGCTTTGTGTTTTTGAGAAGGAGAATTATAAAATCCAAGCAATGAAAAGAGTAATGGAAGACGAGCGTTTTGCTACGGCTAAATCACATTTTTTATTTAAATCATTGGAGGAGTTGAGTGCCGAATCGTTTTTTGATTGGTGGTTGTTTGATGGTACTAAAACAAGTTTATACTAAAGTTTGCATTGAAGAAATTAGCTTTTAAACTGAGATTCGATAAACTCATTTTAAGGATAAAAAATCATGAATCAGAGCATAAGTAATGACTCCTATAAAATTTTTAGCCCCTATTTTTTCCATTAGGTTTCGTTTGTGTTTTTCAACGGTCTTGGGACTTATACATAATTTATTCGCTATTTGTATACCGCTGTATTCCTTCAGCGTCAAACGGACAATATCTAACTCCCTATCCGTAAAAATTAAAAGCTCTTTGGCTTTGGGTGTTTTAGGGGCATCATCTAAAATATTTTGAACTATTGCGGTAAGGCTTTTTTCAAAATAAAATCCTCCATCATTGATTTTCATTATCGCATTCTTTAATTCAGATGGGGCCGTATTTTTCGTAAAATAACCTTGTACACCCAACTGTATTAGTTTTTTAATGGTATCAACTTCATCCCGGAAGGTCAGAACCAGTATTTTTACATCCGGATATAATTCATTTATCTTTGATGATGTTTCAAAACCATCCATTTCCGGCATTTGTAAATCCAAGAGGAGAATATCTACCGTTTGAGTTTGAAGTTTTTCCAAAAGCTCAATTCCATTACCTGCTTCAATTACCACCTCTACATCTTCAAAACTTCCAACCAAAAGGATGAGGCTTTTTCTAATTAAGGTATGGTCGTCTGTAATTGCAATTCTTAACATCAGGCTTCTTTTAAGATAATTATTATTATATTCCCTTTATCTGCTGGTGTTTGAGTAAGCAAAGCTCCGACATGTTTGGTTCTGGATATAATATTCTTCAAACCCATTCCAGTGGTTTCTTTCAGGCTTTCGTAAAAATCAAACGGAATACCATCATCTGTTATTTTTATTTCGATTCGATTGTTGTTGTTTTCAATAGCAAAATCAACACTGTTGATTTTTCCATGTTTGATCATATTGGAAATCAACTCCTGAATGATTCGATACAACTCGTATCCATCCGAAGAACTTACAGGTACATCGTTCTGGTAATATTTAAATGTCACTCTTATAACGTTCCATTTTCTTACCCTTTCAAAATAGTCATTTAGTGTTGCAATAAGCCCTAAGGTATCCAACAAAGGTGGCATTAAATTATAACTAATATCCTGAACGTCTTTGACCATGATGCTTAAAGCTGTTTTAATTTCTTCCAATACAGGCTTATTGATAGGGTTAGTTTCGTTTTGATCTAAAAAGGTGATGTAATTACGGATGGCGTTTAAGTCTCCGGTGATACCATCATGGAAATCTGATGCGATTCGTTTGCGTTCCCTTTTTTCAGATTCGAGAGATGCGTTAAGCAGATTCTCTGACTCCGACTGTTTGATTTTATGCATTTTCTTCTGATACATAATAGTTACAAAAACTACCAGAAGAGTCATCACAACCATTATGGATGTACCAATCCAGAAAAAATATTTTAACCCTGTTTCATTTTCCATACCCCGAGACACAAAAGAATTCTTAACACCAATGTTGCAATAACATTAACCAGCCAAAAATCATAGAAATACAAATTACTGTTTAATATAAAGATACTCGATAAAAACAGGAAAAAAGTACTGGAATAATAAATTGTTAATCCAACAATAAAATACAGGGCATCTTTTTTCCACAGATTTGGAATATCCATTTTTTCAAACAGATTTCTAAACCAGAGCCAAGAAAAAACAAATACAAAAATTGTTATGGAGCTTCGGTTTATTGCCGAGGAGATGAATCTGTTATTTTGACTATAATAATAAAATGACAGCGCATAAACTAAAGCGAAAAGTAAAAGAAAAAATCTAGATAAAATTTTGAAATTTGGTTGTAGCAGTCGAACAAAAAAATAGTACAAAGCTAAAAAACTCAATAAAGGATAGAGTTGAAACCAATAAGAAGTATTTATTTTTAGTAGAACTGAACCAAAAAACTCATAAAAAGTTGCTACAGCCGTTAACCACAAAAAAGGCACAATGGGATGGCTCCTGTCAAAAGCTCTTTTTTTTAAAAATAAAAAGAGTAGTGGAAAGACTCCTATCAAAAGAGCTATATAGAAAACGGCTGTATACAAAATTAAAAACTCATCAATTCACTTGATTTTGGACATACATTCGGGCAGGGTGTCAATTCTTGTAAAATCACTCCTTTGGTCATGTCTTCTCCCATGCCATCTACTCCTACAAGTACAAGGTTTGCTCTTTTTTCCTGCTCATTAAAACCGTTATAAATCCTGATTCCAATGCATCCTTCCTGTTGCAAAATAAGGTTTAATTTGTCAGAACCTGCAAAAAAAGATTTAATTGTTCCTGAGTTTTTCTCCTGATAAGAATGTGTGTACTTTGTTGCCTGAGCAAGTGAAATTACATCCGAACTGTTTTTGTTTATTTCCATACGGCTTTTTATTTAGAAATTTGTTAGAGCCTCAAATTTCAGTTTATATTTCAAATATAGCAATACGGGAAAACCCGTATTTTATTTTTTACTTCTCTTAAGGGAACACCCAAATTTAAAGCAAAACCAAATATAGTGCTATTTGAAAATACATTTTTGAGATATTCTACGTTTTATTTTTGTTGCAAAAAGTATTCATTATAAAAAGTAGACTCTTAATTTTGAAAAAATACGGGTTTTCCCGTATTGACTGATTTACAGCAACCAACTACATTTATAGAAAATATTTAATCATAAAAATTGTATTTCTCATGAAAAAAATTGCCTATTTATTTTTAGCTTTAGTTGCTCTAAGTTTTTTCGCTTGTTCGTCAGACAGTTCTTCCAACGGCAACCAAACCGATACCCTATATCTAAAATTTACCTATAACGGTCAGCAATATGATTTTGAACCTGAAACCATTACTTCACTTCAAAAATTGATTGCAGGCGATCAGGAAGTAAGCTCCGTTTTTACGCGTCTTTCTTTATGGATTCCAGTTACTCCAACATTAGGTTCCCATACAATTACTGATGATACGCCAACGGATGCGAATATTGGTACATTACATAATGCTGAATTATGGGTTGGAGATACTACCTATACAGGAACCAGTGGTACTATCGTAATAACTGAATTGGATGCTGAGTATGTTAAAGGTACATTCACCTTTACTGGAACACTTGATACTGGGGCAACTGTTTCAATAACTAATGGAAATTTTAGGGCTTTGAGATAGGGTGGATATGACCATAATTAAAAGGTTAGTCTAATTAATTTTAGGGAGCCTATTTATTCAAATCTATGTTAATATAAAAATCATGAATAATTTATTTCATTTTGCTGATTTTAGTCTTCCAACGCAAACTAATGCAGATATTCCTTTTGGTCCTAATCCAAATAATTTATCTAATAAGTTTAGAATAACTTCTACATTTACTATTACTAGTATTGTAAAAGCATTTTCGGTATTTGAAGGAACTGTTTTATTACAACAACAAACGGGTAATCCAGCTTTAGTTAATTTGATTCTGAAACCTACTGATTTAAAATTAATAAAATTACCGGTAAAATATGTAATTTATAGAGGATTAGATATTTTATCTTTTTTAACAGCAACAGATTTGACATTAGCAACTACAAAAGTTAAAACTTCTGGAACAGAATTGTTGGTAGCAATGCAATTAATTCAAGCTGACAGAAATGTTGGTATAATACCCGTTCCAGACATACCCATAAATGCTTTATTTGGACATAATTTAACTCCACCTAGTGCAGATTCAATTGACACTTTTTTTAATAAAAATGATTTATTGTCTACATCACAGTTATTTCCAGTTGCAGGAGGTGTTGAACTAGGAATGTTTGCAATTGGAGAAGTTGGGATTGAGATTGTATTAGAAAATACAGATTCAAAAATAACTTTTGATATTGCAAAGCGACCTTTATATGAAATTGACACTACATTAATAACTGGGCCAATTGAAATAAAAAAGGAAAGAGAGAAAGTTAGAAATTTTATAGATCCAGCAGCTTTTTATGGTTTGCATAGTGATATGCTTATAGAGTATAGAGATGCAAGTAATGCAAAAATAATTGCTGATAATCCTAGAAAAGTTTTTAATACAATAGTTAAAAAATATCTTACTAAAAACAAAGTTTATTTAGATATTAGAAGTGAATATGGATACTCGTATAATTATTACGGAAACTATATAGGAACAGGAGTAGATGCAGATAAAGAATTAATGATTGGGCAAACTGCTTCGACTTTGGTTTTAAAAAAATATTATAGTAGTGAGTGGCCTGTTCATATTGTAGATGGTATTGTTCCAAGTTCAAATGCTGTTAATTTATTTTTTATTGAGTTACGAGTTACTGATAATCAAAGACCTTTAATAGCGGGGTGGAATTCTATATTATCACCAAACACAATAGTAGATAAACCATTAGACAAAGAATCTGTTAATAGAATATATTATGTAGATGAAAAAATACTTTTACCAATACCAATACCCTCAATATTACCAGAGTTTACAAATGCAATAAGTATTAGTGTACCTAATACAAAAGATGATTCTTCGGGTTCTCCTGAAGACGCACAAATTGCTACTATTGTTAAATTGTCTTATATAAAACAATCAGTTCCAATATCTACCTCAAACATTTTTCCAAAATCTAGTTTAACAGATTATTTATTTGGACCATTAGATATTACAATTCCATGGGATTCTGAAAATAAAATAAAATGGTTTTCAATAAAAGATCCTATATATATTGATGCTTTGAGCCATGGTTATGTTGTGGGTCAATATAGAACATCAATATTAAGCATTGATGCAGTAAACAAAGAAATAGAAATATTTGATTTAGTCCCTATAGACATAACAAAACCAATAATTCTTGAAAACACTAGTAATACAAAGTTAGGAACTTTTGAGATTGAATCCGATGGAATAACATATGGAAGTGGTAAAACAAAAATAAAAGTAAAAACTACTTTGCCAGCTACTCTTGTCATTGGAGATAATGCAACAATAACAATTAAGGTTGATGGAGAGTTTGACTATTCTAAAAATGAATTTGTCGTTAAAGATAAGGATCATACAAATATTGAAGCATTATCAATAGGTTTTAAACTTGAGTTTTATTCTAAATATAATTTTATTAATTCTTATGTAATAAGCGGTACAACACTTATTGGAACTAATACTCATGTTGCATTTTCAGTTGCCAAACCAATAACTGGATTTGCTTGTTTTGCAGATACTGGAATTATCTCAGAAACTGATTTAACTATAGGAGGAAGTAGTGATAGCGATAGAATGACATTTTATGCATCTCCTTTTAATTATTTCATGGATAAAGGAATTACTAAAAGTCCAAGTTTTGGTTCTTCAGGTGGATTTTTTAATTATGAATCTACATTTAAAGCGCTAGAGGCATTAATGCCTACAGTAAAGATAGATCGTTTAAAATTATTAATTAGTGCTGGAAATCAAGTTAATACCTTTGCTTATAATTCAACCTCAAAAGTAATAGAACCTTTGTTTTTATTAGGACTCACGAAAACAGAATGGACAGATGCTAAGACTGCTGCTGTTGCTGTATTAGACGCAACTGTTCACAAAATGATGTTTAAAATGGCTAATAATGGTAGTAAAAAGAATGATACTAACAAAGTTGAATATTTTGAATATGATTTGCAAGTTGCGGGCTTAAATACTGCAGGAACATATCAAACCGTTACTACAGGTGTAAAAATTTATACTAGAGATCATTTAATATTTACTTCTAAAAATTATGGAGGGACATTTGATATAGATATTACAATCGCTGAGCAAGCTTTAATAGATTTTATTAATGATACTTTAGATGGAAATGGAAGTGAATTTTTAGAATTAACTCATTTTTCTAAAGAAGAAGAAAGCCAAATAAAAAAAGGACGCCTATGGACTGTTCCAAGCTCAAGTATTTTAAAAACAAATAAAGAGCTCTTTAATCTTGAGCCTGTTCCCTCGCCTGCAACCGATCCTTCTTTTAAAAATAGTATTCGGAATTTAAAAACGGCTTTAGATACTGTAACAGAAACAGAATTAGCAATTACAGATTTATTAAGATTAAAAGGAGCAGAATTAATCATTCATGGAAGAAAAAAAATCAGACAAACTGCACAACCTTTTGTGAATAAAGATGGGATGTTATATTTAGCTAGGCTCATAGCCCAAATAGTAATAAAAAATCACCCTAAATTGCTTTCAAAATTCCCTTCAAAAATAAAACAATTTTCTGATGTATATGAAAAAGCAAGTCGAGGACTTGACCCATTAGCAACATCGTATCCTGATTTTACAAAATATTATGATGCAAGTTTTAATTTAATTGCTGTGCCAGCCAATGCAAAAAAAATATTAATTTCAGGTTATGATCCATTTGGAGCTGGAGCTGATGGAGAAAATTATAACTCTAATCCGTCAGGTAATATAGCACTTTCATTAGATGGTACAGTAATAAAAGACCTATCTAATACTATTGTTGCAGTAATACGAAGTGTAACTTTTCCGGTTAGGTATCGAGAATTTAATGATGGTTGGGTTGAAGATTTCTTTAAAATCTTTATTAATAAAGATTTATCAAACTATATAAATGTAAATATGATTATTACATTTAGTTATGGTGGAGCTGAATATTTTAATTTAGATCGATTTGCTTCAAGATTAAGAAACCCTTCGCATAAAGATAATAATAAAGAATCAGCCCATACTGATTCCTATTTAACAAATTCAGAAAAAGATGATTTTGAGTTTATCGAATCATCTTTACCATATAATGATTTATATGTAGCAAATAAAGTGGTTCTTCACCAAAGAGCATATTTTGATTACTATCAAAATAGTTCTAAGGTTGGATCTACTAATAATACTAGCATTGACAACTTTAATATAAATGAATTATTGCCTTTTCCTTCATTTGTAAATTATCCTCCTAGCAGTGGAATAACTGCAAATAAAATTAAAGCACTATATGGTTCTGGAGGTGATTATTTATCAAATGAAATTTTTTATAGAGTATCGTTTTTAAGAAACATATACAATCCTATTCTTAAAACAGGCCATATTCACGTTGGATTTCTAAATACAGATCCATCTACGGATCGCCAACTTATGTTAGATACAATTAAAAGTTCATTACTACAAGCTATACCATCATTAACATCTCCTCTCGATGAGTTTTTGAATATTTTAAACCCAAATTATGATGGTTCAACTGATATTTTTACTGGAATTTCAACCCCAAATAAGGAAGAGAGAAATAATTTATCAGGTTCTCATTTTTGGATAGCTTATGGAACAGGATTGTCTAATCAAGATTTATTCTTTTTAGATCCTAGTATGGTACAAAAAATAAGTCAGTTTTTTAATGCATTATATCAAGTAACGGTAAATTTACCTGAAGTTAAAAAAGTCCTTACGAGCAAGGGAGAAGATTTATTAAGACATGCTAAAGCCCATATTAAAGGAAAAAACCCTAGTACAAATCAGTTAATTTCACCAATACCAGCTTTTATTAATAAAGATGGAATATTATATCTTACTCGTTTAATTATGCAGACTATTTTAAAGAACCATCCTAAAATAACTGCAAATTTTTCTTCAGATATAACAACATTATCTGATTTATTTGAAAAACATAGTAGAGGATTAGAAGGAACCGAAAAACCTAATTTTGCATCTTACCCTAATTTTAAAATACTTATTTCTGGATTCGATCCTTTTGGAAGTGCTTTTCCAAATAGTTATTATGATGAGCAAGGGCACCAATCTAATCCAAGTGGAAATTTAGCATTAGCTTTAGATGGAGTTGAGTTAACTTCAAGCAATGGTAAAAAAGCTATAATTAAATCTGTGATTTTACCAACTAGATTTAGAGAATTTGATCTTGATTGGATTGAAACTTTTTTCACACCATATGTTAATGATTTAGGGATAAAAATGATTATCACTTTTAGTTATGGTATTGATGGTGAGCAATATAGTTTTGAGATTGAAAAATATGCTGCTAGAAATAGAGGTTTAGGAGTAGATTCTCAAGATAATAATGAAGTTCCAGCACCTCCATCAGATTATTTAAATGATGCCAATAAAGACAACTATGAATTTATTATAAGTAAATTACCTTTTAATGATATGTTTATATTAAACAATGTTGGGCTAGATCAAAAAGCCATTATTGATTATTATAATAATGCAACTTTTGTTCAAACTTCATTTATAAACAATTATGATATTACAACAGCTACTATTAATAGGGTAGTAAATCCTTTTTCTCCATCAGCATTGCCTTATAATAATGATATAAAAGCAAGTTATTCTCCAAATGTTCCGTTCCCTGATATTACGAATTATCCGGGATCAGGAATAGGGATAACTGCAAATAAAATTAAATCGAATCAAGGTTCAGGTGGCGATTATCTATCAAATGAAGTTTTTTATAGAGTTTCATTTTTAAGAGAATTTAATTCTAATCCATTAATAAAAAACAAGTTTACAGGTCATATCCATCTAGGGTTTTTGCAAGGTGATCCAATACTAAGTAAAACAGAGATGTTAACAATAATTCAAGATTCAATTAAACAAGCATTGTCAAATTTTTAATATGTTAAAATTTATTATTTCTATATTACTACTAATTCCATTCAATTTAGCATTTTCTCAAGGAAATGCTTTGCCAAGTTTGCATATTAAAAGTGATGAGCAGAAAATTAATTTTGATAGTTTGATTAATGATTATCAATTCACTATTAAAAATATAAAAGGAAAAATAGAAAAAAAAAAGTTAATTGAAACCCCTGTTAATTTTAATGACGACGAAGATCGTTATAATGGAATTAGTAACGAATTAAAGGATATATATTTAACATTAGTTGAAAAGGATTCTATTCATAATGCCAAAAGAAATGCAAGAACAACTTTTGGTTTTCCAAAAAAAGGTTATCTGATAGGGCTGTACATAAAAGAAGTAAAAACTAATGGTATCATGCGAATATACATTAGAATTTGTAATGATTTATGGTATAGACAAAAAATTTATATTAAAAATTTACAGTTCAATGAAGGAAATTATTTTTATGACATGTGTACTTCTATAAAACAGTATGAAATTAATTATAATTATTTGTGTCCTGATAAAATATTAAAAAAAAATTATGGAGTAGATCCCCATCTAGATTTAGAAAAATATACTTATCATAAAATATCAATAAAAAAATTAAATCGAATTATTAAAAAATATAAGTGTCCCTAAAATATGAAAAAACTAATTATTTTATTTTTTATTACAAGTTTTTGTTTTTCGCAAGAACCATCAGCACTTTTTAAAATGGATTTTAAAAATTTAACAAAATCTAAAGACAACTTACTAATTAAATATGAATTTGTTACTGCTAAATATGATACTATTATTGATAATTTGTTTCAAGAGACACCAAATTGGGTAAAAGAAGAATTAATATCAAAAATAGATAATACCCATTTATATATATACATTGAAAACAAGTTCATTTGTAATCCTAAAAAAGGAAGCGTTATTAGTTTGAAAGTGAAAGATAAATATACAAATAAAGTTATGAATATATTTATTAGAATATCTTTTGATCTCGATTACGGAGAGGAAATTGAATTAAAAAATCTAATTTTCTTACAAGGAAATTATTTTTTAGACATGTGTAAATCAATTAAAAAATATGAAATAACTCAAAATGATTTTAACACTAAAAGTTGTGATTTACAGAATATTAGCAGATACAAGATCGGATTCAAAAAGTTAAATGACTTGATTAAAAATCATAAGTATATTAATACAAAAACATAAAGAAAATGTCAACAACATCGTCATTTTACCCAAATTTAGGAACCATCATTACATTAAATAATTTTCCAGAGGAGTTACAATTTATAAAAGATGGATTGCAAAGTGCTTTAAATAAAATATATTTTAAGGATCTCCAATTTGTAAAAAGTAAAGATGGCTCACAAGGATTCTATTCTATTACTCTTGTTACTGGTGATAACCTTAAACTTGATATATTTGGAACTGGTTTTGCTCTTATTTTTAATCCAGATGTGGCTGGAGAATCTACAATTCCTCTAACATTAAATTATAATTGGCCAATTATTGGAATAATTAACAACTTTAATTTAGAAGATTTTTCTTTTCTTCCAGAAGATTTACAAAGTATCTTAAATAGCACCCAAACTTTAGGAGATAATGATTTATTACAGACAAGTATTCAATCATTTGAAGGAAGTACAACTTTTACTTCAGTTCAAAGTTTGGTCGACAAAATAAACACGTACTACAGTTTAACAGGAAGCAATATTATCCCATATCCATCAACTGCAGATATTTTATCTATGTCTGATGAAATTATTTCAAGTATTGAAAGTAATCTATTAATCAATGATTCACTCAATAATGTAGTTAATAATTTATATCTTAACAGTGGGTTATCTAATTTTTCGGATAATTTAAATAAATTTTCAAGTGCGATTAATCAAGAATCTATTGAAAGTTATGTAAAGAGAATAATAATACCAAAAATTGATGCATCACTAGAACTTGGTGTTGGTTTATCTTTTCCTAGAAATGTTTTACTTCCCCTTGATGCTCCTGGTGGTAATCCGTTACCCGATACTTTTAATTCTATTTTAATTTTTAATGCTGGAACTTTAAAATTTAGTACGCAAGGTGGAATTGGATTCGATGAGGAAATGGATATTCATCTTAATCATCCTTCTCAAATTGGGAAAACAGGTTTAGGAATAGTCTTAGAAAAAGCAAAAATAGATTTAAGCAGAACAAAGAATATTTCTGAAGCTGATTTAGATGGAAGACCATCAGATTTTATTGGAGTTTATATTAAAAAGTTAGCAATCATACTTCCTGCAAAATGGTTCAAAGAAGATACCGCAATGCCAACTACAGTTCAAATAGCTGGATACAATATGCTTATGGGCACAGGAGGTATTTCAGGAACAGTTGCATTAGAAGCCGTTGGAGGTGACAATATTCTTTGGAAAAAAATTGGATCTTCTGATGGTTTCAGTATAGGATTTGAATATTTTAACATTACCTTCAAGCAAAACAAAGTTACTTCTTCAAATATAAAAGCCAAATTAGAGATTAAAAAATTTGTTTATCCAGGAACAAATAGTCCTGTAAAAATCGACGTTATAGGTCATTTAAGTGACGATGGTGATTTCAATTTAACAGCATCGGCACAGCCACCTTATCCTATTACTTTTCCTGATGTGTTTACCTATAGCCTCAAAAGTGTTGAACTTGGTAAAGAAGAGGATGACTTTTATATTGGTACTTCGGGCACATTGCAGTTTGAAGGTTTTTTAAGAGAAACGCTAAAACTAGGCCCAATTGAAATTGAACGTTTAAGAATTTACAGCGACGGTTCGATAGAATTTCAGGGTGGTTCGGTTCAGCTAATTGAACCTATTGTTTTACCTCTTGGTCCTGTTGAGATTACCGTTTCCGCAATTCATTATGGTTCCCATCAAAAAGAAGTAGATGGGGTAACACGGAAGTTTAACTACTTTGGTTTTGACGGTGGAGTGAAGATTGACCCGCTCGGAATCGAGGTACGGGGTGATGGGGTTAAATACTATTACTGTGTAGATGACCATCCCGATCATCCAAAACCAAAACCGTACTTACACATACAAACCCTTTATTTAGACCTTACCATTCCGGCAGACTCGGGTTCCGTGGCAACCATCAACGGTTGGGTTACCATTCCAGAGCCGGGTATTTCTAAAGAATATGCCGGTGGTGTTACTTTGCAAATACCTAAAGCCAATCTAGCAGGGAAAGCCGATATTAAGTTAATGCCAAAATATCCTGCATTTCTGATAGACTGCGAGATAGAGCCAAGTGTTCCCATTCCGTTAGGATCGTTTGCCATATTCGGGTTTAGGGGACTGTTAGGATACCGCTATGTAGCAGAGAAAGAAGCAATACCAGGATTAACTGCTGATAACACTTGGTATGAATATTACAAGGCACCGAAATTGGGAATCAATGTCCATAAGTTTAACGGGCCAAACCAAAGTGTCAATTACGATACGTTGGTTTCACTAGGTGCAGGAGCTACTTTAGGAACTGCCGCAGATGATGGCTACACGTTCAGTATAAAAGCAATGGCACTGTTCTGTATTCCTTCATTGTTTATATTGGATGGTAGAGCTAACCTTTTGGCAAAACGACTGGGATTGGATGAGACAGTTGACCCACCTTTCTTTGCTTTTGTGGCCGTAGGAGACAATTCACTGGAGTTCGGATTCGGAGCGAATTATAAATTACCGACAAGTGGTAATATCCTTACTGTTAATGGTGAAATTCAGGCAGGTTTCTTCTTTAAAAATCAAAAACCTTGGTACGTAAATGTCGGAACTAATATTAATCCTATTACTGCCAGAGTACTTACGTTACTTACCATCAAGAGTTACGTCATGTTATCGGCACGAGGTATCGAAGCCGGCGCGCGAGGGGAATTTAACTTCAATAGAAATTATGGCGTTATCAAAGTACAGGCGCACGCATTTATTGAAATTGGTGGAAGGGTAAGTTTTAAAAGACCGCAAATAGGAGCTTATTTAATGGCCGGTGTAACTGCCCGTATTAAGGTGCTTTTTGTCAATTTAACATTGGAGATTGGAATACTGTTTGGTGTTGAAGCGCCTAGACCATTTAAAATATATGGTAAATTCTACTTTAAGATTAAAGTCGGAATCAAAATATTTGGAAAACGAATTACGCTATTCAAATTTAAAGGAAACCTTGAGGTGGTTTGGAATTTCAATAAAAATATTGATCTCTCCCCAATTAATCCAATGATAGGCCAATCATCAAGTACCAATGATAACTTTACAGAATTGGTTCAGGGAATTAATATGCTTTCCAATGAAGTCTTTTTACTGGGGTATCTAAATTCAAAACCTACATTACCACCAGATGATACAATCCTAAATCATGTAATTCCGTTAGACACATACATAGATATCAAAACTGAAAAAGGGTTACTGCCAGGAAATGCCCAAGAACCAAATAATTCTGTTCGAAGACTTATAGGAGGGATCAATAATGGCCCAAGCGATTACGAAGACCTTATCCCACCTGTAAGTTCAATAAGAGGTAAAGAAATTCGCCAAGTAAAACACCAATATACGATTGACCATCTAGAGATAAAATTCTGGAATACAACAAAAAATATTTGGGAAGATTATCATCCATACGAGGCATTGTATCCGAGTGACCCTAATATTAGTCAAAAGAAAATTGGACAATTTCAAAAAACTGATGGTAAATATAATGCTGTTCGAATACTTGCCACAACCCCATTTTCATATACTGAACAGGGACAACCGGGTTGGTATGTACCTGAACAGTATGGTATTGATGCGACAACGCTTTTTTGTGAAGCCGATGCAAGAGAACACAAATGCGCAAAGTTCCTATTAAAACCATTGAATGCAAAATACTATTGCGGTGACCCGAATGCTCTTGTGTATTCAAATAATGTTGCTTTTGAATTAATTACCCCGAATATTGAGGAGGATTATGCGTTTATCTCTGATGAGCCTAATTCTTATGATGTTCCAAAATCGTTGGCTTTCAATAACTGGAACAGTATGCAAATCCTGTTGCCTGAGCCTAGCAAAATGACCGAACTGAAATTGACCAATTATACTAATGGTGTTAAGGTGAGATTTTATGCTGTTATTCAAAACTCACTCACTAACCCATCGGATAGTGTAGAATATGGAAATCCTGACCCAAGCAGTCCAAATGTAAACGAGCCATACGAATTGGTGTTATTTGCGGATGCGTTACAAGAACCGATACAATATAATTTTACGATTAATCCTGATAATAGTGAATGGGAAGTCATTCATGCCGATTGGAATCCTGTAAGTAAGATTGTTATAGAACCTATTTTTGACAGCAGTATCAGTCAGCAGATTGCAATATTGAATGACCAGATTGCAACTATTGAAAACGACAATAACCTGATTTCATTAGGTTTAATCGAGGGCGAAATTTTATCTACCGCGAGCTTAGAAGATGATTTACATCAACTCATTTGCGGAGCCAATGCCACAAGCGGCGGAAGTCCTACCTCTTTTATCAATAGGTTTTTCAAAAAAAATAAGTTAAATTATTACTATTCTAAAGAGTTTACAGAAAGAGAGTCCCGTTTTGTGTATGCTTTAGGAACTTCCGAGAATGATGGGTTAATCAGTAAAATCAAAACTGATGGAAGCTTGGTTTGGGAAAGAAAATATGATTTACCAGAAGGGAAAGAAAAACTTGTTTTTAAGCGTATTATTCAATTAACAGATGACCTAGAGCAAGAAAATCGTTTTCAATATGTGGTATACGCCACTAATGGCAACCAAAATTATCTGATGAGTTTTAATCCTGAAGATGGAAAGGTTATCTGGACGAAACTCATTGACTGGAAAGATGAAGATAGTTTTGTTCATATCGCACCTTGTAAAAACGAATTCAATTTTTATCTGACCTTATCCGACAGAAATCAGATTGATACCTACAAAGAGCCCTTGGTAGCAGTTATAGATGCAGCAGGGGAGTTTGTTAGCGGAACACTTCTTGCCATAGAAAAAGAAGAATTTATAATCAATGCAGTGTGCGAAGACGATAATGGAATTGTCCTTGCTGGAAGATATATCGAAGGTAATTATGATGATTCTGTGGGAACAATCATAAGATTGGATCGTAACTTAAAAATTGTCCATTCTTTAAAAATTGACAATCAATATACAACCATTCATAGCATCAAGATTACGGATAATGGTAAATATTTAGTCAGTGGCTACGATAACAAAATCGATGGAATTTTTGCAATTCTGATTGATTCAGAAGGAGAGTTTATCCAACATCATTTCCCTGCCACTAAAAACCGTAATTCCAGTATTCAACTTTGTGAAGGAGGTTTTTACCTGCTTCAAAATAATGATGATAATGGTAGGATATATCGTTTATCAATGGATTTTGATGTGTTATGGACTAAAGAGATTCATTTAAGCAGTGGCACAAATGGAATTAGAAATTTCACTTTTAACAGAGAAACTAAAAAATTAGCCTTTAACTGTTTCAATCAAAGTGAAGGTTCATTGGTAGTTTATACCGATGAAAACTTAAATAGCTGTCTTTCCAATACACTAGATAAACCTACACTTATCAGCGTAAGAGTAATGGTTAAAAAACTGGCGGTAAAAGAAGAGCGCTATGTCTTAAAGTTGTATCCTTTAGACTTGGAATCAAAAACCATTGATTCGGAAATAAAAAGATACTGTCAGGACACAGGATGTGGCGAAGAGGATGTAAAAGTTTGCGAACTCTATCAAGAGATTCTAAACATCTATGAAAATTGTCTTATAGTTCCGTCACTTATTTCGAATCAAAACTTTGATGCTGTTTCTTTATGCTATAGAGATATTCTAAATCTGATTAAGAATTTTGATGCAAACTACAATTTGTCTGAGCATTTAGCGGTTCAAATCCAATTTATAAATGACTTTTTAGGTAAAAAGGATATTCACAATTATACCATAGCTTGGGATGGCATACAATCCATACTTGACTATTTGAATGAAATAGGCAATTGCATATGCAACTGTACGTCGAATGAATTTACGCTGATTCATCAGGTTTGCTGGATGTCAGTTCAGGATTACGACTACAACATCAATATTCCTTCGCAAGATGCCGTTGAAGAAGACGCACTAGCAACCGTAGCTGGAATCACGCAGTATATTCAGCCGATATGGCGACCTGATACCTCTTACTACATTCATTTTGTCTTGAAAGATAGAGTAAGTATCGGTAATCAAGTAAATGTTACTCCTTTTGAATTTACCTATGGGTTTTCAACTGCCGGGCCTGTTGGGTTTTTCCATAACAATGAAAAATCAACATATGGTGACATCAAATTAAAATCTGGTGACCAATTATTAAAAGAGGACAACAGCTACTTTAGAGTAGAGGGTAATAACTTAATGGATCAAAACAATACTGTCTATGTAAGCAGCCCTGATGGTTTTGTGTTGGAAGATACAACGGGACTTTTGAGAGGTAATGAAGTAGGCAGTTATATCATAGAGCCAGGTAGTGATCCGCAAAGAAGGCTCAGAGTGGTTGCCCATCCTGATAAATATTCGTTAACCTCTTTAAAACCCTACATTGATTATAACCGTTCCTACCCGAACGCTGATGGGAATTTATTGAGCGCTAAACCGCTTTTCTATAACGACTACAACGAAGTAGATGGAGGAACGACCAAGATTAGTTTGTTTTTTAACAAGGCCTATGCAACGCATTTCTTTCACAAATGGGAATCTTATAAAATTGAACAAAACATTCCTGACCCTAATCCCACTCTCCCATCAGATAATGCAATTGATGGACGTCTTAAAATTGTAATCAAAGACCCTGTCGAGGATATAAGTATTGTCAACCCACCTTATTTGGATTATAATCCGACCGATAATGTATACACCCATATTCCTCAAACACAAGAAGTATGGAGTCCTGAAACAAACCCGCAGGTTCCTTTTGCAGTCAGTCAGTATCTGAATCTGTTTAATGCACCTAATTGTGTGGGTCAGGTTACCATTATAAAACCGGCTTCGGAATATGTTACCATATTCCCAAAACGCCTCAAACCAAACAAACTATACACGGCTATTGTAAATAATTTGTTTGATGTGAATCATAGCGGAGACTTTGAGAATAACGCAGGTGTAGAGGAAACAAAAGAAGTACATAAGTTTATCTTTAAAACTTCCAGATACAAAGATTTTGAAGCGCAAATAAAAAGTTATTTCTTAAAGCGGGAGTTTGAGGAAGGCTTAATTGAAAAGGAAGCGATATTCAGATTCGAAAAACAATTTTCGGATGATGAGGTAAATGCAAGTTTTGTGACTACTAAAAACTGGTCGCAACCCAATACCAGTCAATTACCAATTACTGGATTTGCTTCCGGGGTTATTGATACTTTAATGAACGACTATCAACATCCGTATGATAGAATCTTTGATGGCATTCTTGATTTAAAACCTTTAGATGAGGCAATATCTACAGAAGTTAACATTATTAAAAACAGTAGTTCAGGAAATATTATTGCATTAATTGTCCGAAACCCTGAGCCATTCAATAATCCTAAATTCAATAAAGAAGTAATGAAGGATACTATTGAGGTAATTACCAATGGAAACATTGACCTTTCGTATTTCGTGCTATTCTCTAAAGATAATTCACAGGCTATTATTATGAACTCGGAAAAGAATATTACACAAAACGTGACGCTTCGATTCAAATACAAGGTGTATCAAGATGCGCTTCCGGGAGATGATGTTGTTATCAATTATCCTGTGAAAAGTGTACAAGAATTGAATTTAGATTTATTAAATAATTAGAAAGTTATGGCATTTTTAAACAGATATAATAGTTCAGATTTACAGATAAAATCTGCTAAGGAATTTTCGGAGAATAATCAGCTTTTTAATTATGCTGTAGGGAAGTCATCACAATATCCTACTATTCTTAAATCTAAAACAGATGGAACAGTAGTTTGGAAAAAAGACTACAAGCACGAACAATGGGATACTAATATGGTATTTCACGAAATCGTTCCAACAATTAATAATGATCAGGTAATTGAGTATGTTGTTTACGCAAGTGACAATCAAAATCATTACATCCTAAAGATTAACGCCAATGGATCATTGTTATCTCTGAAAAGAATAAGGCTATTTGTGCCACTTGGCGTTTTTCTAGTTGAATCCAAAATAAATAATAACTTTTACTTGGTATTTACAGGACGGTACGAAGGAACGGAACCTACCTATGGGGGAAATTCGCTCTCGCAACTTATGGCTCTAGAGTTTGACAGCCAAATTAACATAGTAAACAAAAATTACTACAATACAACAAGTGCATCGGATATGATACTGAATTCCGTTAAATCCTACGAGGATGGAATTTTGGTATTGTTTGACCACAAAGCTGGTAAAAACCATCTTGTAGATTTAAACTACGATTTGTCAGTAAAAATCGCAAAAGAAATTCATATAGGTAATAATTCGTATTCTGATTTTTATAGTGATGATGCAGTTATTGTATCCTCCAATCTTTATGACAGTACTTTGAATCAATACATTGTTTCTGGTAAAAACGGTCAAGGTCAGGTAATACTTCTTAGTTTGGATATAAATAATCAAAATTACAATAATATTATTCCACAAAGTACGGGGTGTGAATCCAATATGATAATAGTTAATAATGAATTATATCTCAACATCTATCAATCCCCAACGGACAAACAAGGTTCGGTAATCCATAAAATAAAGATTGATGATTTGTCAAATCTCAACATACTATGGTCGAAAACTTTCAAAATCGATAGGATATATCATGGAATAAAAAGACTTATAAAATCTACCGTCAATAATATTTTTATCTATCCAAGTGCCGATGAGTCTTTACTTTTCGATTCTGATTTGAACCTCTCCTCCTGTAAAACCATTCCACTAAATTACAGCTTATCAACTCCGACGGTATTTGAGTTAATCAATCGAACGCTGAGAACCAACTTAATTTCTTATGAAACTTATGCATTAGATAATTTCCATGTATTAGAAAGTACCACCGTTCCTATTGAAATATGTGATAATACGCTTGACCCGAACGGAGATACAGAAACTTGTATCAAGGATGAAAAAATATGCGCCGAATACACTAAACTACTTGAACTCTTTACAAAGTGTATTGAAGAGGTAAAAAGGAAAAATCCTGACTATCTCCGAAATTTGGCTGTTTTTAAAGATTGTTTCAAAAAGTTCTTAGAATACTTTTTACAAATCGCAAAAAATTTACCGCATCTCAATCTTGAGCAAAGTTTACAGTTTCAGATTAATACCATAAAAGCGTATCTGAATTATAATGACACAAAAGAGTTAGAAAAATATTATAATGAAGCAACCAGTGCCGTTCAGTTCATTTTACAATACCTATCACAACTAGGGAATTGTAATTGTGAAAACAACTTGGATTTGACTGACAATTCCATGATTCAATCCGGACATCTGTATCTTCAGTCTGCGGGTTCCATTGGAGAGGATAGCACCAAAGGTATTCATCTGCGTTGGGCATTGAAAGATGCACTTTCAGAGCATATCCCAAAGGCAGATTATGCCATTGGCAATAATAATTTTAATAAGAGTGATGACCATGTTAGGATATACCGAGCCAAATATGAGCCTTACAAAGTTATATTAGACTTTGATACTTTGGCTCCGATACAAATTAATGACGGTGGTAGTTCAATCTATTGGATTTATGAGGTTGGAGGGAAAATATTCCATGTGCATTTTAGAAATAACATCAAATACAATCAAGTTCTAAACTCTGTTATACCGTCAGACAATCCTCTTCTTTTTATCAAGAATTATGGAGATGCCCTACTTGAGGTTGAAACAAAAACAGAATTAAGCTTTAAGATTTCTGCAAATTTTGCAATTTTAAATAATGGTAATTTTATTAAAACCGAATTACTTTCAGTTCCAGACAACAAGATTACAGCACCTAAAGGAGCTTCACTCCGAAAAACGTATACTGCGCAAGAACTCAATCAAAAACCTTTGGTATCTGAGAACATCCGAAGCATACGATTTAGTAGCAGTGATGCGCATGTCGTATCATTGTCTTTTGAGTTTTATTCGGATTTTATCATCAATACCAAAAAAGAAAATAAATGGAAATTTCTTGATAAGTATGCCTTAACCAAACTGACAGATCTTGCTTTCAAGCGACTGGAACCACAAAATAATTGTCTGAGCAATTGGTTGCGATACAACGACCAAGCCTATGTCAATGTCGAGAATTACCAAACCAAATGGAATTCCAACAGCATCCCTGAATTAGAGCGAATATATACTTCGGTTGAAAAGTATATAACCCTTAGTAATGCTTTGGACAATCCAAAAGCTATTGAACTATATGCTTATCAGAATCAGGATGATGTGGAAGAATGTAATTTAACAGACCCAAATTATGACCCTAATGATCCAAATTCGCACCCTGAGTACGACCCTTACATCCCTGAAACACTTAATGCAACTAATGCCATAGAAATACCATACCTCGATGTATTGCTCTTGGGTTCATTAGATTATCACGTAGCAAGAATGTTGGGACTGGGAACATTAGACCTTGATCCTTTGGTATTTGATGGAGAGTATATGTATTTGTCGGAATATGTTACTTTTGGTAATTTACAGGATGGTTTAGGCTCAAGAGAGGTACAACACTTGTATTTATCACTTCCTACTTCATTGTCGGATCAGCGTCTGCCTATACCTGTGGACTTAAAAGAACCTCAAGTGGGAGTGTTCTTTAATACTGGCTATGATGGCTCTGAGGTTGATGAGGAAGAGGAGACTGAAGTTCCTGAGCAGAATAATGTTGAAGGAGTGCAGCTAACCGCTGATGGCTACTCGCCGGACGGAAAGACAAAATATTATTCTCTTTTTGCAGAACCTTTTTTTGATGAGCTTTCCGATGCTCCTTTTTACTATGTTAATAATGAGTTTATTGTCTGTGAAACGACTGACCCTGTATATGCGGGTCTGGAATACCGTAAATTTAATGAGTCGCAATGGATAAAACCAGAGCCTTCCCACAGTACGGAGTTCTTTAATATCGATACCAGTGGTGTTCCACAGGAATTCAGTAATGAAACAGTCGAACTGGTTATTCCTGATGAGGGAAAAGCTTTGTATACAATTGCAATACGGGAGACCAGCCAATTAGAGTATTCTTCCTATGGCATCAATTGGTTTAGTCGGGCTACACTTAGCGAGGTTGTTAAACTTATCAATACCGTTATTAAGCCGACCAATGAACTATTACCTCCTACGAATGTTATGGCAACACTTATTCAAAAGGAGAGTCCATTGGTCTTATCAACTCCCGCAGAGCAATCGCTGTTTACTGCCAATGCTACTGCCAATGCTGATAAAACGTTGGTTCGCCTTACTTTTGATTATAACCATACGCAGGAATTAATTGATTATCATCATAAAATAAACGGAACTGTAATCCCTAATTATTCGGAGACACCTGACTTTAAAGAACCATTTGCGGACGAGATTCAGATTTTCTTTAGAAATCAGATTCCAAATAGTATTTCAGGTAAAATAAAACAAATTGTACAATCCAGTAATCCATTGTTAGCAGAAGTGCTTACCGAGCCATACGCGGTTCAAAGTTCAGGAATTGATGAAAGTGTTATTCCACAAACCAACCCGCCTACCTACAATGAAACGCTTGTCCCTTATATTAATCCGGGAACTGAAATGAATTACATCGGGAGCATACTTTTGGTTGATGGCAAAGAGTTCATAGTACAGGAAATCGACAATACAGGAATGTATCCAAAATTCATTGTTTTAAAAGCTGATGCCAGTGGGTCGCTTCTAAATTTGAATTCTTTATCAAATCCTGAGGTTGAAATTCTGGTTCCTGAAATTGGTGCTCTTTTTATGATTGTTGAGAACATGCAGAATCTTCCGCTATGGGGTATCCCAGACAATTCTGGTTTTAGTGTCAAAATAGCACATACTAACCTTCAAATAGAAGGAGAAATTGTTCCCGCAGAGGTTCATCGGGAAGAGGAGATTATCATTAAAAATATTGATTGTAGTAGAGAGACGCACGTACAAAAATTCAGGGGTATATACCAAAATGGTGTGATAGAAAAGCATTTGGAAAAAGTTGACTTAGATGGTGATGGTAACTATGACCAATCAGGAGGAAATTTTGAATATAAACATCTTGGATTATACAAAATAACATTCCTTGGTTATCAACTACCACAGCATTTGCAATACAATCTGATTACTGATCCTTTTACTAATTCAGTTGAATGGTATAATGGAGTGGTTCGTTTGCACTGTTTAAATGAAGTTGGGAATGAACCTAGAAAGGATTTTAAGGTAATTAAAACTGAAAATATAGGAACATCGAATGATTTAGTAGTTTATATTGAAGATTTAAATTTTCCAAAGGACATTACTGACCCTCAATACGATAATATATTAGCTTCCTATGAAAGTAGACTTATTCCAGATGGAGTTAATTCAACAGAACAAATGGTAAATTATTACCCTGGATATAAAGTGTATCTCTATAAAGATACTAATTTAGGTTTAGATGAAGATAATGTCCTTCCACAAGGAGATGATGAAGTCCGTTATACCGTTTTTGGATTAAGAAGTAAGGATAAAGCAAATGAATTTGAACATGATAGTGAAGAAGATTTCTTATCTAAAATGTCAGTACCTGCTCTTATTTTCGCTAATGCAATTATAGAAGCAATACAACCGCAAAAACCTTCGGGAGGATTTTACGCAACCCGACCTGACTATTTTGGCAAAGCATCCTACACATTCAATACAAAGTACGGAACGGCTGAAGAAATCCATAAGCCTTACTCCGTTCAATTTAACAGAGCAAGTGATATTCAGTTTTTAACTGCCATTTATAATAATGAGGTGCAGCAATATGTTCCTAATCAAGAGCCTACTTTGAATACCCTGCAAGAGGTAATGCGTAATATCTTTATGAATGGTGAAGAAGATTTTTATGTGGACAGGTGGAATGATTTGTTAAGCTTTAATTATCCTACCGGACAATTTGGTATTTTTAATAATGTGAGCTTGCCGCTCCCGGATAACCCTAAATTTATTGAAAACATCAATTTGTTTGTTGATGCGCACAATGACTTTTATAATAATTCACCTGTTCAGATTGGACATATTTCTGTTCCTATAATAAATCTTAATGAAACAGTAATTCCAGAGGTTATTTTACCTGGAAATATTGTCAGAAATGGAGAATTAAAAATTAAAGATTTTGTAAAAGAAGTTTTGCTGAATTGCTTTGTTCCATTAACGGAAGTTCCAATCATCTACAATTATGTTAAACCGCATCCTTATAAGCCTATACCAAAAAAACAAGTGGTTAGGGATAGAAATGGTTATTTATTAAAACCAACATTGGAAGCTGACTCCGATTTTGATATGGCTCCAATGATGAAAAGGATTGACCCGCCAAATAGCCAGTTTGAATCTCAGTTTACCGATTTTGGACTCGATGGAGCATCTAATGCAAAATATTTCTATGCTGTCAGAGAAATTAATAATCAACTCAAAACGAGTGATTACAGTGAGATACTTGGCCCTATCAGCCTTGTAAACACCGCTCCTCCTGTGGCTCCCGAAATTATAAAAGTGATTCCTGTTTTGGAAAACAGAACTTTAGGAATTGTTCCATCGGTTCAACTACAGATTAATGCTTATCCAAAAGCTCAAAATATTGCAAAGATTTCAATTTACAGAGCGGACAACCCATCAGATGCATTATCTATCAGGACAATGAAACAAATAAAGGTGCTGGATTTGGAAGTTGAGAATTTAGTAGATGAAACTAAATGGATTTTTGAAGATGATTTTACAGATTTAGTGGAAGTCCCTTTTGGAGACGCCTTATTTTACCGATTAACCGTTTCCAGAAGGATTCGCTATAATGACAAGGAGCTTTTAAATATAGTCGATTACACTCCTTCTGAGGCATCGAAGCTAATTATAACCAATATCGTTGAGAATTACAGTCCACAATCTCCGAAATTAAACTATTTTTCTGAACCTCTAAATTCAAATAATGAACTAACACATGTAATCCTACACTGGGAAAAAATGTGTTACAAGGCAAAGTATCATTTACATAAAATGAATTCTCAGGGGAATTGGGTAAAAATACATGAATTACAGACAAACGATCAGGACATTTACCTCCCATTAGAGTTCACTGATTTAGAATCAGGCACATTGTCTATAATGGATTCTCAGGGCAAAAAAATCTATCATCACTTTAAAGTCATCACAGAGAACACCGCGGGTATGATGAGCAGTCAGGAAAAAATTCTTACCCTTCACAACGAAGCTGACTGGCAGGATATTGGGGGAATTGGCGATATGATTATTGGTGGCACATTTTACGTAAGATAAATTAAAAACAAAAACAAAAAAACTTATGGCAACAAAGAATAGAACCGAATTAAAAGTATATTTCGAAACTAACAAAAGACCTAATCAAACAGAGTTTGAAAACTTAATTGATAGTAATTTGAACATACTGGAAGATAAAGCGAGTAATGCTGATGCACAAAATGATCAGGTTGACGATAAATTCTTAACCCCTAAAACGGCAAAGCAGTCTGTGATTGCTTTCGCACCAGTTAAAAAAGTAAACAATATAGCTCCTGATTCCAATGGGAATGTCTCTATTGTTAACATTAGTGGAACAGCAGGTTCCATTACAGGATCAATAGCAAAAAATCAGGTAACTGGTTTGGAGACCGATTTAAACTCCAAACAGGCTGTTTTGGTTAGCGGAACCAACATTAAGACCATCAATGGTCAGAGTGTTTTAGGTAATGGGGATGTACAAATCTCAGGAGCCCCACCAAAGTTGATTGGAGTACTTTCATCAAATTTTAGTCTGGGCAATATTATTACAGCGCAAAATGCTTTTCCTGCTGCCTGCAACGAATTTACCTTAAGTGCCAACAAGACCTATTTTTTTAAAGGGCTGTTTTTGATTGCCAATGGCGCTACAAGCCATACCACAGCAATTGGCTGGCTTGCGTCCAATGGTCTTAGCATAACCTCAATGGAGTATGTGGCGAAGTTGTATTCAGCTCCCGCCAATGGAATTTCCACATCGGTTTCTTTTGTTCAGGTAAGCGGCATTGGCTCTAAAGTACTAAATGCTGCAAACGAAGCAGTTACGACAACGATTGAGTTTGAAGGAGTACTGCGTTGTACTAATGGCGTTGTTCTCTCGCCATTATTGACATTTTCGGCGGCTCCAGGAGTAAGCAATCAGATGAAATCAGGAAGTTTTATAGAGTTTACGGAACTAGGCACTAACTTAATTCAGACTGTGGGTACGGTAAGCTAATATGCTTTTAATTTAAGATTCTTTTCAGAAAATCAATTACAACATTTATTTAACTTTGCATGAAAATCAGAGAACTATTAAATTACTATTATATTGAAATGAAAACAACAAAATTTATTTTAGCTCTTTTTTTCCTTATCGCCACACCTTCTTTTAGCCAATGCTGGAAGTCTGTTTCCGTAGGATATGCCAATGTTCTGGCTATTGCCGAAAATGGAACACTTTGGGGATGGGGTAAAAATAGTAACGGTGAGCTTGGAGACGGAACAATCCTGTTAAAAAACTCACCTGCACAGATTGGAACTGCCAACAATTGGAAAGAAATTGCTACTAGTATCGACGGTATTTATTCTTTTACCCTAGGGATACGGACAGACGGAACCTTATGGGCTTGGGGCAGCAACAACAGAGGTCAGTTGGGTGACGGTACCCAAATCAGTAAAAATTATCCCATTCAAGTTGGTAACGATACCGGCTGGAAAACCGTTGCCGCAGGACTTAGTCATTCTGTAGCTATTAAAGAAAATGGTACGCTATGGGGTTGGGGTGCTTCCGATAGGTTTGCGTTAAGTGATCCAAGTGGGCTAGACGTTTTATCACCCCGTCAAATAGGAACCGATAGCAACTGGAGACAAGTGTCTGCTCATGACAGGGTAAATCTTGCTGTAAAAACAAACAACACGATTTGGGCTTGGGGATATAACCAAAACAATTTTATTGACGACGTTCCTGTAGCGGCTATTATTGGGAATGACATCCGATTTCCAACTCAACTAATAGGAGGTATAAATATTAGAAAAACAGCGGTAGGTGACCGTCGAGTTATGAAAATAGGCACTGATAACAACTTAGCTGTATCTGGTCCTCCTTATTATGTATTAGATGCTGATAATGGTTATCGAACTGGGGCATCTATAAAGCTGTCTGACAGGACTTTATGGTATTCAGGGATTACACTTGGGGGCGGTAGTTCGGTTACAGTTGGAAATACCCAATTGGGAACAGCTACCAATTGGTCTTCGGTCAGTGTCGGAAGCCAATGTGCTGCGGCGATAAATGAAAATAAAGAATTATGGACGTGGGGATCTAATTTTCATGGGGGATTGGGTATAGGCACTAACGGCGTTGGAATGACTGCTTTTGTACCGGTACAAGTAGTGTGCCCAAGTGCTCTTTTAAGCACCCCTGAAAACGATTTAAAAATGGGGTTACAGCTTTATCCTAATCCTGCTCAGGATTTCATAACTATCGAATCTGATTTTCCTATCGATTATTTGGTTATTTCGGATATACAGGGGAAGGAAATCTGTAAGAAATCCTATGACACTACAAGAATTGTTTACGATGTAAGCACACTTAGTATAGGAATGTATTTTGTTAAAGCGTATTCCGGGAACCGACAAAATCATATTAAGTTTATCAAAAATTAGAAGTCTCTACATATGTTAAAATACGGGTTTTCCCGTATTGACTGGTTTACTTTATAACTCTAATTTTAACAAATTATGGGATTTAAAGTAACTAGACCATGGAAACAAAATTCGGTTTTACAAAGATGACCATCACAGAATTTGAAACATGGATTTCAAATTTAAGGATCGGTCGCACTATATTAACAATCCAACAACATCACACCTACATTCCCAGTTATGTTCATTTTACCGGGAACAATCATTTTGAACGTCAGTTGGCTATGAAACAGCATCATGTCAATCAAAATGGTTGGCAGGATATTGGCCAACATTTCACCATATTTCCAGATGGTTCTATTCTAACAGGAAGAAGTCTCGAGAAATCTCCTGCCTGCATTACCAATCAAAATGCGAACGCTATTTGTATTGAAAATTTTGGCAATTTCGATATCAACGCAGACACTATGTCTGCTATCCAAAAAGATTGCATTATAGCCATTACAGCGGCTTTATGCAAAAAGTTTAATCTTCCAGTTAACTCAAACTCGATTGTATACCATCACTGGTTTCGATTGGATAACGGTGTACGAAATAATGGTACGGGCAATAATAAATCCTGTCCTGGCACTAACTTTTTTGGAGGTAACAAAGTAACTCATTTTGAAAACAATTTTGCTCCATTAGTGATTGCCAAGTTAAATGGTTATACCATCAAAACAGAAAGCACTTCAATTCTGAAATACGTTTGCGTGATGGCTAATGTTTTGAATGTAAGAAGCGAGCCTAGTGCTAATGCTGCGAAAGTTTCAGAGCGAGAGGCACTAGTCTTAGGTGCTGTTTTAAGGGTTTACGAAGAAAAAGAAGGATGGTTAAAAATATCTGGCACTCTCTCTCATTGGATTAGTAAAAAATATACTTCAGAAGTTAAAAGAGCCACGGTAAAAAGTGCTGTTTTAAATGTGAGAACAGGCGCAGGAACAAGTTTCCCTAAAACAACTCCTATTAAAAAAGATGATGTTGTTTTTGTTTTTGAAGAAAAGAACGGTTGGTGTAAAATTAGCTTGGATGATAAATGGGTAAGTCAATCATTCTTAACATTCTAAAAATAAATTATGGGGAAAGTAGGAATATATATTTCAGGTTTAGGGCAATCTATTCATCTTGAGTCAGTCGAAAAATATGCTCTTCGGTTTAAAAACGAACTCAATTCCAGCAGCGATAACAATTACATCCTAAAAACCGAAAAGGTTTTTTATTCACAGGATCGAGAGAGTACGGTTGTAAGCATTTTAAAAACAAAAACAAAAAATGAAGAAAGCGATGGAGAGGTAATCTACAAGTTTTATGATTTTAAATACCATGAGATCTTAACTGAGAAATTCAATCGAAATAATATCCTGATAAAAAACCTGACCTTGTTTTGGCTGGTTATCAAAAAAATACCCCAACTTTTTTTTCGCCTTTTCAAAAGAGGGAGTTTCAGCAGACCCTACCTCACTTTTTATGCCTATTTTATACTTTTCCTAATTTCATTGGCAATCATTTTCTTGATTCCTGCCAGTATTGATATCGTCAGTAAATTCAGTACAACCGATACATTCTCGAAGTTTTTGGAAAGCAGTAACTTCGATGCAGAAATAATATTCAGATTTTTATCTCCGGTAAAGGCTATTTCAAAGTGGTTTGTTCCCATTACCGCATTCATACTGCTGATTGTACCTGAGTCAAAATCTTTGTTGACGTCTCTTGCAACAGAGTTTGCCTGCGTTGACAAATATATCGAAAATGGGGAGCAAAGCCAGGTCATTTTGGGCAATCTTGATTTATTGATAGAATATATTTCAGAGAATGATCCCAATTCCAAAATACATTACCACAGTTACAGTTTCGGGACAATTGTAACCCTCGATTTGCTTTTCCCTATTGGGAATATTCCATCAACCAATACAAGAACCAAAAGTGAGCTTTTAATAACAATTGGCACGCCCTATGAATTTATAGATTCTTATTACACGAGATTTTACAATAACAGGGTAACCATTATGCAGAATGCAATGCATTGGCTGAATGTGTATTCACTGGCAGATGCCCTTTCCACAAATTTCAGGAAAGACAACAAACGCGGGGATTCTGAATTTGGGGTTAAACAATCAACACTGTTACCAAAAAACCTGAACTATGAAGTTGCACCTGATAAAAGGATGTCTCTGTTTAACTTCATCAGTATGGATGGCATTCGTATGCACAAATCGTATTGGGACAGCTCTCCAAGCGGTCAGAGTTGTGTCAGGCTAATTTTTGATAAAATGCTGGAACAAGGATTTATAGCACACTAGCATCAACCAATAATCCTGAAAACCACGAATGCCCGAGCCTTCAACAATACCATAACTACAATCAAAAAAACATGGGACAATTTAAAGATTTATCAATCAAAGACGTTATCGAAGAAATCAATCAAAGCTATTTTTTACCGGACATACAAAGGGAATATGTTTGGCTCAAAAAAGCGGAAGAGAAAAAAATCGAACAACTTTTTGACTCTGTTCTCAGGGGCTATCCCATCAGTTCATTCCTGTTTTGGAAATTGAAAAAATCAGACATCGAAACCAATAAAGAAAATCGAGAAACTACGGATAAACTAAATTTTCAACTTTATAAATTTCTTGAAAAGTATGATGAAAGAGAGGTTCATAATGTAAAAATAAACATTGAGCAGGTCAACTCTAATGACCTTCACATTGTCCTTGACGGGCAACAGCGCCTTACCTCTTTGTATGTTGGGTTAAAAGGCACCAGGACATTACGACGTAAAAAAGGTTGGATTGACAACCCTAATTCCTATGAAGAAAAAAAGTTGTTTTTAAATCTGAAGCACAAACCTGAGTTTGATAATCCAGAAGATAATTTTGACTTTCAATTCCTCAAATACGATGAAACTACCAATACCGATGATAAATTTTGGTTTAAGGTTGGTGACATACTTGAAATGGGGAGTGTCATCTCTTATGTTCGAGAAAATCATTTGACTGAAATTGAAGCAGAAAATCTGGAAAAGTTGAAAGAGGTCTTCTGTATTCAAAAACAGATTTCCTATTTTGAGGAAACTGAAAAGAGCTTGGATAAAGTCCTTAAAATTTTTATTCGCGTCAACAGCGGTGGAACCCAACTCTCCTATTCCGATTTGTTAATGTCAATCTTGACTGCTAATTTTTCATCAGATATCAGGGATTTGATGAATAAACTTGTTGACTCACTGAGCGATCAGGGGTTTGGAGGAATGGGCAGAGACCAGATACTAAAAACCTGTTTAATACTAACGGAATGTCAGCATATTTTCTCTCTAAAAAATTTCAGTAAAACCAATATTTACAAGATTGAGGATAACTGGGATGAAATTACAAATCAAATTTACGCAGCAATCAATTTATTGAAAGAGTTTGGTTATCGTAACAGACTGACATCGGCTTACATTATCTCAACTATTGCTTTTTATTTATTCAAAAATAAATATATATCAAGCGAAGATAAAACTGAAATACTAAAGTTTGTCAGATTAGCACAAATTAAAAGTTATTTTACAACCTCATTGGACAATAAATTGGAGATTGTGGCTAAAGCCATTAAAAACAATAATTCCTTTGCAGATATTAATCTAGAATTGGCAAACAACCAATTGCACCCTTTGTCTCTTTCAGAGGATGATATAGAAAGAATGGTTGATTTACAATATGGCTCGCCTGCAATTCTTCCAATTTTACAAATTTTGTATCCTCATTTGGATTATAAAAACTCAACATTTCACATTGACCATATTTTCCCAAAATCAAAATTCAATGAAAAAAATGAATCATTAGATCAGGATTACTTGTGGAATGCCAATTACCTGTTCAACCTGCAACTTCTACAGGGCGATGAGAACATCAATAAAAGAGCCAAGGACCCGGAGACTTGGATGTCAGATGAATTGATAACAACGGAAAGAATTGCCGAGTATAAGCTTAAAAATTACATCAAAGAAGACCTCAGTTTGGAATGGGAAAACATCGCTGAGTTCGACAAGCACAGGGGAAAGGAAATGATAACCGAGCTCAAAAGAATACTGTTGCACAAAGAACGGCAACCTATAAAGGAAGTTTCTGAAAATCAGGAGTCAGAAGTGCCTTTAACCTAAAATCAAAGACGAACAGTTAATCAAATTCAGCAATGGCGAAAAATTACAGACAACTTATAGAAAGCGTAAAAGGAAGAATTAACCCCGAAAACTTTGCGTTTAAAGCAACGTTCTCTTCTGAACTATCTACAATTTCATACAGCGAAGTGTTGACCTATATAAGAATGGCGATGAAAGGGGTTGAACCGGAATACACTCAAAAAAGTAAGGACGCAGGTGAGAAGGTAAAAGAACAGTTATTAAAAGGACTCAAAGATGTAAGCTTTAAATATCAGGGTTCCGTTATGACTGATACTCATATAAAAGGGTACAGCGATATTGATTTACTGACAATCTGTGAAAAATTTTACCAACCTGATAGATTTAATATTCAAAAGCTCTTATCTAGCTCTGAACAAAGAGTGAAATTCTCTTCTTCTTTAACAAAACTCGAGCATGAAGTTATTGGGCCAGGTTACAAAGGTGATGCCTTACAGGACTTATATGATTTGAGGATTGACAGTGAAAATATTTTAAAAGAAGTATATACAACATGCAATATCACAAAGCCAAAGTCAATAAAGGTTAAAAACGTAAGTCTAAACAGAGAGGTTGATGTGGTTATTGCCAATTGGTATGATGATGTAACTTCTGTCATTAATGATAAAGGTGATTATCGCGGAATACAAGTTTATGATAAATATACGCATTCAAGAGGCAGTGCAGATTATCCGTTTTTAAGTATAAACAGAATTAATGAAAGAAGCTCAATTACCAATGGGAGGCTTAAAAAAATGATTCGGTTTTTAAAAAACAATAAAGCGAATTCAGATTTGGATATTGATTTAAGTAGTTTTGATATCAATGCTATTTGCTATGACATCAGTATCACTGAATATCAAACTCTTTCGTTTTATGAGTTGGTACCTGTTATTTACAATCAACTAAAAAAACTTGCAACAGATCAAAACCTAGCGGATAATTTAGTCTCTGTAGATGGAAGAGAATATATTTTTAGAGGAAATAGCCAAAAGAAGGAAAATCTTAAAAAGTTGTTGACCGAGGTGGAAAGCATATATATTGATTTAAAAAGCATTTTAGGAATATGATAAAGAAAAAACTTTTTATCGGTTCCTCATCCGAGGAATTAAAGCTTGCCGGGCAAGTGAAAATTTTATTGGAAAAAGATTTCGAGGTTACAATCTGGAATGATAATGTTTGGGATAGTGCGGTTTTCAGGATCAATCAAAATTTCCTTGCCGATTTACTAAAAGCCTCTCTACAATTCGATTTTGGAATTTTATTGGGAACAAGTGATGACAAAGTAATCTTTAGAGGAAAGGAAATGCTACAGCCCAGAGATAACGTCCTTTTTGAACTTGGTTTGTTTACAGGACGCTTAGGGACTTCAAAGTGTGCTTTTTTAATAGATCAAGAAGTTAAACTACCATCCGATTTTAACGGATTAACTCTAGCGAGATTTGACAGGGCTGATGATGCAACATTAGTAAATTCTGTTAATCAGATTCGAGATTTATTTAAAAACAGTTCGGACGATGAAATTAACTTTTTCCCATCGGCAACATTAGCCTCTGTATATTATGAAAATTTGATTATTCCGATTTGCCGTTACATTATCGATAATAAAGGATTTTCAAAAGACAATATTCATTATCAGAAATGTAAAATAAATATAGTCATTCCTGACAGAATAAATCAGGATGTAAACCTTCAGTTTGAAAAACTTAAGACCGCTTTCAAAACAGAAAATGTTTCTTTTAAATATTCAGGAAGGCCAAGACAGATAAGTATTGATACGCAAATAAAAAATGAAACTATCGAATTTATTGAGTTTCCAACAATTATAGCCGGGATAAATCACGCCATATCCAATTTATTACCCAATGATTTCAACAGGCAGAGTCCTGATTACAATACAATACTTGACAGAGAGTTAAGAAGATTTATCACAACACTTAAATTGCTTTTGATAAAAGGCGGATTTGATGAAATGGTAACCGTGAAAAGAGAAAACGAAATTTAATCCAAATAGGTTTTGCTAGCGAGTTCATAATTTAAATTAACACAAATGGATTATTTAGAAAATAGTGAAAACAGCAATCAGGAAATAAAGGGATTGAAACTAAACATAGACCCGCAAATACAGCAGTTATGTGAGGTTTCAAATAACTCATCGAGTAATACCCGCGGAATTATCTATGTACTGGTTGTCATGAGTGTCGTTAGTTTAATTGGTATACTAAATACCTCAATACCCACAAATTGGACAAATGACAGAATTGAGGATGCAAAATCAGAATATAAAACTTCAGTTGAGAACAAACAATCAAATGCATTTGACAGTATAGACTGTATGGTAAAAAGAATAGCTCTACAAAAAGAGGTTGAAAACAAGTCTGATAAAATTGAATTCGTTCAATTACCCATATTTGGGAATATTTTCGATGTCAACAATTTATCCTTAATTTCTGGTATCTCTTTTATTATAATCCTGTATATAACAAGGTACACATCCAGACGGGAGAAAAAAAATCTACGCATTGCATTGCACGCTATCTCGCAACGTTATCCCGATCCTGAAGATTACCTGAATAATATAGCAAAGCTGATTGACATAACCCCTCAGGCAATGCTTCAAAATATTGATTTTAAAAATGAACAACCCATAAATGACAATCAGGTTAGGATATATAATTATATCCGAAGAAAGTACCACTACAATTTTCTTTCAATGAATGAAGTTTTTACCATTCCAAAAGACCTCTTGTCTGAAAAAGAACACGGAGAAGAGCGAAAGGAATCCATATCTATTGAGAAGTCTAAAGATGAAAGCATTTTACTTTCCTATTTCCTGTATATCCCATTTGGTATTTACTTCTTGATTTTCATAAATGATCTTTCAACGATAGATAAGGCTTGGGCTGTAAATCCTATCCATGCTATCCTACAAACGGGAATTTCTTATTATTTACTTGTTAAGATAGGTAATCTTTCGAGAAGGTGTAATAATGAGAAGTTGATTACCCAATCTTACTTTGACCATGTCTATAATAATCGATTTAAGTTTGAAACTTCAAAAGTTGATTCTGACATACATGAAAGGAAAAAATTTAAATCAAAAAGAACCCAGTTACTCTATAATTTCTTTTACCCTTTTGCGATTAGCGCCGAACTTGTAAAGAATCGAAAAAGATGGGTCAATAACATTCAGTAACTCATTTCCCGTTACTATTTGACAAAACCAATTTTATAATGAAATTAAAAATCCAGCTTTACATATTATCATTATGGCTTTTATTTATTTTATTGTTCATCAATAAAGTAAAAATTCCTCTTTGCTTTTCGGACTGCGACTTCATTGGTTGTAAGAAATTGTTTCTCGATAATATTATCCCAACAATCTCATTGGTGGTCGTCATTCTTGGTTTTATATTTTATTTCCGTTTTAAATATATCGTCAGCGGAAACAAATCCCTGCCAGAGAAGGTAACTGAGATTGAAAACATAAACTGGGAGCATCTTACCTTTTTGGTCACTTATGTCATCCCGCTTTTGAGTTTTGATTTGGATTTTAATCTGGACGAAGACAGAAACAGCCTGATGTTCTTTTTGGTTTTAATCATCATAGGACTTATTTATGTTAAGACGAACATGTTTTATACCAACCCTACACTTGCCATTTTGGGGTATCACATTTATAAAATCTCTACTACCAAAAGAAACAATGCCATTTTTATTTCAAAAGATGTGATATCCGAAAGTGATTGGATTGAACATAAATTATTGAGTGATAACATTTTTATAGCAAACAAATCAAAAACCAATGAATCTACAAGAACTTAGAGAAGCATTAAATATCATCAATGATGAAGTAAATCCTGTTGGAATAACAGTTCATTTAATCAAGAAAAATGACGATGATACTGAAACAATTCTCAAAGCTGATATTTCATTTGAACTAGCCAATGAACTGAAAGAAATTTTCAGAGTCACTATTAACAGTAAGTTCTTCAATAATGAGGAATTGGTATTGAGAAACATTTCAAGTTCTATCGAAACAATTAATTCCATATTCTATTATGACTTGACAGAGTTTCCTGATAAACTTTCTTCAGCCAATAACTTCGAACCGTTTAATGAATACCCCGATTTTTCATTTAACAATGATGATATTGAAAGTATAAAAGCAATCCTGATTACAATAGGTAACGCCGATGATTATTTTTCTATATACAAACACGTATATCCTGTAACCATTGTAAGGCAGGACAGAATGCTTGGGTTTTTGCCTATTGGCGACAGATTTGAAAAGTTAAGTTCAAACATATTGCAGATTAACAACTCCATTGACTTTTTATTTGCCAATGATAATTTGTTCATTAACAACATCAAAACATTGGCATCCGCTTATGGCTACAATGAGATAATAAAAAATCAAGCCAGGAATAATATCACTTTAATTCAGGATTTAGATTTAATAGACAATATTGCGGAACTAATCAATTTTGTCGATAATATCAAATATGCCAAACGTGTCTTGAAAATCAATGCCAATTCGCCTGTCTTACAGTTGGCAAAGTTGAGAATTATTGAGTTTATATCAAATCACCCAAAATTAAGAATGAAAATAAGGATCAATGAAGCCAATGACAGGATTTTGCTTGATACCGATATATCAAAAATCATCACAATAGGAATCCTGAATGATGATTATTTAAAATCCAACCTAACTGATTTAGACTATGAAAGTGAAAGCAAATCAGAAATCGATGAAGCTTAGCTTCAACTAACTAAAACAATTTAAACACTAGCAACTAAAATCATTAAACATGGCAACAACGTATTACGAAGCAGAGGATGTATTTATACTTAAATCCAAAAAAAGTGCATTAGAATTAAATGTTAAGACAGGCGATGGCCAAGGTGGAGGATATCTAATATTTAAAGACACTGAACTGATTGGTTCGAACAAAAAAATAACACTTAAAAATGTTGAGAAGATAATTGATAAATGGTTGACGTTTGTAGTGGTTATCAAAGATAAAATGGAAGAGACCAACTGGACAAGTGTAACCGTTTCCATTCAGGAAGAAGGTAATGAGTCGACTATTTTTGGGCCATATAAAAGGGAGGTTCAGAAACATTTGGATACGGTTTGCTATTCCATTAAAATAAAAATTCAAGAAGAAAAGTGATGAAAAAATTATTAGTTTTATTAGTCTTAATCAGCGGAGTAGTTGTTCATTCCCAGACTTCTAATGTGCCGAGTAGTCCAGCTTTCAGCATTTTGAATTATGAGCCTTCTGCTGTATTGCGCCCTACTTCTTATAAAGAATTTTCAGCCGATATATTAAATTCTTTTGATCAGGAAGGTAAGCTGTTAATGAACCTTGGATTGGAAGTATCGCCTTATTGGTTGCAATCCAATCCCGAGTTGACAAGGGAAACGTATTTAAATCCAAATGTATGGCAATCCGTTAAACAAACTTTTACCATCTCGGGAGCAACCGTAAAAGATACCATAAGCAAATCAAATAACTTAGGATTTGGTTTAAGAACACAAATTATTCAAGGGAAAGTAACAGCTAAATACCAAGAAAAGTACGCCGAGCTTAATCAATATGAAACATTAATAGGTATGATTGAATCTGTGAAGATAGTAATCTTACCTACTGATACGCTAAAAAGTCCTGATGATATTCTGAACACAATAGTAAAAATGGCAACTGATGAAGGGTTACCAGAAAACATTATCAATTCTGTGATAAAGAAAGGCGAATCAATAAAGTCTGCCAATGGCGATTTGGAAAGTTTAAAAAAGTTCTGTACCGATTTGAGTAATAGTATTGACAATTCCATAAATGGGTTGACCAATGAAGTAATTGCGTTACAAAAGAAACGAACAGGATTTAGTTTGGAAGTTGCGTCAGCTGCCAAGTTTATTTCGACTACCGAATCGAAAAACTCGTTGGATAAAATTGGTTTTTGGGCTACTGCCAATAATTACATTTCAGATACAGATGCTTTTACACTGACCGCTCGATTGATGAGTAATGTAAAAGACAGTTTAACAGTCAATACTGATATTGGGTTGGGTTATATAAAAGAGGGTAAAAAGTATAATATCTCCCTTGAAGCAATGATACGTTGGTATAAAGCAGAACTACCTGCTCTTAATAATTTAAACGAACCTGTAACCATTGTTGAAAAAGAGTTCACCTATCGCCTAGCCACCCAATTAAGCTATTGCTTTAATGAAAACATCAGCTTTAACCTGAGTTTAGGAAAAGATTTTAATGACCCTAAGATTTCCGGGACTTCATTTTTTTCAATATTCGGGCTTCAGTACAGTCTCTTTGATAAATTGAGCAGCGTTGTCAAGTGATAGCTGTTTACAGAACTTTCTGTTACATTTAATCTAAATAAAACTTGGATGATTACAAATGAAATTTTAAAACGCGCAAACAGTCTTTTGAGTAATGGAAAAATTCATGACTGTATTTCTTTATTGGAAACAGAAGTCGATAATGGATTTAAAGCCAGAATATTGATTCTCAAAAATCTATTTGGGCAAAATAAGCGAGCAGAGACACTTGGTACAATCACACGTGAAGATTATCAAGTTAATATAAACAATGTAATCTCTAAACTTACAGAATTACTTGAGGAATTACGTAGTATCGCAAAAGTCAAAATTTATTTTATAGGACATAGTAACAAAGAGATGACTCCCATCAGTTTTGAAAATGAATTTGATGCTGTAAAAAGGGTCGTAGAGAATAGTTCGGATTTAATTCTTTATGAAAAAGTAATCGGTTCTTTGGATGATTTGAATCTGCTTTTGGCTGAACAAGGTGAAGTAATCCTTCATTTTGCGTGCCATGGAAACATAGGTGGGCTCTTTCTTTCAGATGCAAATGGTATTGATAAATATGAGACTAATACCAGAATTCTTGATTTCTTGAGATCATTCGGTTTGAGGATCAAAGGAATCATTTTAAATGCATGCCTCTCAGAGAATCTGGGAAAAAATCTTGCCAATAACATTTGTAGTGTCATTTGTATGAATAAAGAAATTAGGGATGAATCGTCCGTTAATTATGCAAAGTTCTTTTATAAATATCTAATTGGAAACTTTGATTTTGAGAAGGCTGATGGTTATGCCAAAAACGCTTTAAATTTAAAAGCGGATGATACAATTTTTACGGTTGATTTAATAATAAAAACTAATATATAATATCATGGAAGTAAATACATTTATTCAAAAAGCAGACAAAATAAGTGATAATCCGTTGGACAGATTGTCAGATAAAAATAAATTGATATATCAGAAAAATAACTTTGTTGTTGATGTACATACGCACTTATTTGATGTGAAAACAGTCAACATAAGGTATTTCCTTAAACGTTTGATAAAGGATTTTATTGGGTTAAGGTCTAATGAACCTATTATCAATTCTGATGATCCAAATATAAAATATTTGAAAGCCACTAAATCTGATTTAGAATCTTCCGTATTATTTCATCATGAATATGACAAAGATGAACAATGGTCTGAACTAGAAAAAGAACTTGATTATGTTGAAAATCAAAATATTCCAATAAATCCTGATATTTTTATTTCAAACGCGCATAATATTCGTGGGTTCAGGGATGTGTGGAAAGCGAAAAAAATATTAGGATTGGATAATATGCAAGAGGTATATGAATTTTATCTTGATAAGTTCTCCTTAAAAAAAACTTCGGGTTTGGGTCTAAATGGTAAAGATCTTTTTATCACGGCATTAATGATGGATTTAGAAACGGGATGGGGTGTAAAAACCAGAAAACCTTTTGAGAAACAAATTTCAGAGTACATCGACTTAGGACAAAATTTTCCAATACTTCCTTTCTTTGCCTGTGACCCGAGAAGAGAGAACCTATATGATTTGTTCCTTGAGGCGTTTCCAGAAAACGGGCCTTCTTTCTTTGGAGTTAAAATATATCCCGGATTAGGATATTCTCCTGCTGATTACAGACTTTGGCCTATCTATGACATTTGCCAATCAAAAAAAATTCCTGTCCTTACCCATTGCGGAGGGGAATCAGTGACCACCGATTCGAGAGATTTGATAATTTATAGAGGAGAGAATGAAGTCATGTTAGAGGAAGAAAGCAGACAGAAGGTTGCTTCGATTCTCAATCATCCCAAAGAATGGGAAACAGTTCTACAAAAATTTCCAAATTTAAAATTAAATTTAGGTCATTTTGGAGGTGATAATGCTTGGGATGAGAAAGACAGGACGGGTTATAGTGAAAAAGTGGATAAGGCAATAGAGCTGATTACATTGTATGAAAACGTTTACGCCGATTTCTCGTATAATTTAATAGATTCCTCAAAGGACATCATTTATTTTGACACGGTTTCTACTAATAATGAATTAACTTCAAAATTGTTATACGGGACTGATTTTTGGGTTGTGATACCAGCTGGCGATTTAAATCAAAGACAGGAAAAATTCTTAAAAGAAGCTGCAAACAGAGCAATTTTTGTTAAAATATTAGAAGAGAATCCAACAAAATATTTGTTCAAATAAAAAATGAAATAATACATATTCTATGGTAACAGTAACGGAAATTCAGGCAATACAAAAGTGTCTATCCAATTCAAATTTCGAGACGCCGAACAATATTTATGATTGTCTTATTATTTTAAGAGATAAAGGCGAAATTGAACTGTCTTTTTATAACATTAAAAAAACAGCACTCGATACTCTGGTAACCGAAAAAAAAACTGGATTGATTTCAAAAAGCGATTACAATGTAGGGATCAATAATGTAATCAATGATCTTTCAAGCATCGTAAAAGTTTTAAATGTAAAAAAAATAAAATTATTTGTATACCTTAATGTTCAGCAGCCTATTTTAGATAAATTTGTAGAAAATCACACGGCTTGTCTTTTATCAAGGTATGGAGCTAAAAAGGAACAATGGAAACCCTATTGCAACAAGGAGGATATTGAGGCGATTTGTAACGATTTGAATCAGAATTACCCTCTGGAAATTGAGTACTTTGATGAACAAAACTGCGATTTAAATTCAATAGGTGAAAATTTGTCAACGTCTTTTTTGATTGTAGATTTTTTATCGCTTGATGATACAAACTGCGGAAACGTAGAACTCTTTGATGACTTAAACAGTAATGTTTTTATTCCTGTTTGTGAGGAATTGACTCAAGAACAAGTTTTTGCAAATCATTACAGAACATCGAAAAAGAAAGTATTCAGAAGGTTAAATAAATTGGCGGACATCAATGATAGCACACCAAATTTCTTTTCATATACAGAAGGTATCGGTAAACTTAAGTCACAAATAAGAAAAATATATTCAGCCAAATATTCATTTGAGAAAAGCATTGTTGGATATGATGGTAGTTTAGACAGCTTGGTTAATTTTTAATTTTACAATAATTTACGATGATATTATCATTTTATTCATATAAAGGCGGTGTTGGAAGGTCTCAGTTGTGTGCAAACATAGCAGCTTATCTGTGTCACAAAAAAGGAAGCAAGGTGTTGCTTTGGGATTGGGATTTTGAAGCTCCGGGGTTGCACTACTATTTTGGCAAGACAAATTCCGAAATGAGTAGAAAGGGGACTTTAGATATGTTTGATGATTTCTGTTCCATGATGAGAACAAAAGAAACTGTTTCAAAAGATGATTTTAACTTTATCCCTTCAGAGTCAATATACAAGCTAAATGAAAACGAAAATGGAGGCAAAATAGATTTATTAGCCTGTAGCAATTATACAGAAGACTTTTCCTCAAGAGCAAATACATTCAACTGGTATGAATTTTACACTCTATTGAAAGGCAAGTATTTTATAGAGGAATTAAAACATTGGATAAAAAACAACTTGGATTACGATTACATCATCATTGACAGTAGAACCGGAATAAGTGAATATTCGGGGATCTGCAATTTACATCTACCAGATGCTAACGTTATTGTCATGGCGGCGAATGAGCAGAATTTTGAAGGATGTAAAAAAATAACCGATAAAATCCTAAGTGCAGAGTACACAAAAGCTGGCAATAGAAAGTCATTTATCATTCCGATATTATCCAGAATCAACGTTTCATCAAGTCCATATTACAAAAAATGGATAGATAAATTCGTTAATACATTTCATGATTTATTGCCCATTTTAGATAATGAAATGGATAAAAATTTTGCTAAAGAAGTTTTTGCCGATATTTTTCTTCCAAAAACACTTTTGGCAGATGACCCAATTTATTCTGCTGGTGAAAATGTTTTATTTGATTCTAAAATCCAGACTTATCCTATAGGCTCTCTCATATACAAATATGCTTCTATTGGCGATTACATATTCGGTCTTAATCAGGGAGGTAATAATAGTATCGGCATATTAAATGAAATAGACAAGAAAACATGGTTGATGTTTGCCGAGAACGCAAAGAACCAAAACGATAATTTAAAAGCATCCATAGCCTTTGAAAGGGCGGGCAATTTCGAAATGGCTATATCCTTGGGTGGCTCTTCGGACTCCTATTTGCAGCTAGTAAATAAATTGATTATTGATGGGAAATCAGATGAGGCTCTAACCAATATCGATAAAGCAATCCAAATTGACGCCAGTAACAGTGCCTACTTCTTTACCAAAGGAAATATTTTGTTCGGCATGAACAAGTTTGATGACGCAGCACGTTGTTTTGAAGAAAGCATCAATCTAGTTTCTAATGAAACAAATCTTGTAGAGGCAAAGTTTAAATTGGCTTCCTGTTATCAGGAACTGAAAAAATACGATGATGCAATACTAATCTTTAAACAGCTCATTGAAGGTTCTGAAGGTTCAATAAGGATTGCTTCATATGGTAAAATAGGTGTTTGCTACTATTTAATCAATGATTTTGATAGGTCTTTAGAGTATTTATCCAAGAGTTATGACTTAAACAAAGAGGACTGTAAGGTTTTATCAAATATTGGGAATGTTTATTACAAGAAGTCTGATTATGTAAATGCTTTAAATTTTTACAAGAAAGCCCTTGAGGTTGATAGTAGATTCATAGAGGGATACCACAATATTATCTTCCTTTTTTATGTAGTCAAAGAATTCGGGGAAGGCTTTTCTTATGTAGAAAAAGCACTTCAGATTGCTCCAGTCAATTTGCAAATCCTCAACCTGAAAGCGTTATTGCTTTTGAGTAGCAATAATGCAGATGAGTCAATAGAAATCTGCAACTTAATGTTAAACCTCAATCCTGATGACAAACTAAAAGGAGAGATTTACAACAACATTGGATTGTGCTATTTGGTAAAATTAAACTTCGTGCAAAGCAAGGAATTTTTTAATATGGCTATGAGGCTGAATGAAAAGAAACATTCTTTGTTTAATCTCGGAAGTTTACACTGGATACAATCAAATAAAAAAGAGTCTATAGAATATTTTGCAGAATCTTACAGGAATTTTTCAGATTATGAATCGTTTAATAAAGTACTGAACGAAGTTTTTTCTTTACTCAAGCCGAATAGCTATAATGATGAAATTATAGAAATTAAAAATTTATTATTGGAGTATTTGCCTGATATTGCTAAGAAAAATCATAATTTTTTATAAACCTTTAAGTGGCTATAAAAATCTGTCAATTGATAGAAAAAATGTTGATAAGGACTCTTAATGTTATAATCCCCAAAAGTATTATTTGGAATTCGAAATTCAAGCACAATCAATCATCTAACTATTTCGAGACCGATAAGGGTAATGTTTTACTCATAACTGTTTAAAAAATAAACAGTTGCGGTTCGAGAATCAGTCAGTAGAGGGAGCAAAAGCAGAAAGGCTGTCAGAAATGATGGCCTTTTTTTATTTTATTAATTATTATTCCAAAAACTTTTAAAAAAAATGAGAACAATTAAATTATTTTCAAGTATTGCATTATTGGTGATTTTGTCATTAGCTTGTAGTAGCTCTAGTGATTCAGACTCAGCTCCAAGTTGTGAAAGTTTAGTTGATGCCACAAATGCTGCCCAAGCGGCCTACCTGACTGCTACAGTAAGCAATCAAGTAGCACGATGCAACGCCTACAAAACCGCTTTGCAAAATGAAATCAACGTTTGCGGTGACGAGTTTGGCGATTTGCAGAATCTGATTAATGGCTTGAATTGTACTGCGTCAACAACAACCGGAACACTGTCTATGAGTTTGGGTTCGGCTCCACTTGTATTTGACGTGATTACTGTTACTACTACAGGTACGACGCGTCACGTTCACGGAGAAAAGAGCAATACAACATCCTATGAGATTAATTTTGACGTTGAAATGGGCCAAACTGGCGCTAACAAAATCAACAATTTCGAACTTCGTCTTTTCAGCCAGACCTTTACGCCATTGATTCCCGCCGCCTTCGGAAACGACTGGGCTTCAAACATAACCGTCAATTCCGGTACTTCAGTAGTTGGAACTTTTCACGGGGAGTTGGTAAATGAAACCGAGACAAGTGCTCAAGATTTGCTGAATGGTGTAGTTAATGTCAATTTTTGATTTTTTCCATAAAAAGAAACGAATCCCGGTACACGCCGGGATTATGTAATTATAAGTGAAAAGGATTAATGTCGCGTCAATAACGGTATTTCTGCTTATGATTTTAGCGTAAGAGAGGGAGCAAAAGCAGAAAGGCTATCAGAAATGATAGCCTTTTTTTATTTTTATTAAATTAAGAAATATAAAAACTTAATTCAATAGGCTTACTCATTAATAAATTGCATAAAATAATTAGCTTCTCTCTGTCCTAAAACATCATAGGATTGTGTAGTGTAATGAATCGTATCGACCATATTCAAATCTTCGGTTGATAGTGAAATAGTTCCTAAAACATTATTAGATCGTAAAGGATTGTCTGATAAATAATTATTACCGATACTTTGTTGCGCCGCTAGAGTATTAGCATATGAAGTAGCATCAAATGAAGTAGCACCTGATCTTGTTTCAGGAATATACACCCTTAATTTATTAACTGTATATCCAAAACCTCCTGTTAATTGATTTCTAATAGTTCCTGTTAAATAGTTGATAGTTCCATTTATCACTTGTGTTAAATTTGTTTTATAATTTGAACCTGCTGAATAAGAAACCGTTCCGTTTGAAGATCCTGCATTTATTCCATTTATCGTAAACGTATTATTGTCAATTCTAGTAACTGTATAGATACCTATTGGAATTGCAGACAAATCACTAGCATTCGTTACAGGTATTTTATAGCCACTACTCAAACCATGAGAGTTTTCAATTACGGATATTGTAGAGCCGGTTCTTGTCCAAGATTTATTAGCTCCCCCGACGACTGCATCGTTAGCGCCATGTGTCCAAATAAATCCTCTAAATACTGGAGTTCTTCTATACACATGAACAAGATCATTTAACGCTTGTGGAATTACCGAGGCTGTAAACTTATTGAAAAATGAAGTAGGACTAGAAACATTCCAATCACCTGTAGAATTTTGAAATAAAGGAACACTACCAATACCATACTTAATTATGAAAGTATCTGCTTTTGCTCCCATCGATTTCCCAAACCTCATTTCAGCACCGTGTTGAGTTGATGGATTTTCTAATAAAAAAGTCTGATTGATTCCTAATTGCAATTTACCCAAATAAGTTGTATAATCTAGAGAAGTGCCATAAGTCGGGATATAGGTTCGGGGTATTTTTCCTGTTAGATCTGATGCAATTGCAGAGTTAATTCCACGCCCTGCTGAGTTAGAATCACCTGCTAATAAATAGACGTTTATTGGTGTAGGTATAATTGATGGAAATCGTCTGCTATTCATTTCCGTTACTTCATTGGAGGTAAGAGCGCGATTAAAAATCATGATGTCTTTTAAATAAACATTTACAGATGCTGCTCCGTTGCTTACTAATGTCATTGTACTTGCTGCATCACCAGTTCCTGGGAGCAAGGTGATTGTTTGAACCGCTGCTTGAGTTCCATTCACAAATAATTTAGCAGAATTTCCAGACTTTGTTACCCTTAGCGTGTTTGTTGCATTTGGAATAAGAGAATTAAATCCGTTAAGGCTAATGAAGGCACTTGTTCCATTGCCTACTCTTACTTCTAAACTGTTATTGCCATTTACAGAATTGATTCTTACTAATATTCCTTTTGAAGTATCCGAAATTCCATTGGTGGTAAGCAAAGCTCGATAGTAGTTTCCAGTTGCAGGTGGACAAATGAAAACGGTACACCATATATCAAAATTACCTCCATTGTGCAAAAAGTTATAGGCCGAATTGGTCCCGGTAGTAAGTTTTGATCCTTGTTCAAAATACCAACCTTCTCCGTTATAAATAGGTTTACTTCCTAGTGTCCCTATTGTTGCCAAAGCTTGACCTGTTTTGGCGGTAGCACTATCAATAATGTTTCCTTTTTGACGAATTCCATTGTTGTCAATTGTAGATACATAAGCATCTCTATAAGGATTCACCCATAGAAGTGGGGAAAGACTAGAAGGGTTAAAGGCTTCTCTCATTTCAAATAAAGTAGGCCAAATAGACTGAGCATTTGCTAAAAATGAAATGGACAGTAATAGCAAAACACCTATTTTTTTAATCATTTTTTAATTACTTTAATTGAAAATAAAATTACTGTTGTTTTAAGTTTTTGAAGGAATTTTTCACTAAAACTTTAACGATTAATTGAGGACTAAAATATAAAAATTCAAACGAATTCTGTAAATAGTACTAATAATAATTTTAGTTGATTGAAAAACTTAAGAAATGACTCAATCTCTAGTATTCAATATTCTTTAAAATTTTTAAAATTTTATAAAGATATCAAATGGTTCTTCATAAATTTTTTCTTGTTTCAGTATTTTTTTTCATAATATTTTCTTAAATTTGATGTCCCCATTTTTTTTAAAACTCTTCATTACAGTTTCATATTGTAGGGTTTCTAATTATTAAAATTTTTACATAAAAATATTAAAATGCAAAAAAAACTTTATCTTTTACTTGTACTTACTATACTAAACATTTCTTGTTTTTCACAAACTAAATCTCAAAATGAAAAACTCCCTTTAAATAATATAATGGTGAATCCAGGCATCAATTCTAGTAGCATATCAGCCGATGAAAACATAGTTGGATTAAAGAAATTAGAAAAATTACGTTTCCCTTCAAATCAAAAAATATCTCCTGAAGTTTTTTATGTTATCGATGATAAACCTGTAAGTCGAGAAGAATATTTAAGATTAAGAAAAAATAAATAGTTAAACACGAAAGATATGACATCACCTTTTCGTTTTTTACTATCTTTTATAGTGTCTCTTTGTTTCACTAGTTATATTTATGCTCAACCGGCAAATGACACTTGTATAACAGCTGAAACCATAACAGTTGGTGTTGGAACTTGTACTTCAATTTTATATACTAATGTTGCCGCAACAACAACCGGCAATCCCGCCACACCTCCTTGTTGGCTACCAAATAGTATGAGCAATACCGTTTGGTTTTCTTTTGTAGCAACTAAAGCAGATATTGAATTTTCTACTAGCTTTGGAGGTACATTAGTCAATACACAAATAGCTATTTATAGTGGCGTCTGCGGTGCATTAACTTTATTAGGATGTCAAGAAGATGTAAATACTGCTACGGGTTTGTTTCAAACCGATTTAATCATTCACGGTTTAACAATTGGCAACACCTATTTTATTGCAGTAGATGGTAACGCAAATACTACAGGAACATTCGGAGTCTGTGCTCAAGAGTCTTTACCTGTTGGGCCAACATTACCAACCCAAGATTGTACCGGCTCACAAACACTCTGTAATCTTGGTAACATTACTGTAGGCGACGGAGCTGGGGGAGTTGGGTCAACTCAAGAAGCTCCAAGTTGTTTTGGAGCACCTGGAGAAAGATCTTCAAATTGGTATTCTTTCACTGCTGCAACAAGTGGGACTTTATGTTTTACTATTAGTCCAAATACTAATATTGATTATGATTTTGCAGTTTATAATACTACTTTAAGTTGTCCTGGAGTCGAGTTAGTCTGCAATTGGGACCCAGACTCACCAATTACTGGATTGGGCTGTGTAGGTTTTCAATGTGAAACATGTCTTGCTGTGGTTGCAGGTCAAAGCTATACAATTTTAGTTGATCGTTTTACAGCTGCTTCAAATTCTGGTTTTACATTAAACTTTGCTGGAACTACTGCAACTTTTGCAAGCCCAAATCCTACTTTTACAGCAACAACTGCATGCATTGGAAGTCCAACTCAATTTACCAATACCACCAATGGAAACTACACTTATAATTGGAATTTTGGAGATGGTTTTACTTCAAATTTAGAAAACCCAACTCATACCTATACAACTTCTGGCCCTCATTCGGTTACTTTATTACTAACTGCAGTTCCTGGAGGCTGTCAAAATTCAATTACTCAAACGGTTACTGTAAATCCACTTCCTACAGTAAATGCAGGCGTGGGCGGTTCGGTTTGTCCAGGAGCCTGCATCACATTAAGCGGGGCTACTAATGCTGTTGGTTCGGTTAGCCCTTTGTCCATTTCGAATAATACAACTTTTGCTGTGCCTGACGGAAGTATTGTAGGTGTAAATTCCTCAATCGCAGTTGTAGGTGTATTACCCGTTACGATTTCAGCAACATCAATAGCCTCTGTATGTATAAATTTAACCCATACTTGGGATTCTGATTTGGATATTTTTCTTCAATGCCCCAATGGAACACTAATCGAATTATCTACTGATAACGGTGGAACAGGAGACAATTATACAAACACATGCTTTACTCCAACTGCTGTTAATGTTATTGGAACTGCAGGAAATAATACTGCCCCACTTACCGGAACATTCTCTCCAGAACAATCTTTTAATCTTTTAAATGGTTGCAATGCAAATGGAACGTGGAATTTGTTTGTTCAAGATGATTTAGCTGGAGACATTGGAAATATAACTGGTTGGACAATTACTTTTAATAATAATACCCCTCCTTTTACTTGGTCTCCCACAACAGCAATGTCAAATGTTACAACTTTAACACCAACTGTTTGTCCTTTGATTCCGACAACTTATACATTAACTGCAAATAATGGCGTTGGGTGTACCGCTACAAGTACAGTTGCAGTTGCAATCACAGCTGGTCCAACTGCTACAATTTCCTATCCATCCGCAGCTGTTTGTACAACGAGTGGTTCACAAGCTGTAACTTTATCAGGAACAGGTGCATACACTGGAGGAGTGTATAGTTCAACTGGAGGTTTGACGATTAATTCAAGTACAGGGACAATAACTCTAAGTTCAAGCACTTCAGGACCTTACACTATTACATATACCATTCCTGCAAGTGGCGGTTGTCCAGCTACAACAACTACAACTACTTTAACTATTAACGCTCAACCCAATGCAGGTGCTGATGGAAGTGTGGCAGTATGTGATTCTTCAGTAGCTTCGATTGATTTGTTTTCTTTAATAACCGGTGAACAAGCTGGTGGAATCTGGACTCGATCATCTGGTTTAGGTGGAACCTTTAACATTGCTGCGGGAACTTTTGTGCCAGCTGTTGGTGCTTCTTCATCAACGTTTACCTATACGCTTACTGGTGTGGCACCTTGTTTAAATGATACTTCTTTAGCTACAATAACTATTAACGCTCAACCCAATGCAGGTGCCGATGGAAGTGTTGCAGTTTGTGATTCTTCTATCGCTTCTATTGATTTGTTTTCT
>JAYVZG010000086.1:0-8098 GCA_043783565.1 Flavobacterium sp. | reverse complement strand
CAACTTTAAATGATGATTTACAAGTTTTTTTAAACAACAACAACCGTCTCATAGGGATAGCGCCTTTTGCACAACACCAAGGCAAAGTATATCCACACGATTTGATGCAGCAAGTAATTGAAGAATTGTCAAACCAAAAAACCAATAATATCTTGCTTTTCGGTGCTGGAAAAAGCGAAGTGTCGCAACTCAATTTGTTTGCACAAAACCGCCAAAACGTAACGGTAGTAGCCGGCAAATTGAATTTAACGCAAGAGATAGCACTCATTTCAAATCTTGATGTTATGCTATCGATGGATTCTGCAAACGCCCATATCGCCGCGATGTTGGGCACAAAAGTAGTAACACTTTGGGGCGCAACACATCCATTTGCAGGCTTTTTGCCTTTTGATCAACCCATAGAAAATACTATGGTTTCAAACCGAAACATGTATCCACAATTGCCAACTTCTATTTATGGAAACAAAGTGGTTGATGGCTACCAAGACGCCATGCGCACCATCAATCCGTTGGATGTTGTGATTTTATTAAATCGGGTTTTGGGTTGATTTTTTAAAGATTTTTTGTTTTATTTTCATTTATGTTTTTTGAATTAATTTAAGATTTTTGTTTTTAAACAAAATTTGGTTATTTTTGGAGTTAATTTGCACAACCCCAACCCCTAACTTTTCATACTTATGAAAAAATTTACGCTATTATTCTTGTTTTTTTTATACTCTTTTGTAGGATATTCACAATTTCCTGAAGGCTTTGAAGGCTCTACTACTGCCTTGCCACCAGGTTGGATGACTTATCAAAACGCTTTTGGTCCAAATCAGGTTTGGAAAATAAACTCCTTGATTATTGTGCCTCCGTTTATCTGTGAGGGTCTTAATTCAGCTTTTATAGACAGAGAAAATATCGGCGCTCAACACACTTCGGAGGATTATTTGGTTACCCCTGCTTTTGTTGTCCCCACCAATGGTCAGTTGCGATTTTTTTCGCGTCAAGCTATTGATAGCGATCAAACAACAGAATATGAGGTTCGTATTTCTACCAATCCAGACCCGAGTGTTTTGGCTGATTATGTACTTGTCAAAAAATGGACCGAACTTGAAATGAATACTGTTTTTAATATTTGTCAAGAACAAAAAGTAAACATTTCTTCTTATGTAGGTCAGTCTGTTCATATTGCATTTGTTCGAAAAATATTTCAACCAACCAATGCTATTGTTGGGGACAGATGGCTCATAGACAGGGTTAATGTTGTTCAAGAGTGTTTTGCTCCAAGTGCTTTAGGATATACAAATATTGGAGGTAGCACTGTAACGCTAACTTTTACAGATACAACCGGGTCGTTGTGGGATTTTGAAGTTTCGGAAACTACTGTTCCAATTGTTGGTTATCCAAACAGGGAAAATATAAGCAGTACTACTTCAGGCAGTGCGAAAAACTGTAACATTACCGATTTATTGCCCGATACTTTATACCAATACTATGTTCGTTCAGAATGCAGTCCTACAGGCCAGGACAACACCAATACAAGTGGGTGGGCTGGTCCTTTTTTCTTTAAAACCCTCCCGTTTGGAATAAAGTGCACAGTTCCTATTCAAATTACTAATTTACCATTTCAAGACTCTAAAAACACAGGGCTTTTTTGGGATGTTGTTGATGTGACACAGGGGGGCTCTGGATGTGGCGCCACTCCTTCAGGTACTAACTATATGTCAGGGAACGAAGCTTTTTATAGCTATACCGCTACACAGTCTGGTTTAATTAGTCTCCAGCTTACACCGTCTTCTGCAGGAACATCTATGTTTGTTTATGGGTCATGCCCCGTTGGTGGAAATTGTTTAGCTGGAATTGCAAACTCAAATTCGACAATTAGAAAGATAGATAATTTTGCTGTAACTATGGGTCAAACTTATATAATAGTTATTTCTTCAAATGCTGCAATTTCTCAAATATCTGCTTATACTCTTATACTACAGGCTGAAAACTGTACTCCACCAGTTGGTGTGGTGCCAACGATTGCAGATATGACTACTACAACGGCTATTTTGAAATGGTCTAACCCAACGGCGGCAAGCTCTTGGGAATATGTGGTGCAACCTTTAGGCAGTTCGATACCTTTGGGAGTAGGCACCACGACAAATACTAATATGGGAGTTGTAGTGCCAGATTTAACCCCTGGCACGCAATATCAATATTTTGTACGGTCTGAATGTGCTACAGGTGTAATGAGTTCGTGGGCTGGGCCATATCCTTTTAATACACTTATTTGTGATCAAGCAAACAAGTGTGTTCATATTTTTAGAATGACAGATTCTGCCAACAATGGTTGGAATGGCGCTCAGATGGAGGTTCGCCAAAATGGCATTGTTATTGCAACCATTGGAGCAACATATACCGCCGGAGCGGGTCCTGTTGATGTTTTAGTGCCGCTTTGCAAAAACATTCCTTTTGAATTAAAATGGAGCGTTGCAGGAACACAGCCAGCCCAATGCGCACTGGCAATAATCAATTCTTTTGGGCAAATTTTATATACCAAAACCGCTGGACAAGGCGCCGTAGGGCAATTGCTATTTGGAAGTATTGTGAATTGTGAAACCCCTGCCTGTAATATAGCACCAACTAATGTTTTAATTCCAATTTCTACAATAACAACTACAACGGCATCTATTTCATGGACAGCCGCTCTAACAACTTCTTGGGATATATTTTTAGTGCCACATGGGGTTGAAGTGCCTAACAGCAACACTGTTCCAACTTATCCAAATGTTTCTACTAATCCTTTTATTGTTTCGAATTTGATTCCAGACACTCAATATGATGTATATGTTCGTGTGATTTGTCTGCCTTTTTCTTCGGATTGGTCTATCATAAAGTCTTTTACAACAACACCTTCTTGTTACAAACCAACAGCCGCTTCTGTAACGGCCGCTTCAATTACTACAACAAGTGCAACATTTAATTGGACAACAGCCAAACCAACAGATAATTCATGGGAAATATTGTTGGTGCCAAGTTTGACCTTTACACCACCCGTTTTTTTACCAGATGCAAATCCTATCATAACTGGAGGAACTCAATTGATAGCGACAACAACCTCTTCTACAGCTACTATTTCTACATTGACACCCGCTACCATTTATTTTTATTACATAAGAACTGTTTGTTCCACGAATGACAAAAGCACTTGGTTTGGTCCAATCGTTTTCAATACTGTTACTTGTAATACAGTTGATAAATGTACTTATAAATTTATTTTGACCGATGCAAGTGCAAATGGTTGGAACGGTGCTAGAATGCAAGTTCGTCAAAATGGCATTATTGTTCAAACAATAGGGAGTAGTATAACAGGAGCAGGCCCTACAACTGTTAATGTTCCTTTATGTCCTGGGGTTCCTTTTGATGTCTATTGGAACAACGCTGGTACTGCTGAAGACGAAATAGGACTTACGATACAAAATCCATTTTTAGATGTAATATATACAAAATTACCCGCATTTGAATTTCCTTTAACTGTTTTATACAGTTCTATCGGTAATTGCACACCTCCTCCATGCTCAAAACCAACCGATATGACAGCGGTACCTTCGTCTACAAGTGCAGTGTTAAGCTGGACAGACATTTCAACACCCCCAAGTGGATTGTTTGATGTGTATATGGTTTTGACAGGTGGCTCAGCGCCTATAAACGACCCTGCTACCTTACCAACATTTTCTGGTGTTCCAAATAATTATAATGTAACTTCTTTTAATGGAGTACCTCTAGTTCCATCCACATATTATACTTATTATGTAAGAGCAGTTTGCTCGGCAACAGAGCATAGTGCATGGACTATACTTAGTCCATTTACATTTATAACAAGACCTTTAAATGATGAGTGTTTGACCGCAACACCCGTACCTGTTAATGTAGGTCAAACTTGCTTGCTTAACAATAATGTTTCAGGAAATACCCTTGGAGCAACGCTATCTTTGCCTGCCGTAACCACGGGTTCGGGCTGTGGCACAATAGAAGACGATGTGTGGTTTAGTTTTGTGGCTACTGCAACGTCTCATTCTATAAATTTTAACAACATCGTTGCAACCCCTTCAGCGGTTAAAATAAACCATTCTGTTTTTTCAGGAAGTTGTGATAGTTTGACAAAATTATATTGTTCGACTAACACAAATAGTAGTGCAACAGGGCTAACAATTGGACAAACCTATTATATAAGAGTTTATACTTCTGGATCAACAGTGGGTCAATCTGCTAGTTTTGATGTTTGTATAACCTCACCTCCAACAAATGACGAGTGTTTGAATGCAAAACCTGTAACTGTAAACCCTGGTCAAGACTGTTTACCCCTAAACAATGTTTCTGGAAACACCTTTGGCGCAACATTATCTTTACCTGCCGTAACAACAGGAACAGGTTGTGGGACAATTGATGATGATGTTTGGTTTAGTTTTGTGGCTACGGCAACGTCTCATTCAATTAATTTAAACAATATTGTTGCAAATCCAGCAACTGTTAAAATAAACCATAGTGTTTTTTCTGGAACGTGCGATAATTTAACCAAGTTATATTGTTCGACTTACACAAATAGTAGTGCATTAGGGCTAACAATTGGGCAAACCTATTATATAAGAGTTTATACTTCTGGATCAACTGCGGGTCAATCTGCTAGTTTTGATGTTTGTATTACTTCGCCTCCAGCAAATGATGAATGTGCAAATGCCCTCAATGTACCTGTAAATCCAACACAAATTTGTGTAACAAATGTTGCAGGTAGTACCCTTGGAGCAACAGCATCTACCCCAATCTTAATAGGAACTGGATGCGGTTTGAGCGATGATGATGTTTGGTTCAAATTTACTGCTACCAATAATATTCATATCATTAATTTAAACACAACTGTTAGCACGCCAAGCACGGCAACTGTTTTGTTAAACCATACCTTATTTTCTGGAGATTGCAGTAATTTGGTAAAATTATATTGTAGTACTAATCTTGAATCTGTAGCAACTGGTTTAGTTGTAGGGCAAACCTATTATGTTCGAGTTTATACCGCTGGAACTACAGCAGGACAATCTGCTACATTTAATATTTGCATCAAAACGCCTCCTCCGCCTGCTACAAATGACGAATGTTCCACCGCAATCGTTATTGATGTAAACACAAATTCAAAATGTGTAAAATTAACTCCTGGAAATATTATCGGTGCCACTGGCACAACCTTTACTGGCAGTAATAGTTGTACTGGGAATGCTAATGATGATGTTTGGTTTAGTTTTGTAGCTACTTCAACTATCCATATTATTTCTTTACTTAATCTTTCAGGTACTACCACCGATTTGAATTTTGGTTTATACACAGGCACGTGTGGAAACTTAACAAATAAATTTTGCAGTGCTGCGAATTCTCTAGCTGGTGTTATAGGTTCAACTGGTACTCCATTAGTGGTTGGACAAACCTATTACCTTAGGGTTTGGTCTAACGCAGCTACAAGTCAAGTGGTTACTTTTGACGTCTGTGTAAAATCTGTTTCAACATGTGATAACGCAGATGCTTTTTGTGGTGCTTCTACAGCAGAACCCTATATATACGAAAATACTACAGGTTTGGCTTCTACGGGGCAAATCGCTTGTTTAGGATCAAATCCAAATCCAACATTTTATACGCTTCGGGTCGGTCAAAACGGGCCACTGTATTTTAATATTTTACAAAATACTTTATTCGATGCTTTTGGAAACCCGATTGGTACAAACCTTGATGTAGATTTCGTTTGTTGGGGACCATTTACTGATACTGAAAGTTGTAATCAGATTGTTTTGGGAGATTGTGCAACTTGTCCAAATAACACAACAGACCCAGCCTTTTACCCTTTTGGTAACATAGTAGATTGTAGTTATTCTACTAGTTTTACAGAAACCCTATCGATACCAAATGCGATGGCTGGTGAGTTTTATGTCGTATTAGTAACCAATTTTAATGGAGCAGCAGGTTTTATCAGATTGGTTCAAACCAATTTTTCAGATCCTGTTGCAGGCACTACCCTTTGCTGTGATGTAAAATTGGGTCCGGACATTAACGTATGCGCCAATTCTACAGTTCTAAATGCTTTATTAGAGGTGCCTTCAGGAACATCAACTCCAGATACTTATAAGTGGTATTTTAATAATGTTTTAATTCCTGGGGAAATTTTATCAACCATAACAGTTTCACAGTCTGGAACTTATAAAGTGAAAGGCAGTTGTGGCGTTAATCTTGTAGAAGACGAAATAGAGGTGATTATAAACCCACCAGTTAATGCGACAACTCCTTCGGATTACAAAAAATGTGATGTTATACCAACTGTTGATTTAGTTGCAGATGGATTATCTTCATTTGATTTAACTACAATTACACCTCAAGTATTAGGATTGTTAGATGCGTCTATATATACTGTAACTTATCATCTTTCTGAAACCAATGCAATAAATGATGTTTTGGCAATAAATACTGCTATATTGTTTACAAACACATTTCCAAACCTTCAAACATTATATGTTAGAGTTGAAAGTAATGCATTGACAACTTGTTTTGCTGTTGTGCCAGTTAATTTGGTCGTAGAAAAACAAAAGACAGCTAAATTTGAATATGATCGTGTTCCTGCGGAATATTGTAAGTATCTGGGAGCATCAAACCCAGTTGTTAGCTACATTGATAATTCTATTGCTGGCGTATTCAGTTATTTAGCTATTCCTCCAACAGCCGTTCTAGCTTTAAATACTGTCACAGGAGAAATTGATTTAATGAATAGTGATGCTGGTACTTATACTGTCACAAATTTTGTTTCGGCTATAGATACTTGTATAGATATGAGTTTTGATGTTACGGTTCAAATAGTAAATTCTCCCATTCCAGATTTTCATTATCAAAACCTTAAATACTGTATTGGCGGTACAAATCCTGCACCAATTTTTGATAATGGAGGAGTAGGAGGTCTGTTTACTAGTAATTCGGCAGGACTTTTCATTGATCCAAATACGGGAGTTATAGATTTGGTTAATAGTAGTATTGGCACTTATACCGTAACAAACACTATTGCTGCATCTATGGGATGTATCGCTACTTCTGCCCAAAGCACGGTTATTATTTCTTTAACCCAAAATCCAAATTTTCATTATGATGCTTTAGAATATTGTCAAAACAATGCCAATCCAGTTTTGATTTTGGATGCAAATGCTAGTATAGGCCTATTTTCTGCTACACCATCTGGATTGACTATAGATCCCGATACAGGAGATATAAACCTCCTTTCTAGCACGCCAGGCACCTATACCGTTGTCAATACGATAGCGGCAAACAATGGTTGCACAGAAGCTATTTCGCTACCAATCACCATCACCATCACCCCAACACCAGTGGCAACATTTCATTATGCCCAGCTCAAATATTGTAGTGACAATGGCAATCCGAGTCCTATTTTGGACGGATTATCAGGTGTGTTCACCGCACCAATAGGGCTTACTATTGACCCGATGACAGGCGTAGTTGATATAGCCAACAGTAGCGCAGGCACCTATACCATTACCAACACTATCGCGGCCATTGGCGGCTGTCTTGAAGAAGCAAAAACAACAAGCTTTACAATCACCACCTTGCCGGTTGCTAATTTTAGCTATTCGGCGACAGCCTATTGCAAAAACGATGTCAATCCGCTTCCTATATATGCAGCGAGTGGCATTGCAGGGGTCTTTGTAGCCTCCAATCCAGGATTGTCTATAAACCCATCAACTGGCGAAATCAATCTTTTGGGCAGTACCGCCGGCATTTATACCGTTACCAACACCATTGCTGCAAGCGCAGGTTGTCAAAAAGTAACCTCAACGGTAGTGAGTGTTAGCATCACAGGGGTTCCAGATGCGAGCTTCAACTATGGCACAGGTATTTATTGTAGAATCCCTGGCACGGCAACCCCTGTATATATAGGTGCTGCCACTGCAGGAACTTTTAGCGCACTACCGACAGGATTATCGATAAGTCCTTCAACTGGAGTTATAGATTTGCAAGCCAGCACCGCCGGCACCTATACGATCACCAACACCATCGTGGCCGCAGGAGGCTGTGCCCTTGAAAGCAAAGA
>JAYVZG010000085.1:0-24072 GCA_043783565.1 Flavobacterium sp. | reverse complement strand
CCTTCTTTTCAAAAATACCGTTTAGAAATTGTATTTGCTTTATTGTATACTTTCCTCGGAGTATTTATTTATTATTGGTTTAGTTAAGTTAGAAGCGTCTCACATGAGATGTTTTTTTTGTTATTTTTACAAAAAAAATAATCTGTGAAAAATATCATCGTTACTGGAACTTCACGAGGAATAGGATACGAATTAGCATTGCAATTTGCGAATGCTGGGCATCAAGTTTTAGCTATTTCTAGAAAGACACCACGAGAATTAATCGCGCATCCTAACATTTCATGTCTTTCCGTAGATCTTTCGAAAGAAAGTGAATTGATTTTAATAGAAAATTTCCTTTCTTCTACTTGGAAAAAAGTAGATGCTATTGTTCACAATGCTGGTGCTTTACTTCTAAAACCATTTGAAAAAACCTCACTTCAAGATTTTGAAAATATTTATAAGGTGAATGTTTTCGGGGTAGCCAATCTAACACAAATAGTACTACCGTATTTGCAAAAAGGAAGTCATGTCGTGACCATTAGTTCTATGGGAGGTATTCAAGGGAGTATGAAGTTTGCTGGATTGGCAGCGTACAGTTCAAGCAAGGGCGCTGTAATTACCTTGTCGGAATTATTAGCAGAAGAGTACAAAGAGCGTGGAATTGCTTTCAATGTATTGGCTTTAGGTTCTGTTCAAACTGAAATGTTAGCCGAAGCTTTTCCTGGGTATCAAGCTCCAATTACTGCTACACAAATGGCAGATTATATTTATAACTTTACGCTAACGGGACATCAATTTTATAATGGGAAAGTGTTGCAAGTTTCATCTACAACACCATAAAAAAGTCGTAGGTTAACAGTTGTCAGTTGAAAAGTGAAACAACCGACAACCGACAACCGACAACTGACAACTCTTCATGAACGAAACCTTATCCAAATACATTCCAGAGCATGCCGTGAAACCAGTTTTCGAATTGATTGTTTCCAATGAAGTGCATCTTAAAATTGTCAATGAGAGAGTCACTCGTCATGGTGATTATAGAAAAGCAATAAACGGAAAGCACGAAATCACGGTCAATGCGAATTTGAATAAGTACAAGTTTCTGATTACATTAATTCATGAAATTTCCCATTTAGTAGCTTTTGAAAAATTCGGTAGAAATATCAAACCTCATGGGGAAGAATGGAAATTTACTTTTCAAAGATTAATGATTCCGTATATACGTCCTGAAATTTTCCCAAGTCAATTATTGCCTTTATTGGCAAGACATTTCAAAAACCCAACCGCTAGTAGTGACGTAGATGCGACTTTATCTTTAGCGTTAAAACAGTTCGACCAACAGAATGATAAAAATTATATCTTTGAGCTCCCTTATGGAAGTCATTTCCGAATTCATAATGGGAAGATTTTTACAAAAGGTGCTTTGAGAACCAAGCGTTATGAATGTGTTGAAGTAAGTTCAGGAAGAATGTACTTATTTAACCCGAACGCTGAAGTGGAATTACTTAAATAAATATAAAAATAGCAGTTACTCAGCAACTCAGTAACTCAGTAATGTAAGAGAAATGAATAAAAATTATTACGCAATATTGATGGCTGGTGGAGTAGGATCGCGCTTTTGGCCAGTAAGCACAACTGAATTTCCAAAACAATTTCACGACATGTTGGGTTCTGGGCATACTTTAATTCAGAAAACCTTTAACAGATTGTCGCAATTGATTCCAGAGGAGAATATTTTAATATTGACCAACGAAAAATACAATCATATTGTTTTAGAGCAATTGCCGATGGTAAAACCAGAACAGGTTTTACTAGAACCGGCCATGCGAAATACGGCTCCGTGTATTTTGTATGCGTCTTTAAAAATAAAAAAGCAGAATCCAAATGCTGTAATGGTCGTTGCTCCTAGTGATCACTGGATTGAAGATGAAGTAGTTTTTGTTCAAAATTTGCAACAATGTTTTGATTTTTGTTCTGCAGAAAACGCCCTGATGACTTTAGGAATTCAACCGACTTTTCCTAATACGGGATTCGGGTATATTGAATTTGATAAAACAGATTTCAATCCAATAAAAAGAGTCAATCAATTTAGAGAAAAGCCGGATTATGAAACTGCAAAATCCTTTATAGAAAGCGGGAATTTTTTATGGAATGGTGGGATTTTTATTTGGAGTGTGAAAGCAATTGCTGAAGCCTTTGAAAAATTCCAACCTCAAATGAATGCCCTGTTTTTAAAAGGGATGAACGATTATAATACTTCTACTGAGAAAGATTTTATCACTCAAAATTATGGATTAGCAGAAAATGTTTCCATAGATTATGCCGTGATGGAAAAGGCAAAAAACGTCTATGTACTTCCTGCCACTTTCGACTGGAATGATCTTGGAACTTGGGGTTCGTTACACGAAAAACTAAATAAAGACAGCAACAATAATGCAGTTGTGAATGCCACTGTTTTATTGAATAATTCCTCAAGTAATATGATTAGCACCTCCAAAGATAAATTGGTAATCATCGACGGATTAGAAGATTTTATTATTGTTGACAAAGATAATGTCTTGCTGATTTACCCGAAAAGCAAGGAACAAGAAATCAAAGGGATTGTCAATCAATTGAAGAAATAATAAAAAATGCGAGATTTAATTCTCGCTTTTTTTATATAATAAAGCAATGCTTTTTTTCGAATACTAATTCATATCCATCGAATTCTAATTCGTACACTACAAATTAGGAATAAAAACTATAACTTAGTAAATTGTTTTAAAACTACAAGCCATTACGATATGAAAAAAATAATAGTATTAAGTCGGCATTCATTCATCATGATTTTTGGGTGCCTTTTTTTTAGTCAAATTGTATTTTCACAATTGTCAAATTTCACATTATCGGTAACGAAAACAGATGAAAGCTGTTCAGGAAATGGTACTTTAAATTTCAACGTTTCCAATACATCTCCGGGTGCAATTGTAGTTTATTCAATCTATTTATTACCGAATTCAACGAATCCAATTGCGGTTACTTCTACAAACTCGATTACAGGATTAGTAACGGGTAATTATAGAGTAATAGCTGTTCAATCATTGGGAAATCTTTCGAATTCTAAACAACAAGATATTCAAATATTAAATTTAATTAACCCATTAATATATCAAGTTACAGGTCAACCACTTGATTGCATTAACGGGAATATTACTGTAAACGTCACGCAAGGTAATCCAGCAACGTATGAAATAATTTCTGGATTGGAAGTCATAGGTCCTCAAACTTCTAATGTGTTTGTTGGATTGGCTGTAGGAGAATATGTTATCCGAGTAAATGATATTTGTGGGGATGGAATTGTGCAAACTTTTACTTTAACCAATTTAAGTTCTTTAACCATTTCACCTATTGAACAATCTTGTGACCCAGTAAGTTGCCTCTTATCCAATGGTGAAATTACGATTAGTACTTCTTTAGGTGCAACTATATACTATCCACTTGTTGTAGAAACAACTATCTTCCCACCAAATGGAGGAGCTCCTGTAATTACAACTCAAACCATCACTTCAGGATATATTCCTCAAACGACTCCTCCTACAGGTCCTTTTACTATTGCAAATTTAAGTTTAGCAATTGCCAACGGAGAAACGTATTCCTATACTATTAAAGTGACGGATGTCTGTGGTAATATTTTTACTTATATTGGGAATAATTTAATTAGAGAAGCAACAATAACAGCAACAGTATTAACTCAACCATTCACAGATTTGAGTTACATTAAAGTTGAAACTTGTAATTTAATTCCACCATTTTTTGTAAATTTTATAGAAGCACCTGTTGGTTTTAACCCTAACACATTTAACAATCAACATCCTGGACCTTTTTTTAGTTCTCCAATAGAATATTTATCAACAGAAGCCAATCCACTTCCTTCAGGAATTTATAAAATAGAAGTAACGGACTCTTGTGGTAGAATATGTTTAGGGACTTGTAATTCATTACCAGGTTGTGATATTGACATTTCAGCTACACCTATTTGTGCTACATTTGGACTTGTTAAGTTCAAATTTATTACAGAACTTATTATCACTGCAGCACCACCAAGTTTTCCATTTCCTTTGCCCTACGATTGTACTTCACAGATTGTTGATAATGTATTTATTATACAGTTGCCTCTTGGAAGTTATTCTTTTGAAGGTTTTAGTTTATGTTTGGAAAAATTTGAAGAAGACCGTGTAATTGACTTACCTACGTATTCAATTACAGCAGAAAATCAAGCAGGTTGTGAATCAAATACTGGGACTATCACAATTAAATATAATAATGTTGGTTTAGAATTAGCAATTGTTGCTGTCCGAATTCTATCCGCTCCAACTAATTTCCCATTTCCTTTACCTTTTAATGCTACACAATATATTTTATTGCCAATTTCAAAAATTGAAGTTGTAATCACGGGATTACCCTCTGGAGATTATGTAATTGAAGTGGAAGATTTTTGCGGAAATTTATATTCATTAACAATAACAGTCCCTGTGGATATATTTACAGGAGTGCCTAATTTTAGCACGCTCCGAGGTTGCACCCAAGGGCTAGGTTCTATTTTTATTGACACTCCAAATCGTAAATTTTCTCAAGTAATTATTACTGCTGCTCCAACTACATTTACTCCAGTTTTACCTTATAATGTTACATTTAATATAAGTACACAAGGTAAATTTTATATGAATAATTTACCTGAAGGTATTTACACTTTTTCAACTTTAGATATTTGTGGTATTTCAAATAGTTTTGAAGTGGATATTCCAGGGTATAATGTTTTGCAAAGCGATGTTATTGTAGTTGGGAATTGTGGTTCATTTGATTTAGTGATCAATCATGTAATGGATCAACCGTATTTACAAAGTTTCTGGCTTCAAAAGTTAGATCCAGTAACAAATCAGTGGAAACACCCCTATACTGGAGTTGTTTATAATAATGGAGATCAACCTAATAATTCTAATTCGTTTCAAGTCTATAATTTTACAACAAATTTTAATTTTGCTTTGAATGGTAAATTCCGAGTTGTTAAAGTAAATTCTATTTATTCAAATGGAAACTCAGCATTAACAAATTGCGAGATGGTTGTCATTAAAGAGTTTGAGTTTACGGGAGAATTAAAAATCATCAATGCCACTAAAGTTCTTTGTAATGACGGAAGTTATAATGCCTTTATAACGGTTGCTGGAATCCCGCCATTTACTTATAGAATTACTTCAAAAGACGGCTTGCCTTTTTTGGTAGACAACGGTAATTCTAATTATTTTTCAAATTTGACGGAAGGAACTTATAATTTTCAAATTGAAGATGTCTGCGGAAATGTACTCAATCGAGTGTATGATATTGCAACACTTTTGGAACCAGCGATATCGCAAAGCAGATTGTGTGATGGAGAAAACGGAAAGTTGTTTGTGCCAGATATTTCTTTTTTAAGTTATCAATGGTGGAATGGGAATAATCCTAGTGTAATTTTGAGTACAACAAACACTTTAAATTTCACTCCTTTTAATAGTAGTTTAGTGGCAGGCACTTATTTCGTTAGAATTTTTTCAACGACTTCTCTGTCTTGCTTAGATCAAATATTGAGTTATACAATTGCAACATTTAGTAATCCTCAAGCTGGGAATGACGCCGCTCTTACCGTTTGTCGTAATTCTAATTCAATTAATTTATTTACACTTTTGCAAGGCGTTTATGATGTAACAGGAAATTGGACGGAAATTACAACTAGTGGAATGTTAACTGGAAATACATGGGTACCCTCAAGTGTTACCGCTGGAATTTATAAATTCAAATACCTTGTCAATGGATTTTGTGATGACATTGACGAAGCCATAATTACCATAACGCTCAAGGATGTTCCCGAAACACCATTTTTTGTGTCTAATCCGTTTTTTTGCTGGAATCAATCGTATGAATTTACTATTAATCCAATCACCAACGCTACTTTTGAGTGGAATGGTCCCAACGGTTTTACATCCAACGAACAAAACCCTATACTAGAAAATCCTACATCGGAAAACATGGGGTTATATACTGTAACAGCGCTTTTAGAGGGTTGCGAATCGAATGCTACTGTTACTATGACGGGTCAATCTAGCCCTGATTATGATGTTGCAGGCAAATGTACAAACAATGCTTATATTGCAACGGTTACTCCAAGAATGAATTCCTTCGATGTAGCGAATGTTACTTATTTATGGACAGGTCCTGATAGTTTTTCAAGTACATTAAATCCAGTTAATTTAACAGGATTACGTTCAGGTCAATATACGGTAACGGTTACCAATATTGAGGGATGCTCCCTTTCTAAAAATATTTCCGTTGGAAATACCATTTGTACACAAGTGCCCCTCGGAATTTCTCCTAATGGTGATGATAAAAATGAAGAATTCGATTTGACGGGTTTTGGTCCTGAAATAAAATTTAAGATTTTTAACCGTTATGGAACGATGGTTTTTGAGCAAGACAATTATACCAATCAATGGCATGGTCAAGATTATAACGACCATATTCTACCAGATGCGACGTATTTTTATTATATCCGTTTAAAATCAGGAGAAGAAAAAACGGGTTGGGTTTATGTGACGAGATAATCTCAGGAATAGAATGAAAGCGATACAAATAAAATGGAAAACAGTTTTTATACTATGTATATTTTATACATCATTTTCGCATGCACAATTAGCTGATTTTACGCTGCAGGTTACACCGATTACAGAAAGTTGTACCGCTAATGGCAGATTAAATATGGTGGTTACCAATACGACTCCATTGGCAACAATAATATACACCATATATAAATTGCCCAACATCACAGTGCCTATTGCCGTACTCAGCGCGAATACATTAACAGGTTTGGTATCTGGAAATTATAGAGTTATAGCCACACAATTGTTGGGAGAACTCACCAATAGTCAGCAACAAGAAGTAGTAATTACAGATACGATTATAGATTTGAACTATTATTTATCAGGATTGCCTGAAATTTGTGGTAACGATGGCAAAATTACCGTTACCGTTACTAATAGTGTAGCGGTTTCGTATGAGATTTTTTCTGGACCTGTAATACGGCCATTGCAAACTTCGGATGTATTTAATAATTTACCACAAGGTACTTATAGTGTTAGGGTTTTCGATAATTGTGGAGAGGGAGTAGTGCAGAGTATTGTGATTGGCTTTTCAACATCAGTAATCACTTTCCGATTTCAGGGTGATTATAGTATAAATTGTAACGAAATAAATTCTATTAATTATTTGGAAACACAAAACGGTGGTATCATTGTTTATCCTATCGTAGTAAAATATATCCTTACATTGCCTTCAGGTGCACAGCAGAATTATACACAAATCATTACTTCAGGAAGCCTAAATTCCCAGCCGATTTTACAAATTTTCCCATTATTTTACGGACAAACTTGTACTTACCAAATTTCGGTAACAGATGTTTGTGGGCATACTTATAGTGATCCAACAAATCATTATATATCGCCAATTGCTTTAGCTAGTATGGGTGGAACCCCTATTGGTTGTTCAGGGATGTGGCTTACTATTGGTCTAAATGATTTCGCTATTGCACCTTTTACCGTAAATTTTCTTAGTTCGCCTGTAGGTTTTAATCCATCGGCATTTAACACTTCTCATCCTGGCCCTTTTTTTACTGATAACATCGTATATCAGTCTACATTACCTGTTCCCAATGGGAATTATACTGCACAAGTGATTGATGCATGTGGGCATGTGATGGAAATTTCAACCACAGTAGTTCCTCAGGTTAGGCCGAATTTTACAGTAGCGTATCAAGCTCCGGGTTGTCAGGTCGGATTAGGATCACTATGGCTCCACAATACTACCGGTTACGGAATTTTCAGTGCATCTGTTTTGTCTGCACCAGCAGGTTTCCCTCAAACTTTACCATATGTAATTTTTGGAAGTGCCACGGAGAGTACTGATGTTTTTTTAGGTAGTCTAGCTGAAGGCGATTATGTTTTCCGTACTACTGACGTATGTGGAGTTGTAGCGATAGTACCAGTTACAGTTATAGGATATCATGTAATCTCAAACAATATAGCGATAGTTCCGGGATGTAATTCTTTTGGAATTAATTTGCAACATAATTCAACCTTGTCATCTGTACAGTTTTTACTTCAAAAATTTAATCAGGTCACTGGGCAGTGGACACATCCGATAACAAACTATGACCAATGCATATCTTGTCCCCCTAATGGCAACAATGCTCTAGTACTTCAAAACAATACTATCAATTATAATATTACCGCGACCGGCCAATTTAGGGTAGTAAAGGTATTTTCTTCCTATAAAACGCCAACTACTAATACATCTCAAGATAATCAACTAAACTGTCTTGAAGAATTATATATTTTTGAATATACTGGTGTTCCTAAAATTGACGATGTCTATTCCTTCGCCTGCGAAAATAGTCTGTACGACGCAATTGTCATTGCTCAAGGTTACGCACCTTTGAAGTATAGAATTACTAGTAAAAATGGACAACCTTTCTTTGTTAACAACAATTTTTCCAACATCTTTTTAGGTTTAGAGCCTACGGTTTATAATTTTCAAATAGAAGATGCTTGTGGCAATATCTTAAATAGTTTGTTCGATATATCCAATCCAAGTCTTTTCCCAATTCAAGCCACGACTTTCTGCGAAGGGCAAAGTGGTTCCTTGGCTGTTCCGTCATTTACGTTTTTGAATTACGAATGGCGAAAAGGAAATGACCCAACGATTATAAGCACCTCAAGTACTTTAAATTTTCTATCCTTCAACGCAACCACAAATAACGGAATTTATCATGTGAGGGTTTTTTACACAGGCAACCCAAATTCCTGTATCGATTTTGTTGTCGATTATACTATTAATATCAATTCATCAACTCCACAAGCGGGAACGGGACAAACTATTCAATATTGTGGTGAGCAAGGAGTTATTGATTTGTTCTCGTTGCTAGCAGGAAACTATGACAGTAATGGAAGTTGGCAAGATCTAAGTAATAGTGGGTTTTTAACCAATAATCTGTTAGACACTACCACGATTGTCAGCGGTGATTTTCAATTTAAATATACCGTGCTTGGTTCCTGTAATACATCGGATCAATCGACTGTAAATGTCTTGATTAAAGCATTGCCAGAAACCCCAATTGCTTCTGTAGAGGATGTCATTTGTAATACAAGACAATTGAATTTGCAAGCTACTTCTATTCCTTTTGGAAGCTATCTTTGGACAGGTCCGAATGGTTTTAGTTCATCAGAGCAAAATCCAGTACTAAGTAATATTAGTGAATTGGTTAATGGGACTTATACCGTAAAAGGATATACAAACGATTGTGATTCTGGATTGTCTTCGGTAGATGTGGTGGTAAATCCTTTACCTGAGTTTACTTTAAAAGCAGGTTGTATGGGGAATCAATTTGTTGTAACAGCAGTTCCGACGAATAATTCCTATGATTCTCTTACAGCAAGTTATATATGGACAGGCCCTGAAGGTTTTTCTAGTATTCAAAATCCAATTCAAATAACAAATTTACCGACAGGATTGTATGAAGTTACCGTTGTCAATAGTTTTGGATGTTCTACTCAGAACGCAATTCAAATTTCAGGTACACATTGTTTTATTCCCAATGTTATCACTCCCAACAATGATGATTTTAACCAAGAATTAAATTTATCAGGATTGCTCGTAGATAAATTGGAAGTATACAGCCGATGGGGTAGATTGGTATACCAACAAAATAATTATACCAATCAATGGCATGGTCAGAATATGCATGACCAACAATTACCGGATTCGACCTATTATTATATTATTTATTTACGTTCGGGTGAAGAGAAGCAAGGTTGGATATTTGTAGCTGAGCCATAAGTAAATTACCCTTTCAAATAGGCTTCCCGTACTTTTTTAAACAAATTCGAAGAATAGACAAAGTCTACCACCGCTTCGTTATCGGTTCTAAAGATTTCTTCTTTGGTGCCTTGCCAGGCTTTTAAGCCGTTTTTTAAGAAGACAATGTTTTCACCGATTTCCATCACCGAATTCATATCATGTGAATTGATAACCGTAGTAATATTGTATTCTTCGGTAATTTCTTTAATCAAATTATCAATCAATATCGCTGTATTTGGATCAAGTCCCGAATTGGGTTCATCACAAAATAAATATTTTGGATTGTTAACGATAGCTCGAGCAATCGCTACTCTTTTTTGCATTCCACCCGAAATCTCAGAAGGCAATTTATGATGCGCATCGATGAGGTTGACTCTTTTGAGTACGAAATCTACTCGGTCTTGAATTTCAGATTTCGTGTTTGTAGTAAACATTTTCAGTGGGAAACCCACATTTTCTTCCACAGACATCGAATCGAATAAAGCACTTCCTTGAAAAACCATTCCAATTTCGGTGCGCAATTCTCTTTTTTCATCGGGTGTCAAATCAGAATAAATTCTACCATCAAAAGAAATTGTTCCCACTTCTGGTGAGTGAATTCCTAACAAGCTTTTAAGTAAAACGGTTTTTCCTGAGCCACTTTGACCTATGATTAAATTGGTTTTTCCAGTTTCGAAAACGGTTGAAACCCCTTTTAAAATTTTAGTATCACCAAACGATTTTTCTACATTTTTTACTTCTATCATGCTGTCAAAAGTAATTGAGTTAGTATATAATTCATGGCAATAATCATGACTGATGTCCAAACAAAAGAAACCGTACTAGCTTTACCAACTTCTAGAGCGCCACCTTTCATATAATACCCATGAAACGAGGGAATGGTAGCTAATAACAAGGCAAAAACAAAGGTTTTGATAAAGGCATAGGCAATATGAAAAGGAATAAAATCTTTTTGTAATCCACCAATAAATTCATCACTAGAACCAAATCCGCCATACACAGCAGCAATCCAACCGCCAAGAATCCCTAAAAACATACTGATTCCAATGACAAAAGGGTAGAGTTGTAGAGCGATTAATTTAGGAAAAACTAAATAATTCAATGAATTCACACCCATGACTTCCAAAGCATCAATTTGTTCGGTAACACGCATCGTTCCTATACTCGACGTGATAAACGAGCCCATTTTACCCGCCATAATTATCGAGATAAACGTCGGAGCAAACTCCAAAATCACCGATTGTCTTGTTGCAAATCCAATAAGATATTTTGGGATAAGTGGATTAGTCAAATTCAAGGCAGTTTGTATCGCTACAACGCCACCAACAAAAAAAGAAATGAAAGCAACAATTCCAAGCGAACCAATAATCAAATCATCGATTTCTTTAAAGATAAGACTTCGCATCACAGACCATTTGGTAGGTTTGTTGAAAATCTCTTTCCACATCAAAAAGTATTTCCCAATTTGCGACAAATAACGAACAAGCATCATAGTTTTGAAATATGGGCTAAAATAAGAAAAGTAATTGGTTGTGGGTTGTTGGATGTCAGTTTTTTTAGGAGCATTTTGGGCGTGACCACAAGGGTCGGGCTAATCGCTATAGTCCTCGCCATATTCCGTTGGCACTCCATTTGGCTGTGGGCTGCAGCTTCTATCCCTCACGCGGAATAGCTTACTTAGAAATCTTTTCTTTCATATTCGTCCATCGGTATTGGCGAATAAATCGTGCTTGTTCCACTGTAACCAGAAGAGGTTTGTTCGCCAACATAGCTTTCCAAAATCCTTGCATATAATCTAGAAATAATAATGGTTTTTTCTTCATTATCGCCAATTTAGTTGAAGCAATAACTGTAATCCAAAAGCCATAGCCCAAACTATAAAAAGCTTCACCTTGTTTGAATCGTGCAGATTTATTGTAATTGGCGCCGGTTGGCTTCAAGTGTTTTACTTTCAAAGTGTCGTCTGTCACAACGCTCCAACCATAAAATTTCGCAAGCAATTCATCCACAGTGTCCCAACCCATAGCTGGTTTAAGGCCGCCAATTTGTAGAAAACATGCTTTTCGATACGCTTTAAAAGCACCTCGAATATGATCTTTATTGGTTAGATTTTCTAGAATCCAATCTCCATTTTTCTCAATGTAAGCAAATCCACCAACCATTCCAATGTCCGCATCTGATTCAAAATGAGAAACAATGGTTTCAAAATAATTAGGAGGTAATATGAGATCCGCATCCAATTTTACAATAAAATCATAGGCATTATCTAAAGTTTCCAACCCTTTTTGAAAAGCATGGATAACTTTACTTCCAGGTAGATGTGCGGCATCGGACTCAATATTAACAAGCTGAATTGTTTGGTTTTTTTGAGCAAATGACGAAACAATAGAAGCAGTTTCATCTGTAGAATGATCGTTGACGACTACAATTTTAGTTGGAATTTTGGTTTGACTTTCTAGCGATTGTAGTGTAAATGAAATAAACTTTTCTTCGTTGTGCGCTGGAATTATAACGTAATATTTCATCAATTGTAAGCTCTTTATTTCAAAAGTAAATGTAAGCAATTAGGAAATAAAAAAAAGGGATTTCATAATTGAAATCCCTTTTCTCTCTCTAACTATTAACTTTAAACACTCTTTTAATTTGTATCAGCAACAACAGCTTTTTTCTTGATAAAAGCTTCAATGTTATCATAGATTGCTGGAATCACTTCTTTACCAGATTTGTCGATAAAACCTAATTTATCTTTTCTATCTTTAACCAAAGCCCAATTTTTTCTGACTTTGTCGAATTTTTCGATTTCAGCATATTTAACAGGAACAATAATGTTACCTTCTTTATCTAAAAAACCTTTCATTCCATCTGCTTCCACCAACATCCAATCTTTGGCATACTCACCAAATCCTCCGATTTTAGTATAGATAGGCGGAACAATTTCTTTTCCTAGATCATCAATAAAACCGTATTTTCCTTCTTTTTGAACTAAAGCCCAACCTTCTATTAAGGTGCCATAATTGTTGATTACATCGTACTTAGGTTCAACGATAATTTTCCCTTTTTTGTCAATAAAACCAAAAAGGTTGTTTAAGCCGACTTTCGACCAATTCATGTGAACTTTATCGAAATCATCCACAGAGTTATATTTCGCTGGAATGATTTCAACGCCATTTTCATTAATCACTCCAAACTTATCATCAGAGCTTACTATGAATAATTTTTGACCAAAAGATACGGTGCATAAAGCTAATGCTGCGTAGGTGTAGATTGCTTTCATAAAATTGAATTTAGTTATTTAATTTTGTTTGTTATTACAGGACAATGATACGTCAATAATCCGTTTAAACGCAAATAAAATCGATGAAATACACATAATTAAATAAAATAAATATAAAAATCTTACAAAAAACAACAAAAGCTATTTGACTTTTTGAGCATAAACAATATAATATCTGTTTGTAAAATATCGAAGAAAAGGCCTTAATCCAATTTTCTTAACAGGATTCGTCCATTTTTGGCGATCTATTATTTTCCAGCCTGTCTTTTCCAAAAGCCAATCCAATTGCCAATCTTCAAATTCGTGATAATGACGGTCCCAAGGATCTGTTTTGCTTCTATAGGCGGATGAAAACCACAAACGCATTGGTATTGAAATAAACAATTTATCCGACTGGATTTCCTTTAAAATCGTATAAGGATTAAGTAAATGTTCGAATATCTCAAAAGCAGTGACTACAGTTGTAGGTTTATTTTTAAGTACAGATTGATCTTCATCTAAATCTTCACCACTAGTATTGATAACAGCAAAACCTTCCACTTTCATAATTTTAGAAAAAGGATTATCTACACCTATATCCAAAATAGATTCAGAAGTATTCATGTGTTTTTTAATAAATTCTAAGGTTAATTTAAAACGTTTATTAGGGTATACTTTTTCGTACATAATTTTTATTTTTAGAGAAGAATGCAAATATATAAAGTTTGATACTTTAAATGGTTTTCATGTATAGGAATAAAAAAAAGGGATTCCAAAATATGAAATCCCTTTTTACTTAGTTTGTTGTAATTTAATCTACATTTGCTATAACTGTTTGTTTTTTAACAAATGCCTCAATGTTATCATAAACTACCGGTATAACTTCTTTCCCTGATTTATCAATAAATCCTAATTTATCTTTACTGTCTTTAACTAAAGACCAATTTTTTCTAATATTATCAAATTTTTCTACTTGAGTATACTTAACAGGAACAATGATATTACCATCTGCATCAACGAATCCTTTTAATCCATTTGATTCAACTAACATCCAATCTTTTGCATAGTCTCCAAAAGCACCCACTTTATCATAAATTGGTGCTACAATTTCTTTTCCAGAATTATCGATAAATCCATATTTATCTTCTTTTTTAACCAATGCCCAACCTTCATGAAATACATTATATTTATTGATTTCTTGGTATTTTGGTTCCACAATAATTTTACCTGTTTTGTCTACGAAACCGTAAAGTTTGTCAAGACCAACTTTTGCCCAACTGGCATGAATATTATCAAATTCATCAATTGAAGTGTATTTGGCTGCAATGATTTCAACTCCATTTTCATTAACAACTCCAAATTTATTATCGGAATTAACAATGAAAAGTTGTTGACCAAATGAAAGAGTGCATAAAGCTAATGCTGCGTAGGTGTAGATTGCTTTCATAAATTTTGATTTAGGGATTAATTTATTTTATGATTTGTTTTATTCAACAGTACAATAGTAAGATGCTTTGACGATAAAAAACAAATAAAATCGATGAAATGCTTAAAAGTTTAAAAAAATGCTGTTATATTCTTACAAAAAATATTTTTTAAATTATATTTTTCATCTAAAATAAGGGTGGCTCAATCTTTAGAATTGTAAAAAAACAGTTAAGTTTAAAAGATTCAAGATAGTGTTTTTAACGCTATTTTAGAGAACAAAATACGTTAAGTTAATATTTATACGCAAACGCATTTACATTCATTCCTGCTCCCACTGAGGCAAAAAGAATAACATCACCTTTTTGAATCGATTGGTTTTGAATTTTATTAGAAATGAGTAAATCAAATAATGTTGGTATAGTTGCAACACTGCTATTGCCTAATAAATTAATACTCATAGGCATTATTTTATCTGGCATTTCTTGATTGTAAAGTTTGTAAAATCGATGCACTATAGCTTCATCCATTTTTTCATTGGCTTGATGAATCAAGATTTTTTTTACTTCTTGAATAGCAATACCACTTTTATCTAGACAACTTTTCATCGCTTGAGGTACTTTACTTAATGCAAATTCATATATTTTTCTGCCATGCATTTTAATGTAACGCACATCAGGATCTAATTCTTTATTGAATGAATTTCCAAAATATAAATAATTAGCTTCTTCATAAGAATAAGTAGCACTTTCATAGGATAATAAGCCATCATTATCTTCACAAGCTTCAACTACGGTGGCTCCAGCTCCATCAGAATAAATCATACTATCTCTATCATGAGCGTCTACAACTCGGGATAATGTTTCTGAACCAATAACCAAACAACGTTTGGCCATCCCCGATTTTATATACGCATTGGCTTGAAGCATGCCTTCAATCCAACCTGGGCAACCAAATAGAATATCGTAGGCTACACATTTTGGATTTTGAATACGCAATTTATTTTTCACACGAGTTGCCAAACTTGGTACAGAATCCATTTGGATAGCATTGGGTCTGACATCACCGAAATTATGTGCAAATATTATGTAGTCAAGAGTTTCAGGATCTATTACTGCATTTTTTATAGCTTTCTCAGCTGCAAAAAAGGCTAAATCGGAAGAACAATATTGAGGCTCCGCATAACGTCTTTCTTCAATTCCAGTAATGCTTTTGAATTTTTCAATTACAATTGCATTAGAATACGCAAAAGTTGACCCGTCTTCATTGAGAAATTGATGCTTGTCAAAGTCGGTATTTTTTACTTTTATTTCTGGAATATAGCTGCCAGAACCTATGATTTTTATATTCATTAAAGGAATGATTTCATCACTAAATTATTAAAAAAAAGGTAGAATTGATTTAAAATAATTCCAATAATATAATAAATTATGGAATAGTCAATTATTCTGCATTTAGATTATGAATGTCGTAATTATTTGCTTTTTTCTTGAGCAATTTTAATTTGCATTACAGTAGCAATATTAAGTGCGTTTGTTTTTATTTTCTCCGAATGAATTCCAATAAAATTTTGATCTACCGCTGTGTAAAAATGCGCCAACCAAATACTAAACAATTCTGGAGAAAGATATTCTTTTTGATTTACTTCTAAATGTATTTGAGTTAGATTGTTTGTATAACCGCCGGTTCCGAATAAAACTTGTGACCAAAACGTAACCAAAATTGGTAAATGTTCTTCTAATTTTATTTTAACAACCTCAGTGAAAATATAACTAATCTTCTCGTCTTGAAGTAATAGTTTGTAAAAATCTCCAACAAGAAACAGCAGATCGTCTTGATTCTCTATATCCTTCATGTTTTTATACTAAAACCCTTTTCGATTGAATTATCTAAAAGGGTTTATTATTATATTATTGAAATTTACTCTTCCATATAGGCTTCAATCGGGGCACAACTACAAACCAAATTCCGATCTCCATAAGCATCATCAGCTCTTCGAACACTTGGCCAAAATTTGTTTTCTGAAACATATTCTAGTGGAAAAGCAGCTTGTTCTCTAGTGTAAGGATAATTCCAAGTTTCTGCCGTTAACATGGCTAATGTATGAGGTGAATTTTTCAACACATTGTTCGGTTCATCTACATTGGTAGCTTCAATTTCTTTACGAATCGAAATCATGGCTTCACAAAATCGATCTAACTCTTCCAAATTCTCGCTTTCTGTTGGCTCAATCATCAATGTTCCAGCAACCGGAAAAGAAACAGTTGGCGCATGAAATCCATAATCCATCAGGCGTTTTGCAATGTCGGTTACTTCAATTCCTTTTTGTTTAAACGGACGACATTCTAAAATCATTTCATGAGCTGCACGCCCCATTTCTCCTGTATATAATGTGTCATAATGTCCATTAAGTCTTTCTTTGATATAATTGGCATTTAATATTGCGTATTTAGTAGCATCTGTAACCCCTTCAGCACCTAACATCGAAATATAACCATAGGAAATCAAACATACCAAAGCCGAACCCCATGGTGCTGCTGAAATAGCTGTAATAGCATGCTCACCACCTGTTGGAATTATAGGATTTGTTGGTAAAAAAGAAACTAATTGTTTTGCAACACAAATAGGCCCAACTCCCGGGCCACCGCCACCATGTGGAATAGCAAAGGTTTTATGTAAATTCAAATGACAAACATCTGCTCCAATGGTCGCAGGATTAGTCAATCCAACTTGTGCATTCATGTTGGCGCCATCCATGTAAACTTGTCCGCCATTGTCATGAATCAATTTTGTAACTTCTATAATCGAAGCTTCATAAACACCATGAGTAGAAGGATACGTAATCATCAAACAAGATAAATTATCTTTGTGTAAAAGTGCTTTTTCTCTTAAATCATCTACGTCTATATTCCCGTTTTCTAGAGTTTTAGTTACCACAACTTGCATCCCTGCCATCGCAGCTGAAGCTGGATTTGTACCGTGAGCCGAAGCTGGAATTAAAGCAATATTTCTATGATGATCACCTCGGGATTGATGATACGCACGAATCACCATTAATCCTGCATATTCGCCTTGCGCACCTGAATTAGGTTGTAAAGTTGTTCCAGCAAATCCTGTAATGACATTCAATTGTTGCTCTAATTTAGACAACATTTCCTGATAGCCTTGCACTTGATCTAAAGGTGCAAAGGGATGAATGTTATTCCATTGAGGATTACTTAAAGGCAACATTTCCGCAGCAGCATTCAACTTCATAGTGCAAGAACCCAAAGCAATCATCGAATGATTTAAGGACAAATCTTTGCGTTCTAACATTTTAATATAACGCATTAAGGCACTTTCAGAATGATAAAAATTAAATACTTTATGTTCTAAAAAAGAGGAAGTTCTTTCTAAACTATTCGGAAATTGATTGGTTGTTTTCAATAAATCAAAAGCAACAAATGGTTTTGAAGTAGCCTTTGCAAAAACAGAAACTATGGTATTTAAATCTGTAATACTAGTGGTCTCATTCAAAGAAATAGAAACTGTTTGGTCATCAATATAATTGAAATTCATTTCTTTTTCTTCTGCCAATACTCTTACTTTTTTAGCGTCTACTTTAACAGCTATCGTATCAAAAAAAGAAGTATTGATTTGGTAAATCCCTAGTTTTTCTAATTCATTGGCTAAAGTTGAAGCAGAGGCATGAACTTTATTTGCAATATATAGCAACCCTTTTGGACCGTGATATACCGCATACATTCCAGCCATAACAGCCAATAAAACTTGAGCGGTACAAATATTAGACGTCGCCTTATCTCGTTTGATATGTTGTTCTCTAGTTTGTAAAGCCATTCTCAAGGCGCGGTTCCCATTGGTATCCACCGTTACACCGATAATTCTTCCTGGCATGCTTCTTTTATAGTCATCTTTTGTAGCAAAATACGCTGCATGTGGACCGCCATACCCTAATGGAATTCCAAATCGTTGCGTCGTACCCACAACAACATCAGCACCCATATCACCCGGTGGTGTCAATTTCACTAAACTTAAAATATCAGCCGCAACCGCCACTTTAATTTCATGGTCTTTCGCTTTAGCAATAAAACCAGCATAATCATACACTTGTCCGTATTTTCCAGGATATTGTAATATAGCTCCAAAATAATCTGAAGAAAAATCGAAAGTTTCGTGATTACCAACCACTAATTCAATTCCAATTGGAGTAGAACGGGTTTGTAAAACAGATAAAGTTTGAGGTAAAATTTCCTCCGAAACGAAGAATTTATTGATGTTACTTTTTTTCTGATCTCTAGTGCGAACATCAAATAATAAAGCCATCGCTTCAGCAGCGGCAGTGCCTTCATCTAATAAAGAAGCATTGGCGATTTCCATACCAGTAAGTTCAATGACCATGGTTTGAAAATTCAAAATCGCTTCCAGTCGCCCTTGTGCAATTTCTGCTTGATACGGTGTATAAGCAGTATACCAACCTGGGTTTTCTAATATATTTCGCTGAATCACCGCAGGAACAATTGCTTGATGATACCCTAATCCAATATAGGATTGAAACATCTTATTCTTGTTTCCTAATTGTTGAATATGATTGGCAAATTCAAATTCGGTCATCGCAGGATCTAAATTTAAAAGAGCTTTTAACCGAATATCATCCGGTAAAGTTTCGTATATAAGTTGCTCTATCGAATCGACTCCGATGGTTTTCAACATGTGTTGCACGTCATTTTCTCTGGGTCCGATGTGTCGTAAAGCAAAGGAATCTGTTCTCATAAAAAATATTGGTAGGATTGTGTGTTTTTTTGAAGCACAAATTTAGGTAATAATCTCAAAAATCAGTAGTCTTTAACCTTTCATTTTAAGTAATTTTTGAACCAAAAAGCGTTGTTATTAACAGTTTGATTAATTTTGTTGGATGAGAATGCTAAAACGACTTTTCGATTTTTACCTCAATGCAAGTTTACATATCGGTTTTGCCGTCTTGGCTTTGACTAAAACTACAGAACTAACTTTAAAAATTCCTTCGCAAATCAATATCCATTTTGTTATTTTTTTCGCAACAGTGGTAGGTTATAATCTTCTAAAACACATTGACTCTTTTCTACACAACGGCAAATGGTTTTCTCAAAATCGAGCCATAAGTTTGGTTAGTGTTTTATCATTAATTGCAGCCACTTACTTTTTTTTACTTTTGATTAAACCGATGCAACTGGCTTTTCTCGAGATTGGAACTGTTATTGTTTTGTATCCTTTTTTCCGAAAATTTGGACTTATAAAAATGTTCTTGGTGAGTTTTTGTATCACGGCAATTACGGTTTATGTTCCCAATATTATGTTGACATTCAGCAGCGTCGATTTTTACGTCACACTTCTTCAACGTTTTTTAATCATTGTAAGTTTGCTAATTCCTTTTGAAATTTCCGACAGCAAAACCGATCATCCATCAATGAAAACCTTACCCCAACAATTCGGAATTCAATCCACTAAAATTTTTGGAACGTTATTGGTAATTCCATTTTTTATGCTCGAGTTTTTCAAAAACAATTCGAGTTACGTATCGCTGGTTATTTCAATTGTGACCGTGCTTTTTATTTACTTCTCGTCCGTTCGAAAAAGTAAATATTACACGTCCTTTTGGGTAGAAAGTGTGCCGATTTTATGGTTTTTGACATTGTTGTTTTTGGATTGGATATGAACCCTTTACTAACTATAAATCATAAATACACTTAGTTTAAGAACGTAATTTTTAAAAGTATAATCGTCTGGTTGTCAAATTTTAACCGGCTAAAATTGTTTTAGTCAAAAAAATTATTACTTTTATTGAAAAAGAAATAATTTCAACAAAATTTCATTCAATCAATTACAAATTTAAAACTTTTTAAGATGAGCAATTCACCAATTTCAAGCCCTACAGGCGAAGACTTTACAGTAATAGTAAACGTTCAAAAATTTTCCCCATTCGGACTTATTCAACTTGACACTTTTGATAAAAAACCTTTGCTGATAAGTGAAGAAGAAAAAGGAAATGAAATTGCGCCATTGGTTTCTGCTGAGCAGTATATAAAACCTTTGGATCCGCTTGCTACTGTTGAAAGCGCTGTAAATGTAAATGTTCTCAAAGTCAGAATTCTTGTTTTTGCGAGTAATAAACTCACAGCACCTATCATTGGTGTGACCGATAATTATACTACTTTTTATATTCAGGAAGGTAGTAGCGGCAATGGTGATGGGAGTAAGTACAATCTATATTATTTTCATTTTGATCTTGAAACGGGATATCCGGTCAATCAAATTACTGTGTTTAACAATATTTCCGATCCAAAAACTTCGAGAGGAACGGTTACTACGGTTCAGTCAACCACGCCTCCTTTACGATAATTAAATAGTAGTGGATTTTAAATAAAATGGTTAAATAAAGTAAACCATCTCAATTTATGTTTAAAAAAACTCTGGTTTGCTTAATAATACTATTGTTTTATGAAGCTTCATTCGGGCAAACCGAATCTGCAAGTGATTTTTTTAATGATGAATTAAAAAAGGCGGTCTACACATTTCGGAATCAACCAGAATTTTATAAGGCATATTTTTTTTTAAAAAAGAAGGAGTGGGATTCTACTATTGTATATTCCATGAAGCAGTTGAGGAATAAAAATGCCACAATTGATAATTATTGTCATCTTTTTAGAGCCATAAGCCTACAAGAAAAAAAACTGCTGCAAGAGGCTGAAAAAGAGTTTTTTTTGATTCCGACTACATTTAAATTTTATTCTATTGTCACTACCCATTTGGGCGAAATTGCTCTTGAGCGAAGTCATTATTCAGAAGCATTATATTTTTTTAATAAAGCAGAAAGACAAAATAAAAGCCGGTATTCTTTCAAAGGAAGTGGTTTATATCATAATATCGGCCTATGTTATTTTCATTTGAAGCAATTCGATAAGGCAGAACGATACCTGATGCAAGGATTGCAAATTCAGGAAAAAGAAAAAGATACGTTGATGCTGATTGGTTCCTACATGGATATTGCCAATTTGTACTACGAGCAATATGAAGATCAACTAGCAATCCCTTACTTTGAGAAAGCTTATCAATTATCTAAAAAAACAAAAGATTTTAAATTGAAACAAAATGCTGCTATGAACATGGCTGCCGTTGAAGAAAATCGAAAAAATTTGACTTTAGCATTAGTTTACAGAAAAGAATATGAAAATTGGAAAGATTCGTTAAACGATCAAAATAAAGTATGGGCAATTGCTGAACTCGAAAAGAAATACATCGTGAAGCAAAAACAAAAAGAAATCTCATTACTCGAAGCCAAAAACAAAATCCGAGAAGCCCAGCGTAACGGACTTTTCTATTCCTCATTATTACTGTTGGCACTGTTCGGAACCGGCGTTTATTTCTACCAGCAAAAAATAAAAAACAACAAGATTATCCTTTCCCAAAAGGTAGCGCTCGGCGCATTGAACGCCACCAAAGACAGCCTGTTCTCTATCGTTAGCCATGATTTGAGATCTTCCGTGAATGCGCTTAAGACTAGCAATAACAAATTACAGGAAAACCTCCGGTCGAAAGATTATCATGAACTCGACAAGCAGCTGCACAGCAATTCGATGATTGCCAATGGGGCTTATAGTTTGCTAGACAATCTGCTGCATTGGGCGATGCTTCAGACCAAACAAGATTACTTTCATCAGGAATCACATCGGTTGTTTATGATTGTCGAACAGGTGGCGCATAGTTATTTGCCGTTGATGATCGATAAGCAAATCCGTTTTGAGAATAAAGTGCCGAAAGATGCCGTTGTTTTTATAGATCTCGATTCGGTCAAGATTGTATTGAGGAATTTATTAGACAATGCGATTAAATTTACCGGATCCAATGGTTTAATTTCGATTTACACTAGCAATTTTGACGGTCAATTTTACGATGTCGTTGTTGAAGATTCCGGAGCAGGCATGTCGCAAGAAGTCATTGATGAACTCTTGAGAGACTCATTTTCTATCGCTGAAAATAAATCAGTAGTCAACGCAGGAACTGGTTTGGGCATGCAACTTTGTAAATCCCTAATTGAAAAAAACGGCGGAAAATTAGCGATTGAAAGTACGCTTAATATCGGGACAAAAATAATCGTATCTTTACCTGTAAACGCCTAGTTATGGATAGTATTAACGTACTTATTATTGTGCATCGTCCTAAAATAGGTTGACTAAAAATTAAACACTTTTAGTAAACTATGACAAATCCAAAGAATCAACATTGTCGAAAAAATGAGTATCAAAAGATTGGTTTTGACCTCAAACTTTCCATCATTGACCAAGTTACAAACGGTCAAATTTCAATCAATCATGCCTCTAAATTGCATGGAATTTCCAGAAGTTCTATTTCATACTGGATGAAAAAATTACGTACTTTTGATCAAAATTCTAAAACAATGAGTAAGAATCAAGAAATTAAAAAACTCAAAGATCGTATTGAAGAATTGGAATTCATCAAAGACTTCCAGCAGATTGTTATTGCTGAAATGGAAATAACTACAGGCATTGATATCGTAAAAAAGTCTATGCCCGAAGCATTAGTAAAAGAGATAGAGAAAAAGAAAAAAGACCTTTTAAAATAAGGTACTTCTATGAATGTTTCGGGATAACTAAACAAGCTTATTATAAGCGAATTAAAACTGAAAAACTAAAGCAAAAACAAACAGAAATCATCTTAGAACTCATCAGACCTATTCGGAAAGAACAATCTAAATATGGTGGTAGAAAACTGTTTCTTGACTTGCAAGAGGACTTCAAAAAAAACAATATAAAAATGGGGAGAGATGCGTTCTTCGCGTTCTTAAGATACAATCGATTGCTTGTGAAAAAGACTAAAAGATATCACGTAACAACTGATTCTAAACACGGATTTTATAAATCACCTAATCGACTCAAAAACCTTACTCCTACTCATGCCGAGCAAGTTTGGGTGAGTGATATCACTTATGTGAAAATCCAACAGAACCACGCCTACTTGGCTTTGGTAACCGATGCCTATTCTAAGAAAATCATGGGTTATAAAATCGATACAAATATGAAAGCGACACTAGTCAAAGATGCATTGCAAATGGCGCTTAAAAACAGGCTTTACAGCCACCAAAACATTATTCACCATAGTGACAGAGGAATTCAATATTGCTGCCCGGAATTCTCCGACTTTGCTCAAGAAAAAGGCATGCTGCTAAGCACAACACAAAAGTATGATCCGTATGAAAATGCTGTAGCAGAAAGAGTAAACGGAATTCTAAAATATGAATTTGGTTTTATCAAAACATTACCTAACTTGGTCACTGCAAAGAAAATGCTCAAACAAGCGGTAAACATTTACAACAAGCAAAGAAGACATTACAGCTTAGAAATGAAAACGCCAGAGTTTGCACACAAAAATCAACAACATGAATACAAATCTTATAGCCTGAATTAATAACAAAAAGAGTCAACCTATATCAGGACAAGACA
>JAYVZG010000084.1:0-3054 GCA_043783565.1 Flavobacterium sp. | reverse complement strand
ATTTTAAAAATTTTCTTTACAGGAATTTTTAGATTCAAGTAATAAATGCAACTGGGTAAAAAAAAATCCCAATCTATTTCGATTAGGATTTTGCATTGTTGTCTTAAAGAATTTTAATTCAAAATGAAAACGCTTTAAATAATTTTATTTCTTGAAATATTTAAACGGAACTAAAATGAAATCTATCGCACCATCATCTTGATTGTTTTTTCAACATCTGTATTGAAAATTTTTACAAAATACATTCCAGATTGCAACTTATTTTCGAGATTAATAGTTGTACAATCCTCTAAACCAATTATTTTTTTGGTATAAATTATCCTGCCTTGATTGTCATAAATAATCATTTCTAGATTTTGCAAACCAGCAAAGTTACCTTTAATGCCAAAGTTACCGTTATTTGGGTTGGGAAATAAATCTAAATTTTCTAGTGTGTTTTTAGTTGTTTTTAATGCGTTTGGCTCAAAATGTGCAATAAATATGTTTGTACGCAAGCTAGCATTAGGGTCGTTATTGGTTATAACAAAATTGGGTTGCAGACTATTGGGTGTGGCTATACTTTCTGTGCTTGAGGTAGTACCTACAATATAAAAATTGTTAGCATAGGGATGAGAACTCATCTTTATTTCACGATTATTTCCTCCATAATAAGTACCCCATAATTTTTGACCAGAACTATCAAAAATGGAAACGAAACCATCCAAATAATGGGTCAAATAATTATTATTTAAATTGGTTTGATACCCGTTGCTTGTAGCTATGTTGTCCATCAAACCAATAGTGCCACATTGGAATATGTTACCCGTAGGGTCTAAAGCAATATTTAAGTTATGGCTACTGTAAATTGCGACCTGATTTCCTGCGAGTCCATTAAAAGTTGCCCAATTTCTGCGTGTTCCATCGGGATTCATTGCTACCAAAAAAGGACTACTTGCGTTTGTTGTTTCTTGGAAAGTACCAGACGTAGCCAATATATTACTTGATCCTATTCCTGTAAAATATAACTTGTTTTGAAATGTTTTTACGCAGTTTGAGCTCGTGTTTTCAAAAGTTGTACCTCCATAATAGGTGCTCCATTCCCGATGCCCTTCAGTATCAAATTTAGATAAAAATAGATCTGTGTAATTATTGGGTTGTGCATTATAAGCACCAGGAGTGCCAAAATAAGTGTTGTATGGAATGCCATAGGTGGGTAATTCGAAGGTATTGCCTATAAGGTAAACGGCATCTGTGGTTGCAGTTAGACCATAGATTTGGTTTTGTGTATAGTTGCCATAATATGTAGCCCAAATGCGTTGTCCGTAATTATCAAATTTTGTTAGAATATATGGAGAGTTCTCTTTATTTGTCTGAAAAGTATCCGTAGTGCCCAAGCCAGAGCTTCCTGTTATAGCTAATATGTAAAAATTGTTAGTGCTATCATGAGCAATTTGAAGTCTTTTTCTATCGTCTGAATTTACATAATCATCACCTTCATCTAATTGACCTCCATAATAAGTACTCCAATCCAAGATGCCATTTGGAGTAAATCGAGCTACAAAAATATCCCAACTACCGCCGATTGTGGGCTGATAGCAGCCTGTGGTGGCAATACCCGTATTGCTGTCGGTAGTCCCTACAATATACACCCTATTAGCGCTATCTATAGCTATACCTGAAATAAAATCTTGACCTGTACCACCAAAATAGCTTATCCAGAGTAATGCTCCTTGGTTGTTGAGTTTGGCAATAAAACCATCGGACACTCCTCCACCGTAATTGGGTTGATGTACTGTTGTTTCAAAAACAGGTAGGGGTACAGTTTCATCAATAGTAATTAAACCGACAACATACAAGTTACCATTAGTATCAACTGCCGATTCAAGATACTGGTACCTATCATCTCCAAAGTAAGTACCCCAACTACGCTTAAAATTCAAATCTTGACCATTTGCAGCAAAACTAATTAATACAAACACTATTATTTTTTTCATGACAAAAATTTTAATAACTACAACTACAGTTAGTAAAAAAAAATAGTAGTTGTAGTAGAATTTAATTTATTGAAACCGTGTATATTGGAGATGTATTTGTTCCCAATTGTGCATAACTTACTGTATATCCATTCAAAGGACTAGAAATTGGTTGGCCAGAGCTAGGGACTCCAACAGTGGCAGTATACCCGCCTATGCCAATATTTACCCAATAAAATACTTGGTTGGCTCCTTGTAACCAAGCGGCGGTACTTGGCATATTTGTGTTAGTTGGTGCTGTGGCAGTAATTCTTTCCCAAGTGGTTATAACAGGTGTGCTCGTTGGTGAATAAAACGGAAATCGAGTTGCATTAGCAGTATTCACGATCGTGTAAGAGCCAAAAGGGGCAATTGTTATCTGTCCGTTTGGTTTCAAATGGAATTCAGGTAAAGTATATGTATTTGTTCTTGTCACCAAATCACGAATATATACTGTGCTTGCTGTATAGTTGTAAACTTTCACTGTTTTTTGGGCTTGTATACTTAATGTACAAACCATGAGCAATAAAATTAATTTTTTCATTTTTATGTTTTTTAAAGTTAGATGTCAAAAAAGACAATTACATCTTCGTAATTTGTGGGGGTATAGTAAACACGATCGTACTCAATCCTAATATGATAAAAAGAATCTTCAAATGGATTAGGAAATGCTGGACCTATATAAGCAATTTGTTTTAGACCAGTTTGTATATAGTTAAACTCTTGTGTAATACTCATATTGCTATTCCAAGCATTCAGGTTTGTAAATACTACTGGAGCACCAGTAGCAGTGGTTTTTCGCGCCCAAGAAGTCACAGGATTAAGACAAATTGTGGCTGTGGTAGAATAAAACGGAAACTTTGTAAGGCTTCCCAAATTTTCTAACTGATACGAATTACCTGGTTGGAAACCTATATCTCCTGAATTATTATAGAAAATAGGATAATTGCCAATAGCTGGTTTTGTATAAATTTTATTGACTTTTACGCCATATTGACTGAAATTATATATAGATAATTTTTTCTGACCATAACCAAATAAACCCATAAGTAGGGTTGTAACA
>JAYVZG010000083.1:0-8199 GCA_043783565.1 Flavobacterium sp. | reverse complement strand
TATGGCAGGATTGCGTTACATTATCAAAAGAAATTTTAGCGCAACAACTCACTATGATAGCGATATGGGAATTGGTTTTGGAGTGAATTTGAATTATTAATACAAACTTCTTACAAAAAGATTTTTTTACTATTTTTGAGGAATATAAACCAACTAAAACACTAAAAACATGGCATCTACATCAGAAACAGGACACGCAAAAAATGTTGCAAATTTTCAAGATTTAATTTCATTCGTGACGGGTTACGGAGCAACTTACAACCCAAACAAAAACGCACTAAAGTTGCCACAACTTACAGCGTTATACACAACATCACAAGGCAGTTTAGCCGATGTAGTTACAAAAAACACAGCCTACAACAACAAAGTTAATGAGCGAGTTGTAGCATTCAAAGATTTAAAATCATTATCAACAAGATTGATAAACGCATTACAAACCACAGATGCAACTACCGAAAAAATTGCTGATGCGAAAGCATTCAACAAAAAAATGCAAGGCATCAGAGCCAAAGCGGTAGAAACTCCAGCCAACCCAAACGCACCAGCTCCAAACACAATTTCAACAAGTCAACAATCTTACGACCAACAAATTCAGCATTTAACGGGTATTATTTCGGTTTTACAAACTGAACCAAGTTATTCGCCAAACGAAAACGATTTGAAAATCGTAACGTTAACAGCGAAACAAGCCGACCTAACCGCTAAAAATAGTGCAGTTGCCACAGCATACACCAACGTAAGCAATTCAAGAATTGCAAGAGATACTGCAATTTACGGAACAGACACAGGATTGTTTGACATCGCAGCAGAAGTTAAAAAATACGTTAAATCAGTTTTCGGTTCAACAAGTCCACAATTTGCACAAGTAAAAGGAATAGAATTTACCAAGAAAAGAAAATAACGAAACATAAAATATAAATATGACAAGCCAAAACATAAAACTACCTAGCCAATTTATATTTATTGCTACCGCAATAATATATACCTGCTTCGCAGTTATATAAATGCGTTCCGCATTTATATTTATGCTTGTCATATTTATATTTATTAAAAGTCAATTTATATTTATTCAAATCTGACTTATATTTATGACTGTCCGATTTATATTTATAGCAATCTGAATTACATAAATAGAAAGCCGAAAAGGAAATCTAAAAGGAATGGAAACAAAACCGCAAACCAAAAGAAAAAAAGGGCATCATATAACAGCCGTTTGGCAAGATTGCGAATTTTGTGGTAAGTTCACGCTTCCGTTTCGCAAGAAATATTTTCTTAATGGAAAATACTCGGTTACGAAGTTCGCAACCTCGCCAAGCGGCGGAACGTTGTGAGCTAGTTAATAGCAGACTCAAGAATCTAACGCAATTTTTAAGACAAAAAACATACAAAGCAAATGTTGTAAATAGACATAAAATATTAAACTACTTCAATAACTATTTCTACTCTACCAAAATCTTAAACGTTTGCAAAAGTTCATTTCCAGAAGTTAGTTTTGCGAAATAAATTCCTTTAGCTAAAACCCCACTAAAATCAAACTCCTTATAAATTGCTGTTTGCAAAGATGAGAAATTTTGCTCCGCAATTACTCGTCCCAAGTTGTCATAAACTACTAATGACAAAGTATCATAGGGAGTTTTTATACTACCAGACAACACAAACCTCCCATTGCTTGGGTTAGGTACTATTTTTAAGTTGTTGTCAGCAAAATGTTGAACCCCTAAAGGGTTGCCAAACTTGGTTAGAAACATATTAGTTACTCTGTCATTGGTTAAGGGTGTTACTATAAGATTGGGCTGCAAACTATTGGGTGTTGCAATCATGGTGGTGCTAGAGGTATCGCCAGCTATATAAAAATTGTCATTTTCGGTAACATTAATACTGCTTATAAAATCGTCTAGTAACCCTCCAAAATAAGTGCCCCAATTTCTAGCACCATCCAAACTAAACTGCATGATAAAAGTATCTGTCGTAGGAAATGACACCCCCGGCACACTCACATAATTTTCTTGGTAAGCACCTGCTGTACTAACCCCTGTTGTAGCACTAGTTTTGCCTACTATATATAATTTGTTGTTTTTTACCGTTAAATCAGATACTGTATTTATATCAAGATTACCTAGTATATGACTTAAAAATGGTAAATACGTTCCCCATATTCGGGTATTTCCTGCCCCGTTGAGTTTTGCCATAAAACTTGGAGATGGTGCTTCTGAAAATGCTCCTAGTGAAGCACAGCCTTGAATAGCTATTGAAGTACTAGCGGCTCCTCTTCCAGAAAAATAGATATCGGTACCAAAGGTCGTTACCGATTTTAAATCAATTGGGGTTGTAGCATCACCATAATACGTGCACCATGTTTTTGAGCTTAAGTCTGAGCTAAATTTAGCGATAAAACCTGCTCCTCCATTTATATTACTAGGTGCAAATGACGGTCTTGTTGGCTGATAACTACCTGACGTAGCAAGTATTTCGTCGCTTCGATAATTCTGATACCCAACAATAATAATGCTTCCCTGACTGTCTGTAGCAATGTCTCTTAGAAAAGTATTTGAGCCAAAATAGGTACCTGCTTGTCTGTTGCCTTGCCCATCAAATTTTAGAATAAATCCATTGGAGTAGCTTGTTAATGGTGGTAGTGGTAAAGTGTGGAAATTTTCCTGAAAAGCTCCCGCAGTACCGATACTAGTATTACCAACAGTTACAACGCCTGCTACATAAATAGTATTGCTATTGCTAACCAACAAAGGCAAAGAAAAAATAGATGAATTGTTTGCTCCTCCTACACCAGGCAAGTAAGTACTCCATTGCAAACTGCCCGAAGCATCAAATTTAGATAAAAACCCATAGCCTGAAACTAGTGGAGTTGTATCTCCACTATTTGAACCAACCATCGAAGCATAATCAGAAATATAAGCCCCTGCTGTGACTATCCCTGTAGCACTGCGCGTAAGACCGGTAACATAGATGTTGTTAAGGTTGTCTACGGCAACATTAAAGACGCCATCGTTTTTAGACCCACCCAAAAAAGTAGACCAAATAACCCCACCATCAGGACTAAATTTGGTGATAAATCCGTCGGTATAATTGTAAATATTGTCCTCACTAATGGTTGTTTGGTGCGCATTGGGTGTGATATAAGGTTCGTAATACCCAGACGGATGAAACTCTGCGGGACTGGTATTGTATATTACTCTGTAGAAACTTCCTACTACAATAATATTGCCTTCGCTGTCTATAACAGAACCATAGGCTTTGGTTGTATCTGGGAAATAATAGGTGCTCCAGATTTTCTGATAATCAAATTGTGCCAAAGCTGAACACCATAATAAGAGAACAAAAAATAAGTATGTTTTTTTCATTGGTTTATAATTTGTTTGTTATTTAACCCACATCCATTCATAGGTTTATAAAATTATCAAGGCATTCCTTTTTAGGATAGCAAATCATAACTATGTTAACCAATACTTTGGTCTTAACAAAGCTATTTTTTTTCAATGAATCTATGTGTTTTTTTTGAAATTTGTTAATTACCTCACGCATATGCTTTTAATTTTAATAACTAAACCATTATAGAATTTCAGCCTATAATGGTTTAGTTGATGCGTGGTATTTGTTTTTTTTTACAATTACTCTTCTAAAGTAATCACAATATCACCAGAATCATTCACGAAAGCTGTAGTCGTAAAAGTACCTTGAGGATCTGGAACAAAAATCTCACCTGTTAGATAATCTACTTTAAACCAAAATTTGACAGCTCCTCCGTTGGTAGATTTTGCATCAAAGCTAAACCATTCTGCATAAGATGTGACACCATCTACAACAAGATAACTGGTATCAGCATACTGTTCAGATATATTAGTAGAAACCCCACTTAAAGGTGTTTGTATCCACCTCCCAGTGCCAACATAATCAATATTTTGAGTTGTGGTGCTGGAAAATTTTGCTAACTCGATGTTGGTGTATGGGTTAATAATTATTTTCTGCTCCACCCAAGTCTGTGTTAGTAGATGAACAACGCCCAAATAATCAATAAAAGTATATTGGGTGTTGTTGTTGATAATCAATTTACCGTGTGGTAAATTGGCAGCATTAGCAGAACGGTTGGCTTGCGCATCCTTGGTTGTGGTCGTGGCAATGTCATCATTTTGAGATCAAGCTACCAATAAAGTTGCCATGGCTAGGAAACTAAAAAATCTAGAAAAAATGTTTTTTGAAATCATAAGTTTAGCGTATAAAAAGTTAATAATTCTCTAATTTAGAGGTTTATTTGGATAGATAGATAGATAGATAGAGTTTAACATAATTTTAACGTTAATGTTAGATTAGAATTTTATAGTAAGGTGGTTATAAATAGTGAAACTTGATTATCCAGTACAGATTATAATTAACGTTATAAATCCTGATAAAGTAATTGGTTGGACTAAATAATTTGTACAATGGAATTGGAACATTGGAATAAATTAAGATAACCAGCTCACAACAAATGCTAAATCTCATGGCTAATTTTTCGGCAAATTGTTCGTTTTCTTTTCATAACTTCGCTCGGTCGGTTATGGAAAAAAAGCTTTCCATAAGCCGCCACAAGCTCTAGCATCGACCGTTGTGAGCTAGTTTTTCAAAAATCGAGAATCGAATAATATCACATAAATAATTGTTGAACTCTTGCCCATTTCAACTCTATTTTTTAAAGTTGAGCCGAAAATAAATTTGGTTATTATCAATTAACTTTTGAAAAGTGGACAAAAATTAAACAATACAAAAAATGGAAATTGAGCAACTGAATTTTGAAAAACCAAACTCACAACTTGTGTTGGTCGTGAAAAAGTTGGCGGCGTGAAAAAAGCCGTTTATCGCGCGGAGCGCGATTTTTTTTTTGAATTTTAAAGAAGCAAATTTATAAAATTGCACTGAAAAATGTAAAAAATTGGATAATTGGAATGGAAAAGTTGGAGTAAATATCAGTGGAATTCGAACAATGGAATAAATACTAAACCAGCTCACAACAGCCGTCACTCGCAATTGCTGGTTTTGTCTTTAGGGAAGTTTTTTTTCCTAACTTCGTCTGCGGAAATGGAAAGTAAACTTTCCATAAACCGCAACTGACGAATGGCGGCCAAACATTATGAGTAGTTTCGCCGTTGAAAAATTCACACTTGGTTTTGAATTTGACGCTTTGAAAATTAATGTTTTGATATTGTGTTTGCCAAATGAAATTGGAAGATAATTCTAATGAAGTTGGATTACTCAGGCATTTTGCAAAAAAAGGTTTGGTTAAACCTTTTTTGGAGCGTAACTCTCGTGTCTTTTGACAAATGCTATTGGAAAATTATTGGTCTGAAAAGAAAAAATTAAAATTCTAAATTGAAAATTTTACTTTCCAAAAGCAAGTTTTATAGTTGTGGAAAATAATCTGGACAATAATTGTTTGCCTATTGGATTAGAATGTTGGAATTGCTCCCGTTGTCTGCTCTCGTGCCTTCGGCGAAACTCCTCATAACACTTGCTAAATCTCATGGCTAATTTTCGGTAAGTTGTTCGTTTCTTTTTCATAACTTCGCTCGGTCGGTTATGGAAAAAAAGGTTTCCATAAGCCGCCACGAGCTCTAGCAAGGAAACGTTAGCTGTCACCCTATTGCACACCGGTAAATTCAATAACCTAATGCAACAAATGATAAAAATAATAGAAGTTTTATATGAATATAGAAGAACAAATCAAGGAATATATTGACAGCCAAGATGAACCTAAACGTTCTGATATGCATGCGTTGCATCAGCAAATTATTGAAGTAATGCCCAAAAGTAAATTATGGTTTTTAGACGGTAAAGACAATACAGGCAAAGTAATCACAAATCCAAATATTGGCTATGGTCAATTTACTATTTATTATAAAGACGGATCAAATAAAGAGTTTTATCAAATTGGAATAAGTGGAAATACAACAGGTATTTCGGTTTACATTATGGGACTTGAAGACAAAAAATACTTATCCAATACCTTTAGTATAAAAATAGGTAAGGCAAATGTAACAAGTTATTGTATTAAATTTAAAACGCTTAAAGATATAAACATTGAAATACTTAAAAATGCAATAGTATATGGGATTGACCAAACAGATAAAGGCTAACATAACAATCGAAAAAAGGGCGAACAGCTAACACTTGCTAAAACTCATGGCTAGTTTTTCGGTAAATTGTTCGTTTTCTTTTCATAACTTCGCTCGGTCGGTTATGGAAAAAAAGCTTTCCACAAGCCGCCACGAGCTCTAGCAAGGAAACGTTAGCCGTCAGTTTAAAAACAAATAGTAACAAGCACGATTTTATGAAAAAACTAAAATTTGTAATAGCAGTAATTATACTATATTCTTGTTCAAAAGGCGAAGATCAACAATCTAATATCGTTATTTCATCTCCAATTATAGGTAAATGGCAACTTAATTCTGTGTTGTATAATGGAAATTTAATTCCAGTTTGGACTTGTAACAATAACTTTGAAACTACAGAATTTCAATCAAATGGAGTTTCAATATTAAATTTTTGGATACATGTACAAATAAATAATATTGACACATGTGATCAAAATTCTATGAATGGTAATTTTACAATTGCGAATGATACGTTAGAAGATGTTCGTAAAGTTAATAATTCTATAATAACTCGTAAAGCAAAATATAGAGTGTCAGAAGTGACAGATACAACTTTAAAATTAAATATGTTTTATTTGGAAACTGCTAATAATGACGCAAGTAATCACATAATTAGCAATTTTATAGATGGAGATTATATATGGATATATGAAAAGTTGAATTGAAACTGTAGGGTAATATACAGCTAAAAGTATCATATTAAATAACAATAAGAAAACCGAACGGCTAACAGGCGTCAAAAGCAATCGCTAGTTTTCGGTTCATTGTTCGTTTCTTTTTCCTATTTTCGTTTTCTCCTAGTGGAGAAAACTTAGTCGCCAAGCCGCGACTGCTTCTGGCGCCGGAACGATGTGAGTAAGCAATGAGTAGCCGGCGTATTGAAAAAACTATTAAATATTATCCTATGGAAGATTCCTTCAAAAATATTCTTTTGATGAATGAAAGAGTAAACAAAATATTGAAACCTTATCAATCAACTTTTCATTTAATCGATAAGATTAGTAAAATTAACCAACCATTTGAAATGGGGAAACAAATATCAGACTTCAATTCAAAAATTGGTCTTTTAGAAATGTCTGCAATTAGCTCGGCAGGAAAAGCAATTGCAGCAAGTCAAAAATTTAATAATATTGCCTACTCTAAAGCTAATTGGGAGAACATTTCTAACAAAAAGGTAAACTTTGCTTTCACCAACTCTATCTATGAAAAAATTGCCATACTTGATAAAAATTTCCAAGCTTTTAACAATATTGAGCATATTTTTCCGAAGGAAAGATCATTCAAAACAATAATAGAAAATTCAGTTGGAATTGATATTGAGAATCATAAAACTGAGCAAGCAAATATAGAAGCTGCTATAGAGGAAATTCTTGATGAAGCTAATAAATTAATTGGTAGCATAAACGATTCTTCAGAATATGCTTTCACTATTATAAACAACTTTTTAAATAAAGTTTTTAGTTCCCGAAACATAAGAACACTGACACGCGCATTTATAATGGATTTAGTAATAAATATACTTGTAACAATCGCAACTCAATCTATCAATAATGCAAACTCTGATATTACAAACCAAGAAGTAGTAATTAATAATACTACTAACAATATTACAATCGTTAATACTTGTCCTACTTCCATAAATAGTCTCGAAAAAACATTATATACATATCCAAGAAGTACATCCAAAATAATTGATAGTATTCCTATCGCAACAGAAATTACTATAATAAAACACAATAGAATTTGGAACTTGATATCATACAAAAATGAAGAGGACCGATATATTATAGGTTGGACAACAAGTGAAAGATTAGATTAAATTTTAGTTTTGCCTACTCACAACACATGCTAAAACTTCATGGCTAGTTTTTCGGTAAATTGTCCGTTTCTTTTTCCTAACTTCGCTCCTACTTGGTGGAAAAAACTCGGTTCCCAAGCCGCCACGAGTTCTAGCAAGGAAACGTTATCGCTGTCGGCTCAGAGCTGCACAAATGTAAATTCACAATTGAATTTACTTCGAGGAAAACTTGAAAATCCGTTGAGAATAATTGGAGAA
>JAYVZG010000082.1:0-3077 GCA_043783565.1 Flavobacterium sp. | reverse complement strand
AAAAATATTCATAACCCTCCGAAAGTTGTAAGTGAAATTGATTAGTCCAAATTCTCCGTTGTTTTTTTTACTTTGAGCAGAATGTAACCTATTGCAATGGAGGCTTTATTCCAAACATTAATTCCAAATTCACTGGAAACAATATGGTCTGTTCACTGTCAATTCCTTTTTGATAACCCATTGCCTTTTATTTGTATTTAAAGATGCGGCAACCTAAAATTAAATCAAATGGTTAGATTGGAAAATTATAAAAGGATTTTGCACAGTCTGACGTTTTGCAGCTACAAGAAGTTGGTGATTTCGGAGCACAAAACTGACTACAAGCACTGCACTTAATACGAAGGACAAATGTTCATTTAAGCATGTCACCGCCAATTTCTTAAACCCGCTGTTATGCGTTTATGCTACTTCGTCAATTTCTTTAAATGTTCCAAAAACAGAAATTATTTTCATTGTCTTATTATTTTCCTGACACTATGTTTTCCATTAACTGTCGCGTTCAGCAAATAAATTCCGGTGGGCAAATCTTCTCTTAAATTCAGTTTAAGTTTTTCATTTGATTTGACGTTTGCAAAAGTTTGAGAAAATATTTTGCTTCCGTTCATTAGGTATAAATCAATAATGACTTTACTGTTTTCTGATTGATTGAATTGAAAAAATATTTTATTATTGAAAGGGTTTGGGAAAATTTCTATATTGAAAGTTGCAGTATTTTCATTGACTGAAGTGGTAATGCAAAGCAAACAGGTTTTTTGAAAAACAATGTTGGTATCTGTTGTAATCAGCGAATCAAATTGCGCACCTGAAAAGCAATCACTCTTCAACTCGTATTTTAACCAGGGAAGTAAATAGCGGTTAATAACAATATGCTGTTCAGCGCGCATAATAGTTGGTTGGGGCGTGCATGTTGCTTCGCCAAAACTACACAGGAAATTATTATCAGCCATCTGGCAATGGCTTCCGCCATTAATACTTACAAAAGTTTTGCAACTGCTTTGCAAGGAGTCAAACATAGGTATTTGATTAGCTGGAGGAGGCGTAACACAATCATTACCTCCGGCAAATATCAATGAAGGAATACTAAGACTTGCAGCTGCTTGTATAGCAGATGGATTTGTTTCGGCAGGTGCGAGTGTCGCTAACGTTTTCACTGCCGGACTAAACTGTGCAGCAAGAAAAGCAGAACCGCCCCCCATGCTATGTCCCATTACGCAATTCATCGTGTCAACACGATTATAAAACAATGAAGAAGTGTCTTGACCAAGAGCGGTTAATTCAGAAAGTACAAAAGCAATGTCTTTTCCAAATTCAGTATGTGAGGGTGCAAAACCTCCTTCGGTTTTCGGAAATGCAATAATAAATCCTTCTGGCACAAGGGCATCCCAAATATTCTGATAAGCATCCCATGTAATTACAAAGCCGTGACCGAAACTAATTACGGGAAATTTATTATTGCTAGCAATTGTGACCGCTACATTATTTCCTACAACATCAGCGGGATAGTACACTTCAGTAGGAATCGCGCGGTTGTTTCGACCGATATCAATTAAGGTAATTGTAGTATGTCCGATTTGAAATGGTTGTGCAAAAAGATTGCTGCAAAGCAGAACTGCTAAAAGGAGAATCAAATTTATTTTCATTTTTTTTTAGTGCTTATAGTGCTTAGTCCATACTTTTATTTTTGCTTACTTTTTTCGGTTTTTATCGTCCAGTTTTTCTGTTTTTCACAGTTCGTTTCTTGCACCACAGCTTGGAGTTAGCAGGTCGCCAAAGCATGACGCATAACGTCCGGAGTATTGTCGCAGCACTTTTTACCAAAGATAAAAATTAAAAGAGAAAAAGTGTTGTGGCAATACGGATGTTATGCGCGCACGCTACTTCACGTTTTTCGCACTATGATGAATTCTCAGAATTGAAATTTTATTTGGAGAAATTATTTTGTAAAAGATTCGATAATTTCCAAAAATAATTTCTCGAATAGTTTCATTATTTTTTTTCAGGAACAATACGTCCTGAATATGGGAAATTTTCTAGTTGATCAACTGAAACAATTATTCTATCTACAAATCGGACTGCATAATATTTTGAATCCTTAGCGATGTAATCAAAGATGTTCTTTAAATCAAGTAAAGCTGTTTTACTCCAAACTATTTTGACCATTGCTTAACTCTTTTCTTTACCGTAGAGTGATCGATGGTTCTGCCTTCATTTACATCCTTTAAACCAACTTCAATTTTTTCAAGCACAATTAATTTTTCAATTAGATCATCTAATTTTATGATATTCGGAAAATCGTTTAGTGCTTGAATTATCGCTTTCTTTCTCATCTATTAAATTTAAGTTTTTAAATGTACAAAACTTTCTGCATTTCGGAAAATAGTAGGATGTTTCATTGCTGCCAAGCGTTGCGCATAAAGAATGGATTAAAGAAGTAAAAAAAAAGAAGGGATTAGAAGCACTACTGTTCGTTAACGCACTTCATACGAAGCACAAATGTTCAATTAACCACTGAACTGTTTATTAGAAGCAACTCCATTCATTTATCTCTCAAAGCCCTTCTTTTTTTTATTTCTTTTAATCTTGATGTTATGCGTTCGGGCTACTCATGCTATGAAACAATTTCCACAAAATACATATCAATTTCCCCTTTATTCTTCGCCTGAATTTTTCCACGATGCACACAATTGAATTTGTCTTTCACTAATTCATAAGTGCTGCCGCTGATATTTACTTTTCCCGCTTCTCCACTGCTCTCCATTCTCGATGCAATATTCACCGTATTACCCCATATATCATAAGCGAATTTTCTGACTCCAACAATTCCCGCTACAACCGGGCCAGTATGAATGCCAATTCTTATTTCAAAAATTTCTTTGTCTTCAATAATTCTTTGCTCTGAATGGAGCTTCATAAAGTGTTTAATTTCGAGTGCCGCTTTTACAACATCGTTTGCGCTTGTTTTATTGATAACAGGCAAACCCCCTGCACACATATAACTATCACCAATAGTTTTTATTTTTTCGATGTTGTGTTTTGTAATGATGTTATCAAATGCTTTGAAACAAGTATGTATTTCA
>JAYVZG010000081.1:0-8322 GCA_043783565.1 Flavobacterium sp. | reverse complement strand
CCTTAACGAGAGGAGGTGTCTATATTATGTTAATTATACCAATTAAAGACGGAGAAAATATCGATAGAGCATTAAAGCGCTATAAAAGAAAATTTGATAAGACTGGAACTGTTCGTCAGTTGCGTGCACGTCAAGCTTTTATCAAACCTTCTGTTACGAATAGAATGAAAATCCAGAAAGCGGCTTACATTCAGAACATGAGAGACAATTTAGAAAGTTAGTAGTAACTTTTTCAAAATAGAAACCGTTAGTCATTAAAGTTTAATACCTTTGATACTAACGGTTTTTTTATGGATAATAGCAAGCTAGCTTTTAGTGATTATTTGCAGTTGGAGAAAAAATATTCTCTTCATACGGTGACTGGATATGGGACAGATTTACTAGTTTTTGAAGCATTTATTAAAAGGGAATTCGACCAGGAAGATTTGATAGAAGTCAATTATAGTCAAATTCGAAGTTGGATTGTTTCTTTAGTGGATGCTGGCGTTTCGAATTCATCGGTCAATAGAAAGGTAGCTTCTCTAAAATGTTATTATAAATTTTTGTTGAAAACCAGGCAAATTGAAGTCAGTCCATTACTGAAGCATAAAGCATTAAAGTCGCCAAAGAAAATTCAAATTCCTTTTTCTGAAAAGGAAGTCGATTTGGTTTTAAATCAGATTCAATATCCAGATGGTTTTGAAGGACTTCGAGACAAGCTGATTATCGATTTGTTTTATACTACTGGAATTCGAAGAACGGAATTGATTCATCTTACTTTATCGAATGTTAATGTCTCGAATAGTACGATAAAAGTTATCGGGAAAAGAAATAAGGAGAGAATCATTCCATTATTACAAATAGTAGTAGAACAAATCAGCGCGTATTTGTCGGAAAGGGCTAATATAGAGCTAATTAAAGATAAAGACTTTTTTTTCTTGACTAAAAATGGTATTAAATTAAATGATTCTTTTGTGTATCGAATAATTAATTACTACTTTAGTAATGTCTCAGAGAAGGTAAAAAAGAGTCCGCATATTTTAAGACATACCTTTGCAACTCACTTACTTAACAATGGGGCAGACATTAATTCGGTTAAAGAATTATTAGGACATTCTAGTTTGGCTTCGACACAAGTCTATACACATAGTAGTTTAGCGGAGTTGAAAAAGGTTTATGAAAAGGCACATCCTAGGAGTAAAAAATAATTCGATATTATTTAATAACTAAAAAATATTATTATGAAGGTAAATGTTCACGCTGTTAATTTCGCAGTCGACAAAAAGCTAGTAGATTTTATCCAAGAAAGAATGGTAAAATTGGAAAAGTATTATGATAAAATTGTTTCTTTTGATGTTTTTTTAAAAGTTGAAAAGACAAGTGAAAAAGAAAATAAAATTGTCGAGGTTAAAATTCATGTTCCAGGAGATGACTTTATGGTAAAAAAGCAATGTAAAACTTTTGAGGAAGCAATTGAGGTTTCGGCGGAATCTTTAGAGCGTTTATTGATAAAAAGAAAAGAAAAAATAAGAACAAATATTTAAATAAAATTTTTCGTAAAAATGTTTTGATTAAAAAACAAAATGATATACATTTGCAGTCCGTTAGAAATAGCGGGCTTTTTTTATTGATTATGCCAGCGTAGCTCAGTTGGCTAGAGCAGCTGATTTGTAATCAGCAGGTCGTGGGTTCGAGTCCCTCCGCCGGCTCTATAATTGTCGAGGCGTTAATAAAAAAAGTTGGGGAGATACTCAAGCGGCCAACGAGGGCAGACTGTAAATCTGCTGTGTGAACTTCGCAGGTTCGAATCCTGCTCTCCCCACGAAAGTTTTGAAGGGCGCATTTGTCGAAAGTTCACTTTCGTAAAAATGGGAACTTCAAAATTTTAGTAAGGGTCCGCCCTTACGGATCACAAGCTTTGCTTGTAATCCTTCTTCGATCCGAAATGTATTCGTGATTAGGTAGGATGACAAGTCAAGTGAGTAAAGCATCAAGGAAAACTGCCGACTTAGCTCAGGGGTAGAGTGCTTCCTTGGTAAGGAAGAGGTCACGGGTTCAATTCCCGTAGTTGGCTCAAATAGAATAGAGAATTTTGAACACTAATATATAACTAAGATTAAAAATTAAGTAAAATGGCAAAGGAAAATTTTAACCGTAACAAACCCCACTTAAACATTGGAACAATTGGGCACGTGGATCACGGAAAAACTACATTAACTGCGGCAATTACAAAAGTATTGTCAGATGCAGGTTACTGTCAAGCGAAATCATTTGATCAAATTGATAACGCTCCAGAAGAAAAAGAAAGAGGTATTACTATCAACACATCTCACGTTGAGTATGAAACCGCTAACCGTCACTACGCTCACGTTGACTGTCCAGGTCACGCGGATTACGTAAAAAACATGGTTACAGGTGCTGCTCAAATGGATGGTGCTATTCTAGTGGTAGCTGCAACTGATGGACCAATGCCACAAACTCGTGAGCACATCCTTTTAGGTCGCCAAGTTGGTATTCCTAGAATGGTAGTTTTCATGAACAAAGTGGATATGGTTGATGATGCTGAGTTGTTAGAATTAGTTGAAATGGAAATCAGAGATTTATTGTCGTTCTACGAGTATGATGGTGATAACTGTCCAGTTATTCAAGGTTCAGCTTTAGGTGGATTGAATAATGATCCAGCTTGGGTTCCTAAAATCATTGAATTAATGGCTGCTGTGGATATGTGGATTGAAGAACCAGTTCGTGATACTGCAAAACCATTCTTGATGCCAGTTGAAGATGTATTTACAATTACAGGTCGTGGAACTGTTGCTACAGGTCGTATCGAAACTGGTATTGCTAATACAGGAGATGCTGTTGAAATTATTGGTATGGGAGCTGATAAATTAACTTCTACTATTACAGGAGTTGAAATGTTCCGTAAAATCTTAGATAGAGGTGAAGCTGGAGATAACGTAGGTTTGTTATTAAGAGGTATTGATAAAGAATCTATCAAAAGAGGAATGGTTATCATTAAGCCAGGTTCTGTTAAACCACACGCTACTTTTAAAGCAGAGGTGTATATCTTGAAAAAAGAAGAAGGTGGTCGTCACACACCATTTCACAATAATTATCGCCCACAATTTTACGTTCGTACAACTGACGTAACAGGAGTAATCACTTTGCCTACAGGTATAGAAATGGTTATGCCAGGAGATAACTTGACTATCAATGTTGCTTTATTAAGCCCAATCGCAATGAGCGTAGGTTTACGTTTTGCTATCCGTGAAGGTGGTAGAACTGTAGGTGCAGGTCAGGTTACTGAAATCGTAGCTTAATTATAAGTACTAATAATAAAGCCAGCAAATAGCCTTTTGGTCGTTTGCTGGCTTTTACTACGGGCGTAGTTCAAGGGTAGAATAGCGGTCTCCAAAACCGTTGATGGGGGTTCGAATCCCTCCGCCCGTGCCACAAAAAACAAAATTATAATGAAAATTGTAAATTATATATCGGAAGCGTTTGAAGAATTAAAATCAAACACTACTTGGCCAGAATGGGCTGAAGTACAACGTTTAACTATTGTTGTAGCTGTTTTTTCAGTATTATTTGCTTTGGCAACATGGGGTGTTGATGAAGTTTTTGCAAAATCAATAGCTGGTTTTTTTAACTGGTTAAAAGCTTAATTTTTTTGTGATGACAGAAAGTAATGTGAAAAAATGGTATGTGGTTAGAGCTGTAAGCGGACAAGAGAATAAAGTCAAAGCTTATATCGAAACTGAAATTAACCGATTGGGAATGAGTGATTATATTTCACAAGTTCTTGTTCCAACCGAAAAAGTGGTTCAAGTTCGTGATGGAAAAAAAATCACGAAAGACAAAGTTTATTTCCCTGGTTATGTAATGATTGAAGCCAACCTTGCTGGAGAAATTCCTCATATTATTAAGTCTATTACAAGTGTAATTGGTTTTTTAGGTGAAGTAAAAGGCGGGGATCCTGTTCCATTAAGAATGTCTGAAGTCAATAGAATGTTAGGTAAAGTGGATGAGTTAGCTGTGAAAACAGATACACATCAAATTCCTTTTAATATTGGTGAAACTATAAAAGTTGTTGATGGTCCTTTCAATGGGTTCAATGGAACTGTTGAGAAAATCAATGAAGAAAAGCGTAAACTTGAAGTAATGGTGAAAATTTTCGGAAGAAAAACACCTTTAGAATTAAGTTTTATGCAAGTTGAAAAAGTATAATTCGTTACACTATTATAAACCGTAACATTCTGCTTCCATAGAATGTTGCAAATTTTTTAAAAACAATGGCTAAAGAGATTAGTAAAGTAGTTAAACTACAAGTTAAGGGAGGTGCTGCGAATCCATCGCCACCGGTTGGACCTGCTCTTGGAGCTGCCGGTGTTAACATCATGGAATTCTGTAAGCAATTTAATGCTAGAACCCAAGATAAAGCTGGCAAAGTATGCCCTGTGCAAATCACGGTATACAAAGACAAATCATTCGATTTTGTCGTAAAAACTCCTCCTGCTGCTGTCCAATTATTGGAAGCAACAAAGCTAAAGTCCGGTTCAGGTGAACCAAATCGTAAAAAAGTAGCGTCAGTTACTTGGGACCAAATCAAAGCTATCGCTGATGATAAAATGGTCGATTTAAATGCATTCACAATTGAGTCTGCTATGAGTATGATCGCTGGAACAGCTAGATCTATGGGTATAACTGTAAGTGGAGAATCTCCTCTAAAAAAAGCGTAAAACATGGCAAAATTGACAAAAAAACAAAAAGAGGCTGCCTCAAAAATTGAAAAGAACAAATTATATTCTTTGAAAGATGCTTCGGCATTAATTAAAGTTATTGCTTCTGCAAAATTTGATGAGTCTGTTGATATCGCTGTGAAATTAGGAGTTGATCCTAGAAAAGCGAATCAAATGGTTAGAGGAGTAGTTACCTTACCTCACGGTACTGGTAAAGATGTAAGAGTACTTGCATTAGTTACTCCGGATAAAGAAGCGGAAGCTAAAGCTGCTGGTGCAGACCACGTAGGTTTAGACGACTACTTGCAAAAAATTAAAGACGGTTGGACAGACATTGATGTAATCATCACGATGCCTGCTGTTATGGGTAAATTAGGTCCATTAGGTCGTATTTTAGGACCTAGAGGTTTAATGCCAAACCCTAAAACTGGTACTGTTACTATGGATGTAGCGAAAGCTGTAGCCGAAGTAAAAGCTGGTAAAATCGACTTTAAAGTAGATAAAACAGGTATTGTTCATGCTGGTATCGGAAGAATCTCTTTCGGAGCAGATATGATCAATGACAATGCTCACGAAATCATTCAAACTTTATTAAAACTTAAACCAACTGCGGCGAAAGGAACCTATATCAAAAGCATTCACTTGTCTAGTACAATGAGTCCTGCGATTGCCTTAGATCCTAAAGCGGTATAAATTAAAAATCATGACTAGAGAAGAAAAATCAAGAGTTATTGAAGATTTAACTGCACAGTTAGCGGGAACGAATGTTGTTTATTTAGCAGACATTTCTGGTTTGAATGCAGAAACTACATCCAATCTAAGAAGAGCTTGCTTCAAAGCAGGAATCCAATTAGCAGTAGTTAAAAATACTTTGCTTGAAAAAGCAATGAATGCTTCCACAAACGATTACGGTGATTTACCGTCTATCTTGAAAGGAAACACTTCAATCTTAATCTCAGAGAACGGAAACGCTCCTGCAAAGATTATTAAAGAATTCCGTAAGAAGTCAGATAAGCCTCTTTTAAAAGGAGCTTTCATTCATCATGCTGTATTTATCGGAGACAACCAATTAGATGCGTTAATCGCTCTTAAATCGAAAGAAGAAGTTATTGGAGAAATCATCGGATTACTTCAATCTCCTGCTAAGAATGTTGTTTCTGCGCTTAAATCAAGCGGTGGTAAATTGGCTGGAATTCTTAAAACATTGTCTGAACGATAGGCAATTAAAATACGCGCGCACTTAATAAATTATATTTTACAAACTATTTAAAAACGATAGAAAAAATGGCAGATTTGAAACAATTCGCAGACCAATTAGTTAACTTAACTGTTAAAGAAGTTAATGAATTAGCTACAATTTTAAAAGATGAATACGGAATCGAGCCTGCAGCTGCTGCTGTAGTTGCTGGTCCTGCTGCTGGTGGTTCAGGAGATGCTCCTGCTGCTGAAGAGCAAACTGAATTTACAGTGGTATTGAAAGAAGCTGGTGCTTCTAAATTAGCTGTAGTAAAAGCTGTAAAAGAACTAACAGGTTTAGGTCTTAAAGAAGCTAAAGATTTAGTGGACGCTGCTCCATCTAATATCAAAGAAGGTGTAACTAAAGATGAGGCTGAAGGTCTTAAAAAATCTTTAGAAGAAGCTGGAGCTGTAGTTGAGCTAAAATAAGCTAAACTCGGTTTTGAGAACTAGGTTTAGGCCTTGGACAGAAACGTCCAAAGGCCTAAACCATTTTTCGTATAATAAAATTAATACCCAGTTTTATTATAAAAAACAGTATAATATACCTAATAAGTTTAGTCAATACGAAGAAAAAAGTGTACTGAAGATACTCTAGTTCACTTTTAAGAGGTATTGATTTTAAAAAGAAAGTATCAATTAAACTGTGTTTCAACACAAAACTACTTTTTTTAATCAAAATTTTGTCCATTGATGATAACAAATCAGACTGAAAGATTGAATTTTGCCTCAACCAAAAATATTCCTGATTATCCAGATTTTCTAGATGTTCAGGTTAAATCTTTTAAAGATTTTTTCCAATTGGAAACCAAATCTGACGAAAGAGGCAACGAAGGGTTATACAACACCTTCATGGAAAACTTTCCAATCACTGATACAAGAAATAACTTTGTATTAGAGTTCTTAGATTATTTTGTAGACCCACCACGCTATACCATTCAAGAGTGTATCGAAAGAGGTCTTACGTATAGTGTGCCTTTAAAAGCAAGACTAAAATTATATTGTACAGATCCTGAACACGAAGACTTTGAAACGATTGTTCAAGATGTATATCTTGGTACAATCCCTTATATGACTCCAAGTGGTACTTTTGTAATCAACGGCGCCGAACGTGTTGTTGTTTCACAATTGCACCGTTCGCCTGGTGTTTTCTTTGGTCAATCCTTCCATGCCAATGGAACTAAATTATATTCTGCCCGTGTAATCCCTTTCAAAGGATCTTGGATAGAATTTGCTACCGATATCAATAGCGTAATGTATGCCTATATCGATAGAAAGAAAAAATTACCTGTTACCACTTTATTCCGAGCCATCGGTTTTCAAAGTGACAAAGATATTCTTGAAATATTTGACCTTGCCGAAGAAATTAAAGTTTCTAAATCAGGTCTGAAAAAATATATTGGTAGAAAACTTGCTGCCCGTGTACTAAACACATGGCATGAAGATTTCGTTGATGAAGATACAGGAGAAGTAGTTTCTATAGAGAGAAACGAAATAATCCTAGATCGTGATACGATTTTAGATAAAGATAATGTTGAAGAAATAGTTGAATCTAACGTAAAATCTATCTTGTTACACAAGGAAGATAATAATGTTGTCGATTATTCTATCATTCACAATACATTACAAAAAGATCCAACAAATTCAGAAAAAGAAGCTGTTGAGCACATCTACAGACAATTGCGTAATGCAGAACCGCCTGATGAAGAAACCGCTCGTGGCATTATAGATAAATTATTCTTCTCTGACCAACGTTACAACTTAGGTGAAGTAGGTCGTTATAGAATAAACAAAAAATTAGGTCTTGATACACCAATGGAAAAGCAAGTGCTTACCAAAGAAGATATCATTACTATAGTGAAATATTTGATCGAATTAATCAATGCGAAAGCAGATATTGATGATATTGATCACTTATCAAACCGTCGTGTAAGAACTGTAGGTGAGCAATTATCTCAGCAATTTGGTGTTGGTTTGGCTCGTATGGCTAGAACCATTCGTGAGAGAATGAACGTTAGAGATAACGAGGTGTTTACACCTATTGATTTGATTAATGCTAAAACATTATCATCAGTAATCAACTCTTTCTTTGGTACAAACCAGTTGTCTCAATTTATGGATCAAACGAATCCATTAGCTGAAATAACACACAAGCGTCGTTTATCTGCCCTTGGGCCAGGTGGTCTTTCTCGTGAAAGAGCTGGTTTTGAGGTTCGTGACGTTCACTATACACATTATGGCCGTTTGTGTCCAATTGAAACGCCTGAGGGACCAAACATTGGATTAATTTCATCCCTAGGTGTTTACGCAAAAGTAAACGGAATGGGTTTCATCGAAACACCTTACCGTAAAGTAACAAATGGTGTTG
>JAYVZG010000080.1:0-61882 GCA_043783565.1 Flavobacterium sp. | reverse complement strand
AACAGCCACAATTAATTTTCCTGCCCAATCGGAATTAAAACGACTTCTAAAGTCTTCATTCTTATTGATTGTCATATTACCTTCAAAAATCAGTTTTAAGAGTTTTAGAAAGGTGCTTTTACCTGTGTTTCTCTCTACACTTACCAAGCACAATATGGGTAAGATTTGACTGGGATACTTCCAAAGAATTGTTAAATAATCCAATCCTAATTCATACTGCTTACCAAAAAGATGTTGCAGAAAGAGTTTTATATTTTCCCAATCTCCTTTTTCATTCACACAATAAGAAAGAGGTTCATACTTATTGTAAAAATTATTAATCTCTCTTTGATAATTTATGTGCGACGGAAACGTACAGAAAGTTTCATATTTTTTTATTCCTTTCAAACTGTCTTTCCCAAAATCATCAATAATGGTGGCTTTATTCCATTTTATCAATGATTTCATATTGTCGCCACTCATAAGAGGACATAACACTTCCTTAAAATATTCTGTTCCCACTCGAATATACTCTTTCATATTTCAAAAATTATAGATGCCATTTTTGAAGGGTCAAAGTTATGGGAGTGCTTATTTTTCCTGATTGTGATTAAAACACCATGTAATTCAGAATCTTTTAATAAAACGCTATTGATATTGTTTGATAATAATTTGAAATTATGATTATCGTAGCCTTTTATAAGTTGACCGATTAATTCACAGGATTCAATGAATTTTCCAGTTGAATAGACTATATTATTATCTCTATTATAATCCAATCGTAACCTCGCAAAATCGTTTTTTAAGCAATTCAAATGACCTATAGCATCTGAAATTAAAGCTTGATTATTAATTTGCATAAAAAGTGTTTTAAAGTTGACCAAATTGGTTTTTTTGATTCAATGATTTGAAAACTTCACTTTTTTTATAGCGAACTTTATTTCCAATGCGATAGGCAGGAATAATATCTTTTTTTGTCCAGTCCCATAAAGTAACTAAACTAACAGAAAGGAGTTTTGCAGTTTCTTCTCTTGTTAATAATGTTTCATTATCGGGATTTTGCAAATTAGTAGCATACCCTTTAAGTGCGAGTGTGATGTCTTTGACGATTTCGTTTTTAAAATCATTAGCGTTTGTGCTTTCGAGTTGCAAGATTTCTTTAACCATAATTTAATTATTTATTTTATTAATTATGGCACAAACTTAATTTAGTCGAATGGGGTTAAAACTATTAGGGTAACCCTGATGGTTACCCTAATAGTTTTTTTATAATTTCATCTGCTTGTTTTCTGTCGCTTAAAAGTTTTTCTGAATTTTCAGAAATTTTTTTTTCAAGCTCAAGATAAATCTTCTTAATGTTGTCTTTATTTTTACCTAATAAATGACTAAGTATTTTGCCTTTTTTTGTTGCACTTATACTGCTCCAGTCTTTTATGTTTACGATTTCCTCAAGTAGAAAAATTTGTAAAGAAGTATCAACCAATCCTGATTTCTGTTTAGTGTTTTTTAGTTTATTAATTTGCTCTTTACAAAAATCTATTTGTGCCTTTATGGTATAATATTTTACCCATATACTTGAAATCTCTTTGGGAACATCTGACATTTCGATATCTGATGTTAAATACTTCTGGATAAAATCAACTTCTCCATTGAGACTTTCAATAATTAATTCCTCCCAATTTTCAAATCCATTAAACTCTTTTATTTCAGCATAAACAAGATATTCCGGCTCATTCTTAACTTGCGAATATAAATCCTTGTGCTTTTTTTCTAAGTATTTTATTTTATCAATACTTTCAATTCTACCTTCTAAGTTGGTTAAAATCTTGTTTAAATCAAATTCCGTGTCTGTTGCGACAACTTCTACAAAAAAACGAATAGAAGTATATAATTCTTTTAAAATGTCTTGATTTATATGATACTCTTTTGCTCCTCTTGTTATCATAGTATCAAATTCTATTGAATCAGTTCTCACATTTTCAATTGAAATTTCATCTTCAATAAAAACATTTTGCAAAACAAGGTTTTCAATATTTGAAAGTACTAATTCTTCTAGCTTAAATTTCTTTACAAATTTTCTATTCTCTATATCTTCGTATTCCATTATTAATTTTTTATGTAGATTATTTTAAAGTCTATTTTGGTCTTTTCAACCCAAAAATAAACGTTTATATTTCAATTTTATAAATCTAAAATTAATCAAGCTTACTAATGGACGGAATTAATCATTATCTGACAATAATAGAAAAAGAATTTAAAAAACTGAATAGCTTTTTTGAAATTGGGACAACCGTCGGACAAGAATCGAATAAAAAAACCGTAAACACTTATTTATAAGTTGTTTACGGTTTAGTGTTGCGGAGAAAGAGGGATTCGAACCCCCGGACCTGTGACAGTCAACAGTTTTCAAGACTGCCGCATTCGACCGCTCTGCCATTTCTCCAGTGAGCGTCAATCAAAATGGTTGATTGCGAGTGCAAATATAACAACCTTTTTTGATTACAGAAATATTTTTTGGGTAAAAATACCAGTTTTTTAGCAACAGCGGTTCAAGTGTTTCATTTTCTATGGTTTACACGGGGCCGAGAAGGGCGCTATTCGCTAGTCGGCTTGTTGTAGGGCATAAAAAAAGCAGGTAAGAAACCTGCTTTTCTTTGAGGATTATGTTACCCTATCATGCTTGCGCCGTCAATTCGGCTTTTCTCGCGCTAACGGTCGTGATAAACACCTCTACTTCGTTGAGCTCTTGAGTCACTCTGGCCAAATCCATTTCTTTTTCAAGCAATGCCACCGTACCGTAGCTCTCTCTGCGCGTTTCGAGTAGAAACTTTTTGTACTCGAGTCTGGTTTTTTTGTTGAGTGCATCTTCTTTTGACGGGCCATCGGGCAATACCGAGATGATCGTATCCGTAGCAGCAAGTTCTGCTAGTACACCTTGTAGCACGGCATCGAGCTCTTGAGCTGTCTCGCCGTATTTGAGGGTTAAACGTTCGTCTGAAATTTTTTTGAAATTCAGATCTGCTTTTTCTTTCGCTGCCCAAGATAATAAGGCATTACAGTCAGCTACTTGAGTCAAATTGCTAATTGAATAGTTCATGATATAAAATTTTTAAAGTTAATAATACCGCGACTTTTTCAAATTATTTGCCAAAAATCTTAAAGTAATACGGATTTAATATTATTTTAACATTATAACGTCATTATGTTTAAGTAAAATCTTTTTACTTCTCAGTAAATTCAGTAGTTCGACGCATTCTGAGCAATCTCGACTCCAACAACAATTTTTGGAGCCCGAGGAGTTCCTGACGCATATGTTGTTCGGTGAGTATTTCTACAAGAGGGGTTTCCGTCGCTTTTGGTGTTTTGCTAATAAGTGGTGCAGTATAATGAATGGCTGTCGTTTTACTAGTATCACGACTACTCAAAAATGCCGTGAGTTGCACCAATCTATCTTGTTTTTGTATTCTTTTAGTAGCCGCAGCAATCTTCCGTGCGGTAAGCAACTGCTGGTATTCGTTTTCGCGCAACAGGCGTTCGAGTTGGGGTTGTGTAGCTTGTGGTGGTGCCGCCTGAATACTTTTGGCGGTGGCTTCGGTTGATTGTACATAAGTGAGCATTTCGGCGAGTAATTGTTTGGCGTGGAGTGGGAGGTCGCGTTGGCCGAGTTCGAACATCGCATACTGACTGCGAGTGACACCTAGCAACATCGCAAGTTCTAGCTGGGTAACGCCTAGCAAAGTCCGGATGGTGTTTTCTTTTTTCATGGTCTGAAGTGTTGTGACAATTTTTTCGGATACAAATTTTTTGCCACAGATTTTGTGACAGATTTTTTTGATGGGAAAATTTTGTCACAAAATGTGTATAAATTTTTAAAATTGAAAATTTTGACACAATTGGATGTTGGATTTCATTTTTGGTATTACTCTATTTAGAGAGCTTGTTTATATTCCTTATTTCTTGTAACCAAAATGGGTATACCTAAAAAAATCTATTATATTTGAAAAAGTATAACCTCCGCGCAAAAAGGTTGGCGGATTCAACTATAAATTTATCTATCACTATTTAATGAAAAGTATTGAAGTAGTTGCAGCTATAATATTTCATAATGATGAAATTCTTTGCGTTCAAAGAGGCTCGAATAAATTTGACTATATTTCCTTTAAATACGAATTCCCTGGTGGTAAAATGGAAATAAGTGAAACTAAAGAACAAACCATCAAAAGAGAAATACTTGAAGAATTACAAATGGAAATCACGGTTAAGGAAGAATTTATGACTGTCTTACATCACTATCCTGACTTTATATTAACAATGCATAGCTTTATTTGTGAATGTAGCGATAAGAAACTGACATTAACTGAACATATTGATTTTAAATGGTTTAAAAAAGAGGAATTAATAAATTTAGATTGGGCTGCTGCTGATATTCCGATTGTGAAAAAAATATTAAAATTGGAACTATGAACCAAGGATTATACGAAGAATTAGTTACCAAACTAATAAGCTATAAATTAAATGAACTTGATAAAGATACTTTTCAAGTAAAGAAAACTTCAATTGATAAAACAGAGGCAGCCCAGTTATTATCGCATCATATTGGTAAAACTATTCGACAAGCTTTTTCTCTAATAAAGGGAGAAGATATTCTTGAAACTCAAATTGAAATTGCAAATAAGATTATTTTATTTTTAAAAGAAGAATTAAAAAGAGAAGAATTTGAAGACGATTTAATTGAAACGGAAGGGAAAATATTAAAAGCAGTTTTTACAAAGGTAGATGCGCATTTTACTGATTTAGATTTACATTTAAAAGAGATAACTCCTTATACGAGATTAATTCATAGTGAGCTTTTTACAGGAGGAAATTCAGGTATCACATTGGAAAGTGAACTTAGAAAAGAAATTCTATCATCAGATGAAATTGATTTATTAGTTTCTTTTATTAAATGGAAAGGCATAAGAATTCTTGAACCTGAATTAAAAGAATTTACTGATCGAGGCGGAAAATTAAGAGTAATCACCACAACATATATTGGGGCAACAGATGCAAAGGCAGTTGAATTTTTAGCTTCTTTGAAAAATACTGAAGTAAAAGTTTCTTATAACACAGGAAATGAGAGATTGCATGCAAAAGCTTATTTGTTTCAAAGAAATACGGGTTTTCATACAGGTTATATTGGTTCATCGAATTTTTCTCGTTCAGCATTAACGGATGGTTTAGAATGGAATTTAAAAATAACTACTAAAGAAGTTAGTCATATTATTGATAAATTCAAGAAAACTTTTGAAGCCTATTGGCAAAATTCAGAATTTGAGTTATATGAAATAAATCATCATTCCGAAAAATTAATTGAAGCTTTAAAGCAAGGGAAGTTTGCAAAAGAATATACTTTTTCTACATCTTATTTTGATATAAAACCTTTTCATTACCAGAGCGAAATACTTGAGAAATTAGAAGTTGAAAGAACGGTTCACAATCGATATAGAAATCTTCTAGTAGCTGCTACAGGAACTGGTAAAACTGTTATTTCTGCATTTGATTACAAGAACTTTAGAAATAATAGCAAGTCATCAAAATTGCTGTTTGTTGCCCATAGAAAAGAAATTTTGCAACAAGCAAAAGCAACTTTTCAAGGTGTTTTAAAAGACAATAATTTTGGAGATTTATGGGTTGATGGTTTAGAACCAACCTCTAATGAATATCTTTTTGTTTCCGTACAAACATTAAATAATAGATTGAAAGATTTAAAACTTTCACCCGATTATTTTGATTTTATAATTTTAGACGAAGCGCATCATGGAGCTGCCTCTAGTTATAGACCCTTTTTAAATTATTTTCAACCGAAAGTTTTATTAGGACTAACTGCAACTCCTGAAAGAAATGACAACGAAAATATTCTTGAAGATTTTTGTAATCGTATAGCGGCGGAAATTAGACTTCCAGAGGCATTAAATAAAAAACTATTAAGTCCCTTTCAATATTTTGGAATTACAGATAGTATAGATTTATCCAAAGTTAAATGGGAAAAAGGTAAATATGTAGTAAGTGAATTGACCAGTATATATACTAAAAACAATGTACGAGTTGGTGAAATAATTTACAATCTTGATAAATATACCAATGATATCAATGATGTACGAGCAATTGGATTTTGCGTGACAATTGAACATGCTACTTTTATGGCTGAAAAATTCTGTTTGGCGGGGTTGAAAGCGGAATGCTTAACATCAAAAAACTCAAGTGAACGTGATAAAATTAGAGAACAATTCAGAAAAAAAGAATTCAATTATTTATTTGTAGTAGACATTTTTAATGAAGGAGTTGATATTCCTGAAATTGATACGGTTTTGTTTTTAAGACCAACTGAAAGTTTAACTGTTTTTCTGCAGCAATTGGGACGTGGATTGCGATTAGCAGAAGGAAAAGATTGTTTGACAGTTTTAGATTTTGTTGGAAATTCACGACCTGAATACGATTTTGAAAGTAAGTTCAGAGCATTGATAGGAAAAACAAGTACATCTGTTCAAAAAGAAATTGAAGATGATTTTCCTCATTTACCATTAGGTTGTTCCATTGTTTTAGAGAAAAAAACAAAAGAAACTATTCTTGAAAATATTAGAAAAGCAACACTATTAAATGTTAATCAACTCATAAATAAAATCATAAATTTTCAGCATCAAACCACTTTACCATTAACTCTAAATAATTTCATTGATTTAAATCAAATTTCACTTGAAACAATTTACAAGAAAGATAGTTGGTCAAGATTGTGTCAAAGAGCAGGAGTAATTAATGATTTTGAAAACACATATGAAAAACAAATATTATCAGCTATTAGCAATAAATGGTTGTCGACCAATTCAACAAGTTATTTCAATTTCATATTAAATATTGCAAAAAAAGGTTTTAATATTAGAATCAATGATTTTGATGAAAATCAAAAAACCATGTTTTTGATGTTGCATTATGATGTATGGAAAAATGCAGGAGGATTCGATTCTCTGGAGAAAAGTATAATTCAGATAGGGAAAAATAAAACTCTTGTAAATGAGATTATTGAAGTTTTAGAAATATTGATTGATAGAGTTAATTTTAAAGAAATTGAAATTCAATTACCTTATGAGCAACCACTAAAAGTTCATGCAAGATATACTAGAGACCAAATAACCGCTGCGTTTGGCAAAAGTACTTTTGAAAAAAAATGGCCGAGCAGAGAAGGTGTTTTAGAAATTGAAGAAATAAATACAGAATTACTTTTCATAAATTTAATAAAATCAGAAGAAAACTTTTCGCCAACGACTATGTATGATGATTATGCTATTAGTGAAACGTTATTTCATTGGCAAAGCCAAAATTCTTCAAGACCAGATAAAGGAAAGGGATTATCATACATTCGTCACCAAGAAAACGATAAAAAGATATTACTTTTTGTTAGGGAAAAGGCAAACGATGAAAAGGGAAATACAATGGGCTATGTTTTTATTGGTGAAGGAAATTTTAAAGAAAACGAAGGAGAAAAACCGATGAACATTAAATGGGAATTGAGCGAACCGATTCCAAACTATCTCTGGAGGGCATCGGCTAAAATGTCAGTTGGTTAATAATCCAAACCCGATAGCGCGGATTTACAACCCCGATGACGCGTATTTGAAATCCACGCCTACAATAAAAATACGTACCCAGCTAGTGCGAGGATTGTACTCGTTTAGCCATTAAACAAAAAAAACCGCAGTCAAACTGCGGTTTTTTATTATAATACGGATTCAACACGATTTAATAACTCACATATTCCATAATTTCCAACCCATACCCAATCATTCCAACGCGTTTGGTTTGCTCTGCATTCGACACCAATCGAATCTTTGAAATATCAATGTCATGAAGAATTTGTGCCCCAATACCAAAATCTTTAGTATCCATTTTTATCTGAGGTGCTTTGAAGATGCCTTTTGTTTGTAACGTTTTCAATTCAATGATACGGTTCAACAAATTAGAAGTTTGCATTTCTTGGTTGATAAACAAGATGGCGCCTTTTCCTTCCTCATGCAACAATTGAAACATATCGTCTAGTTTCTTATCGGCATTGTTGGTTAAAGTACCCAAGATATCGTTATTCACCAAAGTAGAATTGATACGGGTAAGAATTGAATCTCCGATATTCCAGGTGCCTTTTGTTAAAGCAATATGGATTTGCTTATTGGTTGTTTGTTGGTAAGCTCGCAATCGAAATTTTCCAAAGCGGGTTTCAATGTCAAAATCCTCTTTTTTGACAATCAAACTATCATGCTGCATGCGATAAGCGACTAAATCTTCAATGGAAACCAGTTTCAAATCGAACTTCTTCGCCACTTCCACTAATTGCGGTAAACGAGCCATAGTGCCATCTTCATTCATGATTTCAACGATAACACCCGCAGATTTAAATCCGGCCAATCTTGCAAAATCAATCGCCGCTTCCGTATGCCCAGTACGTCTCAAAACACCGCCTTGTTTGGCTATTAATGGAAATATATGACCAGGTCTAGCCAATTCATGAGGTTTCATGTTGGGATCGGTCAATGCTAATACTGTTTTGGCTCTATCTAAAGCAGAAATTCCTGTTGTTACGCCATTGCCTCTTAAGTCAACAGAAACGGTAAAAGCGGTTTCCATAGGATCGGTATTGTTGTTGACCATGGCATGTAATCCCAATTCTTTACAACGATTTTCTGTCAATGGAACACAAATTAATCCTCTCCCATGCGTAGCCATAAAATTGATCATTTCAGGCGTCACCATTTCTGCAGCAGCCAAAAAATCGCCTTCATTCTCTCGGTCTTCATCATCCACAACGATGATAACTTTTCCTTGACGAATATCTTCAATCGCTTCTTCAATTGAATTTAGCTTTATTTTTTCAGGTTGCATCAGATTATTCATTTTGAGTTGGAAGAATTTTTTTGATAAATTTTTGTATTGGAGTAATTATACGATCCATATTAATCAAACCTATATCATTGGTAGCACGATACGTTAATAAAATCGCTAAAGGGAATAAGATCATGGTAGCAAGCCAACTCCCTAAAAATGCTGATATTTCATTTTCTTGCGCTACTTTTTTTCCAAATGTATTTACAAAATGGAAAATAATAAATATAGTTACCGCAAAAACAATAGGCAATCCCAATCCACCTTTTCTGATAATGGCGCCTAAAGGTGCGCCAATAAAAAACATTAAAAGACAAGCAAATGCGATTACAAATTTGTCATAAACGGCTATCCAATGTTCATTGATGGTTTCAATTTTATTGTCTAATTCTGCTTTGTAACTCTCTATAGAAAAGGTATTGTTGGTGGTATAATTGTTGGCTAAGTTTAATAAATTGCCTTTATCAGCTAAGGATACTTTAGCCAATAATTGAGGGGTTAATGTTGCATTAGTATTTACTTTACTCGTATTTATATTGGAATAGGTATTCCCCATTCTTATATACATATTATCAGAAATGGAGATAACTTCTTTACGATAATTTGCATTCAGAGAATCTAAAGTATACAATAACTCATTTATTGTAAGCATTTTGTCGGTGTCTTTAATTTTAAATTCTTCTTCGGAAGAAGCGTTCAATTGAGACAAATCAATATTGATGATGTATTTTTTAAAGGAACTTTTTGCAAAGGGAAGTTTCTTTCTATCTTCATACTTTTTTGGAACTAAATCTTCGTAATAATAGCCGTCTTTCAAGACTAATTTTAGAATATTCGATTGGTCATTACTAATTAACTCTCCAGTTTTTGCTTTAATAACATTTTTGCTTCCATCAAAACTATTGGTTTTTTTATGAATGGTTACACCGGTTAGAAAATTTCCATTCTCGCCTGATTTCTTATTCACTTTGATGGTATAACTTCCAACTTCACTAAATTGACCTTCTGCAATCGCCATGGCAGGTTTCATTTGTGCGATGTCTTTTCTAAAATTGATGAATTTATATTCAGCGTATGGAATGACATTGTTGGCAAAAAAGAATGCAGATCCACTTAAAAATAGAATAAAAAGTGTGAGCACTCTCATGATTCGTTGTAGTGAAATCCCAGCAGATTTCATGGCTGCAAATTCATAGTTTTCAGCCAAATCACCAAAAGTCATAATGGAAGCTAGAAGAACAGATAAAGGCAAAACTAAAGGAACTAAGCTTGGCATTTTGTACAATAAAAACTTAAGAATTAAAATTAAATCTAAGTCTTTACCAGCCAATTCAGCGATAAAAAGCCAAACCGTTTGAAGTATAAATATCAATAAAAGAATTACAAATACAGTGGTAAATGTAGTAATGAAGGATTTTAAAATGTATCTATCGAGAATTTTCACGTACAATTAATCTAACTTATTGATGTAGTATTTTGGATATTTACTCGCATCAAAGGTAAATTGATTTTTTGATAATGGTTGGTTGATTTTGAAAGAATTCACCGTCAATGTAGTTTTCGTGCCGTTTTTTCCAATTTCAATCAAATTGTAAATGTTCTTGGTTTGGATATCAACCCCTAAAAGAATTTCTTTTCGTTGGTCTTTTGTTGTGTTGGGTACTAATTTGATATATTGAATTTGTCTTCCTTTAATATTCTGACTAATATCCCAAGTATATTTATAACCAGAATTGTAAAAAGTAAGCATTTTGGATGGAGTAACCGCTGAATCATCTTTGTCATTCAGTTTCGAAATGGAAACTTCTTCATCTTCAGGATTGATAGTGTAGATTTTTTTACCGTCAAAAATCTTAGTAACGCCCATCAAATTCAATACATACATATTGCCTTTCATAGTGACATTTCCTTTGCTTTCTTGATTGATGTTTTCTTTAGAATTGTTTAAAGCATACTTAAAGTCTATAACGATATTGTCATAACTTTTTACTTTGGCAGTAACTTGATCTAATAAATCTTTGGTTTTTTTGTCTTGTGCGTGTGAACTAATAGTAAAGAAGAGTAGGAGAGTGAGTAGGGCAATCTTTTTCATGCTATAGGTTATTTTGTTCATTGTTGAAAAATTGGTCTAAAGCGCTTAAATCTGTAATCGCAACATTTCTTGCTTTACTTCCTTCAAAAGGCCCAACAATTCCAGCAGCTTCTAATTGATCTATTAATCTACCAGCTCTGTTATAACCTAATTTTAATTTTCTTTGAAGTAAAGAAGCAGAACCTTGTTGTGCAGTTACAATAATTTCAGCGGCTTCTCTGAAGAGTGTATCTCTTTCAGAAATGTCCATATCAAGAGTGGTGCCACTTTCCTCGCCAATAAATTCAGGTAGTAAATACGCATCTGGATACGCTTTCTGTGAACCAATAAATTCGGTTATTTTTTCAACTTCTGGCGTATCAACAAAGGCACATTGCACACGAACAATGTCATTCCCATTCGTATACAACATATCTCCACGACCAATCAATTGATCGGCACCTTGGGTGTCTAAAATAGTTCTTGAATCAATTTTAGAAGTTACTCGAAACGCAATACGTGCCGGAAAATTGGCTTTGATAATTCCAGTAATTACATTCACCGAAGGACGTTGTGTAGCAATAATTAAATGAATTCCAATCGCACGAGCCAACTGCGCTAATCGAGCAATGGGTGTTTCTACTTCTTTGCCAGCAGTCATAATTAAATCGGCAAACTCATCGACTACCAAAACGATATAGGGTAAAAAGCGATGGCCATTTTCTGGATTTAATTTTCTGCCTTTAAACTTTTCATTGTATTCTTTGATGTTTCGAACCATGGCATCTTTCAACAACGAATACCGGTTGTCCATCTCCACACAAAGCGAATTCAAAGTGTTGATTACTTTAGTATTGTCTGTGATAATTGCATCCCCAGAATCCGGCAATTTGGCTAAATAATGACGTTCGATTTTATTAAATAAAGTCAATTCAACTTTCTTCGGATCTACCAATACAAACTTCACTTCGGCTGGGTGTTTTTTATATAAAAGAGATGTCAAGACCGCATTTAAACCAACCGATTTTCCTTGACCAGTAGCACCTGCCATAAGTAAGTGAGGCATTTTAGCTAAATCGACTACAAAGGTTTCATTTGAAATCGTTTTTCCTAAAGCTATCGGCAATTCCATTTCTGCTTCTTGAAATTTAGCAGAACCAATCACACTTTTCATAGAAACCATCGTAGGGTTTTTATTCGGAACTTCAATTCCAATCGTTCCTTTTCCTGGAATAGGAGCAATGATTCGAATTCCTAAAGCCGAAAGGGATAAAGCAATATCGTCTTCTAAACTTTTAATTTTTGAAATACGAATTCCAGCTTCGGGAACAATTTCATATAATGTAACCGAAGGTCCAACTGTAGCTTTTATTTGCGCAATTTCAATTTTATAATTGCGTAGGGTTTCTACAATATTGTTTTTATTTTCTTCTAACTCCGCTTGATTGATGGTAATACCGCCGCCAGAATATTCTTTTAATAAATCTAAAGTTGGGAATTTATAATTAGACAATTCTAACGTTGGGTCGAATAAACCAAAGTCGGCAACCAAGCGTGACGCTAGATTTTCTTCAATGGTAGCTTCTTCGGGTGCTTTTTCAATGACGAATGAGTTATCATTGGTCGTGATTATTTCAGGCTCTGACGTTGGAACAACAGTAAGCGGTGTAGGCTTCGCAGTTGTTTCTAATTTAATTTCAGAAGGATGATCAATAGTAGGTTTTAAAGACTCTTTATTAATTTCAAATTGAGAAGGAACTTTAAGTTCAGGTTCTTCAATATCTTCCTCTTTCACAGCAAACTCTTCAAGGTTGTAGGAACTTTCAGAAACGGGCATTTTAATAGTAGCTAGGTCATCAGCCATTTCTTTTTTGTTTCTTTCAAAAAAAGCTTTAATCGTATCAGGAGAAATTTTAATTTTAAAAATAAGATAGATGGTTATCCCTAAAATTAAAACCAATAAGGTTCCAGCTCGACCGATATAATCTTGTGAAAATAAATTCATTTCATACCCTATCGTTCCTCCTAACTCTGGAAGTGTATTGGCATAAAAGCCAAATAAAATAGAGATAAGCACCATGGCAAATAAATCCCAAAACCAAATATTCTTAAGTTTTTTTAGTGAAATATCTAAAGCAAGAAAAGAACCCGTTAGGAAAAATAATTTTACCAATAAGAAGGAAGCAACTCCCAAACCTTTATAGATAAAGAAATCGGATACTATAGCCCCGAATTTTCCTAACCAGTTTTTAGATTTTTCTCCTCTTTCGGCTATAAGGCGCAAGGTACTTTGGTCTTCATGGCCGTAAATAAAAAAGGAAACAAATGCAACCAATAAAGCAATAGAAATTAAAACGAACACACTCCCAATAAAGAGTTTGTGTTGTCTTGAAATCCTCCATGATTTTTTAGAATCAGTAGGAGTTTCTATATTGGATTCGGTCGTATCTTTTTTAGTTGATTTTGCCATTGGTATTTAATTACTCTCCTTGATAATTCGAATTAAAGAAATTTTGGAATATAAATAAGTAATATCATTGCAATTGCTGTCATGGCTGCAAAAAATACAGATCCAGCGGCTATATCTTTAATAAAACCAATTCTTTCATGGTAATTTGGATGAATAAAATCAGCTATTTTTTCAACTGCGGTATTTAATCCTTCAATACTCAATACTAATCCCAAAGCTAATATTTGAAACATCCATTCTGTAGTTGAAATTTCAAAATAAAAACCAGCGATAAATAGTAGCACACCAACCGAAGATTGCACCATGATGCTATGTTCTGTTGTAACCAATTTATAAGCTCCTTTCAAAGCAAATCCAATACTTTTAAATCGTCCCGTAATGAAGGTGTTGTCTTTTTGAAATTCCATTCTTTTAAAATTATAGATTTGCTAAAGCGTTTTCATAATTAGGTTCATCTGCAATTTCAGGAACTTGTTCAGTATAAGTAATGGTACCATTTTCATCTAAAATTATTACAACTCTTGAATGCAATCCTGCTAAAACACTATCTGTGATTTCTAAACCATAGTTTTTTCCAAAACTGCCGTCTTTAAAATCAGATAAATTTATCACATTCTCCAATCCTTCAGCACCGCAAAAGCGTTTCTGCGCAAATGGCAAATCTCTCGAAATACAAAGAACTTTCGTATTTGCCAATTGACTCGCTTGTTCATTAAATTTTCTTACTGAAGTGGCGCAAGTTGCCGTATCAATACTTGGAAATATATTTAAAACCAATTTACTTCCTTCAAAATCTTTTAAAGTAACCACAGATAAATCATTTTTCACCATGGTAAATGAGGGTGCTTTGGATCCTATTTTTGGTAATTCACCATTCGTGTTTATTGGGTTTCCACCTAATGTTATTGATGCCATTTGTTTGAGTTTTTATAAGTGCCCAAAAGTATGAAATTATTTCGAGAATACTTTTTAGAATTTTTAACATCTTTTGTTTGGTTTACATTATTATTATATCGTAATATTGCAATATAAAAATACAAAACATATGGGCGCTTCAAAATCTGCCTCTTTTTCAGAGAAACACAACGAATTGGCTAGCTTGTTTAAAGCATTATCACATCCTGCTCGGATTGCTATCGTGGAGTATTTGTTGTCTGTTGATACCTGCATTTGTGGCGATATTGTCAACGAGTTACCTTTGGCACAACCCACGATTTCACAACATTTGAAGGAACTCAAAAACGCGAATATCATCAAAGGAAGTATCGAAGGAACGGCGATTTGCTATTGCATCAATTCTGAAACGATGGTGAAGATAGAAAACTATTTCTCACTGATTTCTAAAACGTTAAAAAGTAAATGTTGTTAACGAAAGTCGTTAATAATTCCACAAGTTAAACTATACCAAATGAAATTATCTCAATTCAAATCACAGCTCTCTCAAATCGAAAATCTCGAATTTGTACTTCAAAACGGAACAAAAGTTCCCACTCATTTTCACATCACCGAAGTCGGCATGACTACAAAACAATTTACCGATTGTGGGAATACGTTTAGAATACAAAAAACCGCTACCTTTCAACTCTGGACGTCGATTGATTTTTACCATCGCTTGGAACCTAAGAAAGTTTTGAAGATAATTGAATCCACTGAACAGATGTTTTCAGGAGAAGATCTAGACATTGAAATTGAATACCAACAAGAAACCGTCGGAAAATTTGGTTTGGATTTTCAAAACCATCAATTTGTCTTAACCAACACCCAAACGGATTGCTTAGCCAAAGACCATTGTGGCATTCCAGCGAAAGTGAAAGTTTCTATGAATCAACTTCAAGAAACTGTGACAACTTGCTGCGGTTCAGAAAGTAATTGTTGTTAATGATGAGTCAAAAAGAACATTGGGAAAACGTTTTTGCAACGAAGCTAGAAACGGAAGTAAGTTGGTATCAACCATCGCCGAAAACGTCATTGGATTTTATTTCGAATTTGAATATCTCAAAGGAGGCAAAGATTATTGATATTGGTGGTGGCGATAGTTATCTAGTGGATGCGCTTTTAGAACGAGGTTTCACCAATATTACTTTGTTGGATATTTCTGCTCAAGCGATAGAACGGATTAAGAGTAGGTTAGGAGCGAAGGCTACTATAGTGACTTTTATTGTTTCGAATATTTTGGATTTTAATCCGACCGAGACTTATGATTTGTGGCATGATCGGGCGTCATTTCACTTTCAAACGGATGAACAACAGATTCAAAAATATGCGGACATAGTTGCCAAATCTGTAGCTACAAATGGGAATATGATTATCGGAACTTTCTCTGAAAATGGCCCGAAGAAGTGCAGTGGTTTAGACATTACGCAGTATAACGAAGCGACAATGAATGCGGTTTTTGCTCCTAATTTTGAATTCTTGAATTCGATTACGGAAGATCACACCACACCATTTGATACCATTCAAAATTTTATTTTTTGTAGTTTTAAAAGGAAGTAATCTATGTATTCAAAATTAGAATCAACCATTCAATTAATTGCGAAGTCGCCGATTTCAATGGAAAGACAAACCGTTTTGCAACCATTGATTGCATACATTCAGTTGAAAGTAAGTGAAGGTAAATCCATTCGCTTGAACTTTATCTGTACGCACAATTCCAGAAGAAGTCATTTGTCGCAAATTTGGGCTCAAACCATGGCGTTTCATTTCGGAGTTAATAAAGTGTTTTGCTATTCAGGAGGAACAGAAGCCACTGCTATGTTTCCGAAAGTAGGCGAAACGCTAACCCAACAAGGATTTGAAATTCAAAAATTGAGTGAAGCAAGCAACCCAGTTTATGCTGTAAAGTTCGATGAAAATGAACCGGCAGTGATTTTTTTTTCGAAGAAATTTGACGATGCTTTCAATCCAATTTCCGGGTTTGGCGCTATCATGACTTGTTCCTCTGCTGATGAAGGTTGTCCTTTTATCTCGGGTGCAGAACAGCGATTACCGATCCGTTATGAAGATCCAAAAGCGTTTGATGGAACGGAATTAATGAATGCCAAATATGCGGAGCGAAGTCTAGACATTGCAACAGAAATGTATTTTGTATTTTCTCAAATTCGTTATGGAGTATAAAAAGCACTACTTAGCGGAGTTTTTTGGCACCTTTTTGTTGCTTCTATTTGCTAGTGGATTTACTATAATCAATTCCTATTACGGTGGAATTATTCCGTCCTATGGATCAGCGGTGGTTAGTGGTCTTGCCATTTGGCTATTGATACAATTTTTTGGACGAGTTGCGGATTGCCACATCAATCCTGCCGTGACGATTTGCTTTTTCGTTGATGGAGCAATTCCGTGGCAACGAACTTCCTTATACTTCCTTCTTCAGTTGTTGGGTTCATTCGTAGCGAGTTTGCTATTACATTTTCTTTTTCCATCGAATCGAGATTTAGGAAATACCTTGCCGAGCGGCACATGGCAAGAGTCATTTATTTATGAATTCATTTTGAGTTTGGTTTTAATGGTAGTGATTCTCGTCACTACTTCGTTGGAAAGGCTCAAGCCTTTGGCGCCTTTTCTTATTGGAATTTCTGTATTTCTTGAAGTTTGGTTCGCTGGTACTATTTGTGGAGCTTCTATGAATCCAGCGAGAAGTTTTGGTCCCGCCATAGTTTCAGGAACTGTGATTTTTTTGTGGTTGTATTTTGTCGCACCCATTGCAGGAATGCTGACTGGTTTGTTTTTATTTCGATTGTATAAAAAATAGTCGTTTTGAATGCTAGTTTTGCGTGAGGGTGGAGGTGGAAATGACGCAGGTTTTTTTGGTATTTTTTGTAGGCGGAAAAGAGCGACCTAGAAGCTCCTTTTGCGACCAACAAAAAAACAAAAAGTGCCGAGGCATTGCAGCCGTAGACCGACGGCGTTGAAAGGGTGAAGTGGGGAATGCCGGCACGCCCAAAATAAAAAAGGTGGACATTTGCATGTCCACCTTTGATTTTTATTGAATAGGCTATTATGCTACATCGAAGCGATCTAAGTTCATGACTTTCGTCCAAGCTGCCACGAAATCCTTTACGAATTTTTCTTGCGAATCGCTGCAACCATAAACTTCCGCCAAGGCTCTCAATTCTGAGTTGGAACCGAAAATCAAATCGACGCGTGTTCCTGTCCATTTGATTTGACCAGTTTTACGATCGCGACCTTCGAAGGTATCTTGCGCGTCTGAAGCGGCTTTCCAAGAGGTTCCCAAATCAAGCAAGTTGACGAAAAAGTCGTTGGTGAGTGATTCCGGACGTTGGGTGAAAACCCCGTGATTAGAGTGATCGAAGTTGGTGTTTAACACACGCAATCCGCCGACTAATACCGTCATTTCTGGTGGCGTAAGTGTCATCAGTTGTGCTTTATCGACCAACATTTCTTCGGCTGAAACCGAATATCTCTTTTTCATGTAATTTCGGAAACCATCAGCCAATGGCTCTAACACTGCGAAGGAATCGACGTCGGTTTGCTCTTGAGTTGCATCGGCGCGACCTCCTGTGAATGGCACGGCGATCATTTGACCGGCATTCTTTGCTGCTTTTTCAATACCAACGCCACCAGCCAATACGATTAAATCGGCTAAGGAAAGGTGTTTTTCTCCGGCTACGCTGTTGAAGTCGGCTTGAATTCCTTTGAGTGTTTCTAGTACTTTGGCCAATTGCGCTGGATTATTTGCTTCCCAATTTTTTTGAGGAGCCAATTGAATACGCGCCCCGTTAGCGCCTCCACGTTTGTCAGAACCACGGAACGTTGATGCGGAAGCCCAAGCTGTTGAAACTATTTCACCAATCGATAAATTGGAATCTGCGATTTTAGTTTTTAAAGTTGCAATGTCGTTCGCATCGATAGATTTGTATGATATTGCTTGAATTGGATCTTGCCAAATTAAAACTTCTTTAGGGACTTCAGGACCTAAATAGCGGTTTATTGGACCCATGTCGCGGTGTGTTAATTTGAACCAAGCGCGTGCAAAGGCATCGGCAAATTCGTCAGGGTTTTCGAAAAATCTTCTTGAAATTTTTTCGTAGGCTGGATCCATTCTCATAGCTAAATCTGCCGTTGTCATTACCGGAGCATGTGTAATTGCTGGATTGTGTGCGTCTGGAACGGTTCCTGCGCCACCATTATTTATTGGTTTCCATTGGTGAGCTCCTGCGGGACTTTTAGTCAATTCCCATTCGAAGCCAAATAAGTTTTCGAAATAATTGTTGCTCCATTGCGTAGGCGTTTTTGTCCACGCACCTTCAAGTCCACTCGTAATCGCATGTTCTCCTTTTCCGGAACCAAAGGAGTTTTTCCAACCCATGCTTTGCTCTTCGATAGTAGCACCCTCTGGTTCTGGACCTACGTAAACATCTGGGTCTGCGGCACCGTGCATTTTTCCGAAGGTATGTCCACCAGCAACAAGCGCTACGGTTTCTTCGTCATTCATCGCCATACGACCGAAGGTTTCCCGAATATCATGCGCCGATCCAAGTATGTCAGGATTTCCATCTGGCCCTTGTGGATTTACATAAATTAATCCCATTTGAACGGCAGCCAATGGATTTTCTAATTCACGATCGCCGCTATAACGTTGGTTATCCAACCATTTTCCTTCTGTTCCCCAGTAGATATCTTCTTCTGGCTCCCATATATCTTCACGTCCACCACCAAATCCGAAAGTTTGAAATCCCATTGATTCTAAAGCGCAGTTTCCTGCCAAGATCATCAAATCCGCCCATGAAAGTTTTCTACCGTATTTTTGTTTGATTGGCCACAATAAAAGTCTCGCTTTATCTAAGTTTCCGTTGTCCGGCCAACTGTTGAGTGGTGCAAATCGTTGCGCCCCTGCGCCGCCACCGCCACGACCGTCTGAGATTCTATAAGTTCCTGCACTATGCCATGCCATACGAATAAAGAAAGGTCCATAGTGACCGTAATCCGCAGGCCACCAATCTTGTGAATTGGTCATCAACGCCACGATATCTTTCTTTACAGTAGCTAAATCCAAACCTTTGAAAGCTTCTGCATAATTGAAAGACGCGTCCATTGGATTAGATAAATCGGCATGTTGACGTAGAATGTTTAATTTGAGTTGATTTGGCCACCAGTCGGTATTTCTACTGCCAAATCCAGCCGTTTGATTTACAATGTCGTTAGAAAAAGGGCATTTGCCTTCACCAGTTCCGTTGTTGTAATGTTCCATAGTATACTTGAGTTTTTTATTTGAAAAAATTTGAATGCTAATGTATAAAAACTTTCTTTTTAAAGTAGTTTTCAGAATGTAAAACTAAAGTAACTCATTGAGTAAGTAAATAGCTTTTGATTATAATTTGCTATTTGTTTATTGTCTAAAATTATAGTGCGTTATTCTTCTCAATATTTCATTTCCTTTTATATATTTGTTTTGATTAAAAAAAAAACTCAACATGGCGTTATCCAAATTATTCAGAAAAAAGTCAGCCAATGCAATTGTTAAAGAAGGTGGAGATGGGGAAGATCATTCCGGTTTGCATCGGGTTTTAACGGTTCGAGATTTAACTTTTTTTGGAATTGCAGCCATTATTGGAGGAGGTACCTTTAGCGCCATTGGAAATGCTTGTTTTTCGGGTGGACCTGCGGTGGTGATTTTGTATATCATGTGTGCCATTGCCTGTGGATTTACAGCGATGTGTTATGCAGAGTTTGCTTCTCGAGTGCCAGTTTCTGGAAGTGCTTACACGTATGCTTATGTTTCTTTCGGAGAATTGTTCGCTTGGATCATTGGCTGGGCATTAATCATGGAGTATTCTATAGGAAACATCTACATCGCGTTTTCGTGGAGTGGTTATTTTACGAATTTATTAGAAACTTTCCATATTCATTTACCCGAGTGGTTGACCATTAATTATAAATCGGCACAAGATGCTGTCCTAGCGAATAAAGGTGAGGAAGGACTGATGGCTTGGCAAAATGCACCCGTAATCGGCGGTTTGAAAATCATCTTTGATTTACCGGCGGTGGTGATTAATCTTTTAATCACGTATTTGGTATACAGAGGAACCAAAGAGTCGAAGAATTTTAGTAATATCATGGTGTATATCAAGTTAGCAATTATACTTTTGGTAATTGTGGTGGGTGCTTTTTATATTGACATCGACAATTGGACGCCTTTTATGCCCAACGGATTTAGTGGCGTTATGGGTGGTGTATCGGCAGTTTTCTTTGCTTATATAGGTTTTGATGCCGTTTCTACATTAGCTGAGGAAAGTAAAAATCCTCAACGCGATTTGCCCAAAGGGATGATTTATTCCTTGGTTATTTGCACCGTTGTTTTTATTGTTTTGGCACTTGTCATTACTGGAATGGTTTCCTATGAATTATTAGGCGTCAGTGATCCGTTGGCGGAAATTTTTGCTTTGAAAGGCGTGAAATGGATGTTGTTTATTGTGTCGATTGCAGCTGTTGTTGCCATGACCAGTGTTTTGCTAGTTTTCCAAATGGGGCAACCTCGAATTTGGATGACGATGAGTCGTGATGGATTGATGCCAAAAAAGTTTGCTGAAATTCACCCAAAATATAAAACCCCTGGATTTGCAACCATCGTCACCGGATTGGTTGTGGGCATTCCTATCTTTTTTACGGATGAGAATTTCGTTCTCGATTTTACAAGTATCGGAACTTTATTTGCTTTTGTATTGGTTTGCGGCGGCGTCTTACTGCTTTCGCCACAAAGTGAAAGTGAATTAGCAGAACGCGCGACGAAAGGAAAATTCAGAATACCATATATCAATGCCAAGTTTATTTTTCCGATTATTTGTTTGGTTGGTTATGGATTAGTACAATATTATTTACCTACTTTTTTCCCGAATACCTTTGGCTATTCGAACGATTTTTTCGCCACTAATATTCCAATGGTCTTGTTTATTATTCTTTGTATTGTGATGTGTGTGTTGGCTTTCTTAAAAAACCTTTCGCTCATTCCGTTATTGGGATTGGTGTCGTGCTGTTATTTATTGACTGGAATGGCAGTATCCAATTGGATGTGGTTTGGCTGTTGGTTGGTGATTGGTCTGGTCATTTACTTTACCTATAGCATAAAGAATAGCAAGTTGAATAGGAGTGAAGCTTAATGAAATAATTGCATAAAAAAAATCCGCTTTGTATTTTTCAAGACGGATTTTTTTATAAAAGTATTTCAATTTACATCTTTACAAACTTCTTCGTTGTTTTTCCATAATTGGAGTTAATTTCCATAAAATACGTTCCGGTTTTAAGTGCGGAAACATCAATAGAAAATGAAGAATTCAATTCACTAGCGGAAATTGTTTTGACCAATTGCCCTAGAGGATTGTATATGGCAATGGATTCAATTTTAGTAGTAAAATTAGAAGCAATACTTATATTCGCTTCAACAGGATTAGGCATTAAAGTTATTGAAACATTTTCTTTTTCATTTTGGATATTTAACAAAGTACAATTTGAATTACAATCCGTTATCAATAGTGGATCACTAGGAAAGTAATTTGATTGTTGCACTGCGGCTAATTCTCCTTCGTCATAACAAATTGTAGTCAAAGATGGTAAATTTTCAAAATAAAGATAGGGTAATGGTGGCGGAAAACTTGAATTGTTAGCTAAACGATTGTTTGGACTGAGAATGTTATTTTTGATAGAAATAAATTGCAAATTCTGATTTCCTGGGCACCATAACCAAGTCACTGCGGTACCGCATAAATCGATACTGGTTAGCAGTGTGCTAGAAAAATTTAGCCAATTCAAATTACTAAGATTTTGCAAGTTAACGGTTGTAAATGTATTTTCACTTCCTCCAAATTCTAATCTAGTTAGTGAAGTTAAATTTTCTATAGAAGTTAAAGAAGATAATGGATTACTGTAACAGTAAAGATTATACAATTGTGATAAATTTGAAATGGGTAACTCGGTTAAGTTGTTCTGAGAACAACCTAGAACTCGTAAATTAGTAAAAGATTCAATCCCGGTTAGATCATTGATAGAACTATTATCAACGCTCAACGCAAATACTACAAGCGCTTCAGAAACTTCTATTTCATTGTTATTGTTTGTGTCAATTTGTATGTATATATCATTAATATCTGACGCAATTCCATTGGAAGCATTGGCGGCAAGTAGTTTCGCTTTAAAATTCGCATCCGGAATATTTACAATCTGCCCGAAAGAAATCAACGAAAAGGAGCACAGCGATAAAGCGAAGTATAGTTTTTTCATTGCAATCGTATTTAAAGTTTTACAAATTTCTTAGTTGTTTTTCCATTAGTTGAAGTGATTTCCATAAAGTAGGTTCCGGTTTTTAGAGTGGAAACATCAATTGAAGATGAAGTAGTCACTTCAGATTCAGCAAGTGTTTTAACCAATTGCCCTAGTGGATTGTAAATGGCAATGAATTCAATTTCTGTTGTATTATTTTTTTTAATTGTAATTAAATCGGTTACCGGATTCGGATACAAAACGATCGGATTTTCAATTATGTTAGTATTAGCGTTCAGTAAAACATCACAATTCGGACCGCCAAATACTTGTACATTTTCGTTTGAATTGTAAAGTGTATTGATTAAATTATTTTGCTCTCCATCATCCATGCAAATGCTTGCTATGTTGGGTAGGTTATCAAATCTAAACGGAAAATCTAAAAGATCAGGATCACCAAATGATAAGATACCATTTCTAACATTGATACTTGTTAGGTTTGGATTGTATGAACAATATAACTTATTTAAATTCGGAGTTTGACTGCAGTCAATTTCTGATAACAAAGTTGCATTTAATTCAAGTGAATAGAGTGAATTTAAACCCTGCAAATCAATGGAAGAAATTAAGGTATTATTACAAATAAGCCATTCTATATTTGGAAATAATTGCGGATTAATCGTTGTTATGGGATTATTGTTGCATAGTAACGATTTCAATTCAGGCTTATTCCCAAGAATTAGCGAGCTAATTTGATTCTGTTCACATTGAAAATTTATTAATAATAAAGAATCAGAAACATCTAATGTTGTAATGGAATTAACAACACAATAAAAAGTTTTAAGATTGGTAAGTCCAGAAAGATTAATAGCTGTTAGGGAATTGAAGCTACACCATAAAATTTCCAAATTTGTTAAGCCCGCAACATTGAGTGAATTAAGATAACTATGATCACAATTTAAATCTACTAAAGAAGGCAACATACTTACATCGAGCGTCGTGAAGTTATTACCATTGCAAGCTAATTTGGTCAGATTGCTGAAGGATGCGATACCTTCCATCGAAAAGATATCGTTGCTTGAATTGAATTCATTGGTTGAAACATCCAACTCCAATACATTTTGCGCTTCGGTAAGTTGTATTTGCCCATCGTTGTTGGTGTCAACGTCCGTCAACCACGCTGGACTTGTTAGTTTCGCACAATTGGTATTCACCAATCGACTTTTAAAATTCGCATCCGGAATATTCACAATCTGCCCAAAAGAAATTATTGAAATACAGATAAATAGCGAAGAGAAGTATAGTTTTTTCATAGCGTAAAGTTTTAGCTTCGTAAAGTTACTTTATTAATTGTCAATAAACTAACGTTTTCGATTTCTTTCAAAGCTAAAGAATTTAAAGCAAAGATTCGCTTCCCAATTAGAATTCGATGGGTTTCATCGAGAATTCGAAATAAAAAATCCGCTGAAAATTTCTTTTCAACGGATTTCAAAGAATTAACTAAAATTAAAATATTATGTTTCTTTGGTTATGGTGCAAGGTGCATGGTACAAGGTTTATGGTTCAAGGTTTATGTAAACTATTTTAACCCAGAACCCAGTACCCAGAACCCACAACTCCTCCCTACAAAACCCCCAATTCCACCATACATTCCTTCATCGCCAAATACGTTCTTTCAATATCATTATCCAAACCAATTGAGAACCGTATCAAGCCATCCGTCAATCCCATTTCGGCTTGCTCTTCCAACGGAATCTCACTCGACGTTGAGGTTCCCGGCGCACTAAACAAGGTTTTATAAAAGCCCAAACTCACCGCCAAATAGCCTAAGTTACGTTCTTGCATCAATTCCATCAATTCGTTGGCTTTGTCTAAAGTCCCCACATCAACAGTCATCATCCCTCCAAAACCATATTCGGGATTGATCATGTTTTTATACACTTCATGACTCGGATGACTTGCCAAACCAGGATAGACTGTCTTCAGTCCATCTTTTTCAAAACGCTCCGCCAAATACTGTGCGTTGTAACTGTGCTGTTTCATTCGGATGTGCAAAGTTCGTAAGTTTTTCATCACGGAAGCCGAACGTAGACTGTCCATCGTTGGACCTAATAACATGCTAGCGCCGTTATTTACATCTTTCAAACTATGTATGAATTCCCGTGAAGCACAGGTCACGCCGCCCACCGTATCACTACTGCCGTTAATATATTTTGTTAAACTGTGAATTACGATATCTGCACCCAATTTCGCTGGCGCTACTGACAAGGGTGAAAATGTATTGTCAACGACTAGTTTAATGTTGTACTTTTTCGCAATCTTCGCCAATCCAGCAATATCTGCCACTTCCAACAGCGGATTGCTCACGGTTTCGCAATACAAAACTTTGGTGTTCGGTGTGATGGCAGCTTCCACCAAATTTAATTTTGTGATATCTAAAAAAGTGGTTTGAATGCCAAATCGTGTGGTAAAGTTTTTCAAAAACGCATACGTTCCACCATAGATCGTTCGGCTCGACACCACATGATCGCCATTCCCACACAATTGTAACAACGTTGGCGTAATCGCTCCCATGCCTGATGCCGAAACATTTGCCGCTTCCGTGCCTTCCATCGCTGCCATGGCTTTATCTAAATACAAATTGCTAGGCGAGGAGTGGCGCGAATACAAATAACAACCCTCGGCGTTGCCTTCAAAAGTGTCGAACATGGTTTTGGCGGAGAGAAACGTGTAGGTTGAACTGTCCGATATCGAAGGGTTCACCCCACCAAATTCTCCGAAATATTGTAAGTCTTGAATGCGATCCGCTGGATTGAAATCTTTCATATTGTTTTTTTTAGAAGCTAATCCCGCTTTTCGCTCTATCTTTTGTTCTGAACGCCAGAACAAAAGGATGCCGCTACAATCGGGGCTAGGGCTGTTGATTTTTGATTAAAAATTCACTACCAAAACAACAATTTATAAAATTTAAAAACAATAGATTGCATTTTATTTAGATTTAAAAACTATATTATGATAAAATTTTAGTTTATTTGTCATTTATTAACTGTTCAGTTATAATTCTATAGAATATTTCAAAGTTTGCAAACTGATGATTGACGATTAACGATTTGCGATTTTTGATTTTCAACTGACAACCAACAACTGACAACCCACAACCCACAACCACCATGGACAACACCGACAAAAAACTCCTCACACTTCTCCAAACTGACTGTAAAAAAACAACGAAAGAGTTATCGCTGAAACTCAATCTTTCCGTAACCGCAGTCTACGAGCGCATCAAGAAACTCGAACGCGAAGGCATCATCGAGAAATATGTGGTCTTGCTCAATCGCAATAAAATCAACAAAGGATTTGTGGTGTTTTGCCACATCAAACTTCTGCAACATTCTCGTGATTTTCTCACCACTTTCGAAAGTCAAGTCGTGCAACTCGATGAGGTTTTAGAGTGTTTTCACGTGAGTGGAGATTACGATTATATTCTCAAAATCTGCGTTAATCACATGGAGGAATACCGCGAATTTATGGTGACGAAACTAACTAGGTTACAACATATTGGCAGCACGCACAGCACGTTTATGATTGGGGAAGTCAAGAATACGACGGCTTTTCAACTATAAAAAAAACGCCTCAAGATGAAGCGTTTTCTAATGGTCAAGTTGTAATTTTTTGGTTGTAAATCGAAAGAAATATTACCTTTTAATCACCCGAAGGGTTTTCATATTCTCACCTTGTTTTACAATTATATTATAAACGCCACTAGGATATTGAAACCCTAGAGCGGTCGCATTAATAGTAGATGCGTCAACCTCAAGCTGCTCAATCAGACGTCCAACCATATCATATACTTTAAGGTTTACATTCGATTGACTCAATGTTTGCAAATTCAACATAAAATTATTATCAAACGGATTTGGCTGTGCTGTAACATTAAATGAAGTTGGAGTTCCAATATCAGTAGTTCTAAGATTTGTTGAAGCAATCGTATCAAAGTTTGCCACAGGATTTTGATTATTCTTTACGCTCACGAGAGGTACACACAAATTGGTTGGATTAAAGTCATCGTCATTACAGTCTGCTCCCAAACTACTAGTAGCATATCTATTAGGTACACCAATGCCGGAACAAACGGAGGCTGTTCCTCCATCCCATCCATCGCCATCTGCATCAATATAGAACGTAGCAAATTGCCATCGGTTTCCATCTGCGGGATTACAATCGGTATTGTTTGTTACATAACCAAAAGGTTGTTCACAAGATATTTGCCATATTTCTGGGTCACCAAATCCATCATTATCAGTATCATCATAGTAATAGGTGTTCGAATTGTTTATGGTTAAATGTAAGGTTGCGGTATTACAACCTACTTTATGGTTGTAAACTCCAGAACTAGTATAGGTTTGACCGTCTTCAGGCCAAGTATAGGTATCACAGATCACAATGGTAGATGAAGTATTGGTTGCGGGACTAATAGTAACAGTAAACGTTACCGGATTACCTACACACCCGCTTGTTTTTGGGGTTATGGTTATTGTCGCTGTTCCCGTAGTAGCCATAAATGTTGGGATTTCCGTTCCATCAATAATATCACCCAATCCAATGCTAGCGCCTCCAGTAATATCAAAAGTAACATCGATTGTTGTCAGAGAAGTCAAAGGTTGATTCGGGATCTGATCTCCATTACAAGCGGAGTAACTTGCAGCAAATTCAAAAGGAACTGTGGGCGCATCATGAATGGTTAGCACTATTGTTTTGGTTTGACAAGCTTTCACTACTGAATACGTTCCGCTGGTAGTATAGGTAGTGTCATTTTCAGGCCAAGTATAACTATTGCATGCATCTATAAACAAAGTTTCAGCGGTGGTATTAGGAGTAACTGTAACTGTCAATGTCACTGTTGCAGCACATTGATCCGTTGTTGGCACAAAAGTATAAGTCGTTGTTTCTTGATTATTAAATGCTGGCGACCAACTTCCTATGATGCCTTCGTTCGAAGTCGTTGGCAAGGTAAAAGTGCCTCCGAAACAAATTGGAGCGATTTCCGAAAAGGTAGGTATAACGGAATTAATAGTTAAGTTTAAAGTAGCGATATTACAACCAGCTATATAGGTAATTCCAGATTGCGCTGTAGTATAAGTTTCCCCATTGGCTGGCCACGTATAACTTTGCCCAGCACAGATGGCCGTCGTAATGCTTCCTATTGTGGTGAGCGGATTAACCGTAATGGTCATTGTTACTGCTGCCGCACATTGACCGGCTGTTGGTGTAAAAGTGTAAGTTGTGGTAGCCAAATTATTTATAGATGGCGACCAAGTTCCAAAAATACCATTGTTAGAAATCGTTGGTAATGGGTCAAGGGTTGCTCCGCTGCAAATTGGATTGATTGGCGCAAATGTTAGTACTGTACTAGGTGTAATACTTAAATTCAAAGTAGCGGTATTACATCCTGAAACGATTGTAATTCCTGACTGTGGAGTAGTATATGTTCGTCCGTTGGCTGGCCAAGTATAACTTTGTCCGGCGCAGATCGAGGTCGTAATGCTTCCGGTAGTGGTGCGAGGAATAACTGTAATGGTCATCGTTGCTGGTGACGCGCATTGACCAGACGTTGGTGTAAAAGTATAGGTGGTGGTCGCTAGATTATTTATAGAAGGCGACCAAGTTCCGAGAATACCGTTAGTAGATGTAGTTGGTAGTAGACCAAGGGTTGCTCCACTACAAACTGGATTGATTTGTGTAAATACTGGACTGATAACAGGATCAACACTCAATATAATGTTATTGCTGTTTACTGTCGGTGTACTTAAACAAGGGGTGGCATTCGATGTCAAAACACAGGTAATGACATCACCGTTAGCAAGTGTACTAGTAACATAGTTTGGAGCGTTGACCCCCACATTTAAATTGTTTTTCTTCCATTGATAAATAGGTGTTGACCCACCGTTTGTATGTGTCGCTGTAAAAGTAACGCTGGTTCCATTGCAAATTCTTGTTGCTGTAGCTGTTACAGAAATTGAAGGTATAATAGCAGGAGTTACCGTAACAGCAATCGAATTAGAAACTGGGGAATAGCAACCGACATTATTGCTCTTGCAGGTATAGTTTCCGGATACTGCCGCGCTATATGTTGCGCCTATTGCGCCGGGTATAGCGGTACCACTATTGTACCATTGAACTGGTCCCATTGATGCTGGTGTCATGTTTGTAATAAAATTTAATCTCCAACCCGAATTGAGTCCCAAAACGTCAGAAAAATAACTTCCATAACTGGAATTATTTCCTCTCAGGAATAGGTTTGTGTTCGATTGAAGCTGAAAGGTATAGGTATTTCCAGCTGTTAGCGTAAGCCCAGTGACATTAAATGGGAATTGTATATTACATCCGTTTACCGAGGCAACTGTTGTATATAATAACGTTCCTGTTGTACCTGTACCAGTATATATACGCATTGTAGTGCTTACATTCGAAGGGCAGCCGTTAGTCAGAACCGTAATAGCATTTAAAGTTCCTGTGAGAGTAGGCACAAAGGATTGCCATTGGATTGAACCATAGGGTCCTCCATTTGCGACAGAAGTAAATGACAAATCTGTGGCGGGAGTAGGACTGGCAATAAATCCAACAGAAGCGCCATCACAAAATGTCGTTGGCCCATTGGCAGATATTGGAGGTGCATTAGGGATTGCTCTAGACGTTATCAATTGTGCTGCGGTAGAACTGCAACCCGCAGCGTTTGTACCTCTTACAAAATATGTTGTATCACTGGTAGGAGAAACTGTCACACTTGCACCAGTTGATCCTTGTGGAACCAACCAGCTATAAGTTAAAGCACCGCTGGCCGTTAATGCAGCCGACGATCCGATGCATAGCGCCGGCGTGGAAGTGCTGATGCTTACAACAGGTGTAGCATTAATTGTAATCGTACTAGATGTTGGTGCAGAAGAACAGCCGGCTGTTGTACTGATAAAATTGGTTACGGAATAGGTCCCGGGTGTACTTGTTGCTAAATTAACTTCTCCGGTTGAAGTGCTGACAAAATTCAGACCTGTTGGTGTCGCAGAGAAAGTACCTGCGTTTCCACCACCAGTATAAGTTGGCAATGGATTGGCTCCATTAGTACAATAAGAACTACTGGCATAATGGAATGTTGCATTAAGCACCGATGTTACCGTAACGGTAACAGGAATTCGACTTGTATTGGAACAACTGGCATTATAACTGATGATTAATTTGCCATCATCATTATTGGCACCCTGCGTGTGTACGACGTTTTGGAAATATAATGGGTTCGTATAGCTACTTCCGCCTCCTCCGCAACCCCCAAGAGTTCCACCACCACCACCGTACCAGCCACCACCACCAGCGCCTCCGTAATTCCCTGAGCCACTGCCTGAATTCCCTCCTATTCCGAAACTTCCTGCGCCCGCACAGCCATCATAACTTACACATCCTGCGGCACCACCAGCAATTTTTGTTCCACCAAAACCATTAGTATTTTGATATACAGTTTGTCCATCTCCACCTGTTAATCCGCCTCCTGCGCCTCCAATAAGCGAGGTGTTGTATTCACTAAAAACAGTGCCGCCACCGCCACCGGCGACTAATACTCTGTCGGTCAATGCTTGTCCGCCACTTGCTCTAATGTCAGTTGCACCACCACCACTCCCTGCAGCATAACGGCAGCTTCCCATAGTTCCGCCTCCATTCCAACCACCCCCAGTAATACAAGGGTTATTTCTTGGGCCATAACCTTTACCACCAACAAATAGGGATAATACGTGGCCAGGGATGACCGACATTGTCGCAGTTACTCTTCCTCCATAGCCCCCGCGGAGGGGCCAAATGCTAGTATCTTCTACTGCGTTTCCTCCACGACCTCCGTAAGCATCGATATTGATACTGGTTACCCCTTCAGGTACCTCAAATGTTTGAACTGCTCCGGTGTAACTATATACGTTTGTCATAACTTTCGTAGCACTTTCGGCATAATAGGTAGTAGTAACCGTTGGGTTTACCGCAAACCCTGCATCGCTGTTTGAGGTGCCAAGTAAAGTGCCACCTGTTGGAGCGGTATACCATTTTATTAGACCAGCTGTTGAAGTCGCTCGTAAGAGGCTGGTATTGTTGCTAAGGCAAACCGCTGTAGGAGTTGCAGTAATAGCAGTAGGGGGTTGCGGATCAATTACCGTGATGTTTACTGGTGTTCTTGCACTTCCGTTTCCGGATACCCAATAGGTAGTGTTTGCAGTAAGGACAGTAGTTGTATAAGTGGCGCCTGTAAATAAAGGGGTAGCCCCTGCTGCGGAACTGTACCACTTAAAGGGTTGCGTACCTGTTGCTGTAAGTCTTGTGGTACTTCCCTTGCAGATGGTGGTTACACCAGTGACTGCAGGCAAGGCTGTTACGGTTACAGTAACCTGATCGGAGCTACGACAACCTGTTGTTGCATTAGTCCCAACAACTGTGCATACTGTAGTGACTGCAGGCCTAAAGGTTAGCGTGATATCAGAGGATGGAAAAGGCGACCAACTATAGCTGTTGGCCCCGGAAGCTCGTAATGTCACGGATGTTCCTTCTGGGACGGTAACGTCTGCTCCGGCATTTACAGCAGGCAAAGGGTTTACCGTAACATAGACATCCGTTCTGGCACTCCTGCTAAATCCAACCATTTGCTGTACATAAAAGTGTCTAGATGCACTAAGGATTGGGGTATTGTAGGTTGCTGTAAAGGCCAGTAGTGTTCCACCTGAGGGAGCATTGTACCAAGCAAAAATAGCCCCTGCAACACCGCTTGCTCTAAGCGTGGTTGATGTGTAACTGCATATGGTTGTTGAACCAGTAACTGTCGGTGCAGCAAGTGTTTGTGAAAAAGAGCTGACAGTAGCTACTAAAGCTATCAAAAGGATAAATAATTTTTTCATGCGATGAAATGGATTTGATGTCTAACTAAATTTTTTCTCGAGCTAGATATTGTAATTATTAAGTTATGTCTTTGATGTGAACTAGGAGCAACTAGTTGTGCTCCTAGTTCGTAATGTTATAAAAAAATATTTTCCTAGTAAATATTTTCTGTTTAATGGCATTTTTATCGGTTAAAATCCCTTAAATGAAAACAAAATTGATGGTAATTTCATTTCTTCATAAAAAATGGTCAATGAATAAATGCCGTGGTAAGTACAAATTGGAGAGAATATAAGACACCAATCAAGTTAAAAAATAGGACCTCAAAATTCACAAGTTGTACACTACTAAAACTCATTTTTCTAAGAACCATTTCGCTAGTTTTCTTTTTATTGCTTGTCAATAGTTGGTGTCATATCTTATCTATATTGCGTCTGAGCTTCTTTTAATAGATACAGTAATTAAGGTTTGTTTTATCCATTTTGTTTTACAAAAAAAATGTAATTTTGTGCAACATTTTAACCAATACACTTAAATTACAAGATATACTATGAGTTCATTTGACGTAGTCATTATAGGTTCAGGGCCAGGCGGATATGTTTCTGCCATTCGTTGCGCCCAATTGGGTTTCAAAACCGCTATCATCGAGAAATATGCTACACTTGGAGGCACCTGCTTAAACGTAGGATGCATTCCTTCCAAAGCATTGTTAGCCTCCTCGCATCATTATGAAGAATTGCAGCATTTTGCAGATCACGGTATTGAAGTGTCAGGCAATGTCAAAATCAATTTGGAGAAAATGATCGCTCGCAAACAAGCAGTGGTTGATCAAACATCCGGTGGCGTTAAGTTCTTAATGGACAAAAATAAAATTACTGTTTTTGAAGGATTGGGTTCCTTTGTAGATGCGACCCATGTTGCTATCGCCAAAGCCGATGGAACTTCAGAAACCATCGAAGGTAAAAATATCATTATTGCCACGGGATCTAAACCCTCGAATTTGCCTTTCATCAAACTAGATAAAGAAAGAATCATCACTTCGACAGAAGCTTTAAAATTAAAAGAAGTTCCGAAGCACCTTGTCATTATTGGTGGCGGTGTTATCGGAATTGAACTCGGACAAGTCTATTTGCGTTTGGGAGCCCAAGTTTCTGTAGTCGAATTTATGGACCGAATTATACCAGGAATGGACAGTTCACTTTCGAAAGAACTCACCAAAGTGTTGAAAAAACAAGGCATGAAGTTCTATGTTTCACATAAAGTAAAATCAGTAGAAAGAAAAGGAAAAGCCATTACAGTGCAAGCAGAAACGCCGAAAGGAGAAACGATTACTCTCGAAGGGGATTATGCTTTAGTTTCTGTGGGTCGTCGTCCCTACACCGACGGATTAAACGCAGACAAAGCCGGCGTTAAAGTTACGGATCGAGGCATGGTAGAAGTAAACGATCATTTGCAGACTAACGTTCCGAATATTTATGCTATTGGCGATGTTGTTCGTGGTGCCATGTTGGCGCACAAAGCGGAAGAAGAAGGTGCTATGGTTGCTGAAATTATCGCGGGTCAAAAACCACATATCGATTATAATCTCATTCCAGGTGTTGTTTATACGTGGCCTGAAGTGGCTGCAGTAGGAAAAACCGAAGAGCAACTTAAAGAAGCTGGAGTTGCCTATAAATCAGGTAGTTTTCCATTCAAAGCATTAGGTCGTGCTAGAGCTGGTGGCGATTTGGATGGGTTTGTCAAAATATTAGCCGATGCCAAAACAGATGAGGTTTTGGGTGTTCATATGATTGGCGCACGTTGTGCCGATTTGATTGCAGAAGCGGTAACAGCTATGGAATTTAAAGCATCTGCGGAAGACATTTCAAGAATGAGTCACGCACATCCAACTTTTGCTGAAGCGATGAAAGAAGCGGCATTAGCAGCAACAGATAACAGAGCGCTGCATATATAATTAGATTCTTAAAATTCTTAATAAAAAAAAACCGTTCGAATAGAACGGTTTTTTTTTATTAAGCAACAAACAAATCCTTATAACTTTCCCAGTTTTTATAAATAAACAACACATTCCCTAAAAATAAAAGTAAGGCAATAGGTGTTCCTTCGGGCATCATAAATAGGTTGATCAATAGAATATTGATAGATATTGGCAGTAACATTAGGTTGGCAATTTTCATGAATTTCCCACTCAAATAAACTAGTCCAACGATTAATTCGATTGATTTTACCAAAGGCATTAAATACCCTGATGCTTTCATTCCATCACTGAAAAGTTTACTATTTCCCGTTTGAATTGGTTCTGGGATTAAATTAAAGAAATAACTAATGGAAGCAAAAAGAAGTAAAAGTCCTAGTAATACTCTAAAAATAATGAATGCAATTTTCATAGTTTGAGATTTTATGATTTGATACTCAAAATTATAATTTTTTTCTTTACTAAAATCAAATTCTTTAGTTCCACCATTTTTGTTGTAATTTTGAACTTCATTAAAATCGCATTTTTGAGAACAGTAACTTCAAAATATATTTCCCATCCACAAGAATTCAAACAACAACTACTAACTTGGTCTCAAGAGTTTAGAGAAGTTGTTTATTTAGACAGTAACAATCATCATAATGCTTATTCTCATTATGATTGCGTTTTGGCAGTGGATGCTTTCACCTCTTTAAAAACAGATTATTTCAATGCTTTTGAAGATTTGAAACAATACCAACAAACGACACAAGATTGGCTGTTTGGTTATTTGTCTTATGAATTAAAAAATGATGTGGAAGTTTTGTATTCTGCCAATCACGATGGACTGGAATTCCCCGATTTGTATTTTTTTCAACCTAAAAAGTTATTTTTATTGAAGGGAAATGAATTAGAAATTCACTATCTCACCATGTGTGATGATGAAATAGAATCTGACTTCTCAGACATGCAATTGACAACCGACACCCGACAACCGACAATCGACAACACCAACATTCAACAACGTATTTCAAAAGAAAAATATCTTGAGAAGATAAATACAATGCTTAAAAATATCCACCTTGGTGATATCTACGAAGCGAATTTCTGTATGGAATTTTATGCTGAAAATGCTACAATCAATCCATTAGAAAAGTTTGTAAAACTCAATAAAATATCGGAAGCACCATTCTCTGTATATTTTAAAAATAATTTACATTATTTACTTTGCGCTTCTCCAGAGCGGTATTTAAAAAAAGTAGGGGAACAAATTATTTCACAACCCATCAAAGGAACTTCCAGTCGATTTGCAAATTTGATTGCCGATGAAAAGTCAAAATCTGAATTAGAAATAGATCTAAAAGAAAGAGCAGAAAATATAATGATAACCGATTTAGTACGTAACGATTTGTCGCGAACTGCTCAAAAAGGTTCCGTTCAAGTTACTGAATTATGCGGTGTGTATTCTTTTTTGCAAGTGCATCAAATGATTTCAACGATAACTTCTAATTTAGATATTCAACATACTGGTGTAGAAGTATTAAGAACTACTTTCCCCATGGGAAGTATGACAGGTGCGCCGAAGATTTCCGCCATGAAAATCATCGAAAATTTAGAAGAAACTAAACGCGGATTGTATAGCGGTGCTGTTGGTTATTTCACACCTGAAGGTGATTTTGATTTCAATGTGGTCATACGAAGTATTCTTTACAATCAAGAAAAGAATTACCTTTCGTTCTCTGTTGGAAGTGCTATTACTTCCTTATCAGAACCGGAAAAAGAATACGAAGAGTGTATGTTAAAGGCTAAAGCAATGTTTGAAGTTTTAAGTTAATTTAAATTCAATTCGTTACTTTTGAAAATGCTAGAAAAATTCCAAAGTCATCTGCAAAATAACTTTCCTTTTCTTAAGGGAAAGAAACTGTTACTTGCCACTAGCGGTGGAATCGATAGCATGGCAATGGTGCATCTTTTTCAACAAACATCTAATCCAATTGCTATGGCACATTGTAATTTTCAATTGCGTGGCATCGAAAGTTTTGAAGATCAAAAATTTGTAGAAGACTATGCAGATGCTCATCATATCCCAATTTATACTACAAAATTCGACACCAATGCTTTTGCAGAAGATTATCAGTTATCTATTCAAATGGCAGCGCGTGAGTTACGGTACAATTGGTTTTATGAACTATTAGAAACCGAAAATTATGATTTTATACTCACAGCTCATCACGCCGATGATAATTTAGAAACATTTCTGATCAATTTCAGTCGAGGGACAGGATTGGATGGATTAACAGGAATTCCATCACAAAATGATCAAGTGATTCGACCGTTATTGACTTTCAGCCGTCAAGAAATTGAGGAATATGCAAAAGAAAATTCATTGCTTTGGCGAGAAGACAGCAGTAATGCATCCGATAAATACCTGCGCAACAAAATCCGACATGATTTGGTACCTTTGTTCAAAGAATTGAATCCGAATTTCTTGATTTCATTTCAAAAAACACAATCGTATTTGCAAGAATCTCAAACGATGGCTGAAGATGCTACTGTAATGGTTTATCAACAAGTGGCGAAAGAAATTGAAAAGGATATTCAATTCGATTTAGATAAATTAAAGCAATTACCCAACTACGCTTCTTATTTATACCAATGGTTGAAAGAATTTGGTTTTTCAGATTGGGATGTTATTACTGATTTGGTGAATAGTCAATCTGGAAAGCAAGTGTTTTCTAAGCACTATCGTTTACTTAAAAACAGAGAGGTGTTAATTTTGAGTCCAATAGAAGAAAATTCTAACGAAGAATTTTACATTGATAAAAATCAAAATGAAGTTAATATTCCCTTAAATCTTTCTTTTTGTAAAGTAACAGACATTTCAGCTTCTTCAATTTCAAGTATATTTGTCGATGAAAATAAATTGAAATATCCACTCCAGATAAGAAAGTGGAAAAAAGGTGACTTTTTTCAGCCTTTTGGAATGAATGGACAATCAAAGAAAGTTAGTAAATTTTTTAAAGACGAAAAATTATCATTGATAGCAAAGGAAAAAATTTGGCTTTTATGTTCTGATAATCAAATTGTATGGGTAATTGGAGCTAGAGCAGACGAACGATTTAAAGTGGAAATCACATCAACACAAATTGTAAATATAACAACACACTAATGAAGCATTTATTCTTGACACTTTTTGCTTTTTTGTTTTTCATTACTGGAAAAGCGCAAATTTTAGAACCCGTAAAATGGAAAACTTCGATTGAGAAAAAATCAAACACCAATTACCTTTTAATTTTTGATGGTGTCATTGAAAAAGAATGGCATATGTATTCTCAATTCACTGCAGATGGTGGTGCTTTGCCTTTAGAAGTGCTTTTTAAAAATGAAAAAGCCTTTTATAAGTTGATTGGTAAGACCAAAGAAGGGAAAACCAAAACGGTTTTTAATGATGTTTTTGGGGTGAATGAAACTTTTTTTGAAGGTAAAGTACATCTTGTTCAAGAAATTTCCCTACTCAATTCCAAACTTAAAACGATTGAGGCATCTTTAAATTATCAAGTTTGTAAACAAAGTTGTATCAATTCGGAAAAGAGTTTTACTTTTTCAATTCCTGTGGAAACTTCGGCTGCAGTTGCAGCAGTTGTTGACACTGTAAAAGTAGATTCAGTTCCAATCGTTTCAGAAAAAAGTAGTCCAACTATTGCAACTAAAATTTCCAAAGCGGTTATAGATACGCCCAAAAAGGAACATAAAAAAGGATTATGGACTATTTTCTTTTTAGCTTTTCTTGGAGGTTTTGCAGCTTTGTTAACACCTTGTGTGTTTCCAATGATACCCATGACCGTTAGTTTTTTTACCAAGCAAAGTAAAACTCCAGCGCAAGGAAAAAAGAATGCTTTTATTTATGGAATTTCAATTATTGCGATTTATGTTATTCTAGGACTACTAGTGACAGGAATTTTTGGTGCTGATGCTTTGAATGCCTTATCTACAAACGTTTGGTTTAATCTTATTTTCTTTCTTTTGTTGATTGTATTTGCAGCTTCCTTTTTAGGGGCTTTCGAAATCATGTTGCCCAATTCATGGGCCAATAAAGTGGATAGACAAGCGGATCGAGGAGGAATAGTAGGAATTTTATTTATGGCTTTGGCTTTGGCCATTGTTTCTTTTTCATGTACGGGACCAATTGTAGGAACATTATTAGTAGAATCTGCCTCGAAAGGTGGCATTGCTCCAATAGTTGGAATGCTAGGCTTTTCTTCTGCTTTAGCATTGCCTTTTATGTTGTTTGCGATGTTTCCAGGTTGGTTACATTCCTTACCAAAATCGGGTGGTTGGCTCAATACAGTGAAAGTGTTTTTAGGATTCCTTGAATTGGCTTTGGCATTTAAGTTCTTATCCAATGCAGATTTAGTGTTGCAATTGCATTTGTTAGAAAGGGAAGTATTTTTAGCCATTTGGATAGCCATTTTTGGCGCCTTGGCATTCTATTTATTTGGAAAGCTAACGATGCCACATGACAGTCCATTATCGCATATTTCGGTAGGAAGATTGTTTATGGGATTGACAGTTTTGTCTTTTACAATTTATATGATTCCAGGTCTTTGGGGTGCGCCTTTAAAATTAATCAATGCTTTTCCACCACCAGTAGAATATAGTGAAAGTCAGAACGGAGTGGGAAGTTCATTGCCAGGTTCGGTTTCAACAATGTTGCCAGAAGGTGCCAAATCTGGCCCTCATGGTATCACAGTATTTGACGATTACGATAAAGGATTAGCCTATGCCAAATCAGTAAACAAACCAATACTTTTAGACTTTACTGGATTTGCTTGTGTCAATTGCCGAAAAATGGAGAATAATGTTTGGTCTGATGAAAAAATAAAATCGATTTTAAAAAACGACGTAGTTTTAATTTCTTTGTATGTAGATGACAAACGTGATTTGCCAAAAAGTGAACAGTTTGTTTCAAAATCTACAGGTTCTTCAATAGTAACAGTAGGTGATAAATGGACTGATTTTATGATCTCTAAATACAAAACCAATACGCAACCCTTATACGTATTGACTGATTTAGAAGGGAATTCATTAAATACCAACACACCAACAACGAGTTATGATCCAGATGTAAATCTCTATGAGAATTGGTTAAAATATGGAATTGCCAATTTTAAGAAATAACAAAATCCTAATCGTAAGGTTGTGATTTTTTGGAGTTACTATTTTTTGAAATATTTAAAATAAAAGAAGGGTGTTTTTATATTTAGTTGTCTTAGTTTTGAACGTAAAATTCTATTGCAATGAAATTTTTTAAATTATTTCTTATATTAGTAATATTTTCTTGTGTTACTTTTTATTCCTGTTCGGATTCTTCTCCCATAGAAAACGATACACCAGTTACTCAAAAAAGTGTTGCTTTAAGAACTATTATTTTCGAATTATTAAAAGCTAATCCTCCAGGAGATAGACCAGCAAATAATTCTACAAATTCAAATCGTTTAACGGCAGTAAATCCTTTTTGTTTTGAATTTGTATATCCTCTTGTGTTTTCCTATAACAATGGTACGGCGGTGACTGTAGCTAATTCTGAGGGTTTATGGAGTATCCTATATAATGAATCATCAAATCTTTTTTTAGAAGGAATTGTTTTTCCATTTCAAGTAGTAAATTCAGATGGAACAACAGTTACAGTTAATTCAGAGAATGAATTTACGGCTTTGATTCAAAATTGTGGCTTTACTACTTTTCAAAATGATTTAGAAAATTCATATTGTTTTGATATTGTATTTCCAATTCAAGTCAGTTTAAATGGTCAATTAACTACAATTAATTCAATTGAAGAATTACAAATTATTGGTGATGCGCCAGGAACTAATGGAGAAACTATTATTGTATTTCCTATAAATGTTATTCATGACAATCAAACTATAGTGATTCTTAATCTATATGAGTTTTATGCAATAATAGACAGTTGTGGTCCGAATCCTTGTGTATGTACTCAAGAATATGCCCCTGTTTGTGTGCAAACAACAAACGGAATTGTAGAATTTGGTAATATGTGTTATGCAATGTGTGCCGGTTATACTCAAAATGATTTGGTTTCCTGTACGCCTGTTTGCTCTATTGAGAATTTTACAGCTACTCCAGGAGCATGCGATCCAGTTACTTTTCAGTATCCAGTTACAATTAATTTTAATCCAGGTAATATAACAGCAACAAATTTCGAAGTCTACAGTAGTTCCAATGTGCTATTAGGTATTTATCCAATCGCTTCCTTGCCAGTTACTATTCCAAATTATCCAGAATCTATTCTTGGAGCACCAAATTTAAATCTTGTGACAATTAAGATAACGGAGAATAATGAAAATTGTGCAGATAGTCAGATATTTACAATTCCAAATTGCGGTATAGTTATAAATAATTTTAGTGAGCTATTGGGTACATGTTTCTACATAATTTATCCAGTTGATGTTCAAAATCAAGGAGCAATAGAATCCGTTAATTCTGATGTAGAATTATTGCAATACGTTAATCCTGTTAATGGTTCTATGCCAGTTATGAATTATCCGATTTCAGTAACATTTGATTCTGGATTAACTATAATTTCTGTACAAAATCAAGCTGAATTTGAACAATTAATACAATCAAATTGCCCATAATATTATGAAAAAGATTGGTTAAAAATTGCTGTTAAGTTGTGTAAGACCATATGTTCACTATTCGAGCATGTGGTATTGCATTTTTAAAGAGAATGATCTAAATGAATCAAAAATCGAATTCTAATTTGTGCTCGGATGTAGTTTTTAAAACGATTTTCGAATCGCATTTTAAAGGGTTACGAAATTTTTTGATTTACAAGTATAAAGACATTGAAAGAGCAGAAGACAATGCTCAAAATGCATTTGTAATTCTTTGGGAAAATTGCAGCATTCTAAAACCAGAACAAGCGAAAAGTTTCTTATTTACAACTGCTATTCGTTTATCTCTTAATGCAATAAAGCACGATAAAGTGGTTTCAAATTTTGAATTGAAATCAAAGACGAATGGAATGCATCAAGAATCACCAGAATTTTTATTACTCGAAGCCGAATTAAAATTGCAATTAGAAAAAGCCATCAATGATTTACCTGAAAAGCAACGTACTGTTTTTTTAATGAATCGTATGGAAAATCAAACCTATTCAGAAATAGCAGGATTACTAGATTTATCCGTAAAAGCAGTAGAAAAACGAATGCATTTAGCCTTATTATCTTTACGAAAAGTAATACAAAATGTATAATATTTTAGTTTTAAAATCATGAAAAAAAATAATGACATTAACGGAGATTTGCCTTTTTTATCCGATTGGATTTCCGATAAAATAACGGATGGCCAGTTGAAGGATTTAGTAAATGAAGAAGATTTTCTGGCGTATAAGCAACTAAAAGTAGCTATAAATTCAATGGAAATAGCTCCGCCAAATATGGAAGTTAATTTTGAGTCTATTCAAAATAAAATCAAAAGCAAACAGCTTGCTAAGCCAACAAAAGTGCTGACTTTATATCGTAATATAGCAATCGCTGCGATGCTTCTTATGTTTTTTGGAGTCTATCAACTTTTTATGTTTTCCAATGAATTTCAGACAGGTTATGGAAAAATTGATACCTTACTCTTAAATGACAATTCACAGATTACATTAAATTCAAATTCAAAAATTTCCTATCCTAATTTTTTTAAATTTCATAGAAACATTCAGTTAAATGGAGAAGCGTATTTTGAAGTTGCCAAAGGAAAACCTTTTACGGTATTGACTTCACAAGGAGAAGTTCGGGTTTTAGGAACCAAGTTTAATATAATCTCAAGTCCAAATTTCTTTGAGTTGCAATGTTTTGAAGGGAAAGTTCAAATTTGTACTAAAACCTCTACAGATATTATTACCAAAGGAATGGCTATTCGTTTTTATGAAAATAAAGAAGAACACTGGAAATTTCAAGAAGAGCAAAAACCTCAATGGATTATAGGTGAATCTAACTTTAGACAATTGCCATTTAAGTTTGTGATGGAACAATTGCAGCAACAATATAATATTGATATTCAATATCCGGAGACCATTGCACAAACTAAAATGACAGGCAGTTTTACGCATTCTGATCTTGATGTAGCGATGCAATCTATTTGTATTCCGTTGCATTTGCACTATGAAAAAACAGCTTCAAAAAAAATCGTTATTTTCGAATGAGATATTTTTTTTTGATTTGCATTTTCCTTTCTATCATCCAATTCTCTTGGTCTCAAAAGATGGACAAAGTTTATTTTGCCTATTCAAAAACACCTATAAAAAAAGTACTTGTAGATTTAGAAGTTAAATTTGATCTCAAATATTCTTATGTAGACAGTATTATTTCAACTCAAGAAATAACGGTTCTTCCTAAAAATTATTCTTTAGAGGAGATGCATATAGCAATGGAGAATCAAGTTGATTTGCAATTTTTTCGAATAGATAAACGCTATTTTTCTATAGTTGAAAATCCTCTAAAACCTATAATAGAAGAACAATTAAAGGAAATTCTTGTGGAAGGTTTTTTATCCAAAGGCATCAATAAAGTCGATCAAAATATTTTGCTTTATCCTCAAAAAGTTAAAATGTTGCCAGGCGTTACTGACGCAGATATTCTACTTTCTTTGCAACAATTGCCAGGAGTTAAGAGTCCAAATGAAACTTCAAGCGGTTTGAATATTCGAGGTGGAGCTTCAGACCAAAATTTACTATTGTGGGATGGAATTAGAATGTATCACCCTGGGCATTTGTTTGGGATGATTTCAGGATTTAATCCCATTGTTGCTCAAACTGTAAAATATCAAAACAAAGCTACCAATCCAAAATATGGCGAGCGTGTTGCGAGTGTTATTGATATCAAATCTTCGGATCTTATTGAAAATAAACTCAAAGTAAATACAGGAATTAATGGATTAAATGCCGACGTATTTCTTCAAACACCACTTGTTAAAAACAAACTAGGATTACAAATTTCTGGAAGAAAATCCTATACCAAATTATGGCAATCACCAACTTTTAATGCATTAGCGGATAAGGTTTTTCAAAATACAAATTTCAAAGATTTTAATGAATCCAATCGTTTTCAATTTGAAGATTTCACGGCAAAATTAAATTTCAAACCCACTGCAAGTTCCCAATTTGCACTTTCAGGAATTTGGATTGGCAACAATTTAGATTTCTCTACATTGACGACAACACAAAAGGAGAAAAATCAAAAATTATCTATTGAAAATAAAGGCTTTAGTATCGATTGGATGCAGAAATACAGTTCAAAATTTCAGCATAAAGTGACTTTCCATTATTCTTCGTATCAATTTGAATATACTAAAAATGAAATTCAATCAAGTACCACTTTTGAGCGATTTCAAAAATTGAATCGGATTACAGATTCTGGAATTGATTGTGATTTTGAATGGAAAACTTCAGAAAATCTGCAAGTTGAAATGGGTTATCAATTGCAAGGAAATGATATTTCTCATTCCTTTAGCAGTAAAAATCAAGGTTTAGAGATCGATTTAAATCAGAAGCAATTGATTGTGATTTCTAATGTTGGATTTGCGAATATTACTTATGCATTTTCTTCCTGGAAATGGATTGGTGGTTTACGATACAATAGCTATGCGAAACTAAACACAACTTTAATCGAGCCAAGAATTCTAGTGCAAAAAAAAATATCGAATTCATTCACTGGACAAATTTCTTATGAAAAAAAGAATCAAATCATAAGTCAATTTAGAGAAAGCGTTTCCAATGATTTGAGTTTGGAAAATTACATTTGGATTGTGTCAGACAGCAATCAATATCCAATACAGAAAGCCCAACAATACACAGCAGGAATAATCTATAAAAACCAATCATGGTTAGTCGATTTGGATGCTTATTACAAAACTATCAATGGAATTACATCGCTTACTTTTGGATTTTTAAACCCAACAGATGCGATATTACATCATGGAAAAGGATTCACGAAAGGAGTTGATATTTTAGTACAAAAGAGTGCGCCAACATGGAGAACTTGGATAACTTATACGTACCAAGATTCCCAAAATAAATTTGACGCCATCAATGACAATCGTTACTTTCCAATCAATGCCAATACGCGTCATGCTTTTAATGCTTCTTTCTATAAAAAATGGAAAAACTATTCGATGGCAATGGGCTGGTTTTGGCATACAGGAAAACCCTATAGCATTTTGAATGAAAACAATCAAATCAATTCCTTCAATACGGGGCAACTTCCATCGTATCATCGAATGGATGTTTCAGCAATGTATCATTTTTACAATCAAAAATCTTGGTCAGGAAAAGTTGGAATTTCAATTTATAATGTATACAACCAAAAAACGATAATTAGCAAAGAATACGAAAGACAATATACTTCAATTTCGGATATTGTAAGTACAAATTATAACGTTCAAAACTATTATTCATTAGGGTTTATGCCTAATATTTTCTTACGATTTAACTTTTAAAAAAATAAGCCACGAATGCATGACTTACATTCCTGGCTTAATTCTAATAAAAGTATTCTATTTCTATTGTATGTAGTCTACTACAAAATGTGTTTGCTCAATATCTGATATACTTCATTGATGTTGTTTCCACCTTTTCCAAACTGTTTTGAAATTGGTGCGGCCTCGTCTTTAATCCAAATTTTTAATTCGGCATCAAGGTCTAATATACCAGCACTTTCTTTTGAAAACTTAATCACGTTGGAGTAAGGAATTGACAAGTAATCTACTTTCGAACCAACTAATTGTTTCTCCACTAAAATCAATCGTTTGTTGGTAAAAATAAACATGTCTTTCACCATTTTAAAAGCCTTTTCTATGTTTTCACCGTCAATTAAGATGGGTTCGAATTCCTTTGTAACATTGTCTAAATTCACTTCTGAAGCATTCCCTAAAATCGCATTAAATATTCCCATTTTTTGATTTGTTTGATTTGAATTGACAAAAATAATTCTAATATGTGATTGAAAACTAAATTTTTATTAATTTTAACGTCATATAAAATATACGCCATGTTAGTTAAAGTATTTGGAAGCGCCGTTTTTGGGGTCGAAGCCACGACCATTACCATTGAAGTAAATATTGATAAAGGAATCGGGTACCACTTGGTCGGATTGCCTGATAATGCCATCAAAGAAAGCAGTTACCGTATTGCTGCAGCTCTCAAGAACAACGGATATGCCTTGCCTGGCAAAAAAATCACCATCAACATGGCGCCTGCCGATTTGCGAAAAGAAGGTTCTGCTTATGATTTGACATTGGCAATTGGAATTTTGGTTGCTTCAGGTCAAATCCAAGCAGAAGAAAGTGCGAACTATATTATTATGGGTGAACTCTCACTCGATGGAAGTTTGCAACCCATTCGTGGTGCCTTATCCATTGCTGTAAAAGCAAAGGAAGAAGGATTTAAGGGATTTTTTCTTCCCAAGCAAAATGTCAAAGAAGCAGCCATTGTGGAGGGTTTAGACGTGTTTGGAATTGAAAACGTGCAAGAAGTTATCGATTTTTTTGAAGGAGAAGGAACTCTTGAACCAACTTCGATTGACACTCAAGCCGAGTTTCATAAAACTTTAGATTTCCCAGAACATGATTTTAGCGATGTGAAAGGACAGGAAAGTATCAAACGCTGTATGGAAATTGCCGCAGCGGGAGGTCATAATATTATTTTGATTGGCCCACCAGGTTCGGGAAAGACGATGTTAGCCAAACGATTACCGAGTATTTTGCCACCGATGACGATGCGGGAATCTTTAGAAACTACTAAAATTCATAGTGTTGCAGGGAAATTAAAAGAAATTGGTTTGATGAATCAACGACCATTTCGGAGTCCACATCACACGATTTCGAATGTCGCATTAGTAGGAGGAGGAAGTTATCCGCAACCCGGAGAAATATCGATGGCACATAATGGTGTGTTGTTTTTAGATGAATTACCGGAGTTCAAACGCGAAGTTTTAGAAGTCATGAGACAGCCGTTGGAAGACCGCGAAGTTACTATTTCAAGAGCGAAATTCACAGTAACGTATCCATCCTCATTTATGTTGGTAGCGAGTATGAATCCAAGTCCAAGCGGATTTTTTAACGATCCCAATTCACCATCAACATCTTCACCTCATGAAATGCAACGGTATTTGAGTAAGATTTCTGGTCCTTTGTTAGATAGAATCGATATTCATATTGAAGTAACTCCAGTCCCTTTTGAGAAATTATCCGATACCCGAAAATCTGAAAGTAGTGTTGCGATTCGAGAACGCGTTACTAAAGCTAGAGAATTTCAATCAAGAAGATTTGAAGCCATTGAATCCGTAAACTATAATGCCCAAATGAGTACAAAATTGATTCGAGAATTTTGCGCTTTAGACGAAGTTTCCTTGCAATTATTAAAAACGGCGATGGAGCGATTGAATTTGTCGGCACGTGCTTACGATCGAATTTTGAAAGTAGCAAGAACGATTGCAGATTTGGAAAGTTCTGATAAAGTGATTTCTAGCCATATTGCGGAAGCTATTCAATATCGAAGTTTGGATAGAGAAGGTTGGTTGGGGTAGATTATTGATAAATATTTAGTACTTTTAAAAAAAAATATTTTATGAAAACGAATTTGCTCTTGCTTTTTTGTCTGACTTTTTCAATGCAATTGGTAGGTCAAAATAAATTTGTTGCTAGTAACGATCAATTTGGTCAACGTGTTTTCATAAAAAACAACGGTCAATTTGATGGTGTACTTCCAAATGGTAAAACTATCGATTATGCTTATTGCAATGGAGATGAGCAAGTTTATTTTAATAAGAATGGAGTAACATATCTTTTGCAAAAAAGATACCCAATCAGTCATTCTCAGATGGAAGCAAAGGAACGTGGTGAGAAAATAAAAATAAAGCCAACTAAGAAAGCATTTGTAGAGGTGTATTGGGAAAATTCAAACCCCAATGTTGAAATAGTTGTAAGTGACAAACAATCTCATTATCAGTCTTACGGTGACGAAAAATTGAAATCAGACTGTTATAAAAAAATTACCTATAAAAATATTTATGATAATATAGATATTGAGTATGTTTTTACAGACGAAAGAAATGATGGAATAAAATATACAATACTTGTTCATCCCGGTGGAAATGTAAACGATGTTAAAATTAAATATGCTGGAGATATTAGGAAAGTAGTTTTAAAAAATGGTAATGTAGTTATTAAGACTGATGTGCGAAATATTACTGAATTGGCACCAATCAGCTACCAAAATGGGATTTCTATTGTATCCAATTTTAAAGTTAAAAACAATACTATTTCTTTCGAGTTGCCAAATTTTTATGATAAGACGAAGGATTTAAGCATTGATCCTTGGGTTATTAATCTTTCTTTCGCTACTAATAATTATGGTTATGATGCCGATTTTGATTATGCAGGAAACTACTATGTTTATGGCGGTTCCGGCCCTTTTTTGATTTCAAAATATTCTGCAGCTGGCGTTTTGTTATGGACTTTTAATGGTATAGTTCCTTCTGTCGGTTGGTCATCCAACCCAGTTGTAAATTACCCAAGTAATTTTATTGTTGACAAAGTTTCAGGAGATTGTTATACGGGGCAAGGATTTAATTATGGAACACAAATTATCAGAATTAATTCTTTAGGAATGTATGATTATTTCATAAGTACAACTAATACGCTTTGGGAAGAAGTTTGGGATATGGGATATGATTGTAATTCTGGAAAAATATTTGGACTTGGAGGAGGAACTACGAGTAATGTTTCGGCAGGTATCATAGATTCTAATACTGCCATTATTGTGCCTCAAAATTTCACGGGCATTTCTTCTGCTGGTCAAGATGTCGTATCCCATGCAATTGATTCAAATGGTACGGTCTACTTTTTGTTTTCTACTGGTTTTTTCCCCCAACTAAGTAATACGTTACTAAAAGCCAATAGTACATTTAACGGCAATGAATGGTCTTTAATGGAAACAAATTATGATACCTTCGAAGAGTTAAGAAATAAAACTTACCCAGGTGCTAATTTACAGACATATAATTCAAACGGTTTTAATGCTTTAGCAGCGAATAACAGCTATTTGTATTATTATGATGGTTTTAATTTGGCTGCTTATAGTAAAACTAATGGTATTCGTATTGCTTTTACAACTCTATCGGGACAAATTGTAAAACAACAAGGAGGAATCGCAGTAGATGAATGCAATAACATTTATGTAGGCGGAAATGGTTTTATTCAATGTTTTAACTTTAATGGGACTACTTTTGTATCAAATGGTGCAATTCCAGTAGCATCAACAACTTTATTAAAATATGTTACAGATATTAAATTAAAACAAGGTTCTAATGAATTGTATGTAAGCGGTAGTGGTTTTGGAGGCGTTTATTCGGCCATCAATAGTGGATCTTGTTCCTCGAGTGCTACGATTGGAATCGTTCAATCACAAGTGGCTATCAACAATACTACTGCGCAAGCAACCATAACAACTACTCTCGTAGCGCCTGTAATTTCATATACGTGGTTAAATTCAAGTAATGTCATTGTAAGTCAAACCAATAATTCAACTGCATTAACTAATACCGTTACGAATTTAGTAAACGGTACTTATTCTCTTGTAGCTCAGTTTAATGCACCTTGTGGGTTTACAACAACACAAACGTTTAATGTTAGTTCAACCGCTACAATAACACCAACTTTTACTCAAGTAAATTCTATTTGTGCTGGTTCGTTCTTGGCTGCTTTACCAACAATATCTAACAATTCTATAACTGGAACTTGGTCCCCAGCATTGAATAATACTGCTACTACATTATATACTTTTACTCCAAATGCAGGGCAAAATGCTACAACAGCTGCCATGACAATAACTGTAATTAATCCTGTAAATCCTACATTCACTCAAGTTTCTCCAATTTGTTCCGGAACATTTCTGTCTAATTTGCCAACAACTTCAAATAATGTTATTATTGGAACTTGGGCTCCAGCAGTGAATAATACTCAAACAACACTATATACTTTTACGCCAACTCTCGGACAATGTGCAACAAATACTCAAATGACGATACAAATTAATCAACCAATTGTTCCAACATTCACTCAAGTATTACCAATATGTTCAGGAACTTTGTTATCTAATTTGCCTACAACTTCTAATAATTCAATTACAGGAACTTGGTTACCAAACACCAATAATATCCAAACAACAACCTATAATTTTACACCAACAGTCGGACAATGCACAACAACCACACAAATGACAATTGTTGTAAATCCAATTAGAGTTCCAACCTTTAGTCAAATTCCTGCAATTTGTTATCAAGGTATTATACCCTCGCTTCCAATATTGGATTCTAATGGAATTTCGGGAACTTGGCAACCCTCAATAGTGAGTGCAACTTCGACAGGAAATTATGTATTTACACCTACTATTGGTCAATGTACTACGTCCAATTTTATAATGCCAATTACCGTATTTGATGATTTTGATTTCGAAATTAAACAAACTTGTGTAGGTGATGATTTTGTACTTCAAGTTGTTCCTTTATCAAATTCTTTTGATTTAAATACGGCTAATTATGTATGGAAAAACAGTAGTAATTTAACTGTTGGTTTGAATAATGAGAGATTTAATGTTACTAATTACATGAATTCAAATTCGATTTTACCTCAGTTTCCCTTATTTTTTTCAGTTGATGTTATGCTACCTAATGGTTGTACAAAATCACATGGTGTTTCAATTAAAAGCATCTATTGTTCGATTCAAAAAGGGATTTCTCCTAACGATGATACTCAAAATGAATTTTTTGATTTGCAATTGCTCAATGTCAAAAAGTTAGAAATTTTTAATCGATATGGCACGATGGTATATTCGAAATCCAATTACATAAACCAATGGACTGGGCAAAGTGACGATGGAGGAGAACTTCCTGTTGGAGTATATTATTATGTGATAGAATTTAATGAAGACAGACCAACATCTGTAGGATGGATTTATCTTACAAGATAGTATTAATAAGTAAATTAAAGGCGTAAAGTTGCAGAGAATATAATCTAAAATTAGTTTTTATTCACCCGCGTCACTTTATCCACACCATCAATTTTCTTTATATTCTCAATTAGTTTCTTCAGGATAATGTTGTTCTGCACAATTACTGTTACCTGCCCGTTGAAAATTCCAGCGTCGCCACTCAACGAAATACTCTGTATATTCACATGCATATTATTCGAAATCACTTTGGTTAATTCGTTCGTTAATCCTAACGTATCCATACCAGTAATGTTCAAAATGGCTTTAAATTCTTGTTGTGTCGAGTCGATCCATCGCGCTAAAATGATGCGGTAGGCGTAATTTGATTGCAAACTAATAGCATTGGGACAATCTTTTTTGTGCACCTTAATTCCTTCATTAATCGTTACAAAACCAAACACTTCATCTCCTGGAATTGGATTGCAACAAGTAGATAATTTATAATCCAAACGATCTTGATCGGCACCAAAAACCAACATATCGTAATTGCTACTAATGATCGGTTTATGAATGTCAGGATCTGCTGTGTTATGGGTTCTTTTAATTTTGTTCTTAAAGAAATTCATCAAAGTATTGCTCTTTTGAGCCGCAAAATCTTTGAGCTGTTGGTTTTCGATAGAACCGATTCCAATACGGTAAAACAAATCTAAACTGGTTTTCAATTTAAAATAATTTACCAATTCATTCACCACTTGTTCACTTAAAGTAATCTTCAACTGCTTCAACTTTCGAGTCAATAATTCTTTTCCATCTTCCGCCGTTTTCTTGGTGTCTTCATTCAACACATTTCGAATTTTGTTTTTGGCTCTTGAAGTCGTTACATAATCTAACCAACTCGAAGTTGGCTTTTGATTTTGAGAAGTAATTACTTCTATTTGATCGCCACTTTTCAATTCGGTGTTGAGCGGAACCAATCTTCCATTCACTCTTGTTCCTCGAGTTCGAATCCCAATTTCAGAGTGAATACTAAAAGCAAAATCTAAAGAAGTAGCACCTTTTGGCAACGATTTAATTTCCCCTTTGGGTGTAAATACGAAAATCTCTTTTGCGTATAAATTCATTTTAAAATCCTCTACAAAATCCACTGCATTGGTTTCCGAATTTTCTAAAGCTTCTTTCAATAAATTCAACCAAACATCCAAGCCACTCTCTTCGGTAGCACCTTGCTTGTATTTGTAATGTGCCGCATATCCTTTTTCTGCAATCTCATCCATACGCTCACTGCGAACTTGCACTTCAACCCAACGACCTTTGGGTCCCATAACGGTGATGTGTAAAGCTTCATAACCAGTTGATTTAGGAGATGAAATCCAATCCCGCAACCTGCTAGGGCTCGGACGATAATGATCTGTTACTATTGAATAGATTTTCCAAGCGATAAATTTTTCGTCGTGTGGGATAGATTTGTATACAATCCGTAAAGCAAATTTATCGTAGACTTCATCAAAGCTTACATTTTGTGCTTTCATTTTACGGCGAATCGAATAAATCGATTTGGGTCTGCCTTTGATGACATATTCCACATTTTCTTCATCCAAAGATTTTTTCAAAACATCAGAAATCGTTTTGATATATTCGTCTTGCTCTTCTTTGGTTTCTTTTATTTTACTAACAATGTCGTTGTAGATTTTAGGTTCAGTATATTTCAACCCTAAATCCTCTAATTTGGTTTTAATATTATACAATCCCAAACGATGGGCGAGTGGGGCATAAATGTATAAGGTTTCGGAGGCAATTTTAATTTGTTTGTGCTCTGGCATCGAATCCATCGTCTGCATATTGTGCAAACGATCAGCGAGTTTGATGAGAATTACCCGAACATCATCGTTTAGAGTAAGTAACATTTTACGGAAATTTTCCGCTTGCATCGAAACATTAAGATCCTTTTGAACTTGAGAAATTTTAGTCAAACCTTCCACTAACTGCGCCACCTTTGGATTGAACATTTTTTCGATATCCGCCACAGTAATGTCGGTATCTTCCACCACATCATGCATCAAGGCAGCAGCAATTCCTGTAGCACCCAAACCAATTTCGGAAGCGACAATCTTCGCTACAGCAATCGGATGAAAAATATACGCTTCGCCAGATTTTCGCCGTTGTTCCTGATGTGCATCTACCGCAACATCAAAAGCTTTACGAATGAGTTTTTTATCCTCGGCACTCAGTGTTTGGTAACTGATGCGAAGTAATTCTTTATATTCTTTTGCAATTGCTTTGTTTTCTTTTTCAATATCAATCTCAACCATAGCTTTCTTTGTTCAACATCTAAAATTAGAAATAACAATCGAAATGTACAATTTTAATTGATAATTCACAATCGATAATTGATAATGAAATTTTGGGCGTGCCCGACGAAAAGTCGGTCAGGCTGTTCGTTGCAATTCCTCGCTCGTGCCTCGCTGCGGGATTTCCACTACCATCCTTCACGCGGCATTCGTCTATAACATAAAACATTTGATTTCTAAATCTAATACTAATTTTATTAGTATTTTTGATGGCATTTCAAAAATAGGACCTGCTCAATACTATAATCCATGGATATTAATAAAAGTAATACTGCAAAAAATGAGGAATTTTACGATTCGATTTACAATAATGTTGACGTAGATTATATTATACATTATTTAAATAATATAGAGGTGTTTTTAAGCAATGCCAAACAAGTTCATACTAGTTGGGTAGGTTTATATCAAAATGATTTCGATAAAACTTTGAAAGGAAAAAAAGTATTAGAACTTGGTTGCGGTGATTGTTTAAATGCAGCTGTAATGAGTGTTTTGGGGGCTGAAGTTTATGCTAATGACCTATCGCAACATTGTGGTTCTATCATCAATAATCTTAACAAAAAATATGATTTTGAAACACCCATACAATTTGTATATGGTGATTTTTTAGAAGCAGATATTCCTCTTGATTTTTTTGATATTGTAGTTGGAAAATCATTCGTACATCATCTGACGAACGAGCAAGAAATTCAATTCACAGAAAAAATTGTTCAAATTCTCAAAAAAGATGGAGTAGTTCGTTACTTTGAGCCAGCAGTAAATAGTGTTTTTCTTGATAAAATACGATTTTTAATTCCATTGCACGACCGACCTTCCTTGCTTCAAAAAGAAAAATTCAAAGTATGGAAAGCATTAGATCCGCACCCAGAAAGAGATAATTCATCTAAGAATTACAGGAAAATTGGAAATCAATATTTCAAAACAACCGAAATCTATTGTATCGGCAGCATTGAGAAATTGCAACGTTTGTTTCCTTCTAGAATTAGTAGTAAAGAATTTCGTCGAAGGGCATTTCAGATAGAGCGGTATTTGCCAGCATTTATTCGAAATATTTTCGCAAGATCGCAAATGGTAGAGTATAAGTTTCCAAAAAAATAACGAAAACAAGTTCAACTTATTTTACTTTCTCAAAATCCAAATCTTGAAAATCATAACTAAAGTCTGTTAATGGTGAAATGGGTTTCATTTTTATATTGATGCCATTTGCTGAAAAAGTCAAAAAAGCATCCGCTAATAAACTCCTATTATTCCATTTTACAGCGAAAGTTTGGTCTTTATAGTAAAAAACTTCACCACTTAATTGAGGAGAACGATTCGAGTGGAAGTAAAGTTTCCCTTTTTTCTCTGAAAGTACAATCTCACCCAGCCAATTGTCTTTATAGGTTCCAGTATATTTTTGTAAATCAATACCAATTTTATCTTTTTTATTCTGACTGACAATTGCCCAAACATTATCCGAAATTTTATCCGCATTGTCTTCTTTTTCTTTCCGTTGACTGCTATATAAAGTGACGTAATCTTCGGATTTCAAATTCAAATAACTGTCCTTAATCGTATTGGTTATTGCATTAAAAGCCGCACCATTTTGTTGATTGGTTAATACGATAATTCCCAAATTGAGTTCGGGTAAAAGTGTAACTTGTGTAACAATTCCGTCTAAACCTCCCGTATGTGAAACTTGAAAATTTCCTTTCACTTCAGTAAGTTGCCAACCTAATCCATAACTTTTGTAATGGGAGAAGTAAGGTGCTACAGGTTTGTTGGGTAATATAGTTTGTGGCGACCACATTTCATTTTGTTGTTTTTCTGAAAAGAGTTGTTTTTGATTTTCGGGCCCATATTTTCCTTTTTTCAATTGCATCATAACCCATTTACTCAAATCATTCACGCTAGAATAAATTCCACCAGCGGGATCTAATATTTGGTTTTTATAACGTGATATAGCTTTCAATTTACCATCTGTTGGTACGTGTGGCATGATAACATTTGTCGTGTCTTTCAATCTCAAAAAGGAAGCGGCACTTTGAGTCATTTCTAATGGTTTCATAATGCGTTGTTCGATAAATTCTCCCCAAGAAATTCGACTAACTTTATGAATTACTTCACCAGCAACAATATAAAGTAAGTTGTCGTAATCGTATTTGGTTCTAAAAGCAGAAACGGGTTTTAGATATTGCAAATTCATAATGATGTCTTGCGTGGTAAAGTTATTTCCATCAGGCCAAATCATCAAATCTCCAGCTCCTAATCCTAATCCACTTCGATGTGTTAACAAATCACGAATCGTAAATTCTTGAGTAACATAGTCGTTATACATTTTAAATTCAGGAATGTATTTCACTACTTTATCATCCCAATTGACTTTTCCTTCCTCTACAAGCATGGCTAAAGCGGCTGTTGTAAAAGCTTTACTATTGGAAGCAATTCCGAACAAGGTGTTTTCATTGACAGTTTCTTTGGATAGAATAGAACGAATTCCATATCCTTTGGAAAGAATGACTTGTCCGTCTTTCACAATAGCGATAGCAATACCTGGAACATCAAATGTTTTTAGTGTTTTGTTTACTAAATCATCAATTTGTGGTGTGGTTAATTGTGCAACAGTTACACTACTGAATGCAAGAGTCAGGCTTAGAAATACAATTTTTTTCATAAGAGATTACTTAAAATTACGTTGTCTTTTGGCTTCAAAAATAAGAATAGCTGCAGCTACAGAAACATTCATCGAATCGATGGCACCTTGCATCGGAATGATAATGTTTTGTGTAGCATGATCCCGCCATTCTTGTGTTAATCCAGTCGCTTCGGTTCCTACGACTAGGGCAGTTGGTTTAGAATAATCTTGCTTATGATAAGGAGTTGCATTTTGTAAAGTGGCACAGTAAAAATTGATTTTTTTAGCTTTTAAAAAAGCAATAATTTCTACTGTAGTTCCAGTGGCAATTTGATTGGTAAATAATCCACCTACACTAGAACGAATAATATTTGGGTTGTATAAATCACTTTTTGGATTGGCAATAATAACGGCATCGAGATGAGCGGCATCTGCTGTTCGGAGTAAAGCACCGATATTGCCTGGTTTTTCTGGAGCTTCAGCAATTAGAAGTAATGGATTATCAGACAATTTCAAATCAGATAACAACATCGATTTGGATTTAGCTATAGCAACAATTCCTTCCGTAGTATCGCGATAGGCTAATTTCTGATAGACTTCTTTGTTGATTTCTATAAGTGGAATTTGTTGTTTTGTGATTTGATTCACTTGTGCTATTGAAATTAAATCAGGTAAAAACAGTAACGTTTCTATTTCATAACCCGCTTGTATAGCCAATTCTATTTCACGTTTTCCCTCCATCAAAAAAGTTCCGCTTTGTTTTCGTGCTTTTGCTTTTTCTTGCAATAGCACTAATGACTTAACCAATGGGTTTTGTATGGAGGTGATTACTTTCAAAAGGTTACTTAAAGGATTAATTCGCTTTTAAAATTTTTACAGAAGAAAACGATGTATCAGTAGCGACTTTAAAAATATAATGTCCAGCACTAAACAATGAAATATCAACTATAGCTTGTTTAGAATCTGGCGTTTGCTCTTGTATTAATTGTCCAAGTAGATTATAAACTGAAATTGATTTAATGGTTTCTGGACTTGAAAAAGTAACTTTATCTTTCGTTGGATTAGGATAATAAGTCAAAGCGTTTGCATTAAAATTTGCAAGTCCTAAAACAGCACAACTAACACTAGAATTCCAACCAGGTGCAGTAATTGCTCCATCGGAATAGAATGCAAATGTTAAAGCTCCGGTGATATCTGTTGAAGTAACGGTGCCAGGACTGTTTGTCCCCGTAAATCCATATTGTTCAACAATATAAGGGTAGGTAGTATTCGGACCATTATAAATTGTTAAACGGTCAATTTGATCTTCTAATGAGAATGAAGTGAAAGTAACAGAAGCCTTTTCACCTAGGTTTGAAGGAGTAATGGTCGTAGTGTAATATTGTGCATTTGAATAATTGCCATTTGGTCCACCAGAATCAAAGAAAACTCCATCAACACAATGATTAATAAGTGTAGAAAATGAAATAGTACTCAATGCTGAAAACACATTGTTACTGCAACTTGCTCTTACATATAAATCGTAATTACTATATGAATTTAAATTTGTAAAAGAATAGGAATTAGTAGTAATAGTTTGAAAAACACCAGTTGGAGGTGTACCTTGAAGAACCAATAAAATTTCAAAAGAGGAAGAACCATTTGGATTTGCCCATGTAGCTGTTGCACTATTTATGGTGATGGAGGAAATATTAATTTGATTCGCATTGCTGCATTGAGTAGTAAATAGAAAGACATTCGAATAGGAAGATGAACTGCAAACATTGTTCGATTTTACTCTCCAATAATAATTACTTCCTGAATCTAAATTTGAAATATCAAGTTGATTTGTTGCACTTAAATAGGTTTGAACATTTGTTGTAAAAAGCTCATCCTTAGAAATTTCAATCGTATAATTCGTAACATTTTCACCAATATTTGCCCATTCTAAAGTTAGGGAAGTGTCTGCTGGATTTGTATTGTTTGTTGGAGAAGTTAAACTTGGACTAACTGCTAATGTATTTTGAATGACTAAATTTAATCCTAAAGTATCATTATAGGAAGTTGAATTTGTTTTCAATGTAAGTGGATAAGTTCCAATTCCTGAAGTGTTAAGACCAGAAATTGTTACAGAACCATTGCCTGATGCAGTTAAAGTTGATGGAGTAAAAGTAGCAACAGCTCCATTGGGCAATCCAAGAACTTCGAAGTTTGCAGTTTCAGAAAAATTTGTTGGAGTTGCTAATTGATAGGTAAAGGTAGTTTCATTAGCTCCAAGACAAATTCTATTCAATAAAGTTGAATCGGAAGTCAATTGCATTAATTTGGCTGAAACTCCACTTATTATTAATGAATAATTTTGCAAATTATTCATTAAAGTACCTTTGTGACTAATGGTGACGGTATAAATACCAGATGGATTAATAATTTCAATTTTTTCAACATTATCAACAACATTGTCACCATTCGTCGCGGCTGCTTCTACATCTGCTGGATTTAATTTCCATGGTTGAAAAGTTTCTCCATTTTTAGTGATTTTTATATCTAAATCATTGACTAAGTTTGGAGTTGCTATGTCTATTTGTGAACCCAAAATAATTTGTCCAGCTGGATCTGTCCAACAAATAGTAGCAATTAGAGGTTGGGTTGTACTGATAGGTTCAATATCAAAAGAGTACGTTTTTCCTTGTTGTAAAACATTTTCTTTAATATACGATTGAGTTCCTTCGTTGTTTATTAAGATAGCTGCTTTTTCAGCATTTAATAGTCCCCAACCAAATCGATAATCTGGACCAAGGTCAGTTCCAGCTTCATCTGCAGTATGTATTGCCAAACCACGTAAAGTAGCTGCTCGCATAAAACTGCCTTTTACATTTTTATAATGTTGTTGTAATAGCAATAAAGTTCCAGCAACATTTGGAGAAGACATTGATGTACCGCTATAACTACTATAAGAGGAATCTGAATTAGAAGTCGAAGATCTTACATTGACCCCTTTTCCACAAATATCTGGTTTGATGCGACCATCATCTGTTGGCCCCCAACTACTGAAACTTGACATTACAACGCTAGAAGCAGAAGTATAATTGGTAACTTGATTTACCGCACCAACGATAATTGCATTTTTAGAAACACTTTTACCCGCTAATAAATCATAACCTTCTTTCGCATCATTATAGCCGCCATTTCTTGAATTCCCAGCTGAATTTACGAATTGATAATAAGGAGCATTAAACATAATATTGTCAAATGATTTTGCATCACTATCATACCTTCCCCATTTTATAAGAGGAACTGAGTCAGGATCATAGCCATAAGAGTGATTTGAAACTAACAACCCATTCGCAGCAGCAGTTGTAACTTCTGAGACATCTCTGTTCCAGTCGTATGCTTTTAGATTTGCTTGAGAGGCCATTCCTTTAGATTGGGGACTTGCAGTTGCATTTCCCATCATAGTTCCAGAAACGTGAGTGGCATGAGCTGATAATTCGGTGGCACTGTCCGACTGATTTACGCGCCCTGTTAGTAGTTGATGTGTATTGCGTACTTTTCCGCCATCCCAAATTCCAATCGTCATGTTTTGTCCATCAAGAGTTAAACCCAAACTCCCACCAGTATTGAGTCTGTTAGCTCTAGTAGTTAATGCTGCACCGACATTATCAGTAGAAAAATATAATGGATTTCCATTTTCATCAAGTCTTATTAATTCGACAATGCCTCCATTTTTTGTTGTAAATTTTGTCTTCCAATCATTAATTTTTGCCAAACGAAATGCTTCCGCTTTTTGAGCCATAAAAATAGAATCATAAATCGGAGCTAATCGATTCAGTTCAGTAACATTAGTTGCCTCAATAATTTTAATTTTATCTTCTTGAGTTTGAGAATAGATACTAGATGTAAATAATGTAAATAGAATTATAGAAAAAAGGGTCTTCATTTAATCAAAAGTTTAATTTTTGGCTAATTTAATTCAAAAAAGTATAGCTTTCTTAGAATTTAAATATTTAGATGTAAGAACAATAGTTAAATTTTGTACAATATTATTTTCTAATAATAGCAACTAAAATTATTCATTCACAAATAGATAACCATAGAATGGTGTTGGATAATCTGAGTCGTTCAATTCAAGTCTATAGTAATAGGTGCCATTGATAATTTGAGAATTATTTAAAATAAACCCTTGTGTTGCTATTCCATCCCAATTTGGAGTGTTGTTATTTCCTTTCCAAACTAATTGACCCCAACGGTTGTAGATTTGCAAATCAAATTTCAAAAAAACATCTCGTAATCCTTTGATATAAAAAGTATCATTGGTACCATCATTATTAGCGGACACATAATTATAAATTATTGGTTTGCATTTTATTGCTTTGAGTAAAAAAGTAGCCAATTGATAACAACTTCCATTGTCAACTTTTACAAATATTGGAATTGGAGTTGTTGGAGTACTATAATTATTGGTATTTGTAATTGGATTTATTCCGTTTTGCAAGTCATTTAAAGAAGCATAAAAAGTAACAATATCTGTTGGATTTTGTTTGATACTAATTTCATAATTAGAAAAATCAAATGTGCCAGAACCTAAACCTTCATTGCAGGATGTCACATCATTTAACGGATTTAATCCCACAGATTCTACCAAAGTAACATTTTGAGTAAAGGAGTTATTGTCTTCAATTATTTCGATAACATTTCCTTGTCCGTTACCAATATCATCTATAATCATTTGAATGCCAAATGGGCTTAGTATAGAATCAGGAATTTGTAATATAATTATACCACTTTCAGAAGCTCCAACATTTATTTGGTTTTGAGTTTGAGTTGTTGATAAAAGGACATTATTAACATAAATAGCAATAGGAACATTGGCTTCAAGTGCTTTTGTACCTTCGAAATTTGAAGCAGTGTAATGAACAATAATTTCTCTAGAATTGCATTTTATTTCAACATCATCTATAGCAATTTGAGCATCGGGTAATTGCGAATTTAATTTCGTTACAACTGCATTAATCATCACAAAATCTTGACCAGATGTCAATTGAATTGTTGCGGAAGTATCCCCAACTTGAAGGTTGTTCTGAATTTCATAAACATCCAAATCCATATTGTAAAGATTTTCATCATTGTTGATACTATTGGTTCCATTAAAAGCATTGTTTACTGGATTTAAAGGTGGATTTTGCAATGGATTTCCATTGATTCTTAAGGTTTCATTTACTTGAATATTTTCATCACCTTCCCATGCCAAAAACCCGATTTTAGCATTTTGATTGTCTACAACATTTAAACTGTTTAACGTTATCGAAATGGCTGTTGGAACTGCTTGAAGTCCATCATATACATTGATTAAATTAAGTGGTAAGGAATTGTTTTTATATACAACAATGATTGCCCAACCTCCAAAATTGGTTCGGTTATTAAAATAAAATGAAATCCAGGAGTTTAAATCGAGGTCACTTAGCGTATAGGTGCCGTTTCCTGTCGATTGAATTAGACTCGTAATGTCTGAGAAGGCACTAAAATATTCTAAATCTACTCCATTAGAATTTCTTTGGTGATTAAAAAGCCTTTGAGGTGTAATGGCAATATTGTTCAGTTGTACTTCATAATCTCCAGGTCCGCAACCAGCCCAATAAAGATATGCTTTTTCTACAATGTCATTCGGATTCAAATTTAATGTCGCTGACGAACTAGTTAAAATTTCGGGTATCGACATATACGAATTCTCATTAGTGTTTAAGGTATTTCCTATAAAAGTGAAATCGTATCTTCCGTTAAATTGCTGCAATAAAGAAATGTCCTGACCTAATAGAATACTAGGAAATAAACCGATAATAAATAAACATTTTAGTTGTTTAATACGCACAACACTTTTTTTTTAGTCATTAAATTTAAATAAATTTATTTATAATGATTGAAAAAATCGGAGTTCATTATAATAAGCATCAATTGGATAGCTTTTTCTATAGTATAAAATAGTAGTTTTGTAGCTTACTTTTCAAATATAATTTTAATTGAAATTTTTAAAAATCATAGCGCGAACACCATTGTTTAAAGTCACTTCTTTGAACAGTATTAGCGTTATTTTAAAAATTGGAATAGGTGTAATTACGTCTAAAGTTTTAGCTGTTTTTATTGGGCCAAGTGGATTGGCATTAACGGGCAACTTAAAGAATTTTCTAACATCTGTAGAAAGTATAGCAACTTTAGGCTTTCAAAATGGAATTCTAAAATATATTGTAGAAGCAAAAAATGATGAGGAAGCCCTTAGAAAAATTCTGTCTACAGTATTTATCAGCTTGCTTGCAGTTTCTTTGATTTTGAGTGTTTTTCTGTTTGGATTTTCTTCCTATTTAACTACAATCTTATTTGGAAATGAGTTGCATTATAGTATTGTATTTAAGACACTTGCAGTAGTCTTACCATGGTATGCTTCAACCATTTTTTTAATAGTGATTTTAAACGGATTAGGTAAATTTCAAAAAGTAATCTATGTCACTATTTTCGGAAATGTTTTAGGATTACTTTTTACGGTTTTTGCGGTATTAAATTATAAAACATTAGGGGCTTTACTGTCTATTATTATTCCTCCAACCTTATTGTTTTTTGTAGCTTTTTATGCAATTAATAAAGAAATTCGATTCTTTGATTTGATCTCTAGGCATTCATTTGATTTTAAAGTTTTAAAAAATTTATCTTCTTATTCTTTAATGGCATTAGTTTCCTCAGTGTTTGGATCTATAGTTTTTTTAGCTATTCGAAATAATATTATTGAAGTATTAGGAATAGAAAAAGCAGGATATTGGGAAGCTATGACTCGAATTTCGAATTATTATCTTTTATTTATTTCTACAATATTGTCTGTATATTTCTTTCCTAAATTAGCCTTTTCAACTTCTAAAAAAGCACTTAGAAATGTTATTAAAAGTTATTATATTGGCGTGCTACCTTTATTTGTAATCGGATTAATCGTATTGTTTTTTTTAAGAGTATTTTTTATAAAACTATTTTTCACTAAAGAATTTTTACCCGTATCCGATTTGTTTTTTTGGCAATTATTTGGAGATACTTTTAAAGCAGCTTCTCTAATTTTAGGATATCAATTTTATGCAAAAAAATTGACAATGGCTTTTATTGTAACGGAACTTATTTCGTTATTAATGATGTTTACATTTTGTCATTTTTTTATCATTACTTATGGAATTGAAGGAATAGTAATGGCACATTCTTTAACCTATTTTATTTATTTTTTGATCCTACTTTTTTACTTCAGAAAAAATTTAACCCAATAAAAAAGGATACTAATTAAAGTATCCTTTTTTTAATAAATGTATGAAGCATTTTACAATGCCATAATAATAAACTCACTTCTTCTATTGGCTTGATGTTCTTCTTCAGAACATTTCACACCATCAGCACATTTGTTTACTAGTTGCGTTTCACCATAACCTT
>JAYVZG010000079.1:0-62275 GCA_043783565.1 Flavobacterium sp. | reverse complement strand
AAAAAAACCTCAAATGAAAGTTTGAGGTTTTTTGTTTTTTATAGAATTCAAAAACTATATAAAAATTATATTTTCAATTCAATTATATAGCGACAATTCCTTTAATATGTGGATGTGGTTCATAACCTTCCAATGTAAAATCCTCAAAAGTAAAGTCGAAGATGTTTTTTACTTCTGAATTCAAAATCATTTTAGGCAAAGGTTTTACCTCGCGAGACAATTGCAATTCCAATTGTTCAAAGTGATTGTTGTAGATATGAGCATCACCAAAAGTGTGTATAAATTCACCCACTTCTAAATTGCAAACCTGTGCAATCATCATCAATAGTAAAGCGTAGGAAGCAATATTAAAAGGAACGCCCAAAAAGATGTCAGCGCTTCGTTGGTATAATTGACACGATAATTTTCCATCGGCAACATAAAACTGAAAAAACGCATGGCATGGAGGTAAGGCTACTTTCCCATTGGCTACATTTTCTGAAAAAGATTTCGTAGTATCTGGCAATACGGATGGGTTCCACGCAGAAATCAACATGCGTCGACTGTTTGGATTTGTTTTTAAAGTTTCAATTAATTCCGTGATTTGATCGATTTCTTCACTGTTCCAATTACGCCATTGGTGACCATAAACGGGGCCTAAATTTCCCTCTTCATCGGCCCATTCGTCCCATATTTTAACGCCATTTTCGTTGAGGTATCTAATGTTAGTCTCGCCTTTTAAAAACCAAAGCAATTCATATACTATCGATTTTAAATGTAATTTTTTTGTAGTTACCATCGGAAAACCTTCACTCAAATCAAAACGCATTTGATAGCCGAAAACACTTTTGGTTCCTGTTCCAGTTCGATCTCCTTTTTGAGTGCCGTTTTCTAATACGTGTTTTACTAGGTCGTGGTATTGTTTCATGTTTTTGGTATGGGGTCTAGGTGAAAGGTCTAAGGTGTATGGTTATAGGTGTAAGGAAAAGGGATTTAGTTTTTTGTACTGACGTATTTTATTAAAGAATAAATTTTCTTTTGTAATTGTTGAATATTCTTTAGGTTTCCTATTGTTTCCAAATTATTTATAATTTCTAGATCCATGCACAAAATTAGATGACTTTCTAATTCAAAGCAAGACCCTAAACTGATTTGAAGAAACCGAGCAAAATCCTTTTGAGAATTTTTAGCAGCACCTTCAGCTATATTAGCAGGAATTGAAATTACACATCTTTTAATTTGTGAAATCAAACCAAACTTCTCATCATCAGGTAACGTTTTGGTAAGTAGATAAATATCTTTTGAAAGTATTCTACCTTCTTTCCAGACTTCAAGTTCTTTGAAATTTCTCATGGCTTGTATTTAAAATGTTGGCTTATAATTAAAAAAGTATTCTATTTATCCAGTACCCTGAACCTTTAACCCTGAATCCTGTTTACGCTTCTCGCTTCGAAATCTCGTCGCGAATCTTAGCAGCTTTTTCATAATCTTCATCCTGCACGGCACCTTCTAAGAGCTCGTGCAATTCAGACATACTGTGCTTGGTATAGGTGTCACCCGATTGATTGCTTTCTTCCATACCGAAAGTTTCTGGAGTAGAAAGTACACCTTCAACAGTAGCTTCTTCATTCGAAGCTTCTAAAGCATTTCCTTTTAAATAAATTCCAGCTTTGTCTAAGATGTTTTTGTAGGTAAAAATTGGAGCCGAAAACCGTAATGCCAAAGCTATAGCATCGGATGTTCGAGCATCGATGATTTCTTCAATTTTATCTCTTTCGCAAATAATACTCGAGTAAAAAACACCGTCTACCAATTTGTGAATAATGACTTGTTTTACAACGATATCAAACCGTTCCGCAAAGTTTTTAAACAAATCATGTGTCAAAGGACGAGGAGGTTTGATTTCTTTTTCTAAGGCAATGGCAATTGATTGTGCTTCGAAAGCTCCAATAACAATGGGTAATTTACGCTCGCCATCTACTTCATTGAGGATTAAAGCGTACGCGCCATTTTGAGTTTGACTGTACGATATTCCTTTTATTGTTAATTTTACTAAGCTCATAATTGCAAAAGTACAACGAATTGTTACAAAGTACCAAGATATTTTTTCATTTCAATTCAAAAAAAAGGCTAACTAAACAATCTCTATTTAGATAGCCTTTGATAGGCACAATTTATAAAAAAATATTAGTTTTGAGCTTTAAAAGCTTTAAATTTTTCAATCAATTTAGGAACAATTTCAAAAGCATCTCCTACCACACCATAGTCAGCAACTTTAAAAAAAGGCGCTTCAGCATCGGTATTGATCACTACTTTTACTTTAGAAGAGTTGATTCCAGCAATATGTTGAATAGCACCAGAAATTCCCACGGCAATATATAAATTCGTAGCCACTGGTTTTCCTGTTTGCCCCACATGTTCTCCGTGAGGTCTCCAACCTAAATCAGAAACGGGTTTCGAGCAAGCTGTAGCTGCTCCTAAAACGGAAGCCAATTCTTCTATCATTCCCCAGTTTTCTGGTCCTTTCATGCCGCGTCCAGCAGAAACAACAATATCAGCATCTGCAATGGTTATTTTTCCAGAGGATTTTTCTACCGATTGAACTTTTACTCCAAAATCAGCATCGCTAATAGAGGGAGAGAAATCTTCTTCAGACATTGAAGAGGCGTTTTCGAAAATTCCGTACGAGTTTTTAGCTAAGCTTAATACTTTTACATCGGTTGCAATTTCAGTAATGTTGAATGCTTTATTAGAAAATGCATTTCTTTTCACTTGAAACGGGCTTATAGAAATTGGTAGACCTACTACATTAGAAGCAAAACCGGCCTCTAAAGTCACTGCTACCAATGGAGCCAAATACAAACTATCCGTTGTAGAAGACAACAACACCAATTTCACATTTTCTTTTTGAGCCGCTTGTTTGATAACATCAGCATACGCTTTTGCAGTAAAACCACTCAGTTTATCGTTGTTGATTTTCAAAACTTTATCAACGCCGTATTTTGATAATTCTGAAACATCGCCAGCATTTACAGTCACAGCCGTGACGGTAGTTCCTAAATCGGTGGCGACTTTCTTAGCGTACGAAGCCAATTCGAAAGCTACTTTTTTAAATTTTCCTTCTGCGGATTCTGCGTAGATAAGTATAGACATCTTAAATTATTTTGAATGATAAGTTTTAAATTTTGAATTTTGGCGTGCCCCTACGGGTCGGGCTTTTCGCGGTACTTGCTGCAATCCCTCACGCGAACCAGCAAAAACTAGATGACTTTTGCTTCGTTGTGCAATGCGTTGATTAATCCATCCAAATCGTCGGCTGAGAATAATTTCACGGCTGATTTAGGTGCTGGTTTTTCAAATTTCACCGCCTTAGTTTCAACATTCGCTGCAACAGGTTCTAAAACAGTTAATACTTTCGTTCGAGCTGTCATGATGCCACGCATGTTTGGAATTCTCAAATCTTTTTCTTCTACCAATCCTTTTTGACCACCAATAATTAAAGGTAACGAAGTGGCAACGATTTCTTTTCCACCATCAATTTCTCTAGAAGCTTTTGCTGAAGTTCCATCAACGGTCAATTCGATACAAGAATTCACAAAGTTGTAACCCAATAATCCTGCAAGCATTCCAGGAACCATTCCACCATTATAGTCTAACGATTCTCTACCAGCAATTACTAAATCGTAACCTCCAGTTTTTATAACTTCTGCCAATTGTTTGGCAACAAAAAAACCGTCAGTTGGATTCGCATTCACTCGAATTGCTTCGTTAGCACCAATGGCTAATGCTTTTCTCAAAGTTGGCTCCGTGTCTGGACCGCCAACATTGACAACAGTTACGTTGGCACCTTGTTGTTCTTGAAACCAGATAGCACGTGTCAATCCGAATTCGTCGTTTGGATTGATGACAAATTGTACTCCGTTGGTATCAAATTCGGTATCGCCATTGATGAAATTAATTTTGGAAGTAGTATCAGGAACGTGGCTGATGCAAACTAATATTTTCATATTATAGATTGTTTGTTTAAAAAATGTTGCGCAAAATTAGTACAATATTTTTAATTATTTGTTATGCATGCATAATAAATTTCCCTAATATAACGATTTCGTAGCCCTGATTGTAGCGGCATCCTTTTGTTGTCTTCTTTAGACAACAAAAGATATAGCGGAAAGCAGGTACAAGCTTCCAATAAAATACAAAGAATTTATGCTTTTAGTAGTTTAAAATATTTATTTTTGCTGTTCAAAATTTGAAAACACTATGAGAACGATACAATTTAGAGAAGCGATCTGTGAAGCAATGAGTGAAGAAATGCGCCGTGATGAATCGGTGTATTTAATGGGTGAAGAGGTTGCGGAATATAACGGTGCCTACAAAGCATCGAAAGGAATGTTAGACGAATTCGGACCGAAACGAGTAATTGACACTCCGATTGCAGAGTTAGGTTTTGCTGGAATTGCAGTGGGTTCGACAATGAACGGTTGCAGACCAATTGTAGAATATATGACGTTCAACTTTTCTTTGGTGGGTATCGATCAGATTATCAATAACGCAGCGAAAATGCGTCAAATGTCGGCGGGACAATTTCCGATGCCGATGGTTTTTAGAGGTCCGACAGCTTCAGCGGGCCAGTTGGGAGCAACGCATTCACAAGCGTTTGAAAATTGGTTTGCCAATACTCCAGGATTGAAAGTGGTGGTTCCGTCTACGGTTTATGATGCGAAAGGTTTATTGAAAGCTGCGATTCGTGATAACGATCCCGTAATTTTCATGGAATCAGAACAAATGTATGGAGATAAAGGGGAAGTTCCGGAAGGAGATTATACGATTCCATTAGGAGTTGCGGATATTAAAAGAGAAGGAACCGATGTTACTATTGTTTCTTTTGGAAAAATCATCAAAGAAGCGCATATTGCTGCAGACGAATTGACTAAGGAAGGAATTTCTTGTGAAATCATCGACTTGAGAACGGTTCGCCCAATGGATTATGAAGCGATTTTAACTTCAGTAAAGAAAACCAACAGACTCGTTGTTTTAGAAGAAGCTTGGCCTTTTGCAAGTGTAGCTTCTGAAATTACTTATATCGTGCAAGAACGTGCTTTCGATTTCTTGGATGCACCGATTCAGAGAATTACAACGGCGGATACGCCTGCGCCATATTCACCAACTTTATTAAAAGAGTGGTTGCCAAATTCGGAAGATGTTGTGAAAGCTGTAAAAAAAGTGATGTATAAATAAGATTGTTAGATTATTAGACCTTTTGAAAAATTAAATCCAAAAATCTATTAATCCAAAAATCTAAAAATCTAAATAACTATATTTGAAACTTCATCGAATTGCTTTGATGGAGTTTTTTTGTCCTATGAAAAAGAATTTTTATTTACTGGTATTCGCCATTATATCGCCATTTTTATTGGCTCAAACCAAAGTAAGTGGTGTTGTCGTTGACAATACCAATCAGCCTGTTCCGTATGCTAATGTGATTTTTAAAAATTCTACACTAGGAACTGTAACCAATGAAGACGGGCGTTTTTATATCGAATCCGATAAAACCTACAAGACATTAGTAGTGTCTTTTATGGGTTTTGATACCAAGGAAATTCCTTTAACCAAAGAAGTCAATTATAATTTTAAAGTTACGCTGAGCGACGGCAATAAATTGAAAGAAGTAGTCGTTTATTCGGGTAAAACCTCCAAGAAAAACAATCCAGCGCTTGACATTCTTCGAAAAATTTGGGAGCGCAAACGCAAGAATGGTTTGAATATGTTCAACCAATATCAAATGGAGAAATACGAAAAAGTAGAGTTTGATATGAATTCTATTGATAGTGCTTTTATGAAGCGAAAAATCTTCAAAGGCATGGAATTTATCTTCAAACAAGTCGATACTTCAAAAATTACAGGAAAAACGTACTTACCGATTTTTATCAACGAAGCTCTTTCGGATGTATATGGCGATAATGTTCAAAAGAAAGTCAAAGAAATTCTTAAAGCTAATAAAAATTCTGGTTTTGAAACCAATCAACAGCTAATAGCCTTTATTAAAGATTTGTATTCGGATTACAATATCTATAACAATTACGTGACTTTTTTCGACAAAAGCTTTACGAGTCCATTGTCTCGAACAGGAATAGATGTCTATAATTATGTATTGACGGATACGGCTTACATAGACAAAAAATTGTGTTACAACATTGTTTTTTATCCAAGACGTAAAAATGAATTGACATTCAAAGGTGATTTTTGGGTCAATGATACTACGTGGGCGATTAAGAATATCAATATGGCTGTGACAAAAAGCGCCAATATCAACTGGGTAAAAGATGTATACATCGAGCAAGAATTCGAAGTAATGAACGACTCGGTTTTCCTTTTAACCAAAGATTATATGATGTCTGATTTTGCTTTAAATAAAAAGGAAAAATCAAAAGGAGTCTATGGAAAGAGGACTACTTATTATAGAAATCACCAATTCAACAAAGAAAAACCACTCGATTTTTATAAAGAAGATGTCAATTTTAATGATGAATCAGTCTATATAAAACCCAACGAATTTTGGGAAGAAAATCGATTTGAGAAACTCACAAAAGATGAATTGGGTGTTTACAAAATGCTCGATACACTAAAAACGGTTAAGAAGTTTAAACGACTCTACGATGCGGTGTCTATAATTACTAGCGGCTATGTGCCTTATGGAAATCTCGAATACGGTTCGATTTATTCCGTTATCGGGAACAATGATGTAGAAGGCTTAAGATTAAGAGCCGGATTACGAACTCACTTTGGCGCCAACGACCCATGGAGATTGCAAGGTTATTTGGCCTACGGATTTAAAGATAATGGAGTTAAATATGGAATGTCCGGCAAATGGATGATCAATAAAAAAGATAGAATTATCATCTCTGGTGGGAATCGTCGCGATATAGAGCAAATTGGAGCAAGTCTAACAACTACCAACGACGTGTTGGGAAGAAGTTTTGCATCGTCTGCGATACTTTCCAACGGGAGCAATGGAAAATTAACTAAAATAAATCTCTCCGCTATCGCATTAGAAATTGAACCTATAAAAAATATTACGTTAGAAGCTGGATTCACGTATCGAACATTAGTATCTGCATCTCCAACATTTAGCCTCGATTATTATACAGACGATACGCATACTAAAACTCAAAGTGATGTCATTCAGCCTGAAGCTTATTTTCAAGCCGATTTTACACCTAAAAGGAAAACCGTCGGATTTGGGGTCGAACGCAATGTAGTTGATAATCCATATACACGCGTTTTTGTCAATTATAGTCGAGGCTTTAAAGGATTTATGAATGGTGATTTCTCGTACAATAAATTTCAAATCTACTACAATCAACCCATTATAATTGGAGCCATCGGAAGAACGAATTTGATTACCGAATTGGGGAAAACTTACGGAAAAGTGCCACTTGGTCTGCTGAGTATTGTGCCTGGAAATCAAACCTATTTCACCATCGAAAATACTTTCAACAATTTGAGTTTTTATGAATTTGTAACGGATCAATACGCCACTTTTCAATGGATTCACAATTTTCAAGGGAAATTATTCGCGCGTGTTCCTTTCTTAAGAAAGCTCAATTGGAGAGAAATCATTGGTTTCAAAGGAGTCTACGGGACAGTTTCCGACGATAACAGAGCTATTAATGCTTCGGGTTTAATCTACAATGCTCCTGAAAAATTCTATTGGGAATACAGTGCAGGTGTTGGGAATATTTTCAAAGTATTGCGCGTTGATTTCTCCTGGAGAGGGAACTATTTTGAAGTGCAAGGAGCCAACCGATTTACCGTAAAAGCTTCGATTGGTTTTTATTTCTAGTAGCAAATTCCTGCTGTCCTTTATATCTTATGTGTCGAACGCCGACACAAAAGGATGCCACTTCCACCCGCCTTGCCACGAGGCAGGTCTGGGCTATAACCACCCCGCCCTACGGGCACCCCTCCAAAGGAGGGGAAATACAAACTATGAAAGAAGCACTACATTTCTTAACCACTCAAGAGCCTATTTTCAAACAAATAATAGCGCAATTCGGCTTGCCTACAATTCCTTCACGACCTCAAGGTTTTGAAACTTTAGTGTTACTCATTTTAGAACAACAAGTTTCCATTGATTCTGCCAAAGCTACTTATCTGAAATTAAGAGCTAAAGTATCCTTATTTGATCCCCAAACTTTATCGCTCTTACTCGATGAAGATTTTCGTTCGGTTGGCGTGAGTCGACAAAAAACGAGCTACATCAAAGGGTTGTCTTTGGCAATTTTAAATAATGAAATTAATATAGAAAATTTAGCCTTTAAATCTGCTGTAGACGTTCGCCAAGAACTAATCCAGATTAAAGGAATCGGCAACTGGACAATAGACGTGTATTTGATGTTTTCACTTCAAGCTACGGATGTTTTCCCCATTGGTGATATTGCTGTTGTGAATACGATTAAAGAATTATTCGACATCCATACCAAAGAAGAAATGGTTTCCTATGCAGAAAAATGGAGTCCACATCGTTCCTACGCCACCATTTTGTTATGGCATCACTATTTAAACAAAAGAAATAGAAAAATTTCCAATACCTATTAATAGATAACAAACATTATTCACTTGTTATTCTTGTTTTTTGTTAATGTTTTGTTACTTTTGCCACCGATAAAATTTATAACAAAAATTATATTTATGGAATCAATGATGATTTATGTGCCAATAGTAATGGCGTTAATTGGATTGCTTTTTATGGCATTCAAAAGAGCTTGGGTTTTAAAACAAGATGCTGGAGACGGTAAAATGAAAGAAATTTCAGATTATATCTACGAAGGCGCTTTAGCATTCCTAAAAGCTGAGTACAGATTATTAGCCATATTTGTCGTTTTGGCAAGTATCGTTTTGGCAGGTATTACTTTTATACCTGGGGTTCAAACCAATATATTAATTGTAGTAGCTTTTATTTTCGGTGCCTTTTTCTCTGCTTTAGCAGGAAACATGGGGATGAAAATTGCTACAAAAACCAATGTTAGAACAACACAAGCTGCTCGTACAAGTTTACCACAAGCTTTGAAAGTTTCTTTCGGTGGTGGAACTGTAATGGGATTAGGTGTTGCTGGTTTAGCCGTTTTGGGTTTAACAACTTTCTTTATTGTTTTTTATAATGTTTTTATGGGCGGTGTTTGGTCTTCAACTGAAGACATGACAATCGTATTGGAAACTTTAGCTGGATTCTCTCTTGGAGCAGAATCTATCGCTTTGTTCGCAAGAGTTGGTGGTGGTATTTATACCAAAGCTGCCGATGTTGGAGCGGATTTAGTAGGTAAAGTAGAAGCGGGCATTCCAGAAGATGATCCACGTAATCCTGCTACTATTGCAGATAACGTTGGAGATAACGTTGGTGACGTTGCTGGTATGGGAGCAGATTTATTCGGTTCTTACGTAGCAACTGTTCTTGCTGCAATGGTTTTAGGAAATTATGTAATTAAAGATATGGGTGGAAGCATTCAAGATGCATTCGGTGGTATTGGACCAATTTTATTACCAATGGCTATCGCTGGTTTCGGAATTTTATTTTCGATCATCGGAACCATGTTAGTAAAAATTTCTGATGACAATGCTAAAGAAGCTCAAGTTCAAAAAGCATTAAACATCGGAAACTGGGTTTCTATTGTTTTAACCGCTATTGCTTGTTTCTTTTTAGTAAAAATGATGCTGCCAGAAACTATGAAAATGACATTCTTTGGTGAAGGATTATTGGACATTTCTTCTATGAGAGTTTTCTATGCTTCATTAATCGGATTATTTGTTGGTGGTGCTATTTCATCAGTAACAGAATATTATACAGGTTTAGGTACAAAACCAGTTTTGGCAATTGTACAAAAATCATCAACAGGAGCTGGAACAAATGTAATTGCTGGATTAGCAACTGGAATGATTTCTACATTTCCAACGGTATTATTGTTTGCTGGAGCAATCTGGTCAACGTATGCTTTAGCAGGTTTTTATGGTGTAGCTCTTGCAGCTTCAGCAATGATGGCGACTACAGCAATGCAATTAGCAATCGATGCTTTCGGACCAATATCTGACAATGCTGGTGGAATTGCTGAAATGAGCGAATTACCAAAAGAAGTTAGAACAAGAACAGACATTTTAGATTCAGTAGGTAATACTACTGCTGCAACTGGAAAAGGTTTTGCAATCGCTTCTGCGGCTTTAACCTCTTTAGCTTTATTTGCTGCTTATGTTACTTTTACTGGAATTGATGGTATTAATATCTTCAAAGCTCCTGTATTAGCGATGTTATTTGTAGGTGGAATGATACCGGTAGTTTTCTCTGCTTTGGCAATGAATTCTGTTGGAAAAGCTGCAATGGATATGGTATATGAAGTGCGTCGTCAGTTTAAAGAAATTCCTGGAATTATGGAAGGAACTGGAAAACCAGAATACGCTAAATGTGTGGATATCTCTACAAAAGCGGCTTTACGCGAAATGATGTTGCCAGGAATTATGACCATTGGTTTCCCAATTGCTATTGTTCTTTTAGGTAAATTAGTTTACGGAGACAACAACCAATTAATCGCTGAAATGTTAGGTGGTTATATGGCTGGAGTTACCGTTTCTGGTGTACTTTGGGCTGTGTTCCAAAATAACGCTGGTGGTGCTTGGGATAATGCTAAAAAATCATTTGAAGCAGGTGTTATGATCAATGGTGAAATGACTTTCAAAGGTTCTGATGCTCACAAAGCTGCGGTAACTGGTGATACTGTTGGAGATCCATTTAAAGATACTTCAGGACCATCAATGAATATCTTAATCAAATTGACTTGTTTAATTGGGTTGGTTATCGCTCCGATTTTAGGAAACGGCGAACAAAAAATGTGTGCTAAACCGATGCAAATGCAGATGGAAATGAAAATGGAATGTGATAGTGATATGATGGGTAAATGCGATATGGACAAATGTGCGACGATGACTAAAGAGGAATGTGCTGCCATGTGTGATTCTCTTCAATGTACGCCTGAGCAAAAAGAAATGTGTTTGTCACATTACGATGCTAACGGAAAATTCGTTGCGCCAGCTAAAAAAGATTGTTGTGCTAAAAAAGTAGGTGATATGCCAGCAATGGATAAAAAAGTTCGTGTTGAAATCATCAATAAAGATGGTAAAGCGAAAGCTACTGTAACTACAACAGTAAACGGAACTTCTGCAACTCAAACTTTTGAAGGAACAGAAGCGGAAGTAAAAGCTAAAGTTGATGCAATGAAATAAAAGCTATTTAATAAATTAATAAAGCCTCAATAGTATTATTGAGGCTTTTTTTATGATTTTGAAGATGTTAATATCTCTTTTTATAAAGTTAATATCTAAACTATAATTCAGATTTATCTGTACTAAGAATTAGTATATTTGAAACCGAAATCACCACTTAATTTGAGTTACTCTAAATCCAGATATGGAAGAAAAAAGCAATAAAAACGCTGTAGAAGCCTTACTTTCTGAATATAGAAATGTAATCATTGCTTTCCAGAAGGTTATTTCAACAATTAGCTATGCTAACTTAACAACTGTAGTTGATACAACCACTTCAAATTCAGATTGTCAATCCATTCAATCTATTATTACACATGTTGTTAGTTCAGGGTATTCGTATGCTGGATATATCCGAAAAAAGATAAACATAAGTGACAATCGTCCAGGAAAAGTAACCCGAATGTCCATTACAGAATACCATAATGATTTAGAAAATTTGAAGATTTATACCCAAGAAACTTTCAAAACAATTGAGGATGAAGATTTAGAAGAGTTCGATGAAGAAAAAAAAATTCAAACCTCTTGGGGTCAAGTTTATGACATCGAACAAATGATGGAGCATGCCGTAGTACATGTCTTAAGACATCGTCGTCAAATAGAAAAATTTAAGAAAAAGTTGGAGGTTTTATAGTATTAAGCGACCTAAAATAACCCGTTCAATTCTGCATTGATTTTATTCAAAATCATTCCCAAATCTTCAGGATTATTTACAAAATCAATGTTGTCAACATCAATAACTAAAAGCTTTCCTTTGCTGTAAGTGTGAATCCAGGCTTCATAACGCTCATTCAATCGACTTAAATAATCTATCGAAATGGAGTTTTCATATTCTCTTCCACGTTTGTGAATTTGTGAAACTAAATTCGGAATAGAACTTCTCAAATAAATGAGCATATCCGGTGCCTCCACCAAAGATTCCATCAATTCAAATAAGGATTTGTAGTTTTCAAAATCACGATTGGTCATCAAACCCATAGCATGTAAATTGGGTGCAAAAATATGAGCGTCTTCATAAATCGTTCGATCTTGAATAATTTTTTTACCACTCTGACGAATCTGCAATACTTGACGAAAACGACTGTTCAAGAAATATATCTGTAAGTTAAACGACCAACGTTCCATTTGATGGTAAAAATCATCCAAATACGGATTGTCTACAACGTCTTCAAAATGAGGCTCCCATTTAAAATGTTTCGCTAATAAACGAGTAAGTGTTGTTTTTCCTGCTCCGATGTTTCCTGCTACTGCTATGTGCATTATGGTACTGCTATTTTATAATTCGTAATTCCGTTGTCTGTAAAAATAGATAAAATTTGGTCTTTATAGGTAAAATTTTTAAAGGTTTTTTTGTCAATTTCAACTAGAGTTGATTTTTTATCTTTGAAATCGTATTCATACAATTCGTTTCCTTTTTTAAACAACAAAAGCGTATCCGAAATCCATTGAATTTGATCAAAGTGAGGAAGGCGCCCCATCAGATCTATTTTCCCATAGACATCACAACGAAAGGAATTTCCTTCCTCGTCAATCCATTGAAAATAATTAAAACCAGACTCATAATAAGTGACATTGTTGGTAAAAGGTGTAGTCAAATTTTTAAATTCTCTTTTAGCATACTCATACAATCCAATTTTCTGTGACAAGTTATTGTAAATCCATAATCGATTGCCAGCCGCAAGTCCAATTGCTATAGCAATAATCGGATTAGTAGAGTCGTTGAGATTGATGTTTGCGGTTTCGTTTAATTGATTGTCAACGAGAATTACCACATTAAAATCCTTATAAAACAACACGATTTTTAAAGGGTTTTGCAAATCTACTTTCGTAATTTTTCCCAACTGAAGGTTTTTATACTGCCACTTTTGCTCCCCAAATTGTTTCGTCAAAACGTTATTAGTTATAGAGTAAATCGCCCCTAAGGCATCATAACCTACAAAGGCATCGGCTTTCAAATCGAAAGTGTTCATCAATACCGGTTTTTGTGCCAATCCATTCCAAGCACAAAATAGCCAAAATAACAAATACACTTTTTTCATAAAACGAATTTACAATTCTTTTTTCTAATTTTCAGAAGCTATTTCCCGCTATCTGTTCCAATCTTTTTTTCAAGCCTGTCAGAGTTCAAAGCTCTGACAGACTTATAAAAAAAGGATTTCCACTACTATCGGGGCTAAAAAAAGCCCGACTCCAATAAGAAGTCAGGCTTTTACTTGCGCCTTTCGCGCTATACTTTGTGTGCTTTGCGGTTAAATACCAAAAGCTACTTTTACTTTCTCAACAAAATCTAATTTCTCCCAAGTAAACAATTCAACAGTAACTGTTTTTTCATTTCCACCTGGAGCTCTAAACGTTTTTGTTACAGTTTCAGGAGTTCTCCCCATGTGTCCGTAAGCAGCAGTTTCGCTATAAATTGGATTTCTTAATTTCAATCGTTGCTCAATAAAGTAGGGACGCATGTCAAAAATAGCTTCTACTTTTTTAGCGATTTCACCGTTGGTCATATTCACTTTCGCAGTACCATAAGTTTCAACAAAAATCCCCATCGGTTGTGCTACTCCAATGGCATACGAAACTTGTACTAATATTTCATCTGCAACTCCAGCCGCAACAAGGTTTTTAGCAATGTGACGAGTCGCATACGCAGCACTTCTATCTACTTTACTTGGGTCTTTTCCTGAGAAAGCACCACCACCGTGAGCGCCTTTTCCACCGTAGGTGTCTACAATAATTTTTCTTCCTGTCAATCCCGTATCTCCGTGAGGTCCACCAATTACGAATTTCCCAGTTGGATTGATATGATATTGAATTTTGTCATTAAACAAATGCGCGTATTCTGGATATTTAGTTTTCACTCTTGGAATCAAGATAGCAACCAAATCACTTTTTATTTTCGCCAACATTTTTGTTTCCTCATCAAAATCATCGTGTTGGGTAGAAATTACAATCGCATCAATACGAACCGGTTTGTTATCATCAGAATATTCTAAAGTAACTTGCGATTTCGCATCGGGACGCAAATATTTAATTTCGTTATTTTCTCTTCTCAAATTCGCTAATTCAATTAAAAGCGCATGCGAAAGATCTAATGCCAAAGGCATATAATTCTGAGTTTCGTTGGTAGCGTATCCAAACATCATTCCTTGGTCACCCGCACCTTGATCCTCTGGATTTGCTCGTTCAACTCCTTGATTAATATCAGAAGATTGCTCGTGAATCGCAGAAAGCACACCACAAGAATCCGCTTCAAACATATATTCGCTTTTCGTATATCCAATTTTTCGGATTACTTCACGGGCAATTTGTTGGACGTCTAAATAGGTATTTGATTTTACTTCACCCGCTAAAATTACTTGCCCTGTAGTAACCAAAGTTTCACAAGCTACTTTAGAAGTTGGGTCGAATGCCATGAAGTTATCAATCAATGCATCCGAAATCTGATCAGCTACTTTGTCAGGATGTCCTTCACTCACTGATTCTGACGTAAATAAATAAGCCATAATAATTGTTTTATTTTAAATTAATGAAACGTAAAAAGATTGCTAAAAAACTAAAGAAGAGAATTTCTGCTTTAGCATTTTTATGACCCTCAAACAGTTAAGGCCAGAGGTTGCAATCAGTTCAAATTTTTCCTCTTGATTTTCGGTTGCAAATGTATGAAACCATTTTTGATTAGAAAAAATTTTTTAGAGTAGTTTTTTTTATTAGTTTTGTCCCTTAACTATTTAATAAAACAATTATGAAAAAACTATTACTTTCTTTATTTATCCTTGGCGGATTTTATTCAAATGCTCAAACCGTACTTTTTGAAGATTCATTTGAGTTTTATGACGATTTTGCAATTGAAAATGTAGGGGATTGGACACTAACCGATGTTGATGGATTAATTGCTTACACTATTGGAAATGGTACGGCTTACACTTGGCCTGGTTCTGCGGGTACCACTAAATCATTTCAAGTATTCAATGCCGGTGCCGTAACTCTTGGAGGTACTCCTGTTGCTGGTTCTTTAGTACCAGGTACAGCTGCTAGTAATTGGACTGCTAGAACAGGTGACAGACACATGGTTTGTTTTGCAGGGCAACCCTCAGTTACAGTAACAGCTAATAATGATTGGCTGATTTCACCACAAATCACATTAGGAACTGGTAATGTTGTAAAATTTTGGGCAAAACCTTGTAGTACTCAATATGGAGCTGAAAAATTTAAAGTAAGTGTTTCTTCTACCGGTACAGCAGTAACTGATTTTGTTAAAATATCAGCGGGTGCTTCTATTACAACACCAGTAAACACTACTTGGGTTGAATATACATATACGATTCCAGCATCCTATAATAATTTACCTGTTTATGTTGCTATTACTTGTGTTTCTGATGATCAATATGGTTTTGGTGTAGATGATTTTAAAGTTGAAGGTACTGTTTTGGCTACTGAAAATTTCTTTACATCTAACTATGCAGTATATCCAAATCCAGCATACAATGTTTTAAACATTAATGCTAAAACCAATATTGTTATTGCAGATAAATTTGAAATCACAGACATGAATGGTCGTACTGTAAAAGAAGTAAAAGGAATGACCAACCAAATTAACATCAGCGAACTCAATGCTGGTGTTTATTTCTTAAAAGTAACGTCTAGTCAAGGAACTGGAACCACAAAAATTATCAAAAAATAATTTTAACCACAATAAAAAAACCTGATTCCGAAAAGAATCAGGTTTTTTTTTGAATATTTGTGAAATTTTTAAAACTACTTGTTATGAAACAATATTTACTAAATCTCTTTTTATTGCTAAGTTTTGGCATACTTCAAGCTCAAACCCTATTCACCGAAAACTTTGATGTTTTTCCAACAACATTCACAAAAACCAACCAAAGCCAACCCGTAGGGCTTTCCAATTGGCAACAAGGAAATGTAAGCGCTTTTGGTACTGGTTTCAACGGTGGGGCGACTTCCTATGCAGGTGTAAATTATAACAGTGTAGCTGCTGGAACACCTGGGACAATTAGCAATTGGCTTATATCACCTACTATCAGTCTTCAAGATGGTGATGTAGTGAAGTTTTATACAAGAGCAGGAAGTAATTTCAGTAGCATTCCTGATCGTTTGGAATTCCGCCTAAGTGCTACAGGCGATGCCTCAGTTATCCCATCAACAGGGAGTGCCGATTTAGGAAGTTTTACTACTTTAGCAGCAAGTGTAAATCCAAATCTTGCACCATCTGTTTACCCTGTAACATGGACAGAAGTGCTATACACCGTATCAGGTTTGCCTACAGCAACCAATTGTAAATTAGCATTTCGTTATTATGTAACCAACGGTGGACCTTCAGGTTCCAATGGTAATGCAATCTGGATTGACGCACTCTCAATCAATCGTGCTTTAGCTACAGATTCTTTTTTCAAAAACAATTTTGCTGTATCTCCAAATCCAGCTAGTGATGTATTAAACATTGCTAACAATGCAACTTCTACAATCACTTCAATCCAAATTGCGGATATGAATGGTCGTACTGTAAAAGAAGTAAAAGGAATGGTTGAGCAAATCAGCATTAGCGAATTGAACGCTGGAGTTTATTTCTTAAAAATCAATTCTAACCAAGGAACGGGTTCGTCTAAAATTATCAAAAAATAATTTTTCAACACAAATAAAAAAACCTGATTTCTAAAAGAGTCAGGTTTTTTTATGCTTTGTCTATTCTCTATCATCTTTCATCTCTTACAACTAACTACAACGTTGTCGCATTTATTTTTGAAAAAGTTATTGCAAAAACCATTTCTATTTCCTTACTTTGCCCTGTTCTTAATTTTATTGATCGTTATCACGAAAGCCAGAGGGATTAGACCCGTCGAAAGCTTAGCAACCCTTTACCATAAAGAAGGTGCTACATTCTACCAAGCGAAAACTTGGACAGATAACCAAGAGAATTTCTCTCACTTTTTACGATAACATTTTTTTTTAGGAGCTAATCCCGCTGTTCTCTGCAATCTTTTGTGCCAAAAAACGTCACAAAAGGATTTACGTTACCATCGGGGCTAGGGCAATCAATTTCAAAACAACAAGTGTTTGATATTGTCGTAAGTACGTAAACCGACAACTGATAACCGACAACCAAATTATGTCAACAATTCAACAAGCAATTCAAAACCGAATCCTCGTTCTCGACGGCGCCATGGGAACCATGCTACAACGCTACAATTTCTCCGAAGAGGATTTTCGTGGCCAACTATTCAAAGATTTTCCTCATTCCCTAAAAGGAAACAACGATTTACTATCCATCACACAACCCGAAGCCATTCGTGACGTTCACGCACAATATTTCGAAGCCGGTGCCGATATCGTAGAAACCAATACATTCTCAAGTACCACCATCGGAATGGCAGATTACCATCTCGAAGATTTGGTGTATGACCTCAATTTTCAATCGGCTAAAATTGCTCGTGAAGTAGCCGACGAATTCACCGCTAAAAATCCTAATAAACCTCGATTCGTAGCAGGCTCGATTGGTCCAACGAACAGAACCGCGAGCATGAGTCCAGATGTTAACGATCCAGGTTTTCGAGCTGTAACTTTCGATGACCTTCGCATTGCCTACAAACAACAAGTAGAAGCCTTACTAGATGGAGGTTGCGACTTACTACTAGTAGAAACGATCTTCGACACACTCAATGCCAAAGCGGCTTTATTCGCTATCGAAGAGGTCAAAGAAGAACGAAACATCGATATACCGATTATGGTTTCAGGAACGATTACCGACGCCTCCGGAAGAACACTTTCTGGTCAAACGGTCGAAGCTTTTCTGATTTCAATTTCCCATATTCCCTTGTTAAGTGTTGGTTTCAATTGTGCACTGGGCGCCGACCAACTCAAACCGTATCTCAAAAGATTGGCTAGAAATACGTCTTTAAATATTTCGGCACATCCCAACGCTGGTTTACCCAATGCCTTCGGACAATACGATCAAACTGCCTCAGAAATGCAAGTGTTAATTCGCGAATATTTAGAAGAAAACCTAATCAATATCATTGGAGGTTGCTGCGGAACAACGCCGGAACACATCAAGTTGATTGCTGAAGTCGCAGCAGAATTTCAACCGAGGAAGTTGATGGTTGTTGGTTGATGGTTGTTGGTTGATGGTTGTCGGTTGTCGGTTGTCGGTTGTCGGTTGTCGGTTGTCGGTTGTTTAAAAAGAAATATGAAAGATACTAAAAAAAATTATACAGTTTTGGAAGTCTGGCAGGAATGTAGAAAGCTAACGAATCATGTTTATGAGTTTTCGAAAGCATTCCCAAAGGATGAATTGTTTGGTTTGACCAATCAAATCAGACGTTCGGCTGTTTCAATTCCTTCAAATATTGCGGAAGGTTGTGGAAGAAGTACGAGTAAAGACACTTTGCATTTTCTGCATATTGCCCGCGGTTTATTGTATGAAGTTGAAACACAAACTTTTGTTGCACTTGATCAAAACTATATAACCAAAGAAACTTTCGACTCACTATTTGAAACCGTGCAACGTTGTAAACGCTTATTAAACGGATTCATTAATTATTACAGAAAACTCAATGATTAACGATACCACACCGACAACCGACAACCGACAACCGACAACTAAATATCTTAAGTTATCGGGTCTCGAACCATTAATCATAACACCCGAGACGAATTTCGTAAATGTCGGTGAACGCACAAACGTAACGGGTTCTCGTAAATTCCTACGATTAATTAAAGAAGAACGCTACGAAGAAGCATTGTCTGTTGCTCGTGATCAAGTAGAAGGCGGTGCCCAAATCATCGATATCAATATGGATGAAGGCATGCTCGACGGTGTTCATGCCATGACAACGTTCCTAAATCTAATTGCTTCCGAACCTGATATTTCACGTGTTCCTGTCATGATCGACAGCTCTAAATGGGAAATCATCGAAGCCGGTTTGAAAGTCGCTCAAGGAAAATGTGTCGTCAATTCTATCTCGCTAAAAGAAGGGGAAGCCGTTTTTGTTCACCATGCCAAATTGGTTAAACGCTATGGTGCTGCTGTAATCGTAATGGCCTTCGACGAAAAAGGTCAAGCCGATAATTACGAAAGACGCATCGAAATTTGCAAACGTTCGTATGATATTCTTGTGAATGAAGTAGGTTTTCCAGCTGAAGATATCATCTTCGACCCAAATATATTTCCTGTTGCCACCGGAATGGACGAGCATAAATTAAATGCACTCGATTTCTTCCGCGCCACCAAATGGATCAGAGAAAATCTTCCGTATGCGCATGTTAGCGGAGGAGTCAGCAATGTCTCGTTTTCCTTTAGAGGTAATGATAAAGTGCGCGAAGCCATGCACTCCGTTTTCTTGTATCATGCCATTCAAAATGGGATGACAATGGGAATTGTAAACCCGGAAATGCTGGAAGTATATGACGAAATTCCAAAAGATTTACTAGAACATGTTGAAGATGTATTACTCAATAGAAGAGAAGATGCCACAGAACGATTACTCGATTTTGCCGAAAATGTAAAAGGTGATACCAAAAGCAATGAGAAAGCAATTCAAGAATGGCGTTCTGGAACAATTCAAGAAAGATTAACCCATTCTTTGGTAAAAGGAATTGATGAGTTTATAGAATTAGATATTGAAGAAGCAAGGTTAGCAGCCGCAAAACCTATTGAAGTCATCGAAATAAATTTGATGGCAGGCATGAATGTCGTTGGAGATTTGTTCGGATCCGGAAAAATGTTCTTGCCTCAAGTGGTAAAATCTGCTCGAGTAATGAAAAAAGCGGTGGCTTATTTATTGCCTTTTATCGAAGCGCAAAAAGACGGAAAATCGTCATCGGCAGGTAAAATCTTAATGGCAACCGTAAAAGGAGATGTGCATGATATCGGAAAAAATATTGTTGCGGTGGTTTTGGGCTGCAACAATTATGAAATTATCGATTTGGGTGTGATGGTGCAACCAGAGAGAATCATCGAAATAGCCATCAAAGAAAATGTAGATATTATCGGTTTAAGCGGACTGATTACACCTTCCTTAGATGAAATGGTTTATCTCGCAAAAGAATTAAACAAACTCAATATCAAAATTCCAATAATGATTGGAGGTGCGACAACTTCGCGTGCACATACTGCCGTGAAAATCGCCCCTGAGTATAATGAAACTGTGGTGCATGTCAATGATGCGTCACGTGCTGTTACTGTTGCAGGAAATTTATTAAATGCAGATAATTTAGACTATTCAAAAGCATTGCGATCGGAATACGACGAGTTGCGTGAAGGCTATTTGAATCGCAGTCGAGATAAAAATTTTCTTACGATAGAACAAGCACGATTGAATAAATTGAAATTGGATTGGGAAAATTTTACTCCAAAAAATCCTAATTTCATTGGGTCAAAAACAATTGAAGTTGAAATTGTAACCTTAATTCCTTATATCGATTGGACGCCTTTTTTCAGAACCTGGGAATTGTTCGGGAAGTATCCAGCCATTTTGACTGATGAAGTGGTAGGTGAACAAGCAACAGACGTTTTTAAAGATGCGCAAGAAATGTTGGGTCAAATTTTGAAAGAAAACAAACTCACCGCCAAAGGGATTTATGGCATTTTCCCTGCGAATACCGTCAACGACGACGATATTGAAATTGTCACTCTGAGTGCAGTTGAAGGACAACCGACAAACAACAACCAACAACCGACAACCAAATTCTTGACACTTCGCCAACAATCTCAAAAAACGAAAGGTGCTTTCAACATGGCGTTAGCTGATTTTGTGGCTCCAAAAGATTCTGGCAAACAGGATTATATGGGGTGTTTTTGTGTCACAACAGGTTTTGGAGTAGACGAATGGGCCGCTGAATTTGAGAAAAATCTAGACGATTACAACTCCATCATGATCAAAGCCTTGGCGGATCGTTTGGCGGAAGCATTTGCGGAATATTTGCATGAGAAAGTCCGTAAAGAAATTTGGGGTTACGCAGCGGATGAGAATCTTGATAAAGTAGATTTAATCGAAGAAGAATACAAAGGCATTCGCCCTGCACCAGGATATCCAGCTTGTCCCGATCATCTTGAGAAACCAACGATTTGGAAACTCTTGAAAGTTGAAGAAGAAATTGGCGTTAAACTCACCGAAAGTATGGCGATGTGGCCCGCATCTTCTGTATCTGGATATTATTTCGGAAACCCAGAAAGCAAGTACTTTGGTTTAGGAAAAATCAAAGAAGATCAAGTCATCGATTACGCCAAACGAAGAAGCATCAGTACAGAACAAGCCACTAAATGGCTTAACCCGAATATAGCAGATTAAGAACAGTTGTAGGTTGTCAGTTATCAGTTGTCGGTTACGCACAACACAAACTGACAACCGACAACCGACAACCGACAACAAATTATGAAAGTAACCCAACACATAGAAAACGCTCAAGGAAAGCCCTTATTCTCCTTCGAAATTTTACCGCCGTTAAAAGGCCAAAACATCCAATCTATTTTTGACAGTATTGATCCGTTGATGGAATTCAATCCACCATTTATCGATGTGACATACCATCGTGAAGAATACGAATTCAAAGAATTGCCAAGTGGCTTGTTGCAAAAGAAAATTGTAAAGAAACGCCCAGGAACTGTTGGCATATGTGCGGGGATTCAAAACAAATATACTGTAGATGCGATTCCACATATTTTGTGTGGAGGATTTTCCAAAGAAGACACCGAAAACTTACTCATCGATTTGGATTTCTTAGGCATCGATAATGTTGTGGCTCTTCGTGGTGATGCTTTAAAAACTGAAACGTATTTCAAACCTGAAAAAGACGGCAATGAATACGCCACGGATTTAGTTTTACAAATCAATAATTTGAATAATGGGATTTATTTGGATGAAGATTTGCAAAACACTTCCAAAACTAATTTCTGCATTGGTGTTGCGGGTTATCCCGAAAAACATATGGAAGCACCGAGTTTGGATAGCGACATTCATTTTCTAAAACAAAAAATTAAAAACGGTGCCGAATATATCATTACTCAGATGTTTTTCGACAATCAAAAGTTTTTCGACTTTGTTGCTAAATGTAGAACGGCAGGGATAACAGTTCCAATTATTCCTGGATTAAAACCCATGGCTACCAAAAAGCAATTGAATTTAATTCCACATCGTTTTAGCTTAGAATTACCAGATGATTTGATTATGGCAATAGTAAAAGCCAAAGACAACGATGCTGTAAAACAAATTGGAATCGAATGGTGTATCGAACAAAGCAAAAGTTTGGTGGCTGCTGGAATTCCTGTCTTGCATTATTATTCGATGGGAAAAGCGGAGAATATCAAAGCGATTGCAAAAGAAATATTCTAATAAAAGGATATATTTACGACTTTATTAAAGTAAATGAGAAAGTGTTTTTGTATTTTGATAGTATTGATGAATTCTGTTGTATTTGGCCAACAATTGGAGGACACAAATTCATTTGAAATTTACCAATTACGCGGAAATATTCTACCACATTCTAAGGAATTGTATCATTTAATTACAGGCCATCCTGAAGGTGTCATGGTTAGTTTTTCTAAAAAAACCCACGGTAAAGAGGCGTGGCAAAAACTCTATAATTACCCAGATTATGGAGGTTATTTTTTATATCAAGACTTTAAAAACGAAATTCTAGGAAAGAACTATGCTATTGGAGCACATTATAATTTCTATTTCTTAAATAGAAAATTACTATTAAAAATTGCACAAGGAATTGCTATGACTACCAATCCTTATGATAAAGTCAATAATAGTAAAAACAGAGCATTTGGTTCTAAATATATGGGCAATACCAACTTTATGCTCAACTTTAAAAAAGAAAATTTAGTAGATGGTTTCGGATTGGAAGCAGGTTTCTTCTTTACACATTATTCTAATGGAAGATTCAAATCGCCTAATAGTGGCATTAATACGTACGGTATCAATCTTGGACTTAATTATAGTTTTTGCAAAAAGCAACCCAAAATTATCGACACGGTTAAAGTAAGTTTAAAGTTTAAAGAACCGATAAAATTCAATTTCGTTTTTCGAACTGGTTACAACGAAAGCCTTACTATCGGTAGCGGTCAAAAGCCATTCTATCATATTGGTTTTTATGCTGACAAACGAATCAATAAAAAGAGCGCTTTGCAATTGGGAACAGATTTGTTTATAACCACATCAATCAAAGAATATGTCAAGTATAGATCAATAGCTTATCCTGAAGATCACCTTGATAGCAATACCGATTATAAAAGAGTCGGGGTGTTTATCGGGCATGAATTATTTATTAATAAGATTTCCCTAGAAACACAACTAGGGTATTATGTATACCGACCATTTAATATGGATACTCCTATATACGATCGTTTAGGAATGAAGTACTATTGGACACCTATAATTTATTCCGGAATTGCAGTGAAAACCCATGGATTTTTAGCCGAAGCTACAGAGTTTTCCATAGGTATCCGCTTATAATAATTGACAATGAAAAAATGTATTCTTCTTTTTAGTATAGTGCTACTTTTCATTCATTGTGAAAAGCCATATGATTGTATCAAATCAAGTGGACCAATCAAATCAAAAGTTTTTGAAGGATTCACTTTTACTAAATTACTTGTCAATAAAAGAATTGCAGTGGTTATCACCGAGGGTCCAGAGTATATAGTTGAAGTAAAAACAGGAGAGAATTTAATCAACGATATTGAGGTTACAGTTTCTGGTGATTTATTGACGCTCACCGACAATACGAGTTGTAATTGGGTTCGAGATTACGGCGAATCTATAGTATATATCACAGCTCCAAACATTACTCAAATAAATTCTAAAACCGAACAAAACATTTCTTCCAATGGAGTGCTTCATTTTCCAAGTTTACATATTTTATCTACTAACGAAATTGATGGTTACTCTGAAGTAGGAACTGGAGATTATTATTTAACAGTAGACAATGACACTTTGATAGTTGAAAACAATGAATTGGGTCGCTTTTTTATTTCCGGAACAACGAATAATTTGTCGGTAAATTTTTATGAAAATGGAGGTGTATTTCATGGTGAAAACTTATATGCCAATTCTATTAATTTATTTCATCGAGGCAGTAATGATATGTTTATTCATCCAATAAACTTTCTTACTGGAGACATCTACAGTGTAGGTGATGTCAATTGTTACTCTCGCCCACCTCAACAAAATGTACATGTTATCGAACATTATAGTGGGAGATTAATTTATCGCTAGTTTTTTTAGGAGCTTTTTCCAGCTGTTCACTATATCTTTTTTGTTTTGTCAGCCCGAGCGCAGTCGAGGGGTTTTTCTAAAACAAAAAAGGATGCCGCTGCCATCTGGGCTATGACATCGGAATCCAAATCATATCTTGTCTCTTGCCTCTTTATTCTTTTCTCTTCGTTACTTCTTCGTCACTTCTCGAAACAAACTTTCTAAATTCTTGTTTCTCAAATTGAGTAGTAACGTTTTCAATCCATGTTCTTGAGCAAAATCAAAAACCACGGTGCGCATATCTTGGTCGGATATAAAGGTCAATTCCCAAATATTTCCATTGCTATTATTTGAGCTAATCAAATTCGGTATCGCTGCAATAATCTCAGTATCGAATGCTTTATCAAATTCAACTTCTATAATTTGTTCTTCCCCTTTTGATTGTATAGTATCTATTTTCTTATCCGTAACAATTTTACCTCCATCAATAATAATCACTCGATCGCAAATTGCTTCTACTTCTTGCATGATATGAGTGGAGAGAAAAACCGTTTTGTCTTTACCAACATTTCGAATTACATTTCGAATCTCCACCAATTGATTCGGGTCTAAACCTGTTGTAGGCTCATCCAATATCAAAACATCAGGATTATGCAATAATGCATTCGCTAAACCAACTCGCTGGCGATATCCTTTCGATAAGGCACCAATTTTCTTATGTCGTTCCGACATCAAACCCGTCAAAAGAATCACTTCCTCAATTCGGTTTTTAGAAACTCCATAAACATTGGCATTGAATTCTAAATATTCACGGACATACAAATCCAAATACAAAGGATTGTGCTCTGGTAAATACCCAATCGATTTTTGAACCAATAAAGGTTGGGTTTTTACATCATAGCCATTCACAAATGCTTGACCTTCATCCGCCGCAATATAAGTTGTTAAAATTTTCATCAAAGTCGATTTTCCAGCACCATTGGGTCCCAAAAAACCAACGATTTCTCCTTTCTGAATCGTAAAGGAAACTTGGTCTAATGCTTTTTGAGCACCATAACTTTTAGAAAGAGCTCGAACTTCTATCGACATATATTTTGATTTGAAACAAAAGTAAAGAATACTCAAGGAAATTTTCAAAAAAAAATAATCTTTTGTGAAACCGTAAACTTTTTTTTTTACTTTAGCAATCCAATTATTGTTACCCATGTTGAATAACCGATTCTATTTTAGCAATTCTTTTTATTTCTTCTGTATAGAAGCAAGGGATTGTGGTATGGTTATTTGAAAAATTATTAATTCAAAAAAATATACAAATCCCGATGCGAATCGGGATTTTTTTTTAGCATTTTCAAATGAAACAAAGTATTGCCATACAAGGAATAAGAGGCTCTTTTCACCATCAAGTCGTGTTAGAGTATTTCACTCATAAAAATAACATTGAGGAATGTTTGTCTTTCGAGGAAGTAGTCGATAAGTTATTATCGGGGCAATCTTCACAAGCTGTTATGGCGTTAGAAAACTCAATTGCAGGTTCTATTATTCCCAATTATGCCTTAATCGATAAGAATGATTTGCACATTGTAGGGGAACATTACTTAGATATTCATCAAAACCTAATGGTATTGAATGGACAGACAATTGAAGACATAATAGAAATTCATTCGCATCCTATGGCTTTATTACAATGCATGGATTTTCTCAAAAAGCATCCTTACATTAAATTGGTAGAAGACAAAGATACCGCGGAAACAGCGCGAAGAATTCACCAAATGCAACTCAAAGGAATCGCAGCAATTGCTAGTAAAGCAGCTTCGCAAATGTATGATTTGAATATCATTGCGCCTGAAATACAAACAATCAACAACAACATGACACGTTTTGTAATTGTAACAAAACATAAATCAGATGCTGTAAAAGAAAATATAAATAAAGCGTCATTAAAGTTTGAATTGGATCATAAACGTGGTAGCCTAGCCGCCGTTCTCAATGTGATGAGCGATTGCAAATTGAATCTTACTAAAATCCAATCTTTGCCGAAAATTGAAACTCCTTGGAAATATTCTTTTTTTGTAGATGTGACTTTCGACAAGTACGACGATTTTGAAAAAGCAAAAACAATTATCAATATCATGGCGGAACATTTTAAAATTCTGGGTGAATATCAAAACAAACAACCATGATTACAACCGCCAAAAGATTAGAAACGGTAGAAGAATACTATTTCTCGACCAAATTGAGAGAGGTTCGGCAGTTGCAATCCGAAGGAAAGCCAATTATCAATATGGGAATAGGAAGCCCTGATTTAGCGCCTCATGCCTCAGTAATAAAAGCCATTCAAGCTGCAGTAATAGAAGAAAACGCCCATCAATATCAAAGCTATCAAGGTTTGCCTGAACTTCGAAATGGAATGGCTGCTTTTTACCAAAAGCATTTTCAAGTGGCATTGAATCCGACTACTGAAATATTGCCGCTTATGGGTTCTAAAGAAGGAATCATGCACATATCGTTGGCTTTTTTGAATGAAGGCGATCAAGTGTTGATTCCAAATCCAGGGTATCCGACGTATAGTGCTGTCACCAGATTAGTAGGAGCGGATCCTGTATTTTATAATTTGCAAGAAAATTCAAATTGGGAACCCGATTTCGAGGCTATAGAAAAACTAGATTTGTCAAAAGTAAAATTGATGTGGGTTTCGTATCCACACATGCCAACAGGCGCTTCCGGTAGTTTGAAATTATTTGAAAAGCTAATTGACTTTGCAAAGAAACATCAGTTACTATTAGTTAACGACAATCCGTATAGTTTTGTCTTGAATGATAATCCCATCTCTATTTTACAAATAGAAGGAGCGAAAGAAGTAGCAATAGAACTCAACTCTTTATCCAAAACATTCAATATGGCGGGTTGGCGAATCGGTTGGGTTTCTGGGAAAGCGGAATTCGTAGATGCCATTTTAAAAGTAAAAAGCAATATGGACAGTGGGATGTTTTACGGGATTCAAAAAGGTGCTATTGCAGCTTTACAATTAGATAATTCTTGGTTTGTGGAACTTAATAACGTTTACGCATTAAGACGAGCATTGATTTTTGAATTGGCGGAAAAACTCCAATGCACTTTCAATAGAAAATCGGTTGGTTTATTTGTTTGGGCGAAATTGCCTGAAGGAGTTATATCGTCGGAGAAGTTCATCGACGAGATATTGTATAACAAGCATATTTTTATAACGCCTGGAACTATTTTTGGCAGCCAAGGCGAGGGCTATATTCGATTTTCATTATGTGTTACAGCAGAAAAGATTAAAGAAGCGATTGAGAGAATTCATTCGACAATAGACATAAAACAACTATGAAAATTTACATCATCGGAGTAGGATTAATAGGAGGTTCCATGGCGTTAGATATTCAATCGCAGTTTGCTAATGCGGAAGTATTTGGCATTGATAGGAATGAACAGCATTTGGAAGAGGCACTTCAATTAGGAATCATTAATAAAAAAGCGACTTACGAAGATTTGCATCAAGCGGATATCGTTATTCTCTCAGTTCCAGTGGATATTTGCCTCACTATTTTACCTCAAGTATTGGATAATATTGGTGAACAAACTATTGCTTTTGATGTCGGATCGACGAAGTTTCCGATTTGTGAATCAATTGCAAATCACCCGAAAAGAAACCATTTTATGGCGACACATCCAATTGCAGGAACGGAGTTTTCTGGACCAACAGCAGCAGTTAGGAATCTCTTTCAGGGAAAGACCAATATCATTTGTGAAGTAGAGAAAACGTCTTTTAAATTGCAAGAAAAAGCATTGGAGGTGTTTCAGAAATTGGGCATGAGAATTCGGTATATGAATCCAAAATCGCATGACAAGCACATTGCTTACGTGTCGCATTTGTCGCATATTAGCTCCTTTATGCTTGGGAAAACCGTCATTGAAAAGGAAAAAGACGAACGTGATATTTTTGATATGGCGGGTAGTGGGTTTGAAAGCACGGTGCGATTGGCGAAGAGTTCACCCGCGATGTGGACACCCATTTTTCAACAAAACAAAAAACAAGTGGTGAAAAGTTTGGAAGAATACATCGCCAATTTGACGCAATTTAAAGAATTACTAGAGCAAGACAATTACGAAGCAGTTTTTGAGGAAATGCAAAGTGTAAATAAGATTCGGGAGATATTAACGGGGATGAAGAAATAAGCAACAGAGTTCCTGAGCAAAAAAGTTTCTAAAAAAACTCAGAAACTTCTTTGCTCAGGAACTCAGAAACTCTAAAAAAACTATGGAAAATAACGCAAAAATGAGAACGTGGCTGGATGATTTTAAATTGACACATCCATTAGTTATAGCCGGTCCGTGTAGTGCGGAAACCGAAGAGCAAGTGTTGAAAATCGCACACGAATTGAAAGATTCCGATGTGAGTATTTACCGCGCTGGGATTTGGAAACCACGAACGCGACCAGGTGGTTTTGAAGGTGTTGGTGCTATAGGATTAAAATGGTTGCAAAAAGCCAAAGCCGAAACAGGATTATTGATGGCGACAGAAGTGGCCAATGCAGCGCATGTGAAATTGGCATTGGAACACGATATTGATGTGTTGTGGATTGGCGCTCGAACCACTGTAAATCCTTTTGCGGTGCAGGAAATAGCCGATGCTTTGCAAAATACAGATAAAATAGTTTTGGTTAAAAACCCAGTGAATCCCGATTTAGCCTTGTGGATTGGTGGTGTGGAAAGATTACATAATGCTGGAATTAAGAAATTAGGCGTGATTCACAGAGGATTTTCTACGTATGAAAAAACCAAATATCGCAATATTCCAGAATGGCAATTGCCGATTGAATTGCAAAGTAGATTTCCAGATTTACCACTCATATGCGATCCGTCGCACATTACTGGAAGACGCGATATGATTTTTGAAGTGTCCCAACAAGCACTCGATTTGAATTACGATGGCTTGATTATCGAAACACATTGTGATCCCGACAACGCATGGAGTGATGCTGCTCAACAAGTGACTCCAACGGTTTTAAAACAGATTTTCAAGGATTTACGTATTCGAAAAATAAGTACAGACGAAAATGATTTCAATACGAAAATGATCAAACTTCGCGCAGAAATTGATATTGCTGATAGTAAATTATTGGAAATATTAGGAAAGCGAATGCAAGTGGCGGAACATATTGGTGCTTTGAAAAAAGAGAAAAATATTGCGGTACTTCAAAACAAACGTTGGAATGAAATCCTTGGAAAAATGATATTAGAGGGTGAAGATAGAGGCTTGAGCGAAGAATTTATTTTAAGATTGTTTAAGGCGATTCACCAGGAAAGTATTAGTCATCAGGAGAAAGTGATAAATAGTTAAACAAAAAAATCTAATTTATTAAGAACAAAAAAACCTTCACTAGTACTGAAGGTTTTTTTTGTATTATTGCCAAATATTTAGTTCAACCTATTTAATAACACTTTTAATTATTTCAAATGAAAAAAAATGTATTTCTTTTTTTCTTTTTTCTTTTCACATTCATCAATCTGAATGCACAAAACAAAATTGATAAAATTTCCATGACTTATGGAGAAGAATTAGCCGATGACAAACAAAAAATCGTTAAAATTATTGGAGAATCCAATGGCAAAATATTTGGACTTGGATTGAATAAAGAAGATTATTTTATTAAAATATTCGAATCTAAAACAATGAAGTTACTCTCTTCAAATGCTATTGTTATTCCACAAATGACGAATAAAGAAGTAGATTTTGAAGATATCGTTTTAATAAATAATAAACTTTATGCTATTGGAAGTACTTATAATAAAAGTGATAAAACCTTTAATTTAATAGGCGCTGAAATTTCAGAAAAAGGTATTTTAAATAAAAACACGATTAGTTTATTTAATTCTGTAGTAGCTAAAAAATCAGAAAGAGGAGATTTCTATATTAAAGTCTCTTCAGATGAAAAGACATTATTTATTATGCATACATGTCGTTTTCCAAAAGAAGATATGGTGCAATATGAAGTGAGATTATTTGATGAGAACTTAAAATCATCATTTGAAACTTCCGATAAAGTAAAATTTGATGATAGTAAAAAAGACTATGAATTTATTATTTCAGATTTTGATTTGAATTATAAAGGGGATGTTTTCTTAGTAATTAACGAAAGTTATAGAGATTCAAAAAAGAAAGAGCAAATTGAAAAATTAGAAATTCATGCCTTTAAAAAAGGAAATGGTTATAAAAAAGAAGTTATTGACATCAATATCAAAGGAAAAGAGATTATCAATTGTAAAATGATGACTACCAACAAAAACACCTTGCAGTTAGTTGGTTTCTACTCTAGTGTACGTGCCAATGGAAAAGCAAATAAAGAATTAAAAGGAATCTATAATGCTACTGTAAATTTAGTTACAAACGTAAATGATAACTTAAAATTCAATGAATTTGATTATGCAACCAAAGTTAAATTGTTAGGGGAAAGAAGAGCTAAAAAAGGAAAAGATTTAAAACCATTATACAATATTACTACTTTAATTGAGAAAAATGATGGCGGAATTATCGTTCTTTCTGAATTGCAATTTATTTATGTTGGTCAAAGTCAAGGTTTCGGGCCATTTGCTTTTACACCAGTTACCTATACTAAAAATGAAATTATTGTTACCTGTCTAAAGCCTGACGGAACACTAGATTGGAGTAATGTAGTCGCTAAAGAACAATCGGCAAGCGTAACTACGATGACTGTTTCCTTTGGATTAGGTGGTGGCAATGGTGGGTTTTCTGTTGGAGGAACATTAACGATTCCATTAGCTCAAATGGGTAAGGGTCCAGAATATTTAGGTTCAATTGCAATATATAAAGACGGTGTATTAAACATTCTTTTTAATGATAATGTAAAAAACAAAGGGATAACTGATATTGAAGAAATAAAATCATTAGGTAATTATAACAATGCTGTTCCAACACTTTTTATATTTGATGAGAAAGGGAATATAACAAGAAAAGATCCTGAAGAAGTTGTCAAAAACGAATTGGTGCTTCGTCCTGCTGTTTTTTATAGAAAAACCCCAAAAGAATATATTATTTATTCTTCACGAAAAAAACAAGACAAACTTGGAAGGATGATTTTAGAAGATTAAATAGTAAAAAGGTTGTGAAATTTCGCAACCTTTTTTATTTGAATCAACTTTAAACATAATAACAGTTTCGTTTTTTTACCTTTGTAATTCATAATTTAAAATTCATAATTCATTTTGACAGGACTCGTCTATAAATCTACTGGAAGTTGGTATACTGTAAAATCTGAGCAAGGGGATTTTATTGAATGTCGTATCAAGGGAAAATTCCGTATGAAGGGAATCAAAAGTACCAACCCAATTGCAGTGGGCGATGTGGTCGATTATGAGCTTGAGGAAACTTCCGATACTATTACAGGAACGATTCACAACATTCACGAAAGGAAAAATTATATTGTTCGAAAGTCAGTCAACTTGTCGCATCAAATGCACATTATTGCCTCGAATGTGGATTATGTTTTCTTGTTGATTACGATCAATAATCCTCCAACGACAACCAATTTTATAGACCGTTTTTTGGTCACTGCAGAAGCGTATGGCATAGAAACAATTTTAGTTTTTAATAAAATTGACACTTTTGACGAACCTACTTTAGACGAACAATTGTATTTGCAACATATCTATCAAGAAATTGGCTACCAATGTCTTCGTGTTTCTGCAAAAGAAAATAAAGGAATTGAAGAATTAAAACAGTTGATGATTGGAAAAGTAAGCATGTTTTCGGGTCATTCTGGTGTTGGTAAATCGACTTTGGTCAATGCCATGGAACCGAGTTTGCATTTGAAAACAAAAACAATTTCAGAGCAAAGCAAACAAGGGCAACATACTACCACTTTTGCTGAAATGTATGATTTGAGTTTTGAGGCTAAAATCATCGATACGCCAGGAATTAAAGGCTTTGGGATTGTCGATCTGGATAAAGAGGATATCAGCGGTTATTTTCCCGAGTTTTTCAAATTGAAAGACCAATGCAAATTCAACAATTGCTTGCACAAAGACGAACCCAATTGTGCGATAAAAAGAGCATTAGAAAGTGATCAAATTTCTTGGTCAAGGTATAAAAATTACCTTCACATTTTAGAAGGCGATGAGGAGCATTACCGAACCGATGTACATAATGAAGACCGCATTATCAGTGATCAATCTCGAAAATCATAGCGATTTATGAAAGTTGTTATTCAGAGAGTTTCTCAAGCTTCGGTAACCATCTCTCAAGAAATTGTGGCTAACATTCAAATAGGTTTGTTGGTTTTGGTTGGTATTGAAGAATCAGACACACAAGACGATATCGATTGGTTAGTCAACAAGATTGTGAATCTCAGAATTTTTGCTGATACAAATGATGTGATGAACTTATCAGTTAAAGAAGTTAATGGAGATATTATCGTTGTAAGTCAATTTACACTTCACGCTTCTACCAAAAAAGGAAATCGACCATCGTATCTCAAAGCGGCTAAACCAGAATTTTCTATTCGGATGTATGAAAATTTTGTAAATGAATTAGAAATCGCATTAGGCAAGAAAATTCAAACTGGACAATTTGGAGCTGATATGAAAGTTTCGTTGCTCAATGATGGTCCAGTAACGATTATTATGGATTCAAAAAATAAGGAATAATGAATATAAAAAACGCTCAACTCGAAGTAGATACTTGGATCAAAGACCACGGAGTTCGCTATTTCAACGAGCTCACCAACATGGCTCAACTTACCGAAGAAGTCGGAGAAGTAGCGCGAATTATTGCCCGACGTTATGGAGAACAATCCGAGAAGGAATCGGATAAAAATAAAGATTTGGGAGAAGAATTAGCCGATGTGGTTTTTGTTGTTTTATGTCTTGCCAATCAAACCGGAATTGATCTTCAGGCCGCTTTCGATAAAAAAATGGATCTCAAAACCAACCGAGATCATGATCGTCATCACAACAATGAAAAACTAAAATAGTGTCTTTGCAACTCAATCGTTCGGAAGTAATTTCGTCCTCTAAAATTACTATTTCTGGTTCCAAATCAGAGACCAACCGATTGCTGTTACTACAAGCTTTATATCCGAATATCCAATTAGAAAATGCTTCAATCTCGGACGATTCCCAAGTGATGATTCAAGCACTTAAAACTACGAATTCCGAAATCGACATTCACCATGCAGGAACCGCAATGCGCTTTCTCACCGCTTATTTTGCTATCCAAGAAGGACGAGAAGTTATTATTACAGGGTCTTCTCGGATGAAGGAACGACCGATTCAAATTTTAGTGGATGCGCTACGGCAATTAGGAGCCAATATAGAATACGAAGAAAAAGAAGGCTTTCCTCCCTTGCGAATTCGAGGTAAAAAGTTAACCAATTCTAGTGTTTCTATTCAATCAAATGTCAGTAGTCAATACATTTCCGCTTTACTTTTGATCGCACCAAAACTCGAAAATGGATTGCAACTCACTTTAGAAGGAGAACTTACTTCTGTTCCTTATATTCAAATGACTTTGAATTTACTTCATCAAATTGGAATCAAAACCGAATTCAACCACAATCAAATCAAGGTTTACCCGACAACCGACAACCGACAACCAACAACTGATAACTCCCACCCAACAACCCAACAATCCAACAATCCAACAATCACCATAGAATCCGATTGGTCTTCCGCATCTTATTTCTATTCTATAATAGCGCTTTCGAAAGTAGGTACTCAAATTACCCTTTCAAGTTTCAAAGAAAATAGCTTTCAAGGCGACAGTGCTTTAATAGAAATTTATAAAAACTTTGGAGTCGAGACCATTTTCAAAGGCAATAGTATAACCCTAAGAAAAACCAACTTACAACCTACATCCTACAACCACCAACTCAATAATACGCCAGATCTCGCCCAAACCATCGCCGTCACGTGCCTTGGATTGGGAATCGCTTGTCATCTCACAGGTTTGCACACACTCAAAATTAAAGAAACCGACCGATTAGTAGCACTTCAAAATGAACTTTCAAAATTAGGTGCAGTGGTTTCTAGCACAAAAGATTCCATAACAATTGAAGCTTCAACTAAAATAAATTCCAAAATCAAAATAAAAACCTATAACGACCACCGAATGGCGATGGCATTTGCGCCGTTAGCTTTGCGAGTTCCTATTTTCATTGAAGATGCTGAGGTTGTGTCTAAATCCTATCCCGATTTCTGGAATGATTTGAAAAGCATCGGATTTCAAATAAAAAGTACTCAGTAACTCAGGCACTCAGCAACTTAATTAAAAAATAAACCCCAAAACACTTGACAACGCCTCCTTCACAATCGTATATTTGCGACCTAAATAAAAAGTCTTAATGAAATTATCTCATTTTCAATTCAATTTACCCAAAGAACTTCTTGCCGAATACCCAGCCGAAAACAGAGATGAGTCTCGTTTGATGGTCATCAACCGTGAGAAAAAAACCATCGAACACAAAATGTTTAAAGACATTATCGATTATTTTGGTGATGGCGATGTATTGGTTTTAAATAATACCAAAGTTTTTCCAGCACGTTTGTATGGAAATAAAGAAAAAACCGGAGCGAGAATCGAAGTTTTCTTACTAAGAGAACTAAACTCAGAACAACGCCTTTGGGATGTTTTAGTAGATCCAGCTCGTAAAATCAGAATCGGAAACAAATTGTATTTCGGCGATGACGATTCATTAGTTGCAGAAGTAATTGATAATACCACTTCTCGTGGAAGAACCTTACGTTTTTTGTATGATGGTTCGTACGAAGAATTCAGAAATAAATTGACAGAATTAGGAGAAACACCTATTCCAAAATACATCAATCGCGAAGTGACTCCAGAAGATGCAGAACGTTATCAAACGATTTATGCTAAAAATGAAGGAGCAGTTGCCGCACCAACAGCAGGTTTGCATTTCTCAAAACACTTATTGAAACGTTTGGAAATCAAAGGAGTAAATTTTGCAGAAGTGACACTTCACGTTGGATTGGGAACTTTCAATCCAGTTGAGGTGGAAGATTTATCCAAACACAAAATGGATTCAGAAGAGCTGATCATTACACAAGAAGCCTGCGATATTGTGAATGACGCAAAAGTAAATAAAAAACGAATTTGTGCTGTAGGAACCACTTCTATGCGTGCTATAGAAAGCTCGGTGTCTTCAGCGAGAACTTTAAATCCATTCGAAGGTTGGACCAATAAATTTATTTTTCCACCGCACGAATTTAGCGTTCCAAATTGCATGATTACCAATTTCCACACGCCAAAATCAACCTTGTTGATGATGGTTTCTGCTTTTTGCGGTCACGATTTAATGAAGAAAGCCTACGAAGAAGCCATCAAAGAAGAATACCGTTTTTATTCTTACGGCGATGCGATGCTAATCATATAATTCAAAGTATCTATCAAAAAAAATCCCAAACTTTAAGAATGGGATTTTTTTATTCCCCTCCTCTGGAGGGGTGCCCGCAGGGCGGGGTGGCATTAGTTTTTAATCTTTTTTTTCTGACTTGCCCGCAGGACGGGGTGGCATTAGTTTTTAATATTTTTTTTTGGCGTGCCTACAAGGGTCAGGCTATCCACTCTATCTTTTTTTCGTTCCTCAAAAAAGGATGCCGTTCCTATCCTTCACGCAATCCTATTCCAATTCAAGTCTTAATGTCTAAAGCGAAGCGTGTCTTACAGTCTAAAGCGAAGCGTTTCTAATCTACCTGATACACTAACTTCACCGTAATATTAGCTGTTTTATTTTTCGAAATCGTATTAAAAGAACCACCATACGAAAAGTCTTCCGAGGAATTCTGTCCTGTAATTTGAAAAACACCCATGTCCGATTTTTTCAAGTTTCCTAAACTTGCGCCGGCATTTTCAGCGATACTTTTCGCTCGAACTCTGGCGTCTTTCGTCGCTTCAGCAATCATCTTGATTTTCAATTCCGCCAATTTGGTGTAATAATATTCTGGTGGATTCGAGTAAAACTCCACGCCAGAATTGATCAATTCGCTCGATTGTCTCGAAATGTCTTCAATCTTATTCACCTCTTTCGATTGTACAGTTACCGTTTGTGTTAATGAAAAACCAGTGAAAATTTGCTGTTTGGTCGAACCATTTTCATTGTACACATAATCAAAGTCTTTGTTGAAATTGACCGCGGAAAAAACGATTTCACTCGTATTAATGCCTTTAGAAAGCAAATACGATTTTATTTTTTCACGATCGAAGTCCAACGCGGCATACGCTTCTTTTAAACCCATACTTTTCTTAGAAAACGATCCACTCCATACAATTAAATCTGAAGTGAAATCTTTTTTTCCGAGTCCGGTTACGCTAATCGTATCGTTACTTTGGGTTCTATTTTTAAAAGCATTTGAAAATAAATAAGCCGCTATAATAACGGCAAGCGCAATAATAATGGAGTTCGCGTTAGTTTTCATAGAATGAATTTTAGATTTTAAAAATAAACAAATTTTGAATACTCTTTACCTAACGCAACTTCTTATTTTTTGTTATTTTTACGAACCTTAAAATACAAACCATGACTTTTCAAAATACGAGAGCTTTTGCTCAGGAACTCGATCAACAAGATTCACTTCGCCAGTATAAAAACGAATTTATTTTCCCACAACACAACGGAAAAAACGTGATTTATTTTACAGGAAATTCCCTTGGACTGCAACCCAAAAGAACAAAAAAGTACGTTGATGAAGTCATGGAGGATTGGGCTAATCTAGCTGTCGAAGGGCATTTCTACGCTGAAAAACCTTGGTGGGATTACCACGAACGTTTTGCAAATCCGCTGGGTAAAATTGTTGGAGCAAAACCTTCCGAAGTAACTGTAATGAACACGCTAACGGTGAATTTGCATTTACTCATGGTGACGTTCTACAGACCAACTAATACTCGTTATAAAATTATCTGTGAAGAAAAAGCATTTCCTTCTGATCAGTATATGTTTCAAAGTCAAGTGCAATTTCACGGATATAAAACCGAAGATGCTATTGTTGAAATCAAACGTCGAGACGGCGAACACAACATTCGCTTAGAAGATGTTTTGGCGAAAATAAATGAAATAGGTGACGAGTTGGCATTAGTCTTAATTGGAGGCGTTAATTATTATACAGGTCAAGTTTTCGACATCAAAACCATTACCGAAGCAGGGCACAAAGTAGGTGCTCAAGTAGGTTGGGATTTAGCGCACGCTGCAGGAAATATTCAACTACAATTACACGATTGGAACGTTGATTTTGCATGTTGGTGTAGTTACAAATACATGAATTCTGGACCTGGAAATGCGTCGGGTTGTTTCATTCATGAAAAACATCATAATAATCCAGACTTGCCACGATTCGCAGGTTGGTGGGGACATAACAAAGAACGTCGTTTCAAAATGGAACCGGATTTCGATCCTGTTCATGGTGCCGACGGTTGGCAAATCAGCAATTTACCCATACTTTCTTTAGCACCTTATTTGGCATCCGTCGAAATGTTTGAGGAGGTGGGGATGGACGCGATTGTCGCCAAAAGAGATCAAATTACGTCTTATCTTGAATTCGTTTTACATGAAATAGATAAAGAAGTTGATAGTTTTTTTGAAATTATTACGCCAACGATTCCCGAACAAAGAGCATCTCAATTGTCTGTTTTCTTTCACGGACAAGGACGTTCTTTATTTGAGTTTCTTATGAAAAATGGTGTTGTCACGGATTGGAGAGAACCCAACGTAATTCGATTCGCTCCAGTGCCGTTATATTGTTCGTATGAAGACATGTATGAATTCGGGCAAATATTAAAAAAAGGAATTTTAAAATAGATTGTTAGTTTTTTAAGAGCTATTTCCTGCTGTCCGTTACAATCTTTTTTGCTTGTCACCCTGAGTGTATTCAATGGGTTTTTTCTAAGCAAAAAAGGATTTTCTCTTCCATCAGGGCTAGGCAATAGGTTATAAAATCAGGTCTTACAGTCTAATAATCCAATCATCTAAAAATCTAAAAATGAATAAACAAGAAAAAATTAAAAACTTCGATCCATCGCAACCCGGTTTAGCCGATGAAAGTATTTTTGGATTGCCTTTTACAGCCGAAGAAAGCGAAATTATTATCATTCCAGTACCATGGGAAGTTACTGTCAGTTATGGTTCTGGCGCTTCAAACGGACCAGAAGCGATTTTAGAAGCTTCGTTTCAAGTCGATTTACAGCATCAGGATTTTCCCGATTTATGGAAATTGGGAATTTATCTCGATTTGAATCAGCAAACCGCAGCGTGGAGTGACAACAGCGACAAATACAAAGGAATGGCACAACCGATTATTGCAGCTTTAGAAAGCGGTGAAGTCATCGAAAGTCATCCAGCTTTGCAATCGGATTTGGATAAAATAAACAAAGTTTGCCGTGAGCTCAAAGATGAAGTTAAAGAACGTACTTTGTATTGGTTGAAAAAAGGGAAGAAAGTAGCACTGTTGGGTGGCGATCATTCTACACCTTTAGGGTATTATGAAGCGTTGGCGAGTCAACATGAGAGTTTTGGAATCTTGCATCTCGATGCCCACATGGATTTACGAATTGCCTACGAAGGATTTACCTATTCGCATGCTTCGATTATGTATAATGCTTTACAGTTACCTCAAATTACGAAGATTGTTCAAATCGGAATTCGTGATTTTTGCAAACAAGAAGTAGAAACAGTCATGGAACAAGGCAATCGTGTTCAAGTGCATACTGATGCTGATATGAAAGCGGAAACCTATAAAGGAAAAATATGGGACGAACAATGTGATCATATAATCGCCTCTTTACCTCAAAAAGTAATGATTAGTTTTGATGTAGATGGTATGTACGCTTGGTACGGTCCCAATACGGGAACACCTGTTCCTGGTGGGTTTTCTTATGAACAAGCAACGTTTCTTTTCAATAAATTAGCCAACAGCGGTAAAGAAATAATAGGTTTTGATTTTGTAGAAGTCGCACCCGGTGACAATGATTGGGATGGTAATGTAGGAGCAAGAATGCTCTATCATATGTGTGGTGTTTTAGCAAAAAATAACGGATTGGACGTTGGAAAGCGAATAGAATTCTACCAAGGATAAGACATTGATAAATCATTTTAAGAAACCTGTTTTGTGACAGGTTTTTTTAAGGGCTTATTTTAAGTTTATTTAAATATTGCGCTTTGTTTTATAATTTACCATTAAAAAAATAGGGGTAAAATGCAAATTATGTAAAAATTTAATACAAGTGTCATTTATTTAAGGGGTAAAGTTTAAAATATTTATTTTTGCTTTTATTCCAATATCTTGATTATGAGAAAAATTATATTAAGCATCCTGCTTATTTTATTACTAGTTGTTACTTTTTTTTCAAATTTGATTTTTGACCAAATTGCTGCTACAACTACAACAACACATTTCGATACAGGCGACACCGGTTGGATGTTAGTCGCAACAGCACTTGTATTATTGATGACTCCAGATCTCGGTTTTTTTTACGGCGGTATGGTAGGTAAAAAAAATGTGATTAGCACCATGTTGCAAAGCTTTATGGCCATGGTTATTGTATCCTTGTTATGGGTGGTCATTGGTTTTGGCTTGTCATTCGGTCCAAGTATGGGTGGCGTCATTGGCAATCCATTACCGTATTTGTTTTTTCATAATGTTGGAGTGAATACATCATGGAGTTTAGCGCCAACGATTCCGTTTCTTTTGTTTGCCTTATTTCAAGCGAAGTTTGCCATTATCACGCCAGCTTTAGTGACTGGAGCTTTTGCAGAACGCATTCGCTTTTGGGCGTATTTGTTATTTATGGTTTTGTTTATATTGTTTGTGTATGCTCCTTTGGCGCATTGTACTTGGCATCCGGATGGTTTGTTGTTCAAATTGGGTGTGCTTGATTTTGCGGGCGGAACGGTGGTTCATATGAGTGCGGGTTGGGCAGCCTTAGCAGGAGCGATATTTTTAGGAAAAAGAAAAGTTCAAAAAGTAGCGCCAGCCCGAATTACCTACGTCTTGTTAGGAACAGGATTACTTTGGTTCGGATGGTTTGGATTTAATGCAGGTTCCGCTATGGGAGCCAACGGATTAGCAGTACAAGCCTTAGCAACGACAACCGTGGCAGCAGCAGCAGCTTCGATGGCATGGGTGTTCTTGGATAAAATCATGGGGCATAAAATTTCGGCAATGGGAGCTTGTATTGGTGCCATTGTTGGTTTAGTTGCCATTACACCAGCCGCAGGTTATGTAAGTGTTCCTCATAGTATTTTTATAGGAATCGTCAGTAGTATTGTGAGTAATTATGTAGTATTGAAATTCCCGAAAGGCAAGATAGACGATGCCTTAGATGTATTCGGATGTCATGGTGTTGGTGGAATGACAGGTATGTTGTTGACGGGTATTTTTGCTTCTTCTGCCGTTAATACAGCAGTGGTTGATCAAGGGTTGATTTTTGGTGAAACAACTTTGTTTATGCATCAATTGATTGCCTTAGTTTGCGTTTCTTTTTTTGCTTTTACTGCCTCATATGCCCTGTTCTTTATCGTCAACAAAATTACGCCATTGCGCGTGAGTGAAGAAAAAGAGGAATTGGGATTAGATATTACGCAACATGGAGAGTTTTTGTAAATAACCGCGAGTTTGCGTGAGGGATAGAGCAATTGTCTGAGCTCTTTTTTGTTTTAACAATAGCCCCTCGACTGCGCTCGGGGTGACAAAACAAAAAAAGCGAGTGCGATAGCCCGACCCTTGTGGGCACGCCCTAAATTAATCCAATAATTTTCAAGGTTACTTCAGATTATTAATTATTTTTGTTGCCTACCATTTACTTAATTTCTTGATGCAAGAATCTAAAAAAATTGCTGTTGTTGGTTCCGGTTTAGTGGGTTCGTTATTGGCTATTTATCTGAAAAAAGCAGGGCACACGGTGCATGTTTTTGACAGAAGCCCAGACATTAGAAACGTGGAGTTTTCGGGACGTTCCATCAATTTAGTCATGTCGGATCGCGGTTGGAAAACCCTTGAAGATATAGGGCTAGATACAGCAATTCGAGCCATTGGAATTCCAGTAGACAAACGTGCCATTCATTTGGTTGACAATTCTTTAAATTACCAATATTACGGCAAAGAAGGGGAGGCGATTTTTTCATTATCTCGCGGTATTTTGAATCGTAAAATGATTGATTTGGCGGAAGAAGCGGGTGTTCAATTTTTTTTCGAGCACAAAATTTGGGACGTCACGTTGAGCGATGCTACCTTGCACATTGGAGAGACGGAGCGAGGCGAATGGGAGGAACTGCAATATGATTTGGTTTTTGGTTCCGATGGTGCTTTTTCACGTGTAAGGCATAAAATGCAACGGCAAAGTATGTTCAATTATTCGCAAGAGTTTTTGAAAATTGGCTACAAAGAATTGCATATTCCAGCGAATGAAGATGGCTCGCATAAATTAGACAAAAATTCCTTACACATTTGGCCGAGAGGCGACTATATGTTGATGGCGCTAGCCAATACGGACGGTAGTTTTACCTGTACCTTGTTTATGCCACATGAAGGCGAAAATTCCTTTGAAAACCTCAAAGACAAAGAAACTTTAGAAGCTTATTTTGCAGAACATTTCCCGGATACGGCTGCTGTAATTCCGGATTTGGTAGAAGATTTTTTTAAGAATCCAACGAGTTATTTGGTCACGATAAAATGTTTCCCTTGGACGTTTGAAGACAAAGTCGCTTTGATTGGCGATGCCTGTCATGCGATTGTTCCTTTCTACGGGCAAGGCATGAATGCCGGTTTTGAAGATATCACCGTGCTCAACGAAATGATGACACGATACGGAAATGACTGGGAACGAATTTTCTCAGAATACGAAAAATCACGCAAACCTAATGCGGATGCGATTGCCGAATTATCGTATCGCAATTTTATGGAAATGAGCACCAAAACTGCGGATGCGAAATTCTTATTGCAGAAGAAGATCGAGAAATGGTTTTCCGAAAAACATTCCGACAAATGGTTGCCATTGTACAGTCGAGTGACGTTTAGTTTGCGTCCTTATTCTGAAGCATTGGCATTAGGCAATCAACAAAATGCGATTATGGATCAGGTGATGCAATTGCCCAATATTGAAAGCATTTGGAATTCGGAAATTGTAGAAAATAAGATTTTGGAATTGTTAGGATAGTTTACCGCAAAGCGCGCAAAGAATTTTTGATTATGGTGCGCAAGGTTCGCAATGTGTGGCCATTACTATTTATTTTTTTAGGAGCTTGTTCCAGCTGTTCATTATATCTTTTGTGCCACCAGAGCCAAGCGAACGGACGAAGTAAACGCCGTCACAAAAGGATGCCATTGCCATCTGGGCTAGGGAATATCTCAACTTTGCGGCTCTGCGACTTTGCGAGATTTACTTCATCAACTCTTTATCTTGTAGCTTTATATCTTTGCGTTCATTGCGTAAACCGCAGTGCACTTTGCGGTAAAATTACTCTTCCCGATGCACCTTATTAAAATCAAAAGCAGGATTGCAAATGGCGATATATTCGCAAGGCTCTTCAAACGGGTTGGAATATTGCACGCGGGTGTTTTTCTGGATGTGAATAGATTGCCCTTTTTCTAAAATCACAACCTCGTCTTCAATTATAAATTGCTTTTTGCCTGAAATAATATAGGTGTATTCATCAAATTCAGGCGTTTGAAAAGGCTCGCTCCAATGCGGTGGCGCTATCATGTGCGCAATAGAAATATTGGGGTTGTTGGTCGTTGCCAAACCGTGGTGTTCCTCAATGAGTTTACCGTCGGTGGTGGGAACGATAAAGGGCGATTTTTGGAGGGTGTATTTTTTCATGGTTTTGAGAAAAGAGTCAAGAAACAAGAGTGAAGACTAGCGGATTGCAAAGGTATAATCTTATTTCTTGCTTCTTGTTTCTTTTTTCTATTTACAATGTAGTTTCATTTATTATATACAATATAAAAGCAAACACTTAATCAGTTAGTACTGTATTTCCAGCACTAATCAATGTGGCTTTATCAATAAGACCTTGCCCAGTTGGAGGTGCAGTTGGGTTTTGACCATCAAGTCTAATATAGTTACCAGTGTTGGGCGTAATTGTTAATAACCTATTTAGAAGATAATTAATTTGTGAACTTGGAAGTTTATTTCCGGCTAAATAAAAATCAGCAGAAGTACCAAGGCTAAAATTGGCCAATTATGGAATTTGAATGGATGTTAGATTTACGTTACCACTAATAGTAAATGCATCAAATAGTGCATCAACCAAAACTGGCAAATCAACAATTGTTAATGAAGGATTATCTCTGATAGTTATCACTGCACTAGTAAGGTTTGGCATGATGAAAGTACTCAGATTTGTAGAACTACAATTTAGCCCATTTTTACAACTAGTTAAAGCAGCCATTGATAAATTGGTGACATTGAGACCACGAATTAAAATTGAACGTGCTTCAGTTAACAAAGGAAATACAACTGATGTCAATGCGACACCGTCTACTCTTAAATCGTTATTTACTTTTGTTAGGTTTGGAAAAGATACAGTACTTGTGCTAGAATCAACAATAGTTATAGAAGCAGATGTTTCAGTAATTCCTGGAAAATTAAGAGATGTTAATGCCAAGTTGTTTTGAATATCTATAGCATTAATTACGTTTACAAGATTGCTTACATTAAGAGAAGTCAAAGCAGTATTATTTTTTACTTCAAGATTGACAAGCGTGGTAATTGAAGTTAAATCAACAGAAGTTAGCTGGGTGGTGTTTCTAATGTAGATGTTCTCCGTATTAGGCCCAAACTCTTTTGCCAATTGGGCTATCGCTTGATCATTGGTGATAGCTCCCATTAGATAAATGGAGGACTTGCCTTGTTGTTTGGTGTTTTCAGCATAAAGTGCATAAGGAACGCTCAAAAGTTGACTGGTTCCGACGATGGTATAATTGCTTCCGCCTGTTGGATCCGTTTCAGTTTTAATAAAATACGTACCCGTTGACCAATTTATTGCCGAAAAAGTACCGGTAATTGGAAGACCTCCGCCAATTTCAATAGTTACGAGACCATTGTTATTCGTTGAAGTACTATGTGTTTCTGAGTAGGAAGTCGTGCCTGAAACGGAACCTTGTAGAATACTAACTCTCATACTGACATTTTGATTTGTTACTAAATTTCCAAGATTATCACGCACAATCGCTTGATAACTCATTCGCTGAGGAGCTTGCGCAAAGGTGTTTGATACTAGAAAAATAAGTGCTAAATAGAATAGTTTTGTCAAGTTTTTCATAGGATTATTTTTTTATGATTTTAAAATTTTTAATCGAGTGACTTTTCTTCTTTACGGCGAGAACGTAAATTCCTGCTGCCAAATCTTCACATTGAATGGCCGTTTCATTGTTTGAAATCGTACTTTTTTGAATACTTCTTCCGTTGATGTCCGTTATTTCGTAATGAAGGTCGGTCAAATCTTGATCCTGAGCCGAAAGAAAGAGAATTGAACGTGTAGGATTGGGATATGCTTTCATAGCCAAACTAATGGTAGAAAAACTATCGTTGCCTAGCGGTATAATTTCAAATGGTTGCTGTAAACCTTGACCAATTGAATAATTTGAATTCGCCTGATATTGAAATGGAACTTGACCCATCGAGTAAGTCACCGCTCCGTTTGAACCAATTGCTGTTCCGCCACTCGCCACAAAGTTGTTTTGCGAGTACATCACACAGCTCAAAAATAGAGATGCAATAAATAAGAGTCTTTTTTTGTTTTTCATAATATTATTCTTTAATTACTTTTTCTACTTTAACGCCTTTCAAAGTATAGATTTTTACAAAATAAACTCCGTTACTTTTCTGACTCAAATCGAAATCAATAGCTTCTTCATTGGCAGTGATGGTTTCCAAAACACGTCCTTGCACATCAAACAATTGCACAGAAGTGATGTTGCCTTTCGAAGTAATATGAACGACATCTTTTGTTGGATTTGGTGTCACATTCACGGAAGTGTTTTCAAAATAATTCACTCCTAAAAGTGCGACAGTAGATGTTGCTGTATTGGTTTCAATTGGGAAATTATAATCGAAATAAATATCCGCTTTGTTTGAAACGGAGTTTCCGATGACAAGATTATTTTTGGTTTTAATTTTAAAGGCGACATAACCATTACTTCCTGGCGCGTCATCTATTTCCGCTGGAAGATTAATATTTTCAAATTGAAATTCTACTTTATTGCCTGTGATTTTCGTCACTTGTGGATGTGAAGAACCCGTAAGTTGCAACGAAGCCATATCGAATTTGGTCGTGTCAATAATATCTTTGATCACTACATTTTGCGCAGCTGCAGTTCCTAAATTTTGAAAACGAATCAGATAATGCAAATAATCACCGACCATTTCTGGTGTAATGGTGTTTCCTTCGAGACAGGTTTTGTCGTTGGGGTCGAAAGAATTTACAACAGTTTCTGCATAAGCGATAGTATTATCATCGGGTGTTTCGTCGCCGGCTACAGGAGCAATGGTTGCGCTAAAATTTAGGATGTCACCATCGTTAACTGCAGGGATTTCCGTTGGGCTGTTGAGATTTAAAGTCAAATAAATATACTTGGTTTCAAAGGGCATTAAATTCGTATAATTCCATGTTAGTAAATTTGTCGCTTGGCTGTCAACGGTTGGTGACGCAGCAACATAATCCAGTACGGCATCGTCGTAATTCAAAGTAATATTTCCTGATTGAATTTGATTTCCCTTATTTCTATAGATTAGATCATAACTCGCGTCATAGCCTGGTCTTGTGTTCCCCCGTGAAATCAGTATAACTTCAACATCATTATGAATGCCAAGCGGCGTAACACAAAAATTTTGGATTTGTGTCGAACCATCCAAGCTCGGAAAATTTATGTTAGCAGAAACTGGAGTAGCCGTAAAATAAGCGTTTTCAAAAACAGGCGTTATGACAAAATTACCTGACAGTGTAAAGAAAGAAAAGTTTCCGGCAGTATTGGTAAAAGTGGCACCGTTTGTAACACCGTCATTAATAGCGATTTTCAACCAAGGAACGTGAGGGTCACTGCCGCTGCAACCATTATTATCGACATCATAGGTCTGCGTCCCTGCAATCGTATTGTAGACGCCACCAGGATTAAAGGTGCAATAAGAGCTTATCTGAACATTGCTCAGATCAGGATTAGAAGACAATTGGTATGTAATCTCGGACAAATCACCTTCATCGCCACAGACATGTGTTAAACTGGTACAGTATATAAAATCATAAAAGTTCCAAGCATCACTAACGCCGTTCTTTATATTGATGTAAGTAAGATTTTCTCCAGCGAAGTCGTAGGCACTGGTGATATGTGGATTAGCGCTAAGATCGAGCGTTGAAAATTGATTGTCTCCACACTTCAAAGTTTCTAAATTAGGACAGCCTGAAAAGTCGAAGGAGGTCATCGGATTGCCGCCAAAATCTAAAGTAGTGAGCTGCGGATTATTGGTCTGTGTAATCGTTAAAGATGTTAGTCCATTTTGAGCACAAGACAGTTGGTACAGATTGATCAGCGTAGAAACGTCCAAAGTGTTGATAGGATTTCTACTTACAATCAAAGAATTCAAATGCGTAAGGGTGCTGACATTCGCACTTGGGATCGCATTGTCTTCCATATTTAAATATTCAAGATTGTTGAGGTTTTCGATAGCCAGTTGGCTGAGTTGATTGTGACTACAATCCAAATAAATTAGATTAGTTAAGTCAGTAACGGCTAATGTTTGTATGGTATTACCCCTACAAGATAAAAGGGTAAGTTGTAATAATGGGGCTACATCTAATACTGCAATATGGTTGGTGCTGCAGGATAATTTTTTCAGGTTGGTTAATGCGCTTACATTCAAAGTTTGAATCTGATTGCGATCGCAGCCCAATTCAACCAAATTCGTTAGTGCACTTACGTTTAGCGTGGCAATCTCATTTCCTGCACATTGCAATTCCACCAGACTGTTCAAATTGCCCACCTCTAAGGAAGTGAGATGATTCATATTGCAATTTAATTTTTCAAGTTGTGACAGACCTCCGGTATTTAAAGAATAGAGATTGTTTTCGGAAACATCAACGTTTCTAAGTTGTGTAAGGCCTGAGAGATTGATGCTTGTTATGGGTTCATAGGTGCACATTAAATTAACCAGATTGGGCGTTTGGGAAAAATTCAAACTGCTCACGCCTGTTTGCGAACACTTCAAGGTTTGCAAACTACTCAAGCCAATCAAATTGCCGTCAAATGCCAAGTAATAATTGCTTTTGAAATCGAGAGAAGTTAAATTAGAACAACCCGAAAAATTAAAAGAACTAAGAACATTATTATGATCGCAGGTAATGGAAAGAAGGCTCGGCAAGTTGGATGCATTAACATTAGTTAACCCCAAATTAAAGTTTACATTTAAAGTCTGCAAATAAATCATAGCCGTCAAATCCAAATCGTGCGCTGAAAAATACATGACAGTCAACGAAGTTACATTGGTAAAAGCTTCAATTCCTGTCGCATCATTGGTAGGCGAGTTCCCGAAATTTCCTCCAAAATTTTGAATGTGTAGTTTGGTTACCGCTAAGGCTTCAGAAATTTGAACTTGGCCATCGTTGTTCGTATCTACATCGTTATCAGGGTCCCCGTTATTGTCAGTATCAACACAGTACTGATTGACTAATGCGTTCTTAAAATTCAGATCGGGAAAGTTTACGATTTGTGCTTGCGCAATAAAAATTGCAAAAAAGAATACGGTTGAGAGGTAGAATTTTTTCATATTGTCCGAATTTAGATCTTAAAGATACGTAAAAGAAACAAAAGCACTACTGGTTCAAATTAAATGTTTGTTATCAATTAGAATTCGATGGGTTTGACTGAGAATTCGATTAGATAATTTTTTCCGCTACGCTGCAAACTGTTCGCCTGCGCCTCGATTGATAATTGATTTTAATTTAGACAACTTACAACCTACAACCAAATTATTCTTTAATCAATTTCTCCACTTTAACGCCTTTCACAGTATAAATTTTCACAAAATAGACACCATTACTCTTCTGACTCAAATCAAAATCAATAGCGTCGTCGTTGACAGTCATCGTTTCTAAAATTCTTCCTTGTACATCGAATAATTGGACCGAAGTAATATTGCCTTTCGAAGTAATATGAACGACATCTTTTGTTGGATTTGGTGTCACATTCACGGAAGTGTTTTCAAAATAATTCACTCCTAAAAGTGCTACAGTCGATGTTGCGGTATTGGTTTCAATCGGGAAATTATAATCGAAAAAGATATCGGCTTTGTTCGAAACCGAGTTTCCGATTACAAGATTGTTTTTGGTTTTGATCTTAAACGCGACATAACCATGGCTTCCCGGCTCGTTATCTATTTCCGCAGGAAGATTGATGTTTTCAAATTGAAACTCCACTTTGTTTCCAGTAATCTTTGTCACTTGTGGATGGGAAGAACTGGTGAGTTGCAAAGAAGCCATATCGAATTTAGTTGTATCGATAATATCTTTCACTACTACATTTTCTGCAGCAGCTGTTCCTGAATTTTGAAAACGAATTAAATAATGCAAATAATTACCAACCATTTCTGGTGTAATCGTGTTTCCTTCGAGACAGGTTTTGTCGTTGGGGTCGTAAGAGCCAACCACAGTTTGGTCTAAATTGAAAACCGTATCGGCAGGTGTTTCGTCTTGCCCATTGGTCGAGATTGTAGCTACATAATGCAAGATGTCACCAATATTGACCGCTGGAATTTCCATAGGTGAATTTAAATTGAAAGTAAATTCTATTTCTCTACTTTCAAAAGGGTACAATCCTGTGTAATTCCAGTTCAAATTATTCAGCGATTGGCTACTGATGTTTGGATTGGCAGAAACAAAATCTAAAATCGCATCATCAAAACTCAAGCTGATGCTTCCAGACATAATTTGATTGCCTTTGTTTTTATAAACGATTTTATATTTTGAATCGAAACCAGGACGTGCTCCTCGGTCAGGTATTATTGAAATTTCGCCATCATAATGAGTTCCTAAAGGCGTGATGCAAAAATTTTGAGTTTGCGTTGAACTGTTTACTGTGGCAAAGTTGATGGTAGCTGATGCCGGAGAAGCTGTAAAATAAGGGTTTTCTAAAACAGGTGTCAAAACATAATTTCCTGCTTGAGTAAAGAAACCATAAGTTCCGTTAGCATCAGTAAATGTGCTGCCGGTTATAGTAGTTACGTCATTAATGGCAATTCGAATGTTTGGAAAATGAGAGTCCAAAGCATCACAACCGTTGTTATTAAGATCGAGTGTTTGTGTTCCTGCAATAGTGTTGTAGTCTCCTCCGGGCGTAAAGGTGCAATACGAATTGACTTGAACATTGCTTATTTGATAGTCCGTTATGATTTGCTGCAAGCCTGGAATGTTTTGTTCTTCAGCACAAATCAACCTGAGATTTGGACAGAAATTCATTCTTAGTTCAATGGTATTCATGGAAAAGGGATTAACAGGGCCAAATTTCATATTCACATAAGTCAAATTCGGATTATTATTAAACCTATATGCGGGACGATCACCAAATTGCATAACAATGGGAATATTTATATGACTAATATCCAATGATGGTATTAAATTATTGGCACAATCAAAGTAAAGGAGTTTGGTTTGATGCATCAAATCTAAAGCTGTCAGTTGATTGTTCTGACATTCCAAATGCGCCAGATTCGTCAGGTTGGTTAAATCTAAAACGGATAGATTGTTTTGAAAACAAGAGAGCGAAGTCAAATTTACCAAGGTGCCTACATTTAAAGTATTCAATTGGTTTTGTTCGCATCTGAATGATTGTAAATTGATTAAAGGGGTTACATTCAAAGTTGTAATTTGGTTTGATTGGCATTCTAGCCAAAATAAATTTACAAGTGCCGTAATATCCAGACTTGTCAATAGATTAGCGTTGCAACTTAAAATGGTCAAGTTTACTAAATGATTGATATTTAAATTGGTAAGGCTGTTGCCATTGCAACGAAGTTCAGTTAGATTAGTTAATCCGGTCAAATCGAGAGTAGAAAGCCCAACGCAAAAGGATTGGCAGTTGTTGTTAGAGCAATCTAAAACTTCTAGACCTAAACATTGAAGCTACATTCAAAGAAGTCAGACCACAATTATTGCATTTTAAAGAAGTAATGGCATTGGCACCGGTAGTAGTAAGCGTTGTTATATCAGTATGTTGACAATCTACAATTCTCAAATTGGATAATCCTGTAAGTTCTAGCGAAGTGAGTGAGGCGCAATAAGCAACGTTGAGATTTTCTAGATTAAATAATCCGCTTAAATTTATTGCAGTCAAATGTTCATCATTGAAACAACCTATGCTTTTAAGCTGAGGTACTCCTGTAAAATTAAGCGTAGTTAATAGGGAACAATAATTAGTGCCTAAATATTGCAGGTTGGGCAAAGCTGAAATTATTACAGTATTAAGAACGTTATTGTCGTTAAGGTCTAACGAGGTAAGATTAGGTAATCCCGAAACATTAAATGTGGTCAGGTTGCTCATTCCAACAGCTAAACTTTGCAGATTGGTTAAAGAGGAGACGTCCAATGTGGAAAGTGGTGTCATAGAGATAGACAAGGTTTGTAATGCTGTCAAGTTGCTGAGATCTATCGTGGTCAGTATACGCAAATCGTTCAACTGTAGCGTGGTTAAATTAATAAAAGCACTCAATCCTGTAAGGCTTTGAATGTTTATCCCAAGAGGAAAAGTAATTGATATTGAAGTTGTCGCCAGCGCTTCACTGACTTGAATTTCATTATCAGCATTGGTATCGACTCCTGACGACAGTAAATAATTTTTAAAATCCGGATCTGGGATGGTAACGATTTGAGCGTTAGAGATAAATGTAACTGCGGAAAAGACAAGTAGAAAGTAAATTTTTTTCATCATGACTGAATTTAGTTTTTAAAGATAAGAAATCCTAAGGAAAATAATGTCGGGCCATATTAAAAAAGCGTTATCAATAAGAATTCGATGGGTTTGAGCGAGAATTCGATTGATTGAACTAAGGTAATTCCATAATTTCCTGTAAGCATCTAAATCTTTTTAGATTTGTATTGTAAAGAAAAATAGCATTTTACTAGGTAGGATTTATAGATTTGAATAAATCTCAACAGATATGATACAATAATAAACTATTGTTACGTTTAGTAATAAAGAGCAAATATTTCAGCAGTAAATCAGTGTAGTTTCCTTGGTTTATGATATTAAATATAACTCTTAAAATTTATCCTTTTACGGCACGTCACAATTAAACTAAAAAAAGTTTTTTTATTTCAACTAAAAAATTAAATTTGCTCCTATTCAAGTTAATTACAACTAAAAACTAATAAATTATTAAAACTATTAAAAATTAAAAAAATGGCAAACGTTAAAAAAGAAGGCGGTTCAAATTTAGGAGGAATGTTCTCTGCAATCGTAATTGTAGCATGTATTTTTGTGGGATTCTTGATTTGGAATTTCATCATGGGTAATGGTTCAAATTTTGAAGGAGGAGTAAACACAGGAAGTCCACTAAAAGGAAATTATTTAGCAATGGTTTACAAAGGAGGTCCGATTGTTCCTGTTTTGATGGGATTGTTGTTGATGGTTGTTGTTTTTTCATTTGAAAGATATTTCGTAATTACTAAAGCTACTGGAAAAGGAAATTTAGATCAATTTATGAAAAATGTTCAAACAAGTATCAAAGGAGGACATATTGACGAAGCAATTGCTGCTTGCGACAAACAACAAGGATCCGTTGCTAATGCTATCCGTTCTGCTTTAGTGAAATATCAAGATGTTAAAAAAGAAGGATTCAATAGCGAAGAAGCTGCTGAAACGATTCACAAAGAGATCGAAGAAGCAACTTCATTAGAAATGCCAATGTTAGAGCAACATATGACAATTTTATCTACTCTAGTTTCTTTAGGAACTCTTGCTGGATTATTAGGAACGGTAACCGGGATGATTAAAGCATTTGCCGGATTAGCTGGTGGTGGTGGAGCTGATTCTGCTGAGCTTGCCAATGGTATTTCTGAAGCCTTGATTAATACTGCTACTGGAATCTCAACTTCTGCATTAGCGATTATTTGTTATAATTTCTTTACTTCAAAAATTGACAGCTTAACTTACGCAATTGACGAAGCTGGAACTACAATTGTAAATACTTACAGACACTTTAGAGGTAGCTTAAAACAATAATTTTGATATTCATTATCAATATAATAATATACAAACAATGGCAATAAAAATGAAAAAAAAGTCAACATCTACCGATATGACGGCGATGTGTGATGTTGCATTCCTTTTGCTTACATTCTTTATTTTGACTGCTACTGCTAAGGTTCCTGAAGTAATGCCTGTTGATACACCGGCATCTACTGTTCAGACTAAGTTACCTGAAAAAGACTTAGCCACTTTAACTGTCGGTAATGGGAAAGTATTTTTTGATGTTAAAGGGAAAGATGTACGTGTTAGAACCCTTGAATTAATGGGCAATAAATATGGTGTTAAATTTTCTGAAGATGATCAAAAAAAGTTTGCTATCATGGAAAGTTTTGGTGCTCCAATGGGAAGCCTTAAACAAATTCTTGACTTGAAACCTGCAGACAGAAAGAAAGTTCAACAACCTGGAATCCCTAAAGATTCGCTTGATAATCAATTGGCGGACTGGGTTCAGAACGCACGTATTGCCAACATTGAGTTGCATGATAAAGAATTGGAACTCGCTATAAAAGGTGATGCTAAAGAAGAGTATCCTATAATCAGAAGAGTAATGGATATTTTGCAAGATCAAAAAATCAATAACTTTAGTTTGGTTACTGGTTTGAGAGGAAAAGAAAAATAATTTAAAAAAATATACTAAATGGCTGAATTAAATACCGACGGCGGCGGTGGTAAAAAAGGCAGTGAAAAGGTAAGGAGTAAAAAATCAAATTCTAAAGTAGATTTAACTGCGATGGTAGATTTGGCTTTTTTATTAATTACTTTCTTTATGCTCACCACAACGTTGTCTAAACCTCAATCGATGAATTTGGGTTTGCCAGATAAAGATCCAGATGAGAAAACTCCACCTGTTAAAGTGGATGAAAATCGTACAATGACGATATTGTTGGGCGATAATAATAAATTAGTGCGTTTCGTGGGTTTATTGGATAAACCTGTTGCGGGTGGAACTCCAAAAAATTTCGAATACGGTAAAGATGGTATCAGGAAAGAATTGTTGAGTAGAAAAGAGGCAGTGTTTCAATATACTGGTAACAAAGACAAAGGAATGATTGTAATTATCAAACCAAGCAAGAAGTCAAATTATCGTAATCTAGTAGATATACTTGATGAAATGGCAATTGTAAATGTTCCTACTTATGCGATTGTAAATGAGTTTACACCTGAAGAATCAAAGCTGCTTGAAAATTCGGCTAATGCGTCCGTTCCTGATTCACCAACACAACCAGCATCAACGAATCCTTAATCTAATTAAAAAATAATAAGACATGAAATTAGATTTATTAAAAAATCAATGGGTAGATATCGTTTTTGAAGGACGAAACAAGCTATATGGTGCTTACGAATTGAGAATGTCAAATGGTAAGACTACTATGAGGTCACTTATTATAGGTGGTATAATTTTTACTTTCTTAGTAAGCATTCCCGTATTGGCTAACTTTCTCCCTAATGGAGATGATGAAGCTGTTTTAGATCAAAAAATCACAACAGTAAAATTACCGCCAAAAGAAAAACCAAAGGAAAACTTACCACCGCCACCGCCACCGCCACCAAAAGTGGATCAGGTAAAATTTGTAAAACCAGTTGTGGCAAAAGCAGAAGATGTAGTTGAAGAACCACCTAAAATTAAAGAAATCGTTGACAAAAAAATTGGTTCAGAAACGATAAAAGGAGATCCAGATGCGGAATTGACAGTTGAACCTGTTGGTAACGGACCGAAAGATGTTGTTGAAGAAGATAACAATATTTACAATACGGCAGGAATCGAAGTAAAACCTGATTTCCCTGGAGGAATTGAGAAGTTTTATAAGTTTGTTGGTAAAAATTATCAAGTTCCAGAAGAAGATGGATTAAAAGGAAAAGTATTTGTTTCTTTTGTTGTTGAAAAGGATGGTTCACTTACGGATATCAAAGTAATTAGAGATATTGGTTACGGAACTGGAAAAGAGGCAATACGTGTTTTGAAATCATGCCCAAAATGGAATCCTGGAGAGCAAAATGGTAAAAAAGTAAGAGTTTTATATTCGTTACCCATTAGCATTCAATCAGCAGAATAATGTTTCAAAAAATAGTAATTAATTTCAAGAAGAAATCGCTAAAAGAGCGGTTTCTTCTCGTTATAGGAATGTTGTTTTTCATACTCTATTTAGGCTTAGGATTAATAATTATTTTTTGGAAAAGTATGCCTATTAGTATGGAACCAAAGTACAGAATTGCATTTGGATTACTTTTAATTGTATATTCATTTATTCGATTTATCCGATTTTTTTCAGTTCAAAAAGCAGAATTATGAGAAAATATTTTTCCTTACTTTTTTTTATTTTAATGGTATTTCTTGTTATTACTTGTAAACAAAGCACTTCAAAAAACAAGGAAGATACTATTATTGAAGGAGAAACTACAGTTCTAGTAGATGAATCTCTAAAGCCTATAGTAGAAGATTTAGTTCAAGTTTTTGAAAGTAATTATAATGCCAAAATAACGATTGTTGCTAAATCAGAAACAGAAGTAATTCAAGCTCTAGTAAAAGACAGTTCTCGTATTGGAATTTTAACTAGATCATTGTCAAAAGAGGAAGTTGCCTTTTTTAATTCTAAAAAAATATATCCCAAAATCACTCTATTCGCAAAAGATGCTATAGCTTTCATCACAAATAAGAATACTAAAGATTCTTTAATTACGTTAAAAGAAGTCACTGACTTTATGAAAGGTTCAAAATCAACCAATATAAAAGGATTGGTGTTTGATAATTTAAATTCGAGTACCTTTCGATATATTAGTAATCTATCGGGTATTAAAAGCGTTCCTAAAGAAAATGTTTTTTCATTTAAAACCAATAATGAAGTGATACATTATGTAGCCCAAAACAACGGAATGATTGGAGTTATTGGAATTAATTTTATCTTTGAACCTTCAGAATTAATGAAAGAAAGCATTCAAAAAATAAATGTTCTAAACGTATTAAACACAAATGACAATAAGTATTACTATCCAACACAAAACAATCTTGCAGAAGGCACTTATCCTTTGGCACGTGATTTGTTTGTCGTCAACGCCCAAGGATATAAAGGCTTAGGAATGGGGTTTTCTTCATTTATAGCCAGTGAAATTGGACAAAGAATTATTTTGAAATCGGGCTTATTACCTAATAAAGTTCCTTCCAGAAAAATTCGGATTAGAAAATCAATCAATAATGATAAAAAGTAAAATTAAATTGAAAACTATGAAAAGTTATACCGTTTTTAGCCTACTATTTCTTTTTGTTACAAATGTAACGAATGCACAAGACGTAGAACAAGCTAAAAAAGCCATTGATGCAGAACAATTTGAAAAAGCAAAAGCTATTTTAAAAACAATTTTGCAAACGAAACCTGAAAATGGAAAAGCAACTTTTTTTCTTGGAAATGTTTACCTCAAACAAAATATTGAAGATTCTGCTAAGATTTATTTTCAAAAAGGTTTAACAGCAACTGAAAGTGCAAAATGGAATTATATTGGTTTAGGTCAAATCGATTTAAATAATTCAAATACTTTAGCAGCTCAAACGAACTTCGATTTAGTTACCAAAGATTTAAAGAAAAAAGATATAGAAGAATATATATATATTGCAAAAGCATATATGAATTCTGAAAAGCCTGATTATAAAACGGCACTTACTTTTTTAAACAAGGCCAAAGCTATCAATCCAACGGATGCCAATATTCAAATGGCTTTAGGAGATGCGTTTTACGGTGATAAAAACCAAAACGAATCCTATGCTGCTTACAGAAATGCCTTTCAATCGGACGCTTCACTAATTAGAGCTAAAATGCAATTAGGTGTTTTACTTAAAGGAGCAAAATCATATACAGAAGCAGTTAAAGCATATGATAATGTAATTACAACAGATGCTAATTACGGACCTGTTTATAGAGAATTAGCAGAAACTTACTATTACTGGGGAAACAACGAACCTAAGAAATACACCGAATACATTCAAAAAGCATTAGGGTTTTATGAAAAATACATGAGCTTAACAGATTACTCTTTAACATCTCGTATGCGTCATGCCGATTTTTTGATACTAGCTAGAGATTACAAAGCACTTGAAGTAGAAGCTAATAAAATGAAAGAATTGGATAAAGTAAATCCTAGAATCCTTCGTTATTTAGGGTATTCTGCTTATGAGAATGGTAATACAGATGTTGCGATAAAATCTATTCAAGACTTTATCGGAAACGGAACCAATAAAATTATTGCACGGGATTATTTGTATTTAGGTCTTGCAAAACTTAGAAAATCTAATAATTTAGAAACCAAAACGGTAGATCAAATCCTATTTGATGCGGGTGTTATTGATATCAAAAAATCAGTCGAAATGGAAATCACCATGACTAACGATTTAAGCGAAGTTGGAAAAAAATTCTACGAACAAAAGTTGTTCAAACAAGCATCAGCGATCTATGAAATCGCAACTTCAAACACAACTTCAAAGAATTATTTATTAGACAATTTCTATCTTGGAAACTCTTTATACTATAACAATACTAGAAAAGATATTTTAAAACCTGATCCAATCGAATTGCAAAAAGCTGATGATGCATTTGGTAAAGTAATTGAAGCTTCTCCAACCACTCAGGATGCTTATATTTTCAGAGCGAGAACCAATACGCTGCTTGAAAAAGAAGATTTAATTATCAAATATTACGAAGAATATATAAAAGTTGTGACTGAAAAAGGACCTGAAGAAGTAACCAAAAACACTAAGAAATTTATTGAAAGCTATAATAATCTTGCAGCGAGTTATGCGAACACCGATACATTAAAAGCTAGAGAATATTTCAACAAAACCTTGGCGTTAGATCCAACAAATTCCTATGCTACGGAATCTTTGAAAAGCCTTCCGCAACCCAAAAAATAATTTTATAAAAACCGATGGTCAAAAGCTTTCGGTTTTTTTTTGGAAGCAAATTCCTGCTATCCATTTTTAGCTTTAGCTTACCCTTGCTTTTTTTCAAAACAAAAAAGGAGTTTCTTTGTTCACTCTTTTTTGTCAGAAAAAAATGCAAAGCTGTCGCTAAAGGCTAACCATTCCTATCAGGGCTATGCCACCCCGCCCTTCAGGCACCCCTCCAGAGGAGGGAAAACTCAAAACTGTAAACCAACAACCAACAACAACTTTTTCCTATCTTTGCCCTTTAAATCTAAAAATGCTTACAAAAGAAATTCAATCAGCCGTCGAAAAAGGAACCATGCTTCCGCTCATGGAAGAATTTTATACCATACAAGGAGAAGGGTTTCATACCGGAACTGCTGCTTATTTTATCCGAATAGGGGGTTGTGATGTAGGTTGCCATTGGTGTGACGTAAAAGAAAGCTGGAATGCCGAATTACATCCACCAACAAGGATTGATCAAATTGTCGATAATGCAAAAAAGTATGCGGATACTGTAGTTGTCACGGGAGGAGAACCTCTTATGTGGGATATGAATCCATTAACAAAAGAGTTGAAAGAAAATCAACTAAAAGTCCACATCGAAACCTCAGGAGCGTATGCACTATCAGGCGATTGGGATTGGATTTGCCTTTCTCCTAAAAAAAACAAATTACCAACAGAATTGGTGTATCAAAAGGCCAATGAATTAAAAGTCATTATCTACAACAAGCATGATTTCGTTTTTGCTGAAGAACAAGCAAATCTTGTCAACAAAGACGCCATTCTATTCTTGCAACCCGAATGGAGTAAAAGAGAAGAAATGACGCCGTTAATTGTAGATTATGTCATGAAAAACCCGAAATGGCGTGTTTCTTTACAAACACATAAATATTTGAATATCCCTTAAAAATAAATTTATGAAACGAATTATTGCTCTCTTGTTTTTGTTTATCCCACTGATTACTTTTTCACAAATTGGAGGCGAAGATGAAGTATATTTAAATGGTGATCGAGTTGAAGCGCAATTTAACGGTGGTGGTATTGAAAAATTCAGCGAATATGTAAAAGGACAATTTAATTATTCTAAAGTTAAAAAATCAGGAAGAATGATCGCTTCCTTTACGATTGATGTTGATGGAAGTATAAAAAATATCAAGCTTATCGAAATGATAGATGTCGATTCTGGGGTAGAATTAATTCGAGTACTCAACAAATGTCCAAAATGGATACCAGCAAAACGAGGGGGAAAACCTATAAGTATCGAAATAAAATACCCAATGGTTTTTAAAAGTAAATAACTATGTAAATAAAAGTCATGAAAAAGAGAACCCTTTTACTAGTAATATTTTTTTCTATTCAAATTATTCAAGCTCAAGATCAAAATGTATCCGAAGAACCGATTATCGAAATGAAAGATGCCGATATACAACCCATCTTTTATGCTGGCACAGATGCACTCTACGAATTCATCGAACAAAATTTCAAAAAACCGGATGTTCCCGAGTTAATAGGCAAAATATTCGTCTCCTTTGTGGTGGAAAAAGACGGGACTTTATCTGATATTAACACGACAAGAGATATTGGCTTTGGTACCGGAAATGAAGGAGAAAGAGTCATGCAACTTTCACCCAAATGGATTCCAGGAAGAAAAGAAGGTAAAATCGTTAGAATTAAATACTATTTGCCAATTCCAATTCATACAAACTAATTATATGAAATCACAGTTTCTCTTAAATCCAGATATCACTTTTCTGAATCACGGATCTTTTGGAGCATGTCCAAAACCAATTCTAGAAAATTATCAATATTGGCAAATCGAATTAGAACGGGAGCCTGTTCAATTTATTCAAAAAAAAGCACCTCAATATTTACAAGCTGCCAAAGAAGCTGTAGCGCAATTTATAGGTTGTAATGCGGATGATTTTTTCTTTACCGCCAATCCAACGATTGCCATTAATACCATTATGCGCAGCATGAAGTTAAATCCAGGCGATGAAATACTGACCACCAATCACGAATATGGTGCCATGGACAGAACGTGGAATTTCTACTGCGAAAAATCAGGCGCCAACTATATACGACAAAATATATCCATACCTATTCAATCCAAAGAAAGTTTACTTGAAGAGTTTTGGAAAGGCTATACACCCAAAACAAAAATCATTTTCCTCAATCAAATTTCGAGTGCAACGGTTTTAATTTTTCCTGTCAAAGAAATTATTCAAAAAGCAAAAACACTTGGATTGATTACCATTATTGATGGCGCTCACTCACCTGGTCATATCGATTTAGATATAGCCGATTTAGATCCAGACTATTATACAGGTACACTTCATAAATGGATGTTGGCACCCAAAGGATGTTCGTTTTTGTATGTAAAAAAAGAACTTCAAAAAAATATAGATCCACTTATTGTGGGTTGGGGATACCAAAGCGAAAACCCTTCGAAAAGTAGGTTTCTAGATTACCATCAACATCAAGGAACACGGGATATTTCGGCTTTTTTAACGGCTCCTGCAGCGATTCAATTTTTAAAAGAAAACAATTGGACGCAAAAATCAGCCGAATCCAAAAAACTAATTCTAGAAAATTACCAACGTTTTTGTGACTTGTTGGGAACTCAGCCAATTTGCCCTATTACCTCAGATTTTTTAGGACAAATGTGTAGTATTCCTATTCAAACTAATAATCCTATAGCCTTAAAAGAAATGTTATACCAAAAGTATAAAATTGAGATACCTGTGATGAAAATTGACCATGGTGTTTTTATCAGAATTTCATTAAACGCTTATAACAATGAAAACGATTTAAAGATTCTATATGATGCTTTGGCGTCAATAATATTAAAAAAATTATTTGAATAGAACTTAGGTAAAATATGTTTAACTTAGCACTGAACAACTAAATACATTAAAGATGAAAAAAATAGTTTTTACCGTAATTCTTTTTGCATTGTGTGCTCATTTGAAAGCAACAACATGGTATGCTTCTCCAACAGGTTCTGGATCTGGTGCTATTTTAAGTCCGTTTAATCTTCAGACAGCATTAAGTTCTCCACTAATTTTACCAGGCGATATTTTGTATATGAGAAATGGAACTTATAAAGGTAGATTCATTTGTAATTTAGCAGGAGTTGCAAATAATAATATTACAGTTTCATCATACCCCGGAGAATGGGCTGTTTTAGATGGTAATATTTTGCCGGCGACTTCTACAAATAGTCAAGTGTTACTTGTTGCTGGAGGTTATGTCACATTTAAGGATTTTGAAATAACTTATTCTAATGTAGTCAGAAATTTTACTAGTCCAAATTTTGCTTATTGTACAGGAATAAATCATGATTCTGGAGAAGATTGTAATTTTATTAATTTGGTAATTCATGAGAATCCCGGTATAGCATTTACAAGTTGGAAACTAACAGGAGGATCCCTTATATACGGTTGCAAAGTCTATAATAACGGTTGGATTCAAAATATTGGTGGCAGAATGCAACATGGTCCCGGCTTTTATGTGCAAAATTCAACCGATAAGATAAGAACGTTTAGAAATAATATTGTATTTAATAATTTCTCTGTTGGTTTTGAAGTTTGGTCAGCTTCAAGAAATGCAACATCTGAATTTGTGAAAAATGTTACTCTTGAAGACAACACAGTTTTTAATAGTGGGTCACCTTATCTACCTTCTCCAAGCTCAAAAGGAGATAATAATATACTTGTTAAAACAGCAGACACTATTGGCTTAAATATCGTTAAAAACATTAAAATTTTAAAAAATATTCTATATCATAATACTGATTATACTACTGCACTTGGAACACAGTATGAAGGAAACTCACTCGAGGTTGGAGCAGATGATTATCGTTTTCCATCAGAAAATATAATGATAAATGATAATTTTATTTCTGGAAGAAATAGCGGCTTACGACTATTGGAATTGAATTTAACAGAATTTACCAACAACTATGTTTTAGGTAGATATGTAAACTATAGAAATACTAATGTTCCTAGAATTTCAGGAAATTGGGGTTTTGATTCTAACAAATATTATACATATTCCACTAATGCTTTCAGGATGGTTAATAGCGGAGGGAGCGCTCTTGGTGACAAAACTATTTTACAATGGCAGACTGACTATGGGATTGATCTAGCAAGTGTGAGGAATCAGATGACCGTAGCCAATAATACAGCAATTAATAATCCTCCAAATGTGTTGAGAGTTATTAGAAATGAATAAGCAGACTCAAGAATCTAACGCAATTTTTAAGACAAAAAATAACTTAAAATTGTGTTATGAAAACAACTTACAAAAGACTCAATCGAGACCATAGAATTGAGATTGAAAAACTAATTGCTTTAGGCAAGAACAAAAAGCAAATTGCCTCTGCCCTTTCTGTTCATCCAAGTACAATCACTCGAGAAGTTAAACGTGTTAAAAATGGTGACTATAACAACGTTAAAGCAGAAGTGAATTACATGCATAATAGAATGGATAAAAGATATGGTAAAACCAAAATTGAAAATAATCCTAAACTCAAAAAATTTGTATATTTCCATCTCGGAAAACATTGGTCGCCACAACAAATTTCTGA
>JAYVZG010000078.1:0-62290 GCA_043783565.1 Flavobacterium sp. | reverse complement strand
TGACCACCACCCGTATAACGCATGGTCATCTTTCCTTGACTATTTCTACCGCCTGAGTTTTTTATCGGTGCGATCAATGAACGCTCCGGCTTATCAGTTGTAATAGCGTCAAAACTATTCACAACTCTAAATCGCTGGCCCGGGGTAATAGGTTTTAATTTTCTAACTGACATAATGCTGCCTTATTGTTTAGATATTATTGTAAAAATCTATTGTTTCTCCTTCTTGTACTTGTACAATTGCTTTTTTATAAGCATTTGTCTTTCCACTTATTAAACCACTTTTAGTGTATTTTGTAGTTCTATCTGGTCTTACATTCATGGTGTTAACACTTAAAACAGTTACTCCATAAGCAGCTTCTACAGCTTTCTTAATTTGCACTTTGTTTGCTTTTCTGTCAACCACAAAACCAAATTGATTTAAAACTTCACTTTGTTTGGTTACTTTTTCTGTTACTATAGGTTTAATTATGATACTCATATTCCTATTATTTACTTAAATTTTCTTCAATTCCCTCTAAAGAGCTTTCTAACAGAACTAAATTATTAGCGTTTAATATAGCGTAAGTACTTAATTCTAAGTTACTTACCACGCTAGAGCCCTTTAAATTGCGTGAGGACAAATATACATTTTTATTTGACTCTCCCAACACAAATAAAGATTTTTTAGTTTCTAGTCCTAAAGCCTTTAAAACACTGATGAAATTCTTAGTGTTTGGTGTCTCAAAAGTAAAATCTTCCAATACAATAATATTAGATTCTTTTGCTTTGATTGTAAAAGCTGATTTTCTAGCTAATCTCTTTAAATTTTTATTCAATTTGAAAGAATAGCTTCTTGGTCTTGGACCAAAAACAGTTCCTCCACCTTTGAACAATGGGCTTTTTTTGCTACCTGCACGTGCAGTACCTGTTCCTTTTTGCTTTTTAATCTTACGTGTACTTCCCGCAACTTCAGCTCTTTCTTTGGCTTTGTGCGTTCCTTGTCTTTGATTTGCTAAATATTGTTTAACATCAAGATATAATGCATGATTATTTGGCTCAATTGCATATACTGCATCAGAAAGTTGAACTTTTCTGCCAGTATCTTTTCCGGTTTTATTTAAAACTTTTACTTCCATTATTTCTGAATGATTACATAAGAGTTTTTACATCCAGGAATACATCCTTTAATAACAAGTAGGTTCTTTTCAGCTACTACTTTTAAAACTCTAAGATTTTGTACTTTCACATTATCTCCACCCATTCTTCCAGCCATACGCATTCCTTTGAATACTCTAGATGGATAAGATGAAGCTCCAACAGAACCTGGTGCTCTCAAACGGTTGTGTTGTCCGTGAGTTGCTTGTCCAACACCACCAAAACCGTGACGTTTAACAACACCTTGGAAACCTTTTCCTTTTGAAACACCTTGCACATCTACAAATTCGCCTTCAGCAAAAACATCAACTGTTAAAACTTCACCTAATTTGTAATCATTTTCAAATTGGAATTCAACGACTTTTTTCTTAGCTACAGTTCCTGCTTTTTTAAAGTGACCTACGGCCGCTTGCGTGGAATGTTTCTCGTTTTTGTCATCGAAACCAAGTTGCAACGCTTCATACCCGTCGACCTCTTTGGTTCTGACTTGGGTAACAACGCATGGTCCAGCTTCGATTACTGTACAAGGAATATTTTTCCCGTTCTCGTCGAAAATGCTAGTCATGCCGATTTTTCTACCAATTAACCCAGACATAATTATTATTTATTGATTATTAAAAAAAATAGTACTTAGACATAAATAGTACGTACTATTAAAAAATAGCACGTACTACTAATCTTTATACTGAAATTATACTTTAATTTCTACTTCAACTCCACTAGGCAACTCTAATTTCATTAGCGCATCAATGGTTTTAGAAGAAGAAGAATAAATGTCAATCAATCTCTTGTATGACATTACTTCAAATTGCTCTCTCGCTTTTTTGTTAACGTGTGGAGAACGCAATACGGTGAAAAGTTTTTTGTGTGTTGGCAATGGAATAGGTCCAGTTACCACAGCACCAGTACTTTTTACTGTTTTTACAATCTTCTCAGCAGACTTGTCTACCAACATATGATCGTAAGATTTCAATTTTATTCTGATTTTTTGACTCATTTTCTTAAAATTAAGCGGTTCCTTTTGCTTTTTTGATTACTGCTTCTGAAATGTTTCCAGGAGTTTCAGCGTAGTGTGAAAATTCCATTGTAGAAGTTGCTCTACCAGAAGAAAGTGTTCTCAATGTTGTTACATATCCGAACATTTCTGACAATGGCACATCTGCTTTAATGGTTTTAGCACCAGCTCTATCGCCCATATCATTCACTTGACCTCTACGACGATTAATATCACCAACGATATCTCCCATGTTTTCTTCAGGTGTAATCACTTCCATTTTCATGATCGGCTCTAATATAATAGCACCTGCAGCTTTCGCTACTTCTCTATACCCCATTCTTGCCGCTAATTCAAAAGACAGCGCATCAGAATCGACTGGGTGAAAAGATCCATCTAATAAAGTAACTTTCAAACTATCAACTTGGTATCCAGCTAGTGGCCCTGTTTTCATAGCTTCTCTGAAACCTTTTTCAACAGAAGGAATGTATTCTTTAGGAACGTTACCTCCTTTTACAGCATTCACAAATTGCAACCCTACTGGAGTTTTACCGTCAACTTCATCCGCTGGTTCAAGTACAAATACGATATCACCGAATTTACCACGACCTCCAGATTGTTTCTTGTAGGTTTCTCTGTGTTGTGCTTTTTTAGTGAAGGCTTCTTTGTATTCAACTTGAGGTTCCCCTTGGTTTACTTCAACTTTGAATTCACGTTTCATTCTATCTACAAGAATATCTAAGTGTAACTCACCCATTCCTGAAATAATGGTTTGACCTGAAGCTTCATCAGTACGAACTGTAAACGTTGGATCTTCTTCCGCTAATTTAGCCAAAGCCATACCCATTTTATCTACGTCAGCTTTAGTTTTTGGTTCGATTGCGATACCAATTACCGGTGCTGGAAATTTCATAGACTCCAAAATAATTGGGTGTTTTTCATCACACAATGTATCTCCAGTTTTGATATCTTTAAATCCAACTGCTGCTCCAATATCACCTGCTTCGATATAATCGATTGGGTTTTGTTTGTTCGCGTGCATTTGGTAGATACGTGAAATTCTTTCTTTGTTTCCTGAACGCGTGTTCAAAACATAAGAACCTGCATCCAATCTTCCTGAATAAGCACGGAAGAAAGCCAAACGACCTACGAATGGGTCAGTAGCAATCTTAAATGCTAGAGCTGCGAACGGCTCTTTTACATCTGGCTTACGCAATATTTTAGTTTGATCTTCTTCTAATAATTCAGCATCATCAGGATGAATCCCTACAATACCTTCTTTATCCATTGGAGATGGCAAATATTTACAAACTGCATCTAACATGAATTGAACTCCTTTATTTTTAAAAGAAGAACCAGCAATCATCGGAATGATAGCCATATCCATTACAGCAGCTCTTAATGCTGTATTAATTTCTTCCTCCGTAATAGAGTTTTCATCTTCCATGAATTTTTCAAGCAAATTCTCATCATAATCAGCAACTGCTTCGATAAGAATTGATCTATATTCTTTTACTTCTGCAAGCATGTCTTCAGGAATAGGCACAATCTCGTAAGTTGCTCCCATACCTTCTTCATCCCAAACAATAGCTTGATTTTTAACCAAGTCAACCACACCTTTAAAATCAATTTCTTCTCCTATTGGTAAAGTGATCGCAACGGCGTTAGACTTTAACATATCTCTCACTTGTTGACATACCATCAAAAAGTTAGATCCTTGTCTGTCCATTTTATTAACGAAACCGATACGTGGTACTCTATATTGATCCGCCAATCTCCAATTCGTTTCTGATTGTGGCTCAACACCATCAACAGCACTAAATAAGAAAACCAAACCATCAAGTACACGCAAAGAACGGTTTACTTCAACTGTAAAGTCAACGTGTCCTGGAGTATCAATAATATTAAAGTGGTAAGGCAATGTTTCTGGCAACATTTTACCTTGGGTAGTTGGAAAATTCCATTCACAAGTAGTAGCTGCAGAAGTAATAGTAATTCCTCTTTCTTGCTCTTGTGCCATCCAGTCCATTGTTGCAGCACCATCATGCACTTCACCAATTTTGTGTGATTTTCCTGTGTAGAATAATATACGCTCAGTTGTTGTTGTTTTACCAGCATCAATGTGAGCAGCAATTCCAATGTTTCTTGTGTATTTAAGTTCTCTAGCCATTTCTTACAAATTAAAATCTAAAGTGAGAGAATGCCTTATTTGCTTCAGCCATTTTGTGAGTATCCATTCTCTTTTTAACAGCCGCTCCTTCTTCTTTAGCCGCAGCTAAAACTTCTGAAGCTAGTTTTTGAGCCATAGATTTCTCATTTCTTCTTCTGGAATATAGGATTAACCATTTCATTGCCATAGAAATTTTTCTGTCTGGTCTGATTTGCATCGGAATTTGAAAGGTAGCTCCACCTACTCTACGACTACGTACTTCTACGTGAGGCATAACATTGGTTAAGGCATCTTTCCAAATTTCTAATGACGATTTTTCAGCATCTTGTTTTTTAGCTTCTACGATATCAATCGCATCATAAAAAACTTTGAAAGCTGTTGATTTCTTACCGTCCCACATTAAGTTGTTTACAAAACGTGTTACCAATTGGTCGTTAAACCTTGGATCTGGTAAAAGTGGTCTTTTCTTTGCCGCTCTTTTTCTCATGTCTTTTTGTTTTAGGAAAAGGTTATAAGGTTTAGGAGGTTATTTAAGGTTTAGCAAAAAACTAAACTTCTAAACTTCTAAACTCCTGCACTTTTCAAATTACTTTTTTGCTTCTTTAGGTCGTTTTGCTCCGTATTTAGATCTTCTTTGTGTTCTTCCTGCTACACCTGATGTATCAAGCGCACCACGCACAATGTGGTATCTAACTCCTGGCAAATCTTTAACCCTTCCACCCCTAACTAATACTATCGAGTGCTCTTGTAGATTGTGTCCTTCACCTGGGATGTAAGCATTTACTTCATTACCATTAGTCAAACGTACACGCGCTACTTTACGCATTGCAGAGTTTGGTTTTTTTGGTGTAGTAGTGTAAACACGCGTACAAACCCCTCTTCTTTGAGGACAAGAATCTAAAGCAACCGATTTACTCTTCTTAGTTATCTGAGTTCTTCCTGTTCTTACTAATTGTTGAATTGTTGGCATAATTAATACTAAAAATATATTATGATTTTAATTTTCCCGCTTTTTACGGGGTTGCAAATGTAGTACTTTTTTTTAATGAAACAAATCATAACTAATTAATTTTTTGAAGAAGTAAATATTTGTTTTTTAATGAGATATCGAATAATTGCTAATTCCTTTTACTTCGCATAAAAAAACCGTTTATACAAGATTATTTTAAGCATGATTTTTATCAACTTTCATTTTATATTAAAGTGTCATTTTTTGCGTTACTTTTATCAAAATAAATTTTGCATTTGAAACGAGTTATTTTATTCTGGTTTACTCTTTGTTTTTGCAATAGTAGTATCGCTCAAAAACAATATCTTACTATTAGTAGTCAAGCAAGTAGTGAGCAAAAAAGTATTGATTCTATTGGCTTTACTAAAGAACATGCTGATGCCAAGTCTGTAATAACCGAAATGAAATCTTTCTCTGAAAAAATTATGCAATTAGGGTATATTGAGGCGGATATTGAAAAGAATCAAAAAACAAACGACTCTACCTTTTTATATCAAATTAAATTAAGAAAAAAAACTTCGTCTATACATATATATATAAGACCTGAATCTGTTTTTAAAAACATTTTATTTAAAGACTCTAAAAAAGATACTCTTACACTTCCTTTTTATGAAGTTGAATCTTATTTAAAAGAAGCACTCGCTCAATTAGAAAAGAAAGGATTTGCATTGTCTAAAATTCGATTGATTAACTTTGAAAAAAAACAAAACCAGCTAATTGCAGAACTTCACATTCAAAGTGAAAAATTGAGAAACTTAGATGATATTGTTATCAATGGATATACTAAATTTCCAGAAAGTCACCGGCGTCAATTAAAACGGAATTATAAAAAAAAGGTTTTCAATCAAGACAACCTTAAAAAAGTGTATACTGATATCGATAAAATTCGTTTTGTAAAGCAAATTAAATATCCTGAAATTTTATTTACAACTGATTCTACCAAAGTGTTTTGTTATCTCGAAAAAGTTAATTCGAATACTTTTGATGGTTTTATCGGTTTTTCAAATAACGAAACCAATAAATTGATTGTAAACGGTTATGTCGATTTGACCTTAAACAACCTTTTAAATACTGGAGAAACCTTTTCTATATTATGGAAAAGCGATGGTGAAGATCAAAAAACTTTTAATGCTTCAGTTGAATTACCTTATATTTTTAATAGCCCATTTGGATTAAAAGCTCAATTAAATATTTTCAAACAAGACAGTACTTTTCAAAACACTAAAACAGCGCTTGATATAGGTTATTTTTTTAATTACAATACTCGTTTATACCTTGGCTACCAATCCTCCGAATCGAGCGACATTCAAAATCAAAACACAACGAGCATCAGTGATTACACAAACACTTTTGTTACTTCTCAATTTGAATTTGTAAATTTCAAAACAGATGAATTCCTTTTTCCGGAAAAAACAAAAGTTGATTTTAAAATTGGTATTGGATCTAGGCATTCTAAATTTAGCAAGAATGACCAAGCATTTTTTAATCTAAACCTTAAACATACTTTTTTTCTAAATTCAAAAAACAATATTCTTCTAAAAAGCCAAAATTATTATCTAAATAGCGATCTCTACATCGTAAATGAATTGTTTCGTTTTGGTGGTATAAATTCTATACGCGGTTTTAATGAAAATAGTCTTCAAGCAAATCTTTTTACATCTCTCCTTTCCGAATACCGATATAATGTTGCCTCTAATTTATATGTACACTCTATTATTGATTATGGTTATTATCAAGACAAAACCACAACAAACAGCGGTAATTTAATAGGCTTGGGCTTTGGTTTTGGATTGGTAACCAAAAACGGGCTTTTCAATATTGTTTATGCTAATGGTAGCACAAAAGACCAAGAGATAAAAAGCTCAAACTCAATCGTTCACATCAGCTTTAAGACGAAATTTTGATTTTTATTTATAAATGTGAATAAAAAGCTACATATTCATTAGGATTATTAACAATTAATTAAGAAATTTGATTAACTAATTCTAAATTTATCGAAATGAAACTAAAGTTTAATGGAATTTTAACACTTCTACTTGTGTTAATCGTGCAATTAACCTTTGCACAGGAGATTGCAGTAACGGGCACAGTTACGGATCAATCGGGGTTGCCTATCCCTGGTGTTAATGTCCTCGTAAAGGGAACCTCAAACGGAACCCAAACCGACTTCGATGGGAACTATAAAATTTCCGCAAAACAAGGAGAAACGATAGTTTTTACTTATTTGGGAATGAAATCACAAGAAGCAAAAGCTGCTGGGAAAATGAACATTAAAATGGCAGATGATGCTGTCGAGTTAGAAGGAGTAGTGGTTAATGCCCTAGGAATTGAACTTAAAAAAAATCAAGTTGCCTCATCGTATTCTAGAGTAAAAGGTACTGCAATAGCAGGTTCTGGAGAAACTTCGCTTCTAAAAGGACTTTCAGGAAAATCTTCTGGAATTAGCATTGTAAGTAATTCAGGTGACCCTGGTTCTGGTGCCTATATCCAAATTAGAGGACAAAACTCTATTACTGGTTCCACTCAACCATTATTCGTCATCGACGGAATACCTGTTTCAAATGACGAAATTGGAACATATGGTTCAGCTGGAAATCAAACTGATGGCGTAGGTCAACAAAGTAGATTAAATGACGTAAACCCTAATGATATTGAATCCGTTCAAATATTAAAAGGTGCTTCTGCAGCCGCACTATGGGGTTATAGAGCAGCAAACGGTGTCGTATTGATTAGAACTAAAAAAGGTAAAAAAGGTAAAATATCAGTAGATATTAATTCTAGTGTGTCTTTTGATCAAGTAAATGTAAAAATGGATTTACAGGATCGTTTTGGACAAGGATCTGGTGGTGTTTGGAGAAAAAATAATTCTAATTCCTGGGGAGACAAAATTTCTGATAGATCTGGAGATCCAGATACATTTGTTACTACTGGCGCATATTTCGTTTCTAATAGCGGAAATGTAATATATCCTATTGCAGCTGGAGGTAAAAATAGCAGAGTTTCTTTTGAAGATTCTAACATGGATGCAGTTATTGGAAAAGGATTTTTGCTAGATAACCACATAGGTATTAGTGGAGGTGGAGAAAACACCAGTTTTTATCTAGGAATAGGAAGTTCTAAACAAGATGGTATCATTAGAAATAGCACCTACGAAAGAAATAGTGTTGACTTTTCATCTGAATCTAAAATTGGAGAGAAGACTACCTTTAAAAGCAAATTTGGCTATTCCGCTGTAAACTCCAATAGAATTCAACAAGGTTCTAATACTAGTGGGTTAATGTTAGGCTTATATCGATCTCCTGCAGATTTTGATAATTCTGATTTCATTGGTACTCATTATGATGCCAGTGGAGTTCCTTCTTTCAACAGTCACAGAGCATACAGACAAGATGTTGGAACCTTTGATGGTGATTTATCGCCTGGATATAACAACCCCCTATGGACAACGGATGTTCAATTAAACCCGAACAGAGTGGACCGTTACATTGCCGGAATAGAATTGAGACATGAATATACAAGCTGGTTTACACTTTTGGGAAGAGCTGGTTTTGATGGTTATAGTGATAAGAGAATTTCTATGTTTCCGATGAATTCTGTAGAAAATGCTGGAAATGGTAGTGCTACTGAAGATGTTACTGATTTTAATCAATTTAACGTTGACATTATGGCTTTAGGAGATTTGAAATTAAGTACTTCAATAGATTTAAACTACTTGGTCGGAATCAATTTTGCTCAAAGTAATTATGATAAAAGGGGTGGAACCTACAAAAATTTCTTGATTGATACTGATAAGTTCTCCTATGACAACGCTCTAATTGCTGACAAAACAACTTTTTTAGACAGAACCTACACTAAATTAAGTGCTGCTTACTTTTCAACAGCATTTGATTATAATGAAACCGTATTCCTAACGTTGGGAGGAAGATTTGAAACATCATCCGCTTATGATCCAAATACTAAGGTTTACTTGTATCCGAGTGCGGAATTAGGATATATGTTCTCCAAACAAATTAAGAGTGAGGTATTAACAAGTGGTAAATTGAGATTGACTTATGGTCAAGTTGCAAACGTACCTCTTCCATACAAAACAACAACTCCTGTTACTGGAGCTACCGGAACAGAAGGTTGGGGAGGTGCTTATGATGCTGGAGCCTATAACGGATCGTTTCAGAGATCTGGAGAAAAAGGAAGTGAGAATTTGAAACCTGAAATTAAGACTGATATTGAAGTGGGAACGGATTTAGAATTTTTCAATCGATTTAAATTAAATGCTACCTATTATACCAATGAAACCAAAGATTTACAAGTACGTGTTCCTTTAAATGGTAGCTCTACATCTGATGCAATCTATGGCAATTTTGCTACAATTCAAAATAAAGGATTTGAAATCGAATTCGATGCAAACCTTTTATCCGCTAAATCTGCTATAAAATGGTCTGTTTTCGGTAATTGGAGTACCAACAAAAACAAAGTAACTAAATTAGAAGGTACTACTTCGTTGTTTCTAAATGGTTTTGAAGGATCCTCTTCTCGAGCAGTTCTAGGCCAACCTCTTGGTGTTTTATGGGGAGGATCTTTTAACCAAGATGCTGACGGAAACTTAATTTTAGACGCAAATGGCTTCCCAACAGTGGCTAATGCTGAAGGTGTTATCGGTGACCCAAATCCTGATTGGAGAGGTGGTATTGGAACTTCTATAGGATATAAGAATTTTAAAATTAGTACTCTTTTTGATTGCTCTATGGGTGGCGATTTGTGGGACGGTACAAATGGAGTTTTAGGCCAGTTTGGTCGTACATGGGAAACTGCCAATGAAGTAACCTTAACAGCACCAACAACAAATGCAGCGGGTGATGTAATTCCTGCAGGAACTACTGTAAGAGGAAATCTAAAGGATTTTGGAGCTGGGACTGTACTTTTAGACCAGTCTTGGTACCAAGGCCTAGGTGGTGGTTTTGGTCCGGTAGGATCGCAATTTATTAAATCAGCTAGCTGGGTAAAATGGAGAGAATTAACACTATCCTATTTATTTCAATTTAAAGAAGATCAGATGTTAGGATTTGAAAGTGTAACTGTTTCTGCGACTGGAAGAAACTTATGGTTATGGACAGAAGACAAGACCTTAGGACAGGATCCAGAAACCAATCTTACAGGAAACTCTAACGGACGTGGATTGCAATATTTTAACAATCCTAATTCACAATCTTTAATTTTTACGATAAACCTAAAATTCTAAAACATGAAAAATATATTTATTAAAATAGTTGTTCCTTGCTTGCTATTGGCAACTATATTTAGTTGTACTAGTTATGTGGATGACTCTAACGAAGATCCAGATCTACTTATAGATTCTGATGCAAAAAATCTATTTCAAGGGGTGTTATTAGCAGACCAGTTTTTTCAAACTTCTGCAAATGCACGATCTGCAATGATATGGTTAAATCAAGCCAACGGTGAGAATCGTCAATACACGATTCTAAACAACTGGAACAATTCAGTTGCTTCTGAATTTGATGACAATTGGAATTTTGCCTATGTAAATTGTATTGCTCAATCAAAAATTGCTCAAGCTAAGGCTGATCAAGAAGTAAACCCAAACTTGAAAGGCGCGATGCAAGTAATTGAAGCGCATTGTATGGGAACGGTAGCTTCACTTTGGGGAGATGCACCTTACAGTGAACTTGATATTAGCGGAAATAATCTAACACCCGTATATGATTCACAAGCAAGTATCTATACTCAAATGCAATTATTGTTAGATGATGCTATCGTAAACCTTAGTGCTACAGTTGGTTCTGGGATTCCTGGTGGTAAAGATCTTTTTTATGGTGGCGACTCTAGCAGATGGATTAAATTAGCGTATTCATTAAAAGCTCGTTTTTACTTACACGTAAAAGATTATCCAAATGCTAAACTATATGCTGCTCAAGGAATCGATAACGCAGCTGACGATATGAAAGCTCAATTTGGTAATTCTTATCTACAAAGTTTCAATCCTTTTTATTCGTTCTTGGTTTATGACAGAGATGATTATATGTCAGGTGATGGTTATGCTGCAAGACTTTTAGATCCAACTGCTTCACTCTACAGAGGAAATGCTAAAACAGATGAGGCTGCACGATATGCTTTTACGTATAACACAGAATATTTTGATCCTTATACCTTGAATATTTATGGTGGTGATTATGGCGGAACCAACGGAAAGTTTGGAAGCGACTCACCAATGCCAATGGTAAGTTACGGAGAAATGCTCTTGATAATTGCAGAAGTGGATGCTAGAGATAATTTCTCGGCAGGTTTAGCTTCTTATAATACTTATAGAGCTCTTTTGAATACTGGTTATTCCATAGGAATTGATAATGCAGGTTATGATACTGAAACATTTAGTTATAGCGCTTACGATTCAAGTGACTTTGCGGCTGGCGGAATGGAAAACGCAACATCTTCACTAACAGATCAAGGTGCATTATTGCGAGAAATATTTGAAGAAAGATATATCTATCTAATGGGTACATTCGAATGTTTTAATGACTTTGGCCGATCTAATAATGCGGCTGAAATTCAATTAAAATCTGGAAATCCTGGAAGCCCACAACGCTTCTTATATCCACAATCGGAGATAAATGCCAATCCAAATACTCCTAGTCCGATACCCTCAATTATTACAAAAACTCCAATACATTTGTAAAATATTTATAAATGTTTTTAATTTAAACCATCCGTTTTCACGGATGGTTTTTTTATATCTTTGCGCCATGGAAAAAGAACACCTTATCTTCGGAATACGAGCAATCATAGAAGCCATTCAATCCGGAAAAGAAGTCGACAAAGTCTTCATACAAAAAGAAATTTCTGGCGAATTGATGAAAGATTTGATGAAAGTCATGAAACGTGCTAACGTTAATTTTTCCTACGTTCCTGTAGAAAAACTCAACCGATTAACTCCAAATAATCACCAAGGTGCAGTAGCAAGTATTTCTCCAATTGGTTTTATGGACTTAGAACAATTGGTAAATGCAACTCTCGAATCCGGTAAAAAACCATTGTTCCTTATTTTAGATCAAATTTCTGATGCTCGTAACTTTGGAGCCATCATCAGAACAGCAGAATGTACTGGTGTTGATGGTATTATTGTGCAAAAAGCTGGTTCTGCTCCGGTCAATGGAGACACTGTAAAAACTTCCGCAGGTGCCGTTTTTAACGTACCTATTTGTAAAGTGGAACATATTAAAGATGCCATTTTTTACCTGCAAGGTTCTGGAATTAAAACCGTTGCAGCTACTGAAAAAACAGAGCAAACCATTTATGATATTGCCCTTAACGAACCTGTTGCCATTATCATGGGAAGTGAGGATCGTGGTATCAATCCTTCTGTTTTGAAAATCGTTGATGAAAAAGCGAAATTGCCTATGTTTGGAACCATTGGTTCTTTAAATGTATCGGTTGCTTGTGGTGCTTTTCTTTATGAAGTTGTGCGTCAAAGAAGCTAAAATCCGTTTCGAGTTTTAGGATAAAAACAATCCTTCTAACTACAACCCAAAAATCTTATATTTCCTTATATGCCTTATATGGTAACCAATATTCTTTTTTTTTGAACCATATAAGGCATATAAGGAAATATAAGATTTTGAAAACGAATTAAGAGTTGTTAATTTATTATTTCCGTTTTATAATATATTTGTTTTCGGAAGCATCATAGACCACATCATATTCTGAAGTTGTCGTATTCAATGTTGATGGTAGTTCTTCAATAATATCTGGCGGTGGTAAATTGACAAAATTGCCATTTTCATCAAAACGCTGCATGAATTTATCTTCTGCCGGATTGTATTCGGGTTTCTCCCATTCGTAACGTATCATTTTTTTGTATTCTGGAGTTTTCGTTGAAATTGCAAAAACAAATCCAGTGATTAAACCCGCTAAATGTCCTTCCCAAGAAATGCCTTCTTGCACATTAGGAAATATATACCAAACCAAACTTCCATACACCATTACGACCATCAAAGACAAAGCAACCAATCGATAATATTTAGAACGAATTCCCTTAAAAAAAATAAAGCTCACCAACACATACACCAATCCACTGGCGCCGATATGATAGGATTCTCTGCCGATTACCCATGTAATCAATCCCGTTAATAGCAATCCAAATCCTAGAACTTGAAACGTTTGTTCGCGATAAAAAAAACGCAAAGCGGCTATGAGAATTAACAATGGAATCGAGTTGTTATAAAGATGTTCGATATTCCCATGAATGAAAGGCGAAAATAGAATGCCACGGATTCCTTGAAGTGTGCGAGGGTAAATCCCGTAGGATTCAATATTAATCTGGAAGCGGATTCCCCACCAAAAAACTACCCATAAAACCAATACGGATAGAAAGGGAATGATGATTACTGAGGGTGAAAATTTAAAATGCTGCTCTTCCATAAAGAAGTTGTCGGTTTTGTGTTGTCGGTTGTCAAAAATGTAACCAAAAGCAATGTAGTGCTATTTTGTCAGTTTACGAGAAATTTCTGTTGGAGAACCACGGCCCTAGCCCAGATGGAAACGACATCCTTTTGCGCTAAACTTTACGTTTCCAGTTAACTTCCATCGGGTAGCGCAAAAGATAGAGTGAACAGCTGGAAATAGCTTCTGAAAATACGTCTATATTTAAATCTATTTTTATTGAATAATCTCTAAATTTACTGCGGATGAATTTTGAACAATGAACTTTGAACATCCAATTCAGAACTGAACATACATGGAAGCACCTTTAGCCGAACGCATACGCCCGCAAAAATTGGAAGACTATATTAGTCAATTGCATTTGGTTGGACCCAATGGTTCTTTGACGTTGCAAATTGAAAAAGGCATCATTCCCTCTTTGATTTTTTGGGGTTCACCCGGCACGGGAAAAACGACTTTAGCTCAAATTATAGCACAAGAATCGAAACGCCCTTTTTATGTTTTGAGTGCAATTAATTCAGGAGTAAAAGACATTCGCGAAGTCATTGAAAAAGCGAAACAAAGTGGGGGTTTGTTTACGGCTAAGAATCCGATTTTGTTTATTGATGAGATTCATCGCTTTAGTAAATCGCAGCAAGATTCGTTGTTGGCAGCGGTCGAAAAAGGTTGGATAACCTTAATTGGCGCTACGACTGAAAATCCGAGTTTTGAAGTAATTCCAGCATTACTGTCGCGTTGTCAGGTGTATGTTTTGAATGCCTTTACCAAATCGGATTTGGAGCTTTTGCTCGAGCGTGCGATGACTACCGACGCGATTTTGAAAACCAAAAAAATTGAAATCCGCGAATCGGAAGCGCTGTTGCGACTTTCTGGTGGCGATGGACGTAAACTATTAAATATTTTTGAACTGGTCGTAAATGCGTCTAATGAAGACGAAATTTTAATCACCAACGAACGCGTTTTGCAAATCGTGCAACAGAAAACAGTTTTGTATGACAAGACTGGAGAACAACATTATGATATCGTTTCGGCTTTTATCAAATCGATTCGAGGAAGCGATCCGAATGCGGCGGTTTATTGGTTAGCAAGAATGATTGAAGGTGGCGAAGATGTAAAATTTATTGCGCGACGGATGTTGATTTTAGCGAGTGAAGATATCGGCAACGCCAATCCAACGGCGTTTATCATGGCGAACAATACGTTTCAAGCGGTTTCGACGATTGGTTATCCAGAGAGTCGGATTATTTTGAGTCAATGTGCAATTTACTTGGCGACTTCTCCCAAAAGTAACGCTTCGTATATGGCCATCAATAATGCGCAACAAATTGTAAAAGAAACTGGAGATTTGCCCGTACCGATTCCTATGCGCAATGCTCCGACTAAATTGATGAAAGAATTGGGTTATGGTGAAGAGTATAAATATTCTCACGACTTTGCGAATAATTTTGCGGATCAGGAATTTTTACCCGACGCTATTTCGAATACTACTTTTTATGAACCTGGAAATAATAGTCGTGAAAATGGCACGAGAGAATTTTTAAAAAACCGTTGGAAGGATAAGTATGGGTATTGATGAAAAGGTTGTCAGTTGTCGGTTGTGAGTTGTCGGTTGTCCGTTTGCGTTAAAACTTGACGTTTACTTTTTCAGAAATTAGTTTATCTTCTTGATAATATTCAAAAAACCATTGATTATCTTTCATCAATAAAACTCCTTGAATTGTTCCTTTTACAGCGGAAAAAGTATTTGCATTCGATGTTTTAAAAATCTTCATGATTACTTTAGGAGAAGCATCAACCAATTGAAAACCGTTTGCGATAGGTTGCGCATAAAGTATTTCTTCTTCTTTTAAAATCGAATGATTTACTGCAACTGACATACTATCTGCAGCTTGTGTTTTATGAATTTCCTCGCTTTTTTGAAGTGGGGAATAGTGATAGTTCAATACATCAAAAGATTTGAAAGCAGCGCGTAAAGCTTGCGTATAAGCTACTCTGTATTCCTTTTCCTTACTTGAACCAATAGCTGATTGATAGACAATATTTTTATTACAATCTTTTAAAACGACTTGTAATTTTGTTCGAATAAAATTTCCGGAACTGATTACGTCTGCATACAATTTATCACAATTGGAATTTGAAATTTCTGTTGGCAATACCTCTGTATTTAAAAATGCTTTAAAGCCATATTTTTCAAGCAACATTTTAGTGAGGGTGTTCAACTTAAATTCATCATTTAATTTAACAAAATTAAATCGAGAAGGTACTATTACATATTGATATTGATTTACAGTAGTTTGTGCCGACACAATACAACATAAAAACAACATTAGAATTGCAGCTAGTTTTTTCATTTAAAAAATTGATTTAAGTTCTGCTAAAGTAGTTATTTGAAGGATTGATTCTTCCACATCCATTTGATTTGGATTAAAAAAAATGGCTTTCATTCCAAAATCGAGGGCTCCTATTACATCCGCTTCCATAGAATCACCTATCATGATGCTTTCAGTTTTTGTCGCCTTGGCTTTCTCTAAAGCATGTTGAAATATTATTGGATTGGGTTTTTTAGCACCTGCCATTTCAGAATTGGTAATTGTTTTAAAATAAGGCTCCAAATTGGAATTGGCAATTTTTCTGAATTGCACTTCTGCAAATCCATTGGTGATGATATGCAATTCGTAACGCTCTTTCAAATAAGCTAAAACGGCTATCGCATCTTCAAACAAATGATTGAAATCGGGGAGAAAATGAATGTATTCTTCCGAAATTTGATCAATTTGGGAATCCGAAATTTCATAAGAAATCGCATCGAAGGAATCTTTCAATCTACGATATCGCAATTCTTCGTGTGAAATTGCATCCACTTGAAATAGTTTCCAACACGCTTGATTGATAGGAACATAATGCTCTATAAATTCATCAATGTTAATTGTCGGATAATCCTTTTGGAATATCTTTTCAAAAGCAAGAATCGAATTTTTATCAAAATCCCATAAGGTGTGATCTAAGTCGAAAAATATATGTATAATCTCGTTTTTCAAGGAATTTTTTTATGGAAGCAAAAGTCGTAAAGATTTTTCATATAGATTCTAAAATTCTAAAGAATTCCTTCATCGGAAAAAGAAAAATAACTCGTTTCTGTGATAATGAGATGATCTAACACTTTGATGTCTAATTGCTCGCCTGCTATTTTCAATTTTTGGGTAATTTGTTTGTCGGATTCACTAGGTTTTAAGGTGCCTGAAGGATGATTGTGCGTAAGAATGATACCTACGGCACCAAGTGATAACGCCGTTTTGAAAACTAAGCGAACATCGACTAAAGTTCCGGTAATTCCGCCTTTGCTTAGCTGAAATTTAGAGATTATTTTATTGGCATTATTCAAATAAATAATCCAAAATTCTTCGTGTGCTAACTCGCCTAAAAGCGGTTGCATGATATCAAAAACAGATTGACTGGAATTGATTTTTAATAATTCTAAAGCTTCTTCAGTTCTTCGCCTTCTACCTAATTCCATTGCTGCTTGTATGGTTATTGCTTTGGCTTCGCCGATTCCTTTAAATTGCAACAATTGTTCGATAGTTGATTTTCCTATAGCATTTAGATTGTTGTCGAAACTTTTTAAAATTCGTTTACTCAAATCGACCGCAGATTCGTTTCGACTTCCTGAACCAATTAGAATGGCAATTAGTTCGGCATCACTCAATGCAGCTTTGCCTTTGAGGAGTAATTTTTCGCGGGGACGGTCATCTTCAGACCAATGGCGAATTGGGAAATAGGTGTTTTCAGACATATTGTATGGCGTTTAAATTGGTTGTCGGTTGTCGGTTCCGAAATAGTAAAAGTAACAACTTTATTTTAACTTACGACATTTAACAGACATCTCTCAACTCACTAATGCTTTCACTTCATCAAAATTCAATCCTCCGTAATTGCCCGAACTCATTAATAAAAGTGCTGAATTATCGAGGTTTAAATTAAAAAGATACTCTTTAAAATCAATAGGATTGGTATAAATAATCAAATCATTTCTATTGAATGCAGTAGCAATTTGCTCATACGTTACTTCCTCCAATTGTTTTATTTTGACCGCATCAGGCGAATAAAAAACAACGGCAACATCGGCATATTCTAAGGCGCCTTGGTATTCTTTGAGAAACTCAGCGTTCAGGCTACTATAGGTGTGCAACTCCAAACAAGCAACTACATTTCTATTGGGATATTGTTCTTTAACGGCTTTGGTTGTCGCTGCTACTTTACTTGGAGAATGTGCAAAATCTTTATACGCCACTTTGGTTTTACTTTCTGCTATTTTCTCCAATCGTTTGGAAGCACCTTTAAAAGAGGCAATGGCTTGGTAAAAATCGGCTTCGTCTACACCCATGTTTTGGCAGATCCATTTCGCGCCTGCAAGATTGTTGAGATTGTGTGCTCCAAAAACTTCGATAGGCATGTCACCTTCCGGAGTTGATAATAATGTTACGCCATTGTCGACTTTGTATTTTGGTGTGGAATATGGTAATTTTCGAATGGGATTCGTGGCGGCTTCTGCCACTCTTTTAACTTCCGAATCGTCTTCGTTATACACTAAAATGCCTCCGTTGGTTATCAATTGAATAAAAATTTCGAATTGATTGACGTAATTTTCATAGGTTGGAAACACATTAATATGATCCCAAGCAATTCCGGAAATCAAGGCGATATTGGGATGGTATAAATGAAATTTAGGTCGACGATCCATGGGTGAAGACAAATACTCATCGCCTTCCAAGACAATAAAATCATTTTCTTCCGTAAGATGCACCATGGTGTCAAAGCCTTCCAATTGAGCTCCCACCATATAATCTACATGAATATTGTGGTAATGCATGACATGTAAAATCATCGAAGTGATGGTCGTTTTACCATGTGATCCACCAATGACTACACGCGTTTTATTTTTAGACTGCTCATACAAAAACTCTGGATAAGAATAAATCTTCAATCCCAATTGTTGTGCTTTTAGTAGTTCAGGATTGTCTGCTTTGGCATGCATTCCTAAAATCACAGCTTCGATATCGTTGGTAATTTTTTCAGGAAACCAGCCCATTACTTGAGGAAGCAGTCCTTTCTTTTCTAGACGTGTTCGAGAAGGTTCAAAAATTGCGTCATCGCTTCCCGTTACTTGATAACCTTTATTGTGAAGAGCTAAGGCAAGATTGTGCATGGCACTTCCGCCGATTGCAATAAAATGTGTGCGCATTTAGGATTTGTTTTTTTCGTTATAGGTTGCCCAAACTTTCCTGGCTTTCTCAGGTTGGGCCATTTTGTTTTTATATAAGTCCGCTAATTTCTGATAGGTCGTTTTGGAATTTCCAATTTCGATAGCTTTGAGATAGAATTTCTCTGCATTGTTAAATCTGTTGAAATATTCCTCGATATGGCCTTTTGATAAATATCCATCAACGGGCGAAATATTTAGTAATTCATCGGCGTATTTTTTGGCTTTGCTTTCGCTTCCTCCAACCAATCCGGGCAATTGAATGTAAATTTCCAACAAAGCCCATCTTGCTCCGATATGTTTTGGGTTGAGTTGAATGGCTTTTTTGAATGCTGATTTGACGTCATCAAGTAAAGCAAGTGCTTTAAATTTGTTGGCTTCCTTAGCCTGCAAACCCAAAGCGCCACCGTATTTGTAATAAAACTCCGCATTTGATGGTTGTAGCTTCGTGAGTTTGAAATAGAATGGAACCGCTTTTTCCCACTGTTTATTTTGACATTGAATATCTCCTAAATATTCTAAAGATTTCAAATCATTTGGATTTTGCTGAAGTGAGTTTTCAAAAAAAGTTCTTGCCTGATCAAATTTTCCAAGCGAATAGCATTTTTCACCATTCTCAAAACTAGTTTGCGCTAGCATCGAAACGGTTGAAAAAAAAATAACGAATTGTAAATATTTCATCTTGGATCTCTGTGGTCCAAAAGTAATAAAATAAAGATGGAAATTGTTATAAAATTTGTTTAGTTCTTTCAAAATTAACTCTTCAAAATGCATAAAAAATCGATGAAAAACACTACGTTAATTTATTGTAAACCACTATTACACAATGGTTTCGATAAAATTTAAGAAACCATTCTCGATTTGTTACACTTCATCGACTTTAATGGTTAGTTACCTAGAAAAATAGCATTTAAGGAACAACAAAAATAAATTTGTAGTGCCAAATCAATACCCTTAAACCAAATGAAAAAGAATTACTATAATTCTGTATCATCTTTTGTAGATAAAATTCAATGGATAAAAAAACTATCTATTGTAATTTTATTGCTTTTATTATCGCTTTTCTCAAATCCATTAGTAGCACAAACAACTGTTCCTTTTACAACTTCATCTACTTGGCTTTGTCCGGCTGGAGTTACTACTATTCAAGTAGAAGCTTGGGGAGCTGGTGGCGGTGGCGGTGGCGGTGGTACAGGAAATAAAGATGGCGGCGGCGGCGGCGGCGGCGGCGCATACATTAATAATAATACTGTTGCTGTAACCCCTGGAGTAACCTATACAATTACAGTTGGAAATGGTGGAAATGGTGGAGGAATCAATACAAATGGTTCCCCTGGAGCAGTAACTACAGCTTCTTTTGATGCTATAACGATTACACCTAACCCAGGTGCTGGAGGATTTGGATTTTCTAATGGTGCTGCTGGCGGAGCCGGTGGTGCAGCAGGAACTTGGAAAGGTGGAAATGGTGGTCAAGGTGTAAATAATACACGAAGTGGTGGAGGTGGTGGTGGAGCAGGTAGCACTGCTATTGGAACCGATGCATCTAACGCCAATACTAATCCAGGAAATGGAGGTGCAGGAAACTTAACTGGTGATGGCGGAGCTGGAACTACTGCTAATGGAGCTAATGGAGCTAATGGAGGTATTATAGGAGGAGGTGCCGCTGGTGGAACTAGAAACAGTTCTGGCGGTATCGGAGGAAGAGGTGAAATTAGAATTACCTATACGGCACCTTGTGTTGCACCCGTAAGTCAACCTACAGGTTTTGTACTTGGAACAGTTACTTCAACATCTGTACCTGCAAGTTTTTCAGGTGCCGCTAACGGTTATTTGGTGATTCAATCTTTAACGAATACGCTTCCTGCACAACCATCAAATGGAACAATATATAATGCGGGAAATATTGGAACTTTAGGAGCAGGATTAACTTTTATTCAAAGTGGAGCTTCAACAGCTATTCCCGGAACTGGATTGAATGGAAATACCAGATATTATTATTTTATTTTCGCTTACAACAATACAGCTTGTTCTGGAGGGCCTATATATAATACTTCAAGTCCATTAACAGGCAATGGAACAACATGTCCTGCAGTTCCGATTACTGTTGCTTCAGTGAGTGTTACACCAAGTGGATTTACTATCAATTGGGCTTATCCAACTGGAGGAAATTCCTCTGCAATAACCTACACACTTCAGATTACGACCAATGCTGCTTATACAGCAAATATTCCAGGTTCCCCTTTTACAATTGCTGATCCTACGGTAATAAAAGTGGTCACAGGATTAGCATCCAATACAATTTATTATTATAGAATTCTAGCGAGTAATGGTTGTTCTAGTGCTTATGTGACTGGAAACGTTACAACTTTACTGCCCGCCTGTATTGCACCAGCAAGTCAAGCTTCTGGTTTTGTTTTAGGAACGATAACTTCAACTGCTGTTCCTGCTTCTTTTTCAGGAACAGCTAACGGGTATTTGGTAATCCAATCTTTAACCAATACACTTCCTGCACAACCATCTAATGGTACGATTTATAATGCTGGGAATATTGGAACATTAGGGGCGGGATTAACTTTCATTCAAAGTAGTGCTTCAACAGCTATACCCGGAACTGGATTGAACGGAAATACCAAATACTTTTATTTCATATTTGCCTATAACAATACCGCTTGTTCTGGTGGTCCCATTTATAATGCTTCAAGTCCATTAACAGGCAATGGAACAACCTGCCCGGCAGTTCCGAACACTGTTGCTACAGCGAGTGTTACACCAAATGGATTTACTATCAATTGGGCTTATCCAACTGGAGGAAATTTCTCTGCTATAACCTACACACTTCAAATTACAACCAACGCTGCTTATACGGCAAATATTCCTGGTTCTCCCTTTACCATTGCAGACCCAACGGTAACAAAAGTTGTTACTGGATTAGCTTCCAATACAATCTATTATTATAGGATTCTAGCGAGTAATGGTTGCTCTAGTGCTTATGTAACTGGGAATGTTACTACGTTACTACCGGCTTGTATTACTCCGGCAACACAAGCTACTGGTTTTGTAGTAGGTACAATAACATCTACAGCAGTTCCTGCCACATTTTCAGGAACAGCCAATGGCTATTTAGTGATTCGTTCTTTAACCAATACTCCTCCTACACAACCTGTAAACGGAACTATCTATACTGCAGGAAATATAGGAACTTTAGGTGCTGGATTGACTTTCGTTCAAAGTGGAGCTTCAACTACAATAACAGGAACAGGTTTGAATGGAAATACTAAGTACTATTATTTTATTTATAATTACACTAATACGGCATGTTCTGGAGGTCCATTATATAACACTTCAGGACCATTAACTGGCAATGGAACTACTTGTCCAGCTGTGCCGAATTTAGTAGCTGTTTCAAATAATTTATCTACAGGATTTACCCTCAATTGGGTGTATCCAACTGGTGGAAATTCGAACGCGATAACGTATACTTTACAAATAACAACGAATACTGCTTATACGGCAAATATTCCTGGTTCTCCGTTTTCGATAGCTGATCCAATAAATACTAAAGTTGTAACTGGATTGAATCCGAATACGATTTATTATTACCGAATTTTAGCCAATAATGGTTGTAGTAGTGCTTATGTAACAGGAAATAATACTACTTTGTTAACTCCGTGCGTCGTCCCAGTCAATCAAGCTTCAGGCTTTGTACTAGGCACGACAACTTCAACGGCAGTTCCTGCCACTTTTTCGGGTACCGCTAATGGTTATTTGGTCATTCAATCTTTAACCAATACACCTCCAACTCAACCCATAAATGGAACTATCTATACTGCAGGAACGATAGGTACATTAGGAAGTGGTTTAACTTTTATTCAAAGTGGTGCTTCGACAACTATTACAGGAACAGGATTAACTGGAAATACAAAATACTATTATTTTATTTATGCTTACAATGCTACTGCATGTTCAGGTGGTCCGATATATAATGCTTTAGGGCCTTTAACAGGAAATGGCACTACTTGCCCGGACATACCCTATTCTGTAGCAGTTACCAGTACAACTTTAAGTGGATTTACATTGAATTGGTCTTCCCCTTCAGGTGGGAATGCTTCACCTATTACATATACCGTTCAAGTTACTACAGATGCAGGATATACTGTAAATATTGCAGGATCTCCTTTTGCTGTTGTGAATCCAATTACAACAAAAGTAATAACTGGATTAGCAGCAAGTACCACTTATTATTATAGAATTCTAGCCAATAATGGTTGCAGTAGTGCGTGGGTAAATGGAAATGCCTATACGGGTTATTGTCTATCGACTTCTACAACAAATGGGTTCTTTATCAATAATTTTACAACTACTGGAGGTATTAGTAATATCGCCAATGCTACTGGATATTCAACCAATGGGTATGGAAACTTCACGGCACAAAGTGCAAGTCAACAACCTTATGGAACCTTAAATTTCACCTCAGCTTATTCTGGTGGCACGTTTGGTTTTAATATTTGGATAGATTGGAATGACGATTTAGATTTTGATGATGCCAATGAAAAAGTATACAGTTCTGGAAACTATTTTGCAAATAATGCAGGAACTTTTGCGGTACCTTCTTTTGCAAGTGTTGGAAACCATAGAATGAGAATTAGAGCAGACTTTTTGTCTACAAATCCTGCCTATTGTGGTGTTATTACTGCTGGTGAAACCGAAGATTATACATTCACAGTTGTTGCATTACCCTGTGCTGGAAACCCATCAAACATAAACGTAACAGCGATCAATTATACGACAGCTACTTTAAATTGGAATGCCGCCATTCCTGCTCCTGCCAATGGTTATCAATATTATTATTCAACATCAGGAACACCACCAGTACCTGCTAGCCTAGCTAGTGGAGCGACTGCTGCAGGTGTTTTAACTGCAAATATAACTGGTTTAACTTCAGGCACTTTATATAATGTTTGGGTTCGTTCAAATTGTGGAGCCAATAAAGGAGTTTGGGTGGGTCCGATATCTTTTATAACTTTGACAGCACCCCCAGTAACAACGGATGCTAGTTTTTGTCAAGGAGGAAGTGGAACTATTTCAGCTGTAGCTTCTTGTACAAATTTAAATAATCTTGGAACTACTATTAATGGCGGTTGGGATGCCAATGTAGACCCAAGAGCCATTCGACCAATTATCTTTTTAGCAAATTCTCCAACCTGTCAATTTGATGGAGCTGGATTAACTTCAAATTATGCAGCTCAAGATTTTCAAGTGAATATCACAGGCAATTATGTCTTTACAATGGCACCAACAACAGCTTACGATTCTATGGGATATATTGTAGTTAATCCATTTAATCCAGGAGTTTGCGGAAGTGGAACCTGGGTAGTTGGCGATGATGATAGTGGCCCTACTGCTTTTGAACCTCAAATGAATGCTATATTAACTGCAGGTGTAACCTATACTTTAATTTCAACTTTATATTCAGGAGCCAATATTTTGTTAACCAACACGTTTCAATGGAATGTTACAGCACCTCCGGGCGGTTTCATTTCGGGAGTTTCAAGTGGAGCTATTCAATGGTATACAACCCCAAATGGAGGAACTGCAATTGGAACCGGTACACCATTCAATCCAGTTGGTGTTCCTGGTTCGGGTTTAACAAACACAAACACACCTGGAACAACGACCTATTATGCAGCTTGCCCGAGTAATCCTAGTTTGAGATCTCCAGCTAATTTTGTAATTAACGGACCAACATCTACAATGTCAGGTAATGGAAATATCTGTAGTGGTTCCACTTCAATCTCAATAGCATTAACTGGTGCTTCACCATGGACATTTACTTATACTAATGGAGTAACTCCAATAACTGTAGTAGGTAATGTTACGAATCCATATGTTTTTTCAGTTTCTCCTTTGGTGCCAACAACGTATTCCGTTATTGCTTTAAGTGATGCAAATTGCACAGCTTTAGCGATAAATAGAATGGGAACAGCATCCGTAAATAGTGCACTAACATGGAATGGTTCTATCGATAACGATTGGAATAATCCGAGTAATTGGTCTTCCAATAGTATACCAACAGCTGTTGATTGTGTATTAATACCTAATGTAACGAATCCTCCTGTAATTTCAGGTACTTCTTATGCTGCCTATGCTTATAGTTTAACAATTCAAAATGGCGGAATTCTATTAGTAAATCCATCAAATTCTATTACTGTTACCGATATTGTAGACATCAATTCTGGAGGACAATTTTATATTAAAGACAGTGCTAGTTTGGTTCAAATTAATAATACCAATAACATTGGAACCATAAATATTGAACGAATCACTCAACCTATGTATCGTTTTGACTATACGTATTGGGGTTGCCCAGTTACTTTAGCTTCTGGATACACTTTAGGAATGTTATCGCCATTAACATTATCCGACAAGTATTTTAGTTGGATTCCTACCGTAGCGAATAGTTTTGGAAATTGGTTTTACGAATCTGCTGCAACCGTTATGGATCCAATAAAAGGTTATATAATTAGAGCACCTCAAAACTTTTCATACACTTCTAATGTGAAAGTTCCGTATACCGCTAACTTTATTGGAACTCCAAACAATGGTGATATTTTATGTCCAATTTATTATGGAGGTTTGCCACTCGCCAATAATAATGACAAATACAACTTATTAGGCAATCCGTATGCTTCTGCAGTAGATGCTGAATTGTTTTTGAGCGATCCTGCCAACGTACCAATAATTGATGGTACGATATATTTTTGGACCCATAATTCTCCTCCAAGCGCATCGAATATTGATCCTTTTTATGGTGATTTCTTAATTAACTATGCCGCCAATGATTATGCTTCGTGGAATAAATTGGGAGGAACAGGAACTACTTCTGCAGCAGGATCTGGAGGTTCGGTTCCGAGTGGTTATATTGCTTCAGGACAAGGTTTCTTTACCAAAAGTACTGGTACAGCAACAAGTGGAGACCCAGTGGTTTTCAAAAATTCAATGAGAATTGCAAACAATAACAATCAATTTTTTAGAAATGCAAATGTTGTTACTAATACAAATCGTTCAGATTTAAATATATTTGAAAAACACAGAATTTGGTTGAATTTAGTGAATAATGGAGGGTCATTTAATCAAATCATCGTTGGTTATGCTGAAGGAGCATCAAATAGTTACGATAGAGATTTTGATGGAGTTCGTTTTACGGATAACAACAGTATTACCTTATATTCTATAATCCCAGATAAACATTTAGTAATTCAAGGAAGAGCATTACCATTTAATGATGAAGACCAAATTCCATTAGGATATAAATCAACATTAAACGATACTTTCTCCATACGAATAGATCATTTTGATGGACTATTTGAAAATCAAAACATCTATTTAGAAGATCGATTGTTGAATACAATTCATGATTTGAAACTAAGCCCCTATACATTTACCTCTGCAATTGGTTCTTTCGACGATCGATTTGTGTTACGTTATAATAATTTAACTTTAAGTTCTGGAGAATTTGAAACTTCTAACAATATAATATCCAATTTTAAAAACGGAAAGCTTGAAATTAAATCTTCAGAATTAATTCATGAAGTTGACGTATTTGATATTTCTGGAAAATTAATTCAACACTTCACTCTAGATATTCCTAAAACTCATTTCGAATCCAATTTTAGTATTGCGGAAGGAATTTATGTTTTAAAAGTAAAACTTCAAAATGGAGTAATAGTTTCTCAAAAATTGCTTTACAAAAAATAAAAATATTTTTTTTATTCAAATTTACCCTTTACTATTTTAGTAGAGGGTATTTTTTTTCCATTCTATTAACAAGAAAAATAATAAATTTTATTATTTAATATTTTTTAATTAACCCTAATGAATATGCAAACATTAGCGACTATAGTTATGATATTTAAATTAAATTAATATTTTTTCAACATATAATAAAATTAAATCTAAAATAAACTAACTTTACAGCCCCCATTTATTATATACATCAATACTATGAATCTAAATTACTTAGGAAACTACTTCCTGAATCACCTTGTCGTAGAAAATAAATCAAAACTAAATACTTTTTATTCTTTTATAAAAATTACTTTAGTTTTAATGCTGTTTTTGAATACTTTTAAAGTATCTTCTCAATGTGCTAATTATCAAGTTTACGAGAGTTTTGGAACTTCTATACCAACTTCGGGAGGAACTTGGACAGACAATTCTATAACTTATTCCACAGTAACAGCTGCATTTTCTGGAGGAAATCAACTAGAGTTAAATGGCGTGGGTGATTATATAAGAACTCCATTAATAAGTACTCCAGGCATATTTTCTTATTATTACAAACGAAATGGTGTTTCAACAGGAACACCTAAATTTACAGTTCAAACTTCTCCCGATGGAGTTTCATGGACATCAAGAGGCTCGGTAACCCCTGGTCTTGCATGGGTAAAATTTTCAGTTAATTTAGGTGCTTTAGGTTTAACCAATGTGTACGTTCAAATAATTGACGAAAGAGCCTCTGGGGTAGAATTACGATATATTGATGATGTGGCATGGACATCAACTGTGGCGTCTGAAAACACTATTATTCCAGCTATTGCCAATTGCAGTCAGACTGTTACTTGCGGAACGACCTATAATTTTACGGATCAAGGTGGAATCAACGACACCTATAATATATCCAAAGATTATACAATCACTTTTACTCCTTCAATAGGAACTAACAAAGTAGAATTGGTTTTCAATTCATTCAATATCGAGTCTGGTGAAGATGGAATGATTTTTTACAATGGTCCAACAATTGCCTCACCAATTATTCCATCAGGGCTTCCAGTGGGAACGAATGTAACAAATTGCCCTGCGAATTCATACTATGGTACGAATAGTCCAGGAACTATAACTTCAACTGATGCATCTGGAGCTATAACAGTAAGATTTCGCTCCAGTAGTGCTGTGAATAATTCAGGATGGATTGCAGGAGTAAGTTGTATTACTCCTTCAGCTTGTCAAAAACCAACTTTAGCCGCAACTACATTAATAACTTCAAATTCTGCTACATTAAATTGGATTGCTCCAAGCCCAGCTCCAAGTAATGGTTATGAATATGTAATTTCTACAACCAACACAACACCAGTTGGTTCTGGTACTTTTGTAGCGGGCATCACTGCTAATGTGAGTAGTTTAAGTTCAAATACTGTTTATTATGTATTTGTAAGAAGTGATTGTGGTGGTAGTGGATTTAGCGGTTGGACTCCCTCTGGGACTTTTACAACTTTGCTTACACCATGTATAGCACCTTTAAGTCAAGCCAATTCTTTTTTAACAGGAACAATAACCGCATCAACCTTTCCAGCTACGTTCTCCGGAAGTGCCAATTGTTATTTGGTGATTCAATCGACTAGTGCAACACCACCAAGTCAACCTACAAACGGAACCCTTTATAGTGCTGGGAATATCGCCACTTTAGGCGCTGGACTCACCTTTATCCAAAGTGGAGCAACTACAAATTTTACGGCTACTTCTCTTGCTGGCAACACGCAATATTATTTTTATATTTTCGCTTACAACATTACTAGTTGTTCGGGTGGTCCTGCTTATCATGTCTCATCTCCTCTTTCAGGCAACGGTATTACTTGTCCGGCTATTCCAAATACAGTTGGAAGCGCAACTGTTACGACTAGTGGATTCACTTTAAATTGGACAGCGCCAACAGGAGGTTCAGCTGCAGCGATAACATATAGCATTCAAGTAACTACTGATGCTGGTTATACTGCAAATATTGCAGGTTCCCCTTTTTCAATTGTGGCACCTATTGTAACTTTAAACATCACTGGATTAAGTTCGAATACTCCCTATTATTATAGAATTTTGGCTAGTAATAGCTGTAGCAGTGCATATGTGTCAAGTAGTGTAACTACATTACTCTCGCCATGTGTTGCTCCTGCAAGTCAAGCCAATTCATTTGTTTTGGGTAGTGTTACTTCGACATCAATTCCAGCGTCATTTTCTGGAGCAGCCGATGGGTATTTGGTCGTTCAATCCTTAACCAGTTCGCCTCCTAGCCAACCTGTGAACGGCACGATTTATAATAACGGGAATACTAGCTCGTTAGGAACTGCTTTTTCTTTCGTTCAAAGCGGAGCTACCACTACTATTCCCGGAACTGGATTGGCACCAAACAATCAATATTATTATTTTATTTTTGCTTTTAATAATACTTCCTGTATTGGAGGTCCAATATATAACACATTAGGACCACTTACAGGTTCAGGAACTACATTACCCGCTTTTAATGACGAATGCACTACCGCTATTCCATTAACAGTTGGCACGAGTTGTACGTATACCAACTATTCCAATGCGTTAGCAACAACAAGTTCAACTGTAGGAACACCAGCGCCTGGTTGTGCTTCTTACTTAGGCGGTGATGTTTGGTTTAGCGCAGTGGTTCCAGCCAACGGAATCTTAATTTTAGATTCACAAGTAGGGACAGTTTTAGATTCTGGAATGGCGATTTATTCTGGGACTTGTGGTGCTTTAACTTTAATCGAATGTGATGATGACGATAGTGCTAATGGTGCGATGTCGTATATCAACCGAACAGGATTAACTCCAGGGAGTACGGTTTATATACGTTTTTGGGAATTTAGTAATGACAATAATGGAACATTTGGAATTTGTGCTTCTACCGTTGTACCTTGTGTTGCTCCGGCAAGTCAAGCTTCTAGTTTAGTCTTTGGAACTCCAACAGCAACAACTTTACCTTTTAGCTTTACAGGTGTTGCAGATCAATATTTAATTATTCGATCCTTAACCAACACACCTCCAACGCAACCTGCAAATGGCACCATTTATAACGCTGGAAATATTGCCACTTTAGGTGCTGGACTTACTTTTATACAAAGTGGAGTTTCTACAATTAGTTCCGATTCTGGGTTAAGTGGAAATACTAGATATTATTATTTTGTTTATGCACTTAATACATCACCATGTACAGGCGGTCCAATTTACAATGCATCAGGAGCCCTAACAGGAAATGGATTAACGTGTTCAAATGTGCCAAATTCAGTAACTACCGCTAGCATAACTAATAGTGGCTTTACTTTGAATTGGGCAACGCCAACTGGTGGTTCGTCCGCTGCAATTACCTACACTATTCAAATAACCACCGATGCTGGATATACCGCAAATATTGCCGGTTCTCCTTTTTCGATAGCAAATCCAATTGTAACACTAAATGTAACTGGTTTAGCCACTTCTACTACTTATTATTATAGAATTCTAGCTAATAATGGGTGTTCTAGTATTTATGTCAGTGGGAATGTAACCACAACTTGTACGGCTACAAATGTGCCTTATACACAAAATTTTGATAGTGTAACACAACCCGCTCTTCCATCTTGTGTTTCGGTTGAAAATGTAAATGGAGATACTAAATTTTGGAAAACTTGCACATCAACTTCTTTAGGAAATGCAACAGCAATAGCTCCAGTTTCTGGTTTAAATCAGATGGGAATTCAATACGATTCTACCAATGCTATGAACGATTGGTTTTATATTCGTGGATTGAATTTAACCTCGGGAACTGCCTATCGACTTACCTTTTATACAAGAGCATATAATTTTACCGGAACGAATGAATTACTTGAAGTAAAATACGGAAATTCACCCTCTGCTACTTCGATGACTACTTCATTGTTTTCTAATATTACTGTTATTGGAAATGATCCCTATATTCAAAAAACAATCGATTTTGTTCCATCTTCAACGGGAGTTTTCTATATAGGTTTTCATGGAACTTCTCCATCCAATACTTGGTATCTATTTGTTGATGATATAAGTGTAACCCTTAGTCCATCATGTTTGACTCCAACGCTATCCGATACTACAAATATTACAACTACAGCTGCAACAATCAATTGGTCAGCACCAATTATTTTACCAAGTAATGGCTATCAATATGTAGTTTCAACTAGCAATATTAGCCCTGCTGGGGCCGGAATTGCTGTTGCTGGGTTAACAGCGAATTTAAGTGCTTTAACTCCAAATACGCAGTACTACATTTTTGTAAGAAGTGATTGTGGAGGTAGTTTTAGTACATGGACACCTTCAGGTAGTTTTTATACTGGCTATTGTATTTCTACATCTATTTCTTCTAGCTTTTATATTAATGATTTTTCAACTACTGGTGGGATTTCTAATATCACTAATAATGCTTCTGGTTATTCCGCCACTGGTTATGGAAGTTTTGTCGCACAATCCGCAAGTCAACAACCTTATGGAACAGTGAACTTCTCTTCTACTTATACAGGAGGAACTTTCGGGTTTAATATTTGGATTGATTGGAATAATGACTTAGATTTTGATGATTCTGGAGAAAAAGTGTATGGCTCTGGAAGTTATAATTCAACTAATACAGGAAGTTTTACAGTGCCTGCAAGTGCAACAGTAGGCAATCATCGAATGAGAATTCGAGCCAATTTTAATGACACCAATCCTTTACCTTGTTCTTCCATAACCAACGGAGAAACCGAAGATTATACTTTTACTGTGGTAGCATTACCTTGTAGTGGTTATCCAGCGAATTTACCTGCATCAAGTATTGCTTTTACAACCGCTACCATCAATTGGACCGCCGCTTCACCAGCCCCTTCAAATGGTTATGAATATATTTATTCTACTTCTGCAATAGCTCCAGTTCCAGCAACTATACCTAGTGGTATTACTGCAGCTGGTGTAACTTCTGCTAATTTAACTGGATTAACTTCTGGCAGCATTTATTATGTTTGGGTACGTGCAAATTGCGGTGTGAATAAAGGTGTATGGGTTGGAGCTATTTCTTTTATTACGAATGCAGCACCTCCCGTAACGACCAATGCATCCATTTGCCAAGGCGGAAGTGCGACAATAACAGCAACTGGTTCCTGCACCAATTTAACCAATTTAGGTTCGACTGTAAATGGAGCTTGGGATGCTCTTGGTGACCCTCGAGCTATTCGACCATTAATTTTTATTGCAAATTCTCCTATTTGTCAGTTTGATGGAGCAGGTTTAACTTCCAATTATACTTCTCTTGATTTTCAAGTAAGCGCAACTGGATTTTATGTTTTCACTATGGCACCAACTACAGCCTACGATAGTATGGGATATATTGTAATTAATCCATTTAATCCAGGTGTTTGTGGAAGCGGAACTTGGGTTGTAGGGGACGATGATAGTGGTCCTACTACTTTTGAACCAATGATGAGTACTACTTTGACAGCCGGGGTAACGTATACCTTAATTTCAACTTTATATTCAGGATCAAGCATAACTTTAACCAATACTTTTCAATGGAATGTTTCTGGTCCTGGAACTATCTCAGGAGTTGTTGGAGGTACTGTTGAATGGTATACGGCAGCTAGCGGAGGTTTGCCAATTGGAACAGGAACTCCTTTTAATCCTGTTGGGGTTTCTGGATCTGGACTAACCAACACAAACACTCCTGGTACGTATCCTTTTTATGCTGCTTGTCCAAACAATCCAAACGTACGATCTCTTGCAAATTTTGTTATTAATGGTCCTACTTCCGTGATTTCAGGTTCTGGTTCTACTTGCAGTGGAAGTGTTCCGATGAGTATCGCTTTAACTGGCACTTCTCCGTGGACATTTACCTACACCAATGGAATTACTCCCGTAACTGTAGTTGGAAACACTACTAATCCATATATTTTTAACATTACTCCAACCGTCCCTGCAACTTATACTGTTACTGCACTGAGTGATGCAACTTGTACCGCTTCTTTATCAAGTATGACAGGTACTGGAACCATAAACGCATCAAAAAGTTGGAATGGTGCAACAACCGATTGGAATACAGCTAGTAATTGGAATCCAGTTGGAATTCCTACTGCTCTTGATTGTGTTGTTATTGGAAATACTGCTATAGATCCAATCATCTCTGGAGCTTCTTACAATGCCTATGCGTATAGTTTAACGGTTTTAAATGGTGGTGTTTTACAAGTTAATGCAACCAATACAATTTCAGTTACGGATGTCGTAACAGTAGTGTCAGGCGGTCAATTTAATCTACTTAATTCCGCAAGTTTGGTACAAGTAAATAATGTAGCAAATAGCGGTGTGATTAATATTGAACGAATTACACAGCCAATGTATCGATTTGATTTCACCTTTTGGGGATGTCCAATTACATTCGCTTCTAATTTCACTTTAGGAAACCTATCCCCATTGACATTATCTGACAAATACTTCAGTTGGATTCCGACTGTTGCCAATGGATTCGGAAACTGGCAATCTGAGACAGCTGCTACAATTATGAATCCAATTAAAGGTTATATTGTTCGGGCACCTCAAACTTACTCTTATACTCCAACTGTTTTTGTCCCTTATACAGCCAATTTTATCGGGACACCCAATAATGGAAACATTTCTTGTCCAATTTACCACGGCACATTAGGTGTAGGAACGAACAATGATAAATATAATTTACTTGGAAATCCATATCCATCTGCAGTAGATGCACAAGCATTTTTGACAGATCCTGCCAACATACCTGTGATTGATGGTACTATTTATTTTTGGACGCATAACTCAGCACCAAGCACTACATATGTTGACCCTTTTTATGGTGATTTTGTAATAAATTATACTGAAAGTGACTACGCGTCATGGAATAGCTTAGGAGCTGTTGGTTCTCGAGGATCAGCTGCATTATCAGGTGGTGTTGTACCTAACGGAATTATCGGAACTGGTCAAGGATTCTTTACTAAAAGTACTGGAACTGCACCAAGTGGAAACCCGGCTATATTTAAAAATTCGATGCGTGTCACAGGAAATAACAATCAATTTTTTAGGTTAAATTCAAATACAAATAACGAAACAGCAACACTTGAAAAACATCGTATTTGGCTTAATTTAATAAGTGTAAGTGGATCCTTCAATCAAATTCTAGTCGGTTATGTCGATGGAGCAACTAATGGTTGGGATAGAACATACGATGGTATACGAATTGGACTTGGCACTGGCAATAGTTTTTATTCTGTTTTGCATGATAAAGATCTAGTAATCCAAGGACGACCAACTCCATTTTCTGAATACGATGCAGTAAGTTTAGGTTATAAATCAACTTTACGTGAAGCATTTTCATTACGCTTAGACCATTTTGATGGATTATTCGAAAATCAAGAAATTTATGTTGAAGATAAAGAATTAAATGTGATTCATAATCTCAAAGAAAGCCCCTATAATTTTAGATCTGGAATCGGTACGTACAATAGACGATTTGTACTTAGGTTTACCGATTCTAATGGTGAGACAAGGGTTTCGTCAGATACTTTAGAACCAAATGTCAATGCTATTATTGAACAGCGAAATTTGGTTATTGAAGCATCTCAGAATATTACTACTGTAGATATTTATGATGTTTCAGGAAAATTAATTGGATCAGATAGGCTTGTAGAAATGAGTCGAAATTATAGTTCAAATTTCCTCTATGCAGAAGGTGTTTATTTGATTAAAATTAAATTAGAAAATGGATTTATAGCTACTAAAAAATTAATTCATAAAATCAATCCATAATTTAATAAAAATACCAAACCATTTTTTTTAACAATATGCATTTTTTTAAGTAAACCTCTTTCAAAAAAGAGGTTTTTTTTATTTTAGATTGTGATAATATACTATTTCAGTATTTAGCTCCATGCCGCGATATAAATACAAATTATTTCGATTTTTAATATTTTAATTTGTACTTTTGAAAAGTTTGGCTAGTTACAAATCAACCTAGTCATAACCTAATAATTTGTGTTATGAAAAAGTTTATAAATTATAAATTAATTGTCCTTTTTATTCTTGTCTTTAGCTCCTATCAATTGCAAGCGCAAAACGAATGGGATGGGGATAATGCTATAGGAAGATTTACTTTTTGCGACAACTGGTTTGCAAATACTTGCCCTGCTACTTGGAACTCAACAACTGATTTAATTATCCAATTAAAAAACAATGGTGCCCAGACAACCATGTTCTTAGACTATGGTGCGTGGCGTGACATCAATAATCTAATTTATTCTGCCACTTATACTTCATCTGTTACACAATTTGATGCTGACGGACCATTCTTGGGTGAAAACGGACTCAATTTTTATGGTAAAATTGAAAATTATTCCCCTAATTTAACTCAAATATTTAACCTCCCTTTTCACGGTTTAAATGCTACAAAAATTGAATTAAACCCAATTAATGGTGGACTTACTTTTAATCGTCCAATATTAAACAGTGGTAATAGAAATTTTGAAGTATATGGTCCAAACTCAAGAAAAGTAACGCTCAATGGTCATCCTGAAGGAAATGGCTCGGTAGGATTCTACATCAAAGAAAACTCCATCGTTGAGGTAAACTATAATAATCCTGCTTCCTTATCCGGCGGTTTTTTCGTTGAACGTGGCGAACTTTGGGTTGAAGCGTTAGGAATGATTCAAGGAGGAATTCAAGTCGGACTTGGAAATGCGAATACAAACAAATTGTATATTAGTAATCCAACTATAGCCACTACAGTTGCAAACGCTATTACCGTTTTTGCCAACTCAACCAATGCAACGATTGGATCGCTCAACACTTCCAACACACATACCTATTCTGGAACTATTAACTTAAATAACAATGCTGTTAATTTTGATGTGGTTAGTGCTGGTGGAACTGTCAATTTTACCAATACGATTTCAGGAACTGGTGGAATACAAAAAATAAATCCAGGTTTGGCTAGACTTTCTGCTTCTAATACGTATACAGGAAATACCGTAGTTAATGCCGGAACGTTGCAATATGGTGTTGCCAATGCGATCGCAAATACCAGTAATGTGATATTAAATGGTGGTAAATTCAGTACCGGGGCAACTGTTGGTTTTAGTGATACCGTTGGCACACTAGCTTTAACAGATAATTCTACTATTGAATTAGGAACCGGAAATCATATTTTGAATTTTGCTGCGAGTAATTTAGTTGCATGGACAGCAGCAAGAACATTGACAATTACAGGCTGGACCAACAGTTGTACAGGAGCTAAAGTTTTTGTTGGTGTCAACAATACTGGACTTACAGCAACTCAATTAGCACAAATTACTTTTCAAGGATATGCTGCTGGAGCGAGTATTAGCCCAATTGGCGAATTGATTCCTGGCAATGTCGTTTTAACTGCAACTGGCGGAACATTATTAGCCAACTACGCTACAATGAAAGCAACTTTTGATGCAATTAATTTAGGAACACATACTGGCATAATAACTATTTCGGTTTTAAATGATATCAATGAAGGCGCAGTTACTTCAGTTTTAAATCAAGTTGCTGGTGTTACATCTGTTCTAATTCAACCAGCAGGGTGTGGACCTAGAACGATTACTGGAACAGGAAATACTGGAACCTCAAACCCTTTACTTGATATTAATGGTGCTGATAATGTGACTATTGATGGACTCAATATCAATGGAAATAGCTTGACAATAGCTAACACAAGTACTTCTCCAATAGCAAATACTTGTACCATTCGTTTTCAAACAGATGCAACCAACAATTTGATTACCAATTGTAGTGTTTTAGGATCCGCTACAATGCCGGTATTAACAGCCGGTGGAAACATCTGGTTTGGTGCATTATCTGGTTCAACTGGTAATGATAACAATACGATTTCGAATTGTAACATTGGTCCAGCTGGTGTTAATTTACCAACAAAGGGAATTTATTTTTCAGGTACAGCTGGTTTTGAAAATAGTGGAATTACCATAAACAATAACAACATTTATGATTTTTTTAGTGCCAGCACAACTTCTTCTGGTATTGAATTAACTACTATTGGGTCAAACAATGTTACAATAACCAACAATCGTTTTTATCAAACTGCTACAAGAACTCAAACAACTGGTACTACTCATTCATGCATTCGAATTTCGAATGCTTCTGGAAACAATTTTATTATTACAGGAAATACTATTGGTTATAGTTCATCAGCAGGAACCGGAACCTATAATTTTGTAGGAATTGCAAGTTCAATATTCAATCCCATCATGATTTCTGTTGGAGCTGCTCCCGCTTCGAGTATTCAAAACAATACGATTGCAGGTATATCTCATAGTACTTCTACAGCTGCGTTTACAACACTTTTCAATGCAATTTCAGTAACGGGAAATGGAACTGTAAATATTGGAAATACTATAGGAAATACTATAGGACTACCAACAGCCCCTATTACTTTTAATGCCACTGCAGGAATTGGAGGAACTGCATTCGGAATCAATATGAATGGAACTGGTGCTGTTGCCATACAAAACAATACCATTCAAGCCATTACAACCTCTGGAGTTGCTGGAGCTGCTTTCAATGTTACTGGAATTAATGTTACAGGTGCTGCTGTTTATACCATTACAAATAATACCATTGGAAATACTACACCAGCGAACAGTATAAATTTAGGGGTTTTGGGTACATCAACAACTGGAAGTACTTTTACTGGTATTAACTCAACATCGACAGGATCACCTTTAAACATTGGTGCCTCAGGTTTTTCTAATTTTATTCAAAACATTACATTTAATGCTACAGGTGCAAACGCATTCAATGGAATTGTTACAACTGGAATAAATTCAACAACTAATATTACCTACAATAGCATTCGAGGAATTCGATTTGCGGCTATAACGGTAACAGCATCAAGTTTTACGGGGATTAATAATACTGGCGCAGTTACAGGAACAATAACTATTTCTAATAATACTTTAGGAATTGCAGGAACCGATTTAGTGACATATGCCGCTCAAACCAATGGAACGTTTAGAGGAATAACTAATAATGGAGGTGCGGCTACAGCAGCCTTATCGATATTATCGAATGATTTTCGTGGAGTTGTTCATGCAGTTGCGGCTAATGGAATGGACATTTTTATCTCAAATTTAGCGACAACTTTATCTCAGGATATTAGTTTCAATACATTTACTAATCTAAACGTCAATTCTACTAGTGTAGTAACTATCTTATCAAATTCCGCTGCATTATCAGCAACGGGAACGAAAAACGTAAATTCTAACAGTATTGTTGGCACTTTTGTAAAAGGAAGTGCGTCAGGCACATTAATGATTTACAATGATCTATCGGCATCAGTAGCTGGAGCTGTTATCAATAATACTAACAATAACTTTTCTAATATTAGTGTTTTAGGTACAACTGCAATTGTTGGTTGGAATAACGCAGACGGAGCAGGACCAAACTATCCAGTAAAAACTATAACTGGGAATACTTTTAGTAATTGGTCAATCGGTTCATCATCAGTATCAGTATTAAGTATTTCCGCTTTAGGAGGAGTATTATCTACTGTTTCAAGTAATACGATTTCTAATATTACTTCAACGGGGGGTATCACAGGTTTGTCTATTGGGGGTACAGGTAGTGCTACTACTTTAAATGTAAATTCTAACAGTATTACAACCTTAACTTCATCAGGCGCTGGTGCTGCAGTCATTGGTTTGAATAATACTCAACCAGCCACAACTTTAACGAACAACACCAATTTGAATATTATCACTGGGTTATCTACAACAAATGGTATTGCAACAGGAATAGATAGTTCTTCCGCTTCACCAACCAAAGCAATTTCAAATAATACTATTACTAATGTTTCTAATTCATCAGTAGTTGGTACTTCAATAGTAAGCGGAATATCAGTAACCGGTGGTGCTGCAATCTCAATTACAAACAACCCTATTACTTCGTTGACTTCTGCCAACGATGGTTCATTTAGAGGAATTTACGTCAATCCGCTTGGAGCTACTTCCAATTCCATTACTGGAAATACTATTAATGGAATGACGAGCACAAGTACAGGAGCCGCCTTTTCAGTTCGAGCCATTGAAGTCCAAGGCGCTAATGCTGCCAACATAAGTACCAATACTATTTCTAGTATTAATGCTCCAACAACAAATGTTGGAACTGGAGTAAGTGCCCCAATTGTGGGAATATACTATGGATCTTCAGTTGCAGGATCCACCATTAACTCTAATACTATTTCAGGATTAAATGCCACTTCTGTTGGAGCTATAAATGTTACAGTTGCAGCAATTGTTACTGCTAGTACTAGTGCAGGAGGAACTATCGCAAAGAACAGAATTTATGGATTGACCAACACAACAACTGGGGCAACAAACGCTACAATAGGGTTCCTACCTAATGGAGGTAACTGGACCTTTACCAATAACATGATTTCTATTACTAATAATAATACCGTGCAAGCCATTGGGATTTTTGATGCTGCGGCGGCAGGAACTAGAAATTATTATTACAATAGCATTTATATTGGAGGAACACATGCAGGCACACAAGTTTCTAATGCATTTCAATTCAATGCTGCCACGGGAACTGCTGATATCAAGAACAATATTTTTGTGATGGCAAGAACAAGTGGCGCTAAAAATTACGCCTTTGCCAATGCTAGTGCTACATTTACAGGTATTTCTACGAACTATAATGTATTGAATTGTACCGTTACATCAACTATTGGAATTAGTAATGGATCTGACAGAACTTTTGCCGCTTGGAAAACAGCTTCTGGGGGCGATGCCAATAGTTATTCTGGTATTCTAGTCAATTTTACGAATACAGCTACAGCCGATTTGCATATTGTTGCAGGATGTACCGACATCGAATCAGGTGGAACTCCTGTTTCGGTTCTCGATGATTATGATGCCGCAGTACGAAGTGTTACCACTCCCGATATTGGTGCAGATGAATTTGCTGGAACAAAACCAGCCGATATTACTTTGACTCCTGATACTTCAATTTGTTCTGGAAGCGGAACGGCTTTAACGGCAAGCAGTATCGATTTAACTTATGTCTATACATGGAGCCCTGCAACTGGATTAAGCTCAACAACAGGTGCTTCGGTTACAGCTACTCCAATGGTAACTACAACTTATACTGTGACAGCTACTTCGCCATCTTCATGTATCAAAACAAAAGATGTTATTGTATCTGTTAATCCGCTGCCCGCACCGATTACTGTTTCGCCAGCTTCTGTGGCACTATGCCCGAACACAATTCAAACATTTATTGCATCTCCCAATACTGGAACGGGAACAGTTGGAACATTTGCTGGCTTACTATCAGTTGCCGCTAACACTCCATACAGACAAGGAACAGGTACCGAAGTTAAAATACAATATCTAATAACAAAAGCTGAATTAAATGCTGCGGGTATAGCCGGAGGAAATTTTACGTCAATTGCTTTTAATGTAACTACAGCACAACCAGCTGCACTTCCAACCTATAATATGTTTATGGCTAATACAGCAGCAACAGTGCTAACAACAACTTACTTAACGCCTGCTTTTACAGCTGTTTTTACTGCCGCAAACTTAGTCCCAACACTTGGATTGAATACACACACTTTTTTTACTCCCTTTATATGGGATGGTGTTTCCAATGTAGTCGTTGAAATTCGTCATACCGGTACTGGTGGTCTTGCGAGCACAGTTCAAGTAATTACTCCGGCTGTGACCAGCACCATTTCTAGAACTGGTGGAGGTTCTTTTGCTTCGCCGACTGGTGTTACTAATGCGAACAGACCGATCATAACTTTTGGCTTTGAGAATCCTATCACATGGTCACCTATTACAGAATTATATACAAACGCTGGTGCAACAACGGTCTATAACCCTGGCATTCATTTAAACCAACCAACAATCTATGCGAAGTCATCTATTGCAAGAGTTTACACGGCTACTTTAACGACAGTTGGAACTGGTTGCACGAGAACGAGCACAGGAACTATAACTATGTCCGCTTCCACATGGGATGGTTTTACTTGGAGTCCATCAGCACCGACCGGAAATTCGAGTTTGAGTTTTACAGGAAGTTATACTTCTTCAGGAAATTTATCAGGTTGTAGTTGTAGTGTTACCGGTGGAAGCGTCGTATTCAATGGTCCAGACGCTATGATTCTTACCAATGGCTTAACTGTTACTGCACCAGGGACTTTAAGATTCAATAATACTGCAAGTTTGGTACAAATTGAAGATACTGCAACGAATAGCGGAATCATTACAATGGAACGTATTACACCTCCAATTTATAGATTTGATTATACGTATTGGGGAACTCCTGTTACTTTTGCTTCTAATTTTACTCTTGGTGGTGTTGGTGGATTATCACCCAATACTTTGTCTGATAAATATTTTAGTTGGATTCCTACTATAGCCAATGGCTCAGGAAATTGGCTTTCAGAATCCGCAGCAACCGTAATGAATCCCATAAAAGGCTATATCGTTAGAGGCCCACAAACCTACTCTTTTACTTCAGGCACTAAATTGCCTTATCCTGCTTATTTTATTGGAACACCTAATAATGGGGTGATTTCTTGCCCAATTTATCATGGTACTTTAGGCGGTGCAGACGATACAGACGATTGGAATTTATTAGGAAATCCATATGCATCAGCAGTAAATGCTTTATCCTTTTTAAGTAATGCTACAAACACTCCAATTATTGATGGAACGATTTATTTTTGGACGCATAATTCGGATATATCATCTATCTATTTAAGCCCATTTTATGGAACTTTTATATTAAACTATAACAATAGTGATTACGCCACATGGAATAGGGTTGGTCCCGTTGGAACTGCTGCAGGAACTGGTGGTCCAGTACCAGGAGGTTTTATCGCTGCTGGTCAAGGTTTTTTTACTAAAAGTACCACAACAGCACCTTCTGGTAATAGTGTAATTTTCAATAACAGTATGCGTGTAACAGGAAATAACGCTCAATTTTATAGAATGTCCTCACCTCCAAATGTTCCCCAAGAAAATACTGCGAATGACCCTATTGAAAGACAACGTATATGGTTAAATTTCACCAATGAAGTAGGTTCTTTCAATCAAATTCTAGTTGGGTATGTTGAAGGTGCCACTTTAGGCTGGGATAGAGAGTTCGATGGCGTTCGTTTCACAGATGAAACAAGTATTACAGCCTATTCCGTACTTGAAGATAAAAAATTAGTCATTCAAGGAAGACCATTACCTTTTACTGAAACTGATGAAGTTCCTTTAGGATATCGCTCCAACATTCAGGGTGCCTTTTCATTTAGTATTGATCATATAGATGAATCATTTGAAAATCAAAACATTTACCTCGAAGACAACGTTTTACACATTATTCATAACATCAAAGTAAGCCCTTATTCATTCACTTCAGAAATAGGAACTTTCAACGATCGATTTGTACTTCGTTATACAGATAGTGCTTTAAATACAACTCCTTTTGATAGTAATCAAAACGTAACGGCTTTTATAGCAAACCATGAATTACAAATAAAAAGCACTGAAAAAATTATAAATATTGAGCTTTATGAAATTTCAGGAAAATTGATTCAAATCATTACTCCAAGTGAAATTGACTTTAAATTTAGAACCCATTTTAATTTTGCGAATGGTGCATATCTGGCAAAAATCAAATTAGACAATGGCATTGAAGTAACCAAGAAACTCATTCATTAGAAAAATGAACAAAATTTAACCGCTGATTCGCAGATTAATACTTTATTTTTTAAATCTGTGACCCGAGCGATAGCGAACTGACGAAGTAATCTGTGGTTTTAAAAACACAAATCATTAAAGAAGACAAGCAAAGTAATTACTATAATTATCCGTGCCAATTTGCGAAATCTGTGTTGACATCAATAAAAAAATCCGTCTCATAAACTACGAGACGGATTTCTATTATTATTCTTTTTGGATTACTTCACCAAAGTCATTTCATCCACAATGTTTTTGGCTCCAGAGTAATTTTCAATTACCCATAACACATAACGAATATCAACATTAATGGTTCTTTGCAAATTCTTGTCGAAGATAACATCACCAGCCATAGCTTCAATGTTTCCATCAAAAGCCAAACCGATTAGTTCCCCTTTTCCATTCAAAACTGGTGAACCAGAATTTCCTCCTGTAATATCGTTGTCAGTTAAGAAATTAACGTGCATCGATCCGTCTTTATCAGCAAATCTGCCGTAATCTTTGTTCTTGTTCATCTCTAATACACGAACTGGCATATCAAATTCCTCGTCGCCTTTTTTGTATTTTTTCACCATACCATCCATCGTAGTATAGTTATTAATTTTTGCGTCATTACGCTTGTCAGCAGGCAAAGCACGAACTTTTCCGTATGTCAAACGCAAGGTTGAATTCGCATCTGGATATTTAATTGAAGCTATTTTAGACTCACGCATTCCTTCCACCAACAAACGAAATCCAGCGCCATAATCATTTTGTGCTTTAGCAATCGCATCCGATTTTGAATTAATATGCGTAATCATATCATTCGACAACGTATAAATCGGGTCATTGTCTAAAACCGATTGCATTGGATAATCCAAAAATGCTTTGATTTTATCTACAGAAGTCAATATACTCATGTCAATCGCTGCACTAGCATATTTTGTAAAATCATTGTTGTTTTCTTTTGCCAATTTATCTACCATCGGTGCAATGGCATAACCAGTAGCTTTCGTAGCATACAATTTCAATTGAGCCGCCAACAAATCTTTCTCAGCAGGAATATACAATTCTTTAAACATTTCTTCCGCTCCTTCAACAATTCCAGCAGCCATATCTTTACGTTTTGCAGCATCCGCTTTTGCGTAAGTATCTAACTGTTTTCCAATCGTTCTTCCAATAGTACCAAAAGCAGTTGTTCTGAATAATTGTTGTAAGTAATTATCGTGACGCGCTTTTTCATTCGTCAAGCTATAGAATTTATTGATGTTCGTAATCGCTGCACCGTATTTTGCTTTATTTGCTGGCTTATTCGCCCATTTGTCAAACTTAGTTTCTTGTACAGCTTTCGATTTTGCAGTTCCAAATTTTGTTAACGCATCAATCATCCCTTGACGATTTTTCCAGTAGTTAGCAGTTCCAGCATATTTAGAAGCATATACCAATCGAAGCGCATCGCTTTGATCCATATATTTCTTCATATTGTCCATTCCTGTTTTAGCACCTTCAACCCAAGCTGGATAAGAAAACTTTACGTTTTGCTCTATTCCACCAGCAGGCATCCAACGATTCGTTCTTCCAGGATAACCTAAAATCATCGCGAAATCGCCTTCTTTTACACCGCCTAAATTCACAGGTAAATAGTGTTTTGGAGCTAGTGGTACATTATTTTCAGAATACTCCGCTGGATTTCCTTCTTTGTCAGCATATACTCTAAACATAGAAAAATCTGCCGTATGACGTGGCCATTCCCAGTTGTCTGTATCACCTCCAAATTTTCCTAAACTTTCTGGCGGAACTCCTACCAAACGAACGTCTTTATAGTCTTGATATACGAAATAGTAGTATTCATTTCCTTGAAAAAACGAACGCACCGAAACTGTATATTTTCCACCTTCATTGTTTTCTTTTTCTATCGCAGCAATTTCTTGATTTACCGCTTTTTCACGATCAGCTTCGGTCATTTTATCATTTAGTTTTGATAAAATTCGTTTAGACACATCGTCCATTCTTACGAAGAAACGCACGTACAAGCTAGATGGTTTTTTCTCTGCTTTACGATTTTCTGCCCAATAACCATCTTTCAAATAGTTCTTGTCAGCAGTCGATAATTCCGCAACTGCATCATAACCACAATGGTGATTTGTCAAAACCAAACCGTCTTTCGAAATCAATTCGGCTGTGCAACCTCCATTAAATTGTACAATTGCATCTTTCAAACTGTGGTGATTGATACTGTAAATCTCTTCTGAAGTCAATTGCAACCCCATTTTTTGCATGTCTCTGTGATTCAAACGTTCCAAGAACATCAAAAACCACATTCCCTCGTCGGCTTTTACACTCATAGGCAAAAGCATGATCCCAACGATAAAGGATAAAATAATTTTTTTCATTGATAATAAATTGATAGTTAGTAAATGTGAGTGAGTAGTCTTTATTAAGCAACAATTGTTACACTAAATAAGGTCTTTCCCCAATTGTGATTGCGAATATAATCTTTTTTGAAAAAAATAGGAATCAAACCAGTGAAAAACTCAAACGTTGTAGTCAATTAATAATTATTAATTGATTTTGGGCGAATGGCCGGGCTGTCCGCTATATCTTTTTATCCTGAAACGAGTTCAGGATAAAAAGGATGCCGCTGCCATCCCTATCGCAACCTAACAATAATTTGAGATTTTCTCCAATAAAAAAAATACCCAAAAGCGACATACTTATTGACAAAATATATATTTCTTAAACAAACCCATCGAATTCTAATTCAAACCCATCGAATTCTAATTCATTGCACTTGTTGTATTTTCAAATACCCTACCTTTAGATTCTTAATCAAACCGTTATGAAAAAAATTACGCTACTATTCGCATTAATATTTGTTACGTTACTCCAAGCCCAAAACCAAGCAGCAATCGATATGTCTTTTAATCATAGGGATGATTTGCCCATGTTCAATCTTAATATTGAGCAAACCATCACACAACCAGACGGAAAGATTTTAGCCATTGGTGGTTTTACTATGTACTTTAATTACAATATTAGCTACGAAAGCTACATTGATAATGTTTGTTCCCGAATCGTGAGGCTAAACACTGATTTAACTATTGATCCTACTTTTAACACGGGTCTAGGATTCATAACAGTAGGGTCTGGTACTGATTTCGAAGTTGTAAAAACCATGGCATTACAATCCGATGGAAAAATCTTAGTTGGAGGACGATTTACTTCTTATAACGGGTCACCTATTGCCAAGATCATTCGCTTAAACAGTGATGGAAGTATTGACAATTCGTTTAGCAATTCCGAAATTTTCGTTTCAGGAGGCTTTGTATCGAATATTAAAATTCAACCTGTTAATAAAATAATCGTTGCTGGCGCTATGTTAAACTCTTCCGGAAATGGGTTGGTACGATTGAATGCTGATGGAAGTGTAGACGACTCGTTTACAAATCCTACCAGCTTCACTGGTCAATTTAATGGTTTTGATACCATCCACCTATTGCCCGACGGGAAAATTCTGGCTGGTGGTTCCGTAGGTGTCGCACGCAAACTATACTTGCTCAATGGCGATGGAAGTTTAGACACCACGTTTAATATGGGATTTTCGAATTTAATTTCTGTAATTGTACAGCCAGACAATAAGATTTTAATTGTACAAGAAGGCAGCTCGATAGCTGATGACGCTATAATTAGATTAAACAGCAACGGAACCGTAGATCCAACTTTTAATATAGGAACAGGCTTTAAGCTAACGGCAAATCTAGGTTTTATAGGCGGTATCGATTTACAACCAAACGGAGATATTATTGTGTGTGGATTATTTGACAAATACAATGAAATTGCCGTTAAGAATCGCGTAAGACTCAATAGCAACGGTATGTTTGACCCAACGTTTAATAATCAGAATATCGATAGCAATGACCGTCTTACTTATGTCCAATCACAACCTGACGGTTCTATTTTAGCCAGTCTTTATATTAATTCGCCTGACTTTGTTATCCGTTATTGCTTTACTCGTTTGGATGCAAATGGTTACATTAGCGAGAATAAACACCTCATCACTGCAACGAAAGTCAATAAAATTGTTAAAAAATCGAATACCGAAATCATGGCCATCGGCAGCAGCGATTTTTCATTCAATTTTTATCATAACGGCATCAAACTGCTTGACCAAAATGGCGACCTTGTATACAACGACAATTTAAAAGCGCCACTAAATGCAAACAATATTGTAAGCACTGCCAAAGTGCAACCTGACGGCAAAGTATTATTCATCGGAAAACTTCCACAAAACCCTACTGGTATCCTGATGCGTTTCAATGCTGATTTTTCTAATGATTCGTCTTTTAATTTGGATGCTAGTCTGACTTCGCTGACTTTCAAAGAACTTAATCTACAATCCGACGGGAAAATTTTGGTGAGCGCTAAAGGATTAGTAATGGGAAATAACATCAATCGTGTCATAAGACTCAACAGTGATGGTTCGATAGACGCTTCTTTTTCTGTAGGACAAGGCTGTTCCGGTTTAACTGCAGAAATTAGAGCCATTGAAATCCAATCCGACGGAAAAATTCTTATAAGCGGCACTTTCACTGCTTATAATGGCGTTATCAAAAATGGTATCGTTCGCCTGAATACCGACGGCACGATTGATAGTGGTTTCAATATGCCCAATATCGATTTTTTTGCACGTACTGTTGACGCCATGTCCATTCAATCCGACGGTAAAATAATTGTAGGAGTACCTGGAGTAGGTATATACCGATTAAATACTAATGGAAGTCTTGATACTTCTTTTTTAAGTCCAATCAACAATGGTAGATTTAACACAATTGTCATACAAGCTGATGGCAAAATTCTAATTGGAGGAATATTATCTTTAGGTAATGAAAATCCCAATTTTTTAAAATTAAACAGCAATGGAAGTGTAGACACTACTTTTGATACTGGAACTGGCTTTAATGATGAAGTCAATTCCATCCTTATAGAAGATGATGGAAGAATATTGGTTGGCGGTAACTTTACAAGATATAATGGAGAAAAATGCAGTGGTGTCATCCGACTCAATGGTACGGCGACTTTAAGTACAACCCAAAACGAATTCGATTCTCGATACTTTACAGTATCTCCAAATCCAGTAAGTGACGTTTTGAACATCGTCAAAAAAGAAGGTGTCGGAATTAATACTGTTGAAATCTTTAATTTACTCGGGCAATCCATCGATAAAATTACAGATGCCGAAAAAACCAACATGATTGATGTTTCACATTTTAAATCGGGCACTTACATTCTCAAAATCAATTCCGATAAAGGAATATCGAATTCGAAGTTCATCAAATTATAAATAAAAAAAGCCTCGTCAAACAACGAGGCTTTTTTTATAATTTATAGGGAGCAATTAATCATTCAACATGCTCCACAACTTATCCTTCAATTCCGTCAAGCCTTGTTGTGCCACTGAAGAAATAAACAAATAAGGAATGTTTTTGAATTCTTTGTCCAATTGCTTTTTGAGTTCTGCTTTCAATTCATCATCCAACATATCACACTTCGAAATCACCAACATGCGTTCTTTGTCTAGCATCTCTGGATTGTATTTCGTGAGTTCATTCACCAAAATATCATACTCCGCTTTGATGTTTGGCGTATCCACGGGAACCAAGAACAACAAAGTCGAATTGCGCTCAATATGTCGTAAGAAATAATGCCCCAAACCTTTGCCTTCAGCTGCGCCTTCTATAATTCCAGGAATATCAGCAATCACAAACGATTGATAATCGCGATAAGCCACTATACCCAAATTGGGTTTCAAAGTCGTAAACGGATAATCGGCAATCTTCGGTTTCGCGGATGTCAACACCGAAAGCAATGTCGATTTTCCAGCATTCGGAAAACCTACCAAACCAACGTCTGCTAGGACTTTCAATTCTAAAATCATATCCACTTCTTCCGAAGGCAATCCCGGTTGAGAATAACGTGGCGTTTGATTGGTGGAACTTCGAAAATGCCAGTTACCCAAACCACCTTTGCCGCCTTGTGCTACAATTCGTTTTTCACCATCTTCGGTAATCTCGAAAAGGATTTCATTGGTTTCTTTATCGCGAACGACAGTTCCTAATGGCACTTCAATAAATTTGTCGTCGCCATCGGCTCCAGTACTTCTATCTCCGCCTCCATCGCCGCCGTGACCTGCTTTTACATGTCGGGCAAACTTTAGATGAAACAAAGTCCATAAACTCTTATTACCCACTAAATAAACGTGACCTCCTCGACCACCATCACCACCATCTGGACCGCCTTTTTCAATAAATTTTTCGCGATGCAAATGCGTCGATCCTTTCCCACCTTTCCCGGATGAAACATATATTTTTACGTAGTCTACAAAATTTCCCTCTGTCATAATTTTAGTTGTCGGTTGTCGGTTGTCGGTTGTCGGTTCGGTATTAACTGACAACTGATAACTGACAACAATTTTAACCCCTTAGGGATTTCACCATCACTTTATCGATTTTCACCCCATCCATATCGATGACCTCCAATTCGAATTTTTGCCATATTAATTTTTCTCCTTGCTTCGGAATACGGGATAATTCCGTCATGATTAATCCACTTACGGTATTCACTTCATAATCGTTAGTCAATTCATCCAAATCGAAATACGTCAAGAAATCGTGCAACGAATAATGCCCGTCTACTAACCAAGTTCCGTCTTCACGCGCCACCAATTGAAAGTCTTCTTTGTAAAAGTCAGCCGCGTCACCCACCAATGCTTCTAAAATATCATTCAAAGTAATCACCCCTTGAAATACGCCATATTCATCCGAAACAAACGAGTAATGAATCCCACTTTTTTTGAAATTCTCCAATGCTTTATAAGCGGTTGTTTGTTCCATGATAAAGGGAGCTTCGGTCATAATCGATTTTAAATTGAAATTGGAATTTTCAAAATGAGCAAATATGTTTTTCAAATTGACAACGCCAACAATATCGTCATGGTTTTTATCGTAGACAGGATAAATGGAGTGTAATTCCTCGAGCATAAGTTCGCGAACTTGATTTTTATCAGCGCTCATAGGTAAAAAAACCACCGACTTGTGATGCGTCATCAACGAATTGACTTTTCTGTCCCCAATATGAAACACACGCTCTACAATATCTTGTTCGATTTCTTGTACTTCGCCACCTTCGGTTCCTTCTTTGATGATGGCTTTGATTTCTTCTTCGGTTACTTTGCCATCTGCTGAAGGTTTTATATTAAAAATTTTCAACAAGAACTCCGTTGAAATCGTAAGCAACCAAATGAACGGAGCAGTAAGTATCGAAATCATTTTCATAGGCATGGCAACTGCTTTGGCAATGCTTTCTGGATGATTTAATCCGATTCTTTTGGGCAACAATTCCCCTAAAACCAAAGAGAAAAATGTCAAAATCAGGACGACAAACGCGACAGCAATTGAATGCGAAAAGGGCTTTAAACTTTCGAAACCACTCACGAAAATCTGCACACTAGTTGTAATCGAATCGCCACTAAAAATACCGGTAAGAATCCCAATCAAGGTAATTCCGATTTGAGTCGTTGATAATAATTTATTTGGTGAATTGGCTAATTCTAAAGCAGTTTTAGCGCCTTCATGTCCTTTTTTAGCAGCCGATTCTAAACGTGTTTTTCGGGCGGATATCAAAGCAATTTCCGACATCGAGAAGACTCCGTTGAGAAGAATTAAAAAAAGAATGATGAGTAATTCCAATGTAATAAATTTGGTTGATGATAACTCGGATGTTCCGGTTATCGTGACTAGCCCGGATGGCAGTGGATATCCTTTTGTGCCTTTGTTTGCGCCGTCAATTCACTTCGCTCGAGTGGCACAAAAGATAGCAACGTACAGCCGGAAAAGCTCCTATAAATTATTAATCACAGCACTCAAACGTTGTGTAATTTCCTCGATGGAACCGATGCCATCTACGGCGTGAAATTTTCCTTGCGCTTGGTAATACTGCATTAATGGCGCGGTCTTTAGATTGTATTCGTCATAGCGATTTCTAATTTTTTCTTCATTTTGATCGTCTGGTCTGCCTGAAGTTTTTCCTCGCTCTAAAAGACGTTGCACTAATATTTCATCATTAGCTTCGAGTGCAATAGTTGCCGTGATGCTTTGATTTTTAGAAATTAAAAACACATCCAATGCTTCGGCTTGCGCTAAAGTTCTTGGAAAACCGTCGAACAAAAAACCGCTAGATTGTGGGTTTTGATCCACTTCGCTTTGTAGCATTTGGATGGTAACCTCATCGGGCACCAAATCGCCTTTGTCCATATAGGTTTTGGCCAACTTACCCAATTCCGTTTCGTTTTTGATATTGTATCTAAAAATATCTCCCGTTGACAAATGGGTTAAATTGTATTTTCCTTTTAAAAATTCAGCTTGTGTGCCTTTTCCTGCACCTGGTTTTCCGAAAAGAACGATGTTGATCATTGGTAATAAAGTTGTCGGTTGTTAGTTGTCAGTTGTCGGTTATTCTGCTAGTTGGTAAATGTCTTTGAGGTTTCTGCCTAAGCCGTCGTAATCTAAACCAAAACCAACAATAAATTTGTTGGGAATTCGAATACCTACGTAATCTAATTTGATGTCTTTTTTATAGACCTCTGGTTTTAGAAATAAAGTCGCTATTTTGAGATGTTTTACTTTTTTCTCTTTGAAAATGGCTTTTAGTTCTTCTACGGTGTTGCCGGTATCGACAATGTCTTCCACGATTACTACAGTTCTACCTTCTAGATTTTGATTGATTCCGATAAGTTGTCGAACTTCATTTGACGATTGAGTCCCTTCATACGATGCCATTTTAACAAAACTTACTTCGCACATACCGCGATATTGTTTCATTAAATCGGACAAAACCATAAAGGATCCGTTTAAAACTCCAACAAATACTGGGATTTCATCAAAAAAATCATCATCCATTTGTTTGGCCATATTGGCTATAGCGAATTCAATTTCTTCGGAAGAAATGAAAGGTACAAAATGTTTATCGTGGAGTTGTATCATCTTTTTATTTTTATAAGGTGCAAATTTAGTAAAGTATTCAGTAGTAAGCTGTACGTATACAAACCTTTTTTGCAAAAAAACAATATTTATTACCTATCTAATTTCCTATTGTTGATAAAATGTAAAATTTTATTATGCGATAATAGTCTGATATTCAATTAATACATTTATTTTTATCCTATTAACCTATATCCTTTTTTCTATGGCATCATTGAACCCCAATACCAATGCGCTCGGAATTGCTTTTGCGAAGCATCTATTAAAACGAGCTACTTTTTCGTATACCAAACCGCTTGTCGATCAGTTCGCCGCTTTAACACCACAACAAGCTCTGGATTTGTTATTGCAAGACAGTCCATTAGTGCTTCCTATTCCCTACGATCCTTTACCAAGTTCAGCTCCTGATGGATTTTGGACCGAGTCAACAGCTTTGCCAACTTCTTTTAGCAGCCAATCTAGAAAAGCCTCTATAGTTGCGGGTTGGTGGTGGTATAATGCGATTCAAACACCGACTTTAAAATACAAATTGTCTCATTTTTTATCTACTCGATTTACGGTAGAAAAATCAAATGGTGCTGGCTCTTCAACCGAATTTTACGATCACATTCGACTGCATTTATTTTATTCTTTTGGAAATTATAAGACCTTGGCAAAAAAAGTCACGGTAGACAATTCGATGTTGTTGTATTTGAATAACACCGCCAACAATAAAAATTCTCCCAATGAAAATTACGCCAGAGAATTCTTAGAGCTCTTTACTATTGGCAAAGGACCGCAAATTGCACCAGGAAATTACACCAATTATATCGAAGCTGATATTGTGCAAGCTGCTCGTGTTTTAACTGGTTTTAAACGCAAAAATGATCGCTCTGTTATTGACCCAGTAACCGGTATTCCGAAAGGATATAACTTATTCTCGCAACATCATTTGAGTCCAAAAGTGTTTAGCAGCGCTTTCAATAATACAACAATTAATCCTGCTACTGACGACATTACAATGGACTTTGAATTGAATGATTTTGTAGAAATGGTTTTCAATCAAATGGCAACTGCCAAAAACATTTGCCGAAAATTGTATATCTATTTTGTCAAAGGAAACATTACCCCCGAAGTCGAAACAGATATCATTGCACCTCTAGCACAATTGCTATACAATAACAATTACGAACTCGCTCCAACCGTGCGAAAGTTATTAGAAAGTCAGCATTTTTATGACTTAGATGACAGCAACGCGACAGATGAAACAATTGGCGCCATTATCAAATCGCCGTTGCAACAAGTTTCTGAAATTTGCACGTATTTGCAAGCGACAATACCAGATCCTACGACCGATCCTTTGAATTTCTACAATCAGTTTTGGGTCAAATTTGTACATGATACTTTTTTAACGGGATCGAATATGATCTTGTTTGACCCTGAAAATGTAGCTGGGCATTTAGCCTATTATCAAGCGCCTGAATTTGATCGAAGTTGGATTTCATCATCGACACTGATTGCACGTTATCGTCTTGGCGAATCCTTGCTCGATGGCTTCAATCGCATAAGTGGCAATGCAAATACAGCCGCGAAAATTAATATTTCAACGGTAATTCAAAATGGTGGATTATTATCCGATGCTTCCGACCCTGTGGCTTTAACCACAGAATTGTGCAATGCGATTTTTGCTCAAAATCCCGATGCTGAACGTGTGGCATATTTTATGAATTCTTTTTTATTGCAAGGATCGGTTAATTATTATTGGACTGACGCATGGAATACGTACTTATCAAGTGCTAATAATTCTGTCGTTGAACCTCGACTCAAATTGTTGGTTTCAAAATTATTGAGCGCCCCTGAATCCCAAATTTTTTAAACTTAACCTAGAGATTGAATTTCATTCTCATTTTTAAATTCACAAAAAATGAAAAGAAGAAGCTTTATAAAACTAACCTCAACAGCAAGCGCCTTATCGCTTTTACCCACGGAGGTTTTTGCACTTTTCCAATCTGCTGGAATGGCTACATGTCCAGATATAAATGGAAAAAAAATAGTCTTGATTCAATTGGCTGGGGCAAATGATGGTATTAATACCGTCGTGCCTATAAACCAATACGATACCTACGCTGCTTTACGACCAACCATAAAATTAGACAATACAGGTGTCAATAGTGTGATCAATTTAGACAGCACTTTAGCCCTGGAAAATCAAGTCGGACTGCATCCATCTCTTGTTGGTTTCAAAAGTCTTTATGATAGTGGATTGATGCGATTGGTGCAAGGTGTGGGTTATCCAAGTCAAGATAAATCCCATTTCAAATCAACCGACTTATGGCTGACAGGAGGCGATGGCACTCAAGCCAACAATCTTTTAGAGAGCGGTTGGGTTGGTCGATTTTTAGAAAACTATTATGCGAATTTCTTAACTGCCAATTTTCCATTGGGAATTCAATTGGGTAGTAGCGAAAACTCCTTGGGATTTCACGGTGAAGCAGAACATGGCATGTCTTTAAATATTAATGGTCAAGATCCATCCGGTTTTTATTCTGTTGTAAATGGATTAGGCGGCCCAGCTCCTAGTGTGATTCCTGATTCTGAATATGGCGATTTGATTCAATTTATTTTAGACAACGATACCTCTACCAATACCTATGCACAAACTATTTCTACAGCTTTCAATGCAGGAACTAATTCTGTGACGTACGCAAATACGGGTTTATCCAATCAACTAAAAACAGTCGCAAGATTTATCTCGGGTGGCTTACAAACGAAAGTTTATTTGGTTAAAATTGGAGGATTTGATACGCACAACTTGCAAGTTGCTGCAACAGATACACCACATTTAGGAAAGCATGCTGACTTAATGAGTGAAATCTCGGGTGCTGTTGCTAGTTTTATTACCGACTTGAACAATCAAAGCGTTGGCAACGATGTCATTGCTGTAACTTTTTCCGAATTTGGAAGAAAAGCTGGAGAGAATGGTGGTTTAGGAACAGACCATGGCGAAATTGCGCCAATGTTTGTTTTCGGAAGTTCGGTTACGCCGGGGGTTTCTGGTACGAACATCAACTTGAGTGAGGCGGTGTCAACGAATAATTTTCAAGTACAAACCGTACAACATGATTACCGCAGAGTTTTTGCAACGATATTACAAGATTGGTTTGGCGCGGGGAATTCCGTTTTGGACTTAACTTTTTACGATAATACGAACTTGACGGGATTTTCCGGTAATAAAGTCAATCAATTAATTAATGCTTTAAATACCATTCCGCCTTCTTGTTATTCAGATAGCGCATTGACTTCGGCAACTTTTAACAATGCAGAAGATATTATAGTTTATTCCAATCCAAAATCAGAAACATTTACGATTCATGCTTTAGACAATATAAATTCCATTACTATTTACAGTATCGACGGGCGTTTTATGGGGAAATTTACCAACCCATTAACGACCAATCAATATAGTATTCCGGTACATCAGCTCTCGGTTGGTATTTATACCTTGGTCATCAACACCTATCAAGGGAATTACACAAAAAAAATAATTGTGCGTCGATAAAAAAAATCAATTATCACCCGAGCAAATTTATTTGCGAATTGGCACAGCAATTCTCAATTGATAACTATCTTTGCGCAAACAAGGCAATAACATGAACTTCTTTTCTTCCGATTTTAAGTTAGGCATCCTCGGCGGTGGACAATTAGGCAAAATGCTGCTGTCGGAAACACGGAAATGGGATATTCAGACTTTTGTACTTGACTCAAGCCTCGATGCTCCGTGTAAAATTGCTTGCAATACTTTTGTTCAAGGCGATTTGATGGATTATGATACCGTTTATAACTTTGGCAAGCAAGTCGATATACTCACATTTGAAATTGAATTAGTAAATATTGATGCGTTAGAAAAGCTCGAAACGGAAGGAATTCGCATTTTTCCTTCTCCAAAAACGCTAAAAAAAATACAGAATAAAGGCATTCAAAAAGAATTGTATCACCAAAACAATATTCCAACCGCTGATTTCTCACTATTTGCTACTCTTGGTGATTTACGAAAAAGCATTGAAGATGAAACTATTTCAATGCCGTTTGTTTGGAAATGCACCGAATTTGGTTACGATGGATATGGTGTGAAAATAATACGTGAATGGTCCGATTTGGCAGAACTTCCAGAAACGGAATGTATTGCAGAAGAAATGATTCCTTTCAAAAATGAACTCGCAGTTATTGTAGTTCGCTCGGTTTCTGGTGAAGTTAAAACGTATCCAGTCGTTGAAATGGAATTTCATCCCGAAGCCAATCAAGTAGAATATGTCATTTGCCCAGCGAGAATCGATTACAAAGTCGCTAAAAAAGCCACGGCAATTGCACTGCAAGTTGCTGCCATTTTTGAACCCGTTGGATTACTAGCAGTCGAAATGTTTCAAACGCATGACGGTGATATTTTGGTCAATGAAGTAGCGCCTCGTCCTCACAATTCCGGACATTACTCCATTGAAGCCAGTTATACGTCACAGTTCGAAAATCATTTGCGCGCTATACTCGATTTACCTTTGGGAAACACCGATAGCAAAGTCGCAGGAATCATGGTCAATTTAGTAGGCGAAGTTGGGTTTTCAGGCAATGTAGTTTACGAAAACATCCACGAAATATTAGCTATCGAAGGCGTTACGCCACACATATACGGAAAAAAGCAAACGCGACCGTTCCGAAAAATGGGACATGTTACGATTGTCAATGAAGATATGACTGAAGCCCGAAAAATTGCAGAACTTGTCAAAAACACAATTCGTGTCGTTGCCGAGTAATTATTAATTGTTAATTATTAATTGTTAATTAAAATGAAAGTAGCCATCGTCATGGGAAGCATCTCCGACATGCCCATTATGCAAGAAGCCATCGACATTCTCAAAAGTTTCGACATCGAAACGGAAGTGGATATTGTTTCGGCACATCGCACCCCCGAAAAACTATTCAATTTTAGTAAAAACGCCCACAAAAAAGGCATTGCAGTGATTATTGCTGGAGCTGGAGGCGCGGCGCATTTGCCAGGCATGGTCGCCTCGATGTCGCCGTTGCCTGTGATTGGCGTTCCGGTAAAATCGAGTAATTCTATCGACGGTTGGGATAGTATTCTCTCGATTCTTCAAATGCCAGGAGGCGTCCCTGTGGCTACAGTAGCGTTGAATGGCGGCAAAAATGCAGGTATTCTCGCAGCACAAATTATCGGAAGTCACGACAAGAACATCCAATCGAAAATCATACAATACAAAGAAAGTTTGAAAGACAGCGTAAATGCGTCGTCGGACAATCTTAAAAACAAATAAAATTAGGAGCTATTTTCCGCTATACGCTGCAATCTTTTGTTCTGCTTTGCGCCACAAAAGGATTTCCGCTACTATCGGGGCTAGTGCCACCCCGCCCTTCGGGCACCCCTCCAAAGGAGGGGAAAACAAACAACGACACTTGTGAACTTTGCGATAACCATCGCGAACTTTGCGGTTAAAAAAAACGATTCAATAACATCTATAACTTAGCGCCTTCGCGAGCCATGATCCTAACACAAAAATTCCAAACCAAATACGACACCGCACCCTTTTCGCAAATCAAAAACGACCATTTTTTTCCTGCTTTTCAAGAAGGAATTGCTTTAGCCAAAGCCGAAATCGATGCGATTGTCAAGAACCCATCCGCTCCTACTTTTGAAAACACCATTGAAGCAATGGCGTTTAGTGGTGATATTCTCGATCGGATTTCGAGTATTTTTTTCAATTTGAATTCGGCTGAAACCAATGACGAATTGCAAAAGATTGCTCAAGAAGTGTCGCCTTTACTGTCCGAATTTAGCAACGACATTCGCCTCAATGCCGATTTATTTGCCAAAGTAAAAGCAGTTTACGAACAAAAAGATACGCTGAATCTAACTCCAGAACAAACCACGCTTTTAGATAAAAAATACAAAAGCTTTTCCAGAAATGGCGCCAACTTATCCGAAGATAAGAAACTACAACTGCGCGAAATCGACAAAGAATTGTCGAAGTTAAGTTTGCAATTTGGCGAAAATGTACTGACAGAAACCAATGCTTTCGAAATGCACTTGACCGACGAGAATGACTTGTCTGGTTTGCCAGAAGGCACCATAGAAGCTGCAAGAACATTGGCCAAAAGTCAAGATAAGGACGGTTGGATATTTACCTTAGACCACCCGAGTTACATTCCATTTTTGACGTATGCAGACAATCGAGAATTGCGCAAAAAAATGGCGATTGCCTTTGGCGCGAAATGTTTTCAAAATAACGAATTCGACAACCAATCCATTGTTTTGAAAATTGCCAAGTTGCGTTTTGACCGAGCGAACTTATTGGGTTATGCCACGCATGCCCATTTTGTTTTGGAAGAACGCATGGCGCAAACACCTGAAAAAGTCACCTCATTTTTGCAAGATTTAATGGCCAAAGCCAAACCAGCAGCCGAAAGAGAATTCAAGCAATTGATACAATTTGCCAAGGAACTCGATGGGATTGAACAACTCGAAAAATGGGATGGCGCTTACTATTCGGAAAAACTAAAACAACAGTTATTCAATTTGGATGACGAGAAATTGAAACCTTATTTTCAGTTAGAGAAGGTGTTGGCTGGTGCTTTTACGATTGCGCAAAAGCTCTACGGCTTGACATTTACCGAAATTTTCGACATTGATAAATACCATGATGAAGTCACCACTTATGAAGTGAAAGACGAAAACGGTAATTTAGTTTCGATTTTCTACGCCGATTTCTTTCCACGAAAAGGAAAACGCAATGGCGCTTGGATGACTTCTTTTAAATCACAATATATTAAAGACGTCGTAAACGAGCGTCCGCATATTTCGAACGTGTGCAATTTTACTAAACCAACGGAAACCAAACCATCATTGTTGACTTTCAATGAAGTAACCACTTTGTTTCATGAATTCGGTCATGGTTTGCATGGTATGTTAGCCAATACGACTTATCCAAGTTTGTCCGGAACTTCTGTTTATTGGGATTTCGTAGAATTACCGAGTCAAATCATGGAAAACTGGTGTTATGAAGCCGAAGCTTTGGCTTTGTTTGCGACGCATTACGAAACAGGAGCAATGATTCCGATGGAATTGGTAGAGAAAATCAAAGAAAGTGCAAGTTTTCAGGAAGGCATGGCGACGATGCGACAATTGAGTTTTGGCTTGTTGGACATGGGTTGGCACGGACAAGACCCAAGTGGCATCACCGATTTGAAAGCCTTTGAAACCGAACAATTCGCTGCGACGCAATTGTATCCGGACGTCAAGGAAAACGCTATGAGTACAGCTTTTTCTCATATTTTTCAAGGCGGTTATTCTTCGGGTTATTATAGCTACAAATGGGCGGAAGTATTAGACGCTGATGCGTTTGACTACTTCAAAGAAAAAGGCATTTTTAATAAAGAAGTTGCGACAAAATTTAAAGACAATGTTCTTTCAAAAGGCGGTACCGAAGCGCCAATGATTTTGTACAAACGATTCCGCGGGCAAGAGCCGAAACCGGAAGCTTTGTTGAAACGAGCGGGATTGGTATAGATTATTCGATTGTTAGATTGTTAGATTTTTAGATTCAAACTTTGGGGTAAGTGCGCGTTAGGGATAGAAGCGGTATCCTTTTGTGATTTTTTTTCACAAAAGATTACCTCACAGGCTTTTATTTTTAGAGGAGTTCGGTCGATGCTTTGCATGTTAGCGGAGAGCCCGACCGTAGGGAACGCCCTAAAAAAAAATGTGCACCCGAAAATAATATCGAATGCACATTGAAAATTGACACGGACAGATTTAGGCCGTACAATTGAAGAACGGATCCCACCAAAAATATTGCATCGGTGCGCCGCCTATTGAAACTCCGATTTTGATTTGATAGGTGCAATTTCCCTGCACCATTGCTGTACCCATCCATTGATAAGATGATCCTGCGGGTTGCTCTGTGGGCCATCCGAAGTTTCCGAATATGTTTGTTCCGTCGGAAACTTCGAAACCAACAATTGCTACGGTATCGCCTTGGTTTCCAGCGGCATCTATTGGGAAGGCATTGAAAGCGATTCCGAAACCTGCTGAAACATCGGTTACAAGTTCGAGTCCACCTTCATTGGTGCTACCGCCTTCTACATTATTGTCCATCATATATACGCCTACTCCTGCATAAGTGCCTGAAGTTTGACTGTATATGTAAGCCGTATCGATTGCCAGATTGATTACTCTTGCCGGCATAATTGTGCTTGATACGAATGGCGAATTTGTTTTATTATTCATGATTTTAGTTTTTAAAGATTATTAATGCTAATTGACTGGCGCTACCGGTGTGATTGTAACAGGCAAAGTGACTGTAATGGAATTCCCAGAGCCATTATAACTGAATGCGATATTAGAATTCACGTTTCCGTTAACGGTTGTCGTAGTAAGTTGCCCAGTGAAAGTGTTTGGAAGACCCGCAACCGGAGCTGGCGGGACGTTCCATCCTGATTCTACGCCAATATTGGTTATTGTAAAATCTCCATTGTACTGGGGATCGATTGGTAAAACCGTCCAGCATACATTCGTTCCGGTAGTTACTGTAGTAGATAAATTTGCAGTTCCCATTCCGGTAGATACTGACTGAGGCGTTATGTTGCATACGGCGTAACATCCGGTTGTAGTGTTTTGTTGTATTGCATTGACATCTACCCATACTTGAATAAATGTTGTGCAATTGCTTGTACTTATTGACATGATTATTAAAATTTTGTTTCCTTACTCGTTTGGCTTTTCAGGTTTCGCCCCGTTTTTTTTGTGGTTTCTGGACTCCACTGTATTGGTAAATATTACATTCTCGTAATCGCCGTTACAAATGGTTTCCCAACTAAAGGCTTGAAAATATGAACAATGACTTCTTCTGTGAGTATCCATTCCGCATAGTTAGCGGTACATTTGTAGCGGTAGTTCATTCCAGCTACCAATTGTTTGGAGACTGCTTCTGGTGTATACGAAACCATAGGATTTACAGGAAGCGCTTCATCAAAAATTTGTTTGTCTTCTTTCGAAAGCGGACCATATTTTGACCATCCTCCCGGAAGTCCTTCATTTACTTTTTGTTTTGAATTTGACATCACTTAAAATTTAAATAGTTGTTCCTACTCGTATGGCTTTTCAGATTACGCCCCGTTTTTCTGGTTTTCCGGCTCCAGTGCATGCTTTAGCTAAGGTTATTTACCAAGAGAAAAGTACGCCGCTACCAGAATAGATTGTTTTACCGAAAGCCTCAACATCGATTTTGTAATCAATTTCGTTACCGTTCAGTGTCAAGTCAACCTCTGCTTTTGCGATTCCGATACTTCCGCCCAATTGTACCGTCGGATGCGCTTTGTTTATAGTTGCCTGTCCGATGACAACACCATATAAAAGAACAGTAATCTGAACTTGCGGTATTGATAAATCGACATTGTAATTGATTGTAAGTGGTCCGAATGTTTTAGAACCAGTTATAAAATTTCCCAACTCGGCATGATTTACCGGATAAAGATTTATTGTGTTTGAAGTACTCATGATGATTATTTTTTGAATTCCTTACTCGTTTGGCTTTTCAGGTTACGCCTCGTTTTTAATGGTTTCTGAACTCCATCGTCATCATTCGGGTAGATTTCTTCGGGCAACGTTTATAGATCATGAAACACATGTGGGTTTGTTGCGATAAGAAATTCATTTGGAACGATTGACAAGAAATAATAATGCTAGCTTCATTTGATTTCTAAAGTAAAACTACATACGATGTCAACTCAAATGGAGCAAAATGTCATGAGGCAACCAAGCGATGTCATGAGTAATCTATAATAGGTCATAAGAAAATTGGGCAAAAAAAAATCGTCCGGATTGGGACGAATAGAGAAGCCATAAAACCAACACTTATTTCAGGATGCGAAATTTGTTGATGAAATCTTTGTAGGTATCGCTAAGCATCACTTTATGGTTTCCTTTTAGAATTATAAGGTTATCTGCAACCTGCACTTCGAGGATTTTATCTGAGTTTACGATATAGTTTCGATGTGTTCTCTGGAATTTTGCAGAATCCAACAGTTCGAGGATTTTAGTCAGTGAAATCTGAATCACAAACTTTTCACTTTCAGCAATAATATTGCAATATCGTTCTTCGACTTCTATGTAAACTATATCGGTAATTAGGATTTTCTTTAACGCATTTTTCTTTTTGATGAACAGATAATCTTTGCTCATCACGGCATTCTGGTTTTCGACAGATATTGATTTTGATTCGTTATAGAATTTCTCGACCGCCATTTCAATCGCATAAAGAATTTCGAGTTCATTGAAAGGTTTCATTAAAAAACTAAATGGATGCGTAAGTTTTGCCCTTTCAAAAATCTGTCGGTCTTTCGAAAAAGTCAAGAATACAAAAGGTTTAGAAGCATTAGGAACAATATTAATCGTTTCTGCAAATGCAATTCCGTCGGGTTTTCCATCGAGAAAAATATCAATGATGACAATATCAACCGGTTGATTGTAGAATAGATGCAGCGCTTCGTTGAATGTCGAGGCAATACCGACAACATTGTAATTATTTTGAATAAGTACTTCTTTCAATGGATCACTTTCCGCTTTAGTGTCTTCAATGTCTTGTCCTGATATAGGTTGACTCTTTTTGTTATTAATTCAGGCTATAAGATTTGTATTCATGTTGTTGATTTTTGTGTGCAAACTCTGGCGTTTTC
>JAYVZG010000077.1:0-3227 GCA_043783565.1 Flavobacterium sp. | reverse complement strand
TTAAATTTTACCTGCTGTAATCTAACAGTGTGCAAAGCACCTTTTTCAACATTTTGAAATGTCAGAAAAATCCTTCCTGGTGCTGCCAGCATTAATCTGACAGTAAATATAGTGGGTTTGATATATGGTTAGTATTTCTGAAAAAGAAAATGAGGCTTGATAGTCGATTTACGTCCGATGATGTTGGTTTCAAAAATTTCTACACTCAAAAAGATGAAATCGAGGGAGTTGGAGTGCTCGATCAAAATTTCATCATTCAACCCAGAACTTCAAACGGATTTAGTGTTGGCGGTGTATTTGAGGATGGAAAATGGTACAAAGTTGCTCGTGACATCATCGATGGCTGAGATAACGACTAAATTTTTAGAATTGGAGATGACAAAATTTGAAATTGCGGTTATCAGAACCATTTTCAAACGAAATTACCTGTTGCTAGAAGAATCACATCCATGGAGAACCAGTGTGTTACTGGTTCAGGAGCGTCATCGTGAGCCCTCCTAGCCTACCACTTTAGGAAGTTGTGGTATTTCTACTGACTGCGACATGTAGTCATATTACCTGCAAACTTTTCCTTTTTGGAAAAAAACTTGGGTACCGAATAGTAGTGAAAAAGTGACGAAAAATTGGGAACGAAATAGTAGTATAAAAACGTGACGAAGCGAAGCGAAGCGAAAACAAAAAACTCAATAATATGCCTTTTTGATGAATTAATTCGAAAAATATTTGGAGTGGCCTGGACACTTGATATAAAAACTAACGAAGAAGGCCATGTTCTATATTCTGACATGTTAACAAATATGTTCTTTTTTAGCACTAGGAAATATTCTACTATAATAAGAAAAATTCCTAACAAAGTGTATACCGATATGGCATGATGAAATACCGTTTAAACATATCGGTACTTTCAAGTTTTTGAACGGGCTGGATTAGCGCACACAGGATAAATGCCAACTGTCCTCAGCGAAGGTCCTTGTTTATGAAATCAAAAAATTCCTACCTAAAGACTTCAAAGAGCTTACCTAAGAAGAAGAAGATTCAATTTTTAAATCATCATTCGATGATATGGCTATTGGATTTATTGTAACAGATAACTCTAAGAAAGCACAAAAGGTATCAGCCTATACAACTCTCAACACTAAGTATTAACAACCATACAAAAAAAGGAGAGAGTGTAACTCTGTCAACTCATCTTAAATTGAGCCTTTCTCTGTTGAAGTTTAAATAAAAATATCTTTTAATAGTATTTAAAAATGTTTAATTTACTTTACGAAATAATAATTTGGGTTAGGACTTCAAACAGAGTTTAAAAATTAAGCAGCATTGAAGTACAAAACTGTGATGAATGTAGCAGTGACAGAAAAAGGAAAAATACATCAATGTTATTACAAAAAAAAAATAGCGCTTCCTGAGGTGCTTCCTCCGAAAAAGGTGTCTGTTGTCCTATCTTCGATAGCTCCAGTGGCTTCCTGAACGTGTTCAAGAGGAAGCATTGAATGAAAAGAAATGAAATATAGAAGTCGCTCGAAATTAATGTGTTCTATCAATCAGGATCGTCAAAATTTGCGATTCAGAATTCCGAGCAAAGTCAACTAATCAATGAGATTACCGATGATGTGAAATTTTCAATCTTACCTACTATGACAAGAGGACGTCACGGCAAGATGCGCGGCAGAATTGATCCCTTCATTCAATCCTTTGAATAGAAGTGAATTACAGTTTTCAACGATCAATGAAGGAAAAAATCGAACGAGGTGCACCAAATTTCAAAACAACAGAGCCATCGTAGTCAAAGAATGCCACTGGTTGAGAACTTACCTGCACTGACAATCTGTCTTTTACTTTGGTTCCGGCACTTGTTGTCTATTTCTATGATATAATGATCGTAGGATGGACATCTTCATATGACATTACATTTTTTTATCATATAGAGGTGGAACCACCTACGGTTTATCCCCCAATTTCGATCAATCTTTACAAATCTGAAGTCTGAAGACTGTGCGTCTGAAGTTCCCTTTTAGAAAGGTCCTTTTCTCCCTGAATTCCTTCTCCAGTTAAACCTGATGCCATTGATTTCTTAATAGCTCTATGCCTAGATGATTTGTTCGCCGCTGCCAAGTGCAGCTTACATTTAGATCTTTTAATCCCTCCAGAGGTCTCATGGCATGTTTCAGTACATGACTTATTGCCACGCTTGTAGTTGCAAATCATTTTAAACAGAGCTTTAAATTGTGCACTGGGTCACTTAATTTCCTCGTGCTGGGTCATCATTGTTGGATAAAGTTCCGATTCGTCACCTGAACTTCTCGTGATCCGATGGTGGCCGAAACGGATATTCCTTAATTTCCGCATATTTGTGCGATTGCGTGTTTGTTGCAGAGTTTTGACGCTACTATTTAATTATATGTAATACTTCAAATTTTAGATTTTCACAATTTTATTTTTTGAAAGCCACTTTAAAGGTGCGATTGACCTAATAGAAATGAAGTTTTTGACATTGCAAAGGAAAATTTCTTAAATATTGATAAAAAGTGATAACAAGATCAAGTCGTATAGGACCAAAAGATGTGAAAACTAAGGAATTGGATGATTTCAGCCAAATGGAGTACATCCGGTGTTGAAGGGTAGCACTGTGAGCAAAATGAACTATAGTAGAGGTGTGTATGATATAAATGAGTATGGTTGTGTATAAATTGTGTATGATGAAAACCCGAAGAAAAACCCGGGTGATTTGTCCACAAAAACGCGCCATACAACCCGCGTAAATGTTACATGTGACAACATATATCCATCGCTTTCGTGAAGTAGATGAAACAAATTTCCATCAACACATAATTAAAATTATTACATCATTTACTGTGCAATTGAAAATTCAGGCATTCTCCTTTATGTTTCATGATGACTTAAAGAGAACTTATTTTTTTCAACAAACTGTGAAAATGATTAGATACAAAACTACCCTAAAAATTCATTAAAACATGTCGTTAAATCATACGTATACCATGCTGCATCTTTCAACCAGTGCCACATTATTAAAATTATAACTTTATTACTTATTTTTAAATCCTAACCAAAACTGTTTCGAACAAACGAAAAAATAAGTTGCCTACCAGTTACTTAAGATAATCCTACCAGATAGTCCTGCCAGATAGTCCTGCCAGTATTCAAAGATAGCCTGCGTCGAAAGCGATGTTTGGGCGATGATTTAAAGTTTCATGTGATTTACATGG
>JAYVZG010000076.1:0-63430 GCA_043783565.1 Flavobacterium sp. | reverse complement strand
TCACTCACGGCTTCAATGGCTTCTTCTTGCCCAACGACACGTTTGTGCAACTCGGCTTCGAGTTTTAATAATTTTTCGCGTTCGCCTTGTAGCATTTTCATCACTGGAATGCCGGTCCATTTTGCAACTACTTCTGCAATATCTTCTCGAGTTACTTCTTCTTTTATTAAAGAATTACCAGATTGGTTTTCGAGTAATTGTTTTTGAAAAACATCCAATCGTTCTTGTGCTTCTTTGATTTTTCCATAACGTATTTCGGCTACTTTTCCATAATCACCGTCGCGCTCGGCACGTTCGGCTTCGTATTTAAAATCTTCAATTTCAGTTTTTATTGCTTGAATGTTATCAACAACATCTTTTTCGGATTTCCATTTGGCGAAGATTTCGTTGCGACTTTCTTTTAAGTTCGCCAATTCCATGCTCAATCCTTTGAGTTTGCTTTCGTCTTTTTCCCGCTTGATGGCTTCAATTTCAATTTCCAATTGCATAATTTTTCGATCGAAAACATCCAATTCTTCTGGTTTTGAATTTATTTCCATGCGTAATTTTGACGCGGCTTCATCCATCAAATCGATCGCTTTGTCTGGAAGGAATCGATTGGTAATGTAGCGTTGCGACAATTCAACAGCAGCAATAATCGCATCGTCTTTGATTTGTACTTTGTGGTGTGTTTCGTATTTTTCTTTGATACCTCGAAGAATAGAAATGGCACTTTCCGTATCGGGTTCTTCCACCATAATCTTTTGAAAACGACGCTCTAAGGCTTTGTCCTTTTCGAAGTATTTTTGATATTCATCTAAAGTTGTGGCACCTATCGCTCGTAATTCGCCACGAGCCAAAGCAGGTTTTAGAATATTCGCAGCATCCATAGCGCCTTCGCCACCTCCAGCACCAACAAGTGTGTGAATCTCATCAATAAAAAGTACGATATCGCCTTCGGCAGCAGTTACTTCTTTTACAACCGACTTGAGTCTTTCTTCGAATTCTCCTTTGTATTTCGCACCGGCAATCAATGCGCCCATATCAAGAGAGAAAATGATTTTGTCTTTGAGGTTTTCAGGGACATCTCCATCTACAATTCGATGAGCTAATCCTTCTGCAATCGCGGTTTTACCAACGCCAGGTTCACCCACCAACATCGGATTGTTTTTCGTTCTTCGTGTTAAGATTTGCAAAACTCTTCGAATTTCTTCATCACGACCAATTACCGGATCGAGTTTGCCATTTTTGGCTAATTCATTTAAATTCTTAGCGTATTTATTAAGGGAATTATACGTTTCTTCAGCGGAAGCTGAAGTCACACGTTCGCCTTTTCGCAATTCGTCGATGGCAGCTTGTAAACCTTTTTCAGTAACGCCTTGGTCTTTTAAGATTTGAGAAACTTTGCTTTTAGAAGTGAAAATGGCAAGAATCAAATGTTCTATTGAAACGAATTCGTCGTTCATTTTCTTGGCGAAGATTTCAGCTTCATTTAAAGTGGTATTGGCTCCTCTTGAAAGCATAATATCGCCACCTGTAACTTTAGGGAAACTTTGTAAAGTGCTGTCTAGTATTTGAAGAAATAACGGCACATTGACGTTGAGTTTCTTTAATAAGAACGGAGCCACATTTTCATCGACTTCAAAAATCGCTTTAAAAATATGTTCGTTTTCTATTTGCTGATGCCCCAAGCTTTGCGCCAATTGTTGCGATTGTTGCATCGCTTCTTGTGATTTGATCGTAAACTTATTAATGTTCATCGTAATGGTTTTTTTTAGTTAGTTTTTAATAGTTAACTTTGGCCTGCAATCGTCAATTGTTATTCCAATGCGAAAATCACGACAAAGTGTCTGTAATCAGGAGTTTAGAAACGACAAATTGACTTAAAACACGACAAAATGAGTATTTTTTCATCCTTATTTGGTAGTTCTGAAAATGAAAAACCTGCAACTTCTAAAATGAACTGGATTCAGTTGGTTGATTTAGGGCAATTGAATGAAATTATTGTTGCTTCTTCTGAAAAACCAGTAGTTATTTTTAAACACAGTACGCGTTGTAGTGTGAGCAGAATGGTGTTGAAACAATTCGAAAGTGAATTTGATTTGGACGAAAAAGTAACGCCTTATTTTTTAGATTTATTGGAGCATCGTGCTGTTTCGAATGCAATAGCGGAACGTTTTAAGGTGGAACATCAATCACCACAACTGTTGTTAATCAAAAATGGAGTAGCGATTTACGACGTGTCTCACAGTTCAATTAATGCAGAAGATTTGAAGTTGAAACTATAGCGCGTTAGGGATGGAAGCAATTGTTTGAGCTCTTTTTGCAGCCTATAAAGGCGTAAAAAAGCGAGTGCGGACAGCCCGACCGTTAGGGAACGCTATACCATTATCTATTGATAGCATGTTGATTGATGATGGATTTAAGTTTGGTTTTCAAATCCTCACCACAATCATACACCATTTGCTCATTGCTTGGAAAAGGTACTTCACGACGGTCAAAAGTTGGAAAATAGGTTTCCTCACAAGCGCGACGATCTCCTCGGTACCGCGCATAAACATTGAGAAAAACAAACTCACTAGTCATCGGAAAAGTCTGTAATAATTGATTGGTTTTTAAATCCATATAATCCACTTTTGCAGTTACCTGAACGGATTTGGTTTGAGAGAATTCATTAATTGCCATGCGAATTGTTTTCATATTGTCTACATAAATGACTTTACCTAAACTGTCTTTAACTTCACGACCGCGGCTGTCAAGCAATTTTTTTACACCATCTTTAATGACTTTTTCTTTGTCAAATTCTTTTTCATTGATACGTTCTGGGGAAATATTTATTTCTCGAAAATGAATTACAATTCCATAATCATAAACAATTCCTTTTTGTTTGTTGCTGTGGTAAGCGGTCCATTTATCATTCAAACCAAAGGTGCTAAAGTCAAGCAAATCATTTTGTAAGCGATTTGGAATAATAACGTTTGTAGCGTTTTGAGCCGTTACATTGACATAATCGGTTCCTTTTGCTTTCGATTCTGTGAGCAGTTTGTTGACGTCTTTATAGTTCGAATTGATACTCTCTAAATACATCAAGTCATCGTAGGCACGGCGGCAACTCATCTTATCTTTCGTCGCGATAAGTGCTTTTGAATTGGTATACAAATGATTGGAAAGCGCATTTTTGCTGCCAATCAATTGCTCGGAATAATCTTCCATTGGGAAATGAGCGTCTCGATTTTCTTTCAACAACCGAAGCGGTAAAAGCGGACGAATAGATTCTTGACGATAATTGAGTTGCTGATAGGCAGCATATATTTTCTCTAAATTGTTAGGATTCGCATCCTTAAACCAAAGCGATATTTCACGCGCATCTCTTTCTTTAGCTTTTGCAAAAGCTTCTTCCAAAAGAGACACATATTCTTGTTTACTTTTCGCATTTTTGTTGCCTTGCAATTTCGAAACACAGGTATTAATGGCTGATTCATAATCGCCAGAAGTCAGCATTGATTGTGTTTGTTTAACACCACATGAGGAGAAAACAATAAAGAAAAATAGAATAATTTTTTTCATCTGCTTTGTATTTTAGGAGCTTGATCCTGCTGTTCACTCTATCTTTTGTTCTGAACGACAGAACAAAAGGATGCCGTTTCCATCAGGGCTAGGGCTCCAGTTTTAATAAAAACATTGGGTTTATTAAGAACGAACTTTGAGGTTTTATCAAAACTAAAATCTCTTATATTTCCTTATATGTCTTATATGGTTAACTTATTATTTTTTTGAAACATATAAGGCATATAAGGAAATAAATATTTGATGGTTACTTTCTCACAAACGGCGGCAATAGTTTACTCGAAACTTCCCCAAAACCAATTCGGATTTCATTGTTTTTGCAATATCCCTTCATGATTATCGTGTCATTGTCATTGATAAATTTACGTTCACTTCCGTCTTTCATAACAATTGGGTTTTTGCCATTCCAAGTCAATTCTAACATCGAACCAAAACTGTTTGGTGTTGGGCCAGAAATCGTTCCCGAGCCCATCATGTCGCCAGAGTTGACACGACAACCATTGGAAGTGTGATGCGCCAACTGTTGACTCATCGACCAATACATATATTTAAAATTAGAATTAGAGACAATGGTTACTTCGGCATTCTCAGGTTCAATTTGTACTTCTAAATTGATATCAAAAGCATATTTTCCGTTTTGTTGCAAATAGGGAAGTGGTGTCGGATCTTGTTTAGGTCCTTTGGTTCTAAAGGGCTCCAAGGCGTCCATAGTTACTATCCAAGGTGAAATAGAAGTAGCAAAATTTTTCGCTAAGAATGGACCAAGTGGTATGTATTCCCATTTTTGAATATCACGGGCACTCCAATCGTTGAGCAACACCATTCCAAAAATATAATCTTCCGCTTCATGCACTGGGATATTTTCTCCCATAATGTTGGCGTCGGTGGTGATAAAACCCATTTCCAATTCAAAATCGATAGAACGTGAAGGTCCAAATACCGGAGTATTTTCACCATTAGGCAACGTTTGTCCCATAGGACGATGCACTGGAATTCCAGACGGAACAATCGTAGAACTTCTTCCGTGATAACCCACTGGTATATGAAGCCAATTGGGCAATAATGCATTGTTAGGATCTCGAAACATACTGCCTACATTGGTAGCATGTTCTTTACTGGAATAAAAATCCGTGTAGTCGCCAATCAAAACAGGCAATTGCATTTCTACTTCTTCAATTTTAAAAACCACGATGGCTTTGTGGTCTTCATGATCTCTCAATTTTGGGTTAGTAGCATCAAAGAGATCTGCAATTCTATTTCGAACTAATCGCCATGTTTTTTTACCATCCGAAATAAAATCATTCAAGGTATCTTGCATGAACATATCATCGGTGAGATCAATCCCTTCAAAATAATTAAGTTGTTGCAAAGCACCTAAATCGATAGCAAAATCTCCGATACGAGTACCAATAGTGATGACATCATCTTTGGTAATAAAAACTCCAAATGGAATATTTTGAATAGGAAAATCAGTTTCTTTGGATACTTCTAACCATGATTTACGCTTTGGGTTATTGGCAGTTATAGGCATGTGTAATGTTGATTTGTTGTTGAAAATTCAGTTATCAAATATATCATTATATGTCAATTTAACAAACCATTTTTGTAATTTTGGACAGTTTTTAACGAAAAAAAATAAAATGCGACACGACACAACAATTTTCGATTTAATTAATGAAGAACAAGACCGTCAAATCCACGGAATAGAGCTTATTGCTTCAGAAAACTTTGTCAGCGACCAAGTCATGGAAGCAGCTGGATCTTGTTTGACCAATAAATATGCAGAAGGCTATCCTGGCAAACGATATTATGGTGGATGTGAAGTTGTAGATGTAGTAGAACAAATTGCTATAGATCGCGCCAAAGAATTATTTGGTGCTGAATACGCTAATGTTCAACCCCATTCTGGTTCTCAAGCTAATACGGCCGTTTATTTTGCTTGTTTGAAACCTGGTGATAAAATTTTAGGTTTTGATTTGTCGCATGGAGGTCACTTAACCCATGGTTCCCCAGTAAACTTTTCTGGTCGTTTGTATAACCCTGTTTTTTACGGAGTGGAGAAAGAAACGGGTCAATTCAATTATGATAAAATTCAAGAAATTGCCACTCGTGAACAACCAAAAATGATTGTAGCGGGTGCTTCGGCGTATTGTCGCGACATGGATTTTGCTAGATTTAGGCAAATCGCAGATAGTGTTGGTGCTTTATTATTAGCGGATATTTCGCATCCAGCAGGATTGATTGCAAAAGGACTAATGAATGACCCAGTTCCGCATTGTCATATTATTACGACGACTACGCACAAAACATTGCGTGGACCAAGAGGTGGAATGATTTTGATGGGGAAAGATTTTGAAAATCCATGGGGGTTGACGACTCCAAAAGGGGAAATAAAAATGATGTCAAACTTATTGGATATGGCTGTATTTCCGGGAAATCAAGGTGGACCGTTGATGCATATTATTGCTGCTAAAGCAGTTGCTTTTGGAGAATGTCTTTCGGATGAATTCTTCCATTATTCAATGCAAGTACAAAAAAATGCTAAAGCGATGGCAGCCGCATTTATGCGTCGAGGCTATGATCTAATTTCTGGAGGAACCGACAATCATATGATGTTGATTGATTTAAGAAACAAAGGAATTACTGGTAAAGAAGCAGAGAATGCACTAGTAAAAGCAGAAATAACAGTCAATAAAAACATGGTACCTTTTGATGATAAATCCCCTTTTGTAACTTCAGGAATTCGAGTAGGAACTCCAGCGATTACAACACGAGGATTAGTAGAAAGTGATATGGAAATTATCGTAGAAATGATTGACAGAGTTTTGATGAATCACACCAACGAAGAAATAATAGAACAGGTTGCGGATGAAGTCAATGAAATGATGGGAGAGCGAGCTATGTTTGTATTCTAAAGCTAAAATATCAAATAGCAATTTCGCGAATTTCACTGCTTAATTTAGTGCAAATTCGTGAAATTGTTTTTTAAAATAAGTACTATGTCAACTTTCAGATTGCAATTGCCAACCGACCCAAGATGGGTAAATATTGTGGAGAAAAATATCGAAGAAATCCTTTCCGATCACGCTTGGTGTGAGCAAAAAGCTGCTTCAAATGCGATTACCATTATCACTATTAATTCCGAATATCCTGATTTAGTCACCGATATGTTGGAGTTAGCCAAAGAAGAAATGGAGCATTTTCAAATGGTACACAATATCATCAAGAAACGTGGACTCAAGCTTACTCGGGAACGAAAAGACGAATATGTGGGCGAATTAGCACAATACATGAAAAAAAGCAATACAGGAAGCCGCGTTTCAGGTTTTGTTGAACGTATGTTATTTTCTGCCATGATTGAGGCAAGAAGTTGTGAACGATTTAAAGTATTGTCTGAAAATATTCAAGACGAAGAACTTTCACTATTTTACCGAGAATTGATGGAGAGTGAGGCGGCACATTACACCACTTTTATTACGTATGCTCGTAAATACGGACAAGGTATAGACGTAGAAAAACGTTGGAGAGAATGGCTCGATTTTGAAGCTTCTATTATCGCAAATTATGGAAAGAAAGAATCGATTCATGGATAATAAATCTTCTTTGATAACGATTTCTTCAGCAAATATTGAAGATATTAAACATATTCAAAACGTTGTATATCACACTTGGCCAATTGTATATAAATCTATAATTACGCAAGAACAAATAGTGTATATGCTCGATTTGTTTTATTCGAAAGAAGTTTTGCAAGAAAACATGAATAACGATGGTCATTTATTTATCTTACTAAAAGAAGATAATAAAGTATTAGGTTTCGCTTCGTTCGAACATAATTATAGAAATAATAACATAACACGACTTCATAAATTATATCTAATGACCGAATCACATGGAAAAGGCATGGGAAAATTATTAATGAAAGAAGTCGAAAAAAGCGCTTTTGAAAATCAATCGAAGTGTATTTCACTAAACGTCAACAAATACAATAGGGCACTTCAGTTTTACTTAAACTTTGGGTTTGAAATTGTAAAAGAAGAAATTTTAGAAATCGGCCACGAATTTATTATGGATGATTATGTTATGGAGTTAAAACTGTAGCTGTTATTTTACAACAATATGCCCCCAATTTTCGCCAGAAATAATACGATTAAGATGCGTGTGACTAATACCAAATTGCTTGGCAATCACATACTTACGCGTATTACCTTTTGGATTCAACAACATTTTCTTGATGCGAATTACGGTTGTTACGCTCAATTTCCTGCCATCAGATTTGATGTTATGTTCTAAAAGGTCTTTCTTAGCTCTAATCACATTCGGACTTCGTTTGTAATGCACTAATCTTTCTGCATAGTTCACCCATTTCAAATTTCTATAATCGTCATTATCTCTACTGAAATCTAGATGAATAACATGGAGTTGGTCATCTGAGGTTTTTGGAATGAAATATTCGGCGACAAGTCTGTAAACAAATTTCATTCTGTTTTTGACTTCATCACCTTCTTTTGCTCTGTATTTAAAAGTTACATAACCATCAGAACGGGCACCTTTTACAATGTCTCCATCTTCTAGACGGTCAATAAAACTTGCTATTCTTCCTTTATTGGAAATAGCATAACGCTTTTTGAGTAGAGTTTCAAAGTTAATTTCTTTGAACTCTTCATTTGGGAATTTTCGAATCATGTTTAATTTTTAAACAAATAGTTAAAATAATGTGGTAGCTTATTTTAAAATTGGCTAAGATGTGGTATTTAATCTCGTAGAATAGTTGAAAATTGCAATAATTATTATAGCCCAAATATAGTATAATTTTATAAATAAAAATAGTTTCATTTAAATAAAAAAAATTAATATAGTGGAAGTAAATTGGGTTATTAAACTTTTTCGTTTCTTTTAGTTGTAAATTTGTATAACAATATATTTAATTTGAATTTCATAGAATATGAGACAGTTATATTTTTGTACTAGTTTTTTATTTCTCTTATTTTCCTGTTCTAAAAATAAGTCCAATAATATAATTGTTAAGCGAACTCAAATAACCGAAAGTGTATACGCTTCTGGTGTGATAAAAGCAATTGACCAATATGTTGTTTATTCTACTGTAAACGGAATTTTAAAAGAAACTAAAACTACTGTAGGACAACAAATTATACAAGGTCAAGTCTTGTTTAATTTAGATGCCGACAAGGCAAAATTAAATGAAGAAAACTCCCAATTACTTTATCAATTAAGTCAAGAAAGCAATAGCTTTATTCAAGATAAAATTGCAGAAATGGAATTAAAAGTTCAAGCTGCAAAAGACAAATTAGCCTTAGACGAATCCATATTCAATCGAAACAAACGTATAAAAGAATTCAAGGTCATTTCAGAAGTCGATTTTGAACGCGTTGAATTGGCCTATAAAAGTTCAAATTTAAATTACGAAACGGCTAAAAAACAACTGGCACAATTAAAATTTCAATTGCGGAATGAACAAAATCGCAATGCAAACAACCTCAAAATTAGTCAAAAATCGTTGAGTGATTTTGAAATAAAAAGCGCCTTTTCTGGACAGTTATTCAATATATTAGTGAAAGATGGAAGCCTAATTACGACACAAACTCCATTAGCAGTTATTGGTCAAACGGATGCTTTTTTGCTTGAACTGGAAGTAGATGAAAACGATATGGTTCGTGTAACTTTAGGTCAAAAAGCTTTAGTTACTTTAGACAGTTACAAAAACAAAGTATTTGATGCTGTTATTGATAAAATCTACCCCATCATGGATGAACGTTCTAGAACTTTCAAAATAGAAGCACATTTTGTGAATCCACCCAAAAAATTATATCCCAATTTAACGGCTGAAGCCAATATCATTATTCAAACTAAAAAAAATGCGATTGCCATTCCGAAACAATTTTTGCTTCCTGGGGATTCTGTTTTTATAGATAAAGACCAAAAACGCAAAGTCAAAATTGGATTAAATGACTGCCAAAATGTTGAAATAATTCAAGGTTTGAAAGTGGGAGAAACGATATATCAGCCGCAATAATGAATTTTAAACTTATTTTAAATATTGCTTTCCATTTGCTTCAAGCTCGACTTAAACAAACTGTTGTGGCAGCTATTGGTGTTACATTTGGAATTGCAATGTTCATTTCCTTAGTAAGTTTTATGAACGGTTTGAATGATTTGTTGGACGGATTAATGCTCAACAGGACGCCACATATTCGATTGTATAATGAAATCAAACCTTCAGAAAATCAACCTATTACTATTTCAGAGGCGTATAAAAACAACATCAATTTTATTAATTCCATAAAACCAAAAGATCGAGGAAAGTCTATTTATAATTCTAAATCGATTCTTAAAGTTTTAAAAAATGATAGTCGAATTATAGATGTGGCTCCTAAAATAACAACTCCTGTGTTTTTCAACTCTGGAACTATAGAAATATCGGGAATTATTAACGGAATTGACGTAGATGCAGAAGAGAAATTATTTGCCTTTAGTGATTATATTATTGACGGTAAAATAGTTGATTTATCGCAAAACAACAGTATTATTATCGGAAAAGGATTGGCCGATAAAATGCTATTAGTGAAAGGAGATGTGATCAAAATTACCACTTCGAAAGGAAATTTAGTGTCTTTAAAAATAGTTGGAATCTCTCAAATTGGGATCTCAGAAATTGATGATGTTTCGAGTTATACATCTTTGGATACAGCTCAAAAACTACTCGGAGAGCCTACCAATTATATTACAGACATTCAAATTAAACTTTTTGATATGGCTTCAGCTCCAAAAGTTGCTAAAGAAATGAGTGCGACTTTTAATGTAGATTCTATTGATTATCAAACAGCCAATTCACAATTTGAAACAGGAAGTTCTGTTAGAAGTATTATTTCCTATGCAGTTGGAATTGTTCTTTTGATTGTTGCGGGATTTGGGATATATAACATTCTCAACATGATGATTTATGAAAAAATGGACAGTATAGCCATTCTCAAAGCTACTGGATTTTCAGGCAATGATGTAAAATGGATTTTTATTAGTTTATCGCTTGTAATTGGATTGGTAGGCGGGATTTTTGGACTTCTTTTCGGTTATCTTTTTACTTCCATAATCGATATAATTCCTTTTGAAACTGCTGCTTTGCCTACAATAAAGACTTATCCTATCAATTACAATCCTTTGTTTTATGGTATTGGAATTGTATTTGCGCTTTTTACGACAACAATTGCAGGACTTTTCCCAGCTTTAAAAGCTAGTAAAGTAGATCCCGTTGAAATTATTAGAGGAAAATAGCATGAATGATAAAGTAATCGTAACCAAAGGCTTGATTAAATATTTTTATGACCCGATTCAATTTCAGGTTTTAAAAAATATTGATTTGACCATAAATCATGGTGAATTTGTTTCAATTGTTGGAAAATCAGGATGTGGAAAATCAACATTATTGTATTTGCTTTCTACGATGGATACGGATTACGAAGGAGAAATATACATTCACAACCAATTGGTGACTGGGCAATCCGATAACGAGTTGGCTAAAATTCGAAATGAAAATATCGGTTTTGTATTTCAATTTCATTATCTATTAACCGAATATAATGTTTTGAAAAATGTGATGTTACCGGGATTAAAACTCGGAAAATACTCCTCTCACGAAGTAGAACATCGAGCAATGGACCATCTGAAAACTCTAGACATGCAAGATCAAGCCTTAAAAATGCCCAATCAATTGAGTGGTGGTCAAAAACAAAGAGTAGCTATTGCTAGAACTTTAATCAATGATCCCTTGATTATTATGGGAGATGAACCCACTGGAAATCTCGATAAAAAAAATAGTGATTTGGTGTTTGATATTTTCAATCAATTGACCCAAGAAAAAAAGCAAGCCCTTCTAATTGTTACTCATGACACCGATTTTGCCAGCAGAACTCATCGAATCATTACGATGGAAGATGGTGCAATTATTTGATAAGCAAGTCATATTTAAATAGCAAACCTTTTACTTCAGGAAAAGAAAATTTCGCTTTTTTAATTTTTGTTTTTTCTGGATCAATCGTATAATTATAACTAGTTTTAAAATCGGTTTTGTTGGCAATCGCTTTACTAAACTCGCTTCGATACAAATTACAATTTTCGAAAACCACTTCGGTTAAATCGGTATTCATAAAGTCAACAGCAATTAAGCTACAATTCGTGAAGGCAGTTCCTTTGATTTTTAGTGCATAAAACTTAGAAAAATCTAAAATACAATCAGTAAATGCGATTTCAAAAATAAGCTTATCACACATCGCAAAATTCACTTCCTTAAACTGACAATGATTGAAAGAAACCGTTCTTAAAGCCACATGATTGATTTTGGCTCCATTAAAATTACATTGTAAAAACAAACAATCAATAAAAGTGACATCCATAAAATTGCATCGACTCAAATCACAATTGCGAAAAGTGCATCGTTCAAATTCTTTATGATTTAAATCGTCAGTCGAGTAGGTGATTTGGTCGTATTCAATATCTAAAAAGTAGTCGGGCATTGGATAGTATTTGAAGAGAACAAAATAGTTTTTAAAATAAAAAAGCTCCTACATTAATAGGAGCTTTTCTACTTTTGTGACCGCGGCTGGATTCAAACCAGCAACCTCTTGAGCCGTAATCAAGTGCGCTATTCAGTTGCGCCACGTGGCCATTTTTGTGAGTGCAAATATAAATATATTTAATGAGTATGCAAATCAAATTTAAAATAAAAATTGATTTTTTTACTCTAGCTGATTTTTAGATTTTAGAGCTCGAATGGTTACAAAATACCTCCAACCAATGAGTGCCATTTGCCACTTTTTTGCATTGGAAACATCCAATCGTTGTTTGGTAAAACTAGGCAATAGTAATTTGTTGAGTTGGGCTAAAAGGACGAACATAATCTTTTCAATTTGAAACAAATATAAAAAAAGGCTGTCGTTATAGACAGCCTTTTATCGTTTTATTTTTTTGCTTTTTTGCTTTCAGCTCGGAGCTTATCTAATTCTGCTTTTGACTTTTCAATTTCAAGTCGAGCTTGGCGCAATTCTTCTTTTGCTTCTTGCATTTCTTTTCTAGCTTGTTCCATTTCAGGTCTAGACAATTCCATTTCTCTTTTGGCACGCTCCATTTCAGGTCTTACTCTTTTCATAGTAATTCTTGCTTCTTTCATGGCTTTATTGCGAATGTTATTGAATTCTTTCGTGTCAATATCAATTTTAAGATTATCCAATTCACTCATTAAATTGTTTCTCAACGGTTCTAATTCTGCAATGATTTTGTCTCCATCAATTTCCATGACTTCACCGTTGACAACGATTTTAAATTCGTTTTTGCCTTTACCACCTTTTTTAATAATGACTCTTCTTTCTTGGCAACCAGGTTTTCTAGGAAGTTTTGGTAATTCTGGAGCCTCAACAGCATCTGGTCCTTCGGGTACTTCTGGCAATTCAGCTGCTTCTGGTTGTTCGGGCACTACAGGCATTTCAGCATCGTCTTCATCATTTATGATGGTAATGACTTGTGCACCGTCATCGGAATCAGTAGTGAAATTATAAGCATATCCCTCGGTGTTTTGAGAAGCTCCAAACCCAATATTTCCATCATCATTTTTATAAAAACGAATGGGTTGGATAGGTTCATTCCCATTAAATTGTGTAATGCCTTTTGCGCCATTTACATCTTTATATTCAACTTTTATTGCCACAATTTCACCAGCACTGTTTCGCTTTATTTTAGAAAATTTTAATTTGATGTTGTGCTCTTTTTTTAATTTTTCAGCATCGCTTTTCATTTGCTCATCCGTCGAGTTTTTGTCGATAAGCACGGCTACTGTTTCTTGTGTTAACTCTTGCGATTTTGCAGACGGATTCTGTTTTTCTTGCGCTATCACTTTAACTTGAAAATACAATAAGAATGCTGCTAAGGCTGGAATTACAATAAAATACTTCCAGGAATTCCATTTTTTTGATTGATTTGTGTTTAACATAACGATTCGTTTTTTGGTTAATGATTGAAAAAAAGGATTGGTGATTGCTACACAACTCTGCTGTGTAGTTACTTTTAATAAGGTAATTTGATAGGATTTCTTATCGGTTATATTTTCTAAAGCCACGCTGTCAGCTATAAATTCTAAATTTTGTAGCATCGCTTTTTGATACAACCAAATAATGGGATTGTACCAGAAAACAATACAGAATAATCTCGAAATCAAAACATCGATTGAATGTCTTTGCTCGCAATGCACTTTTTCATGTGCTAAAATATTGTTCAGTTCTACTTCATTAAATAAAGTTGAATTGTAAACGATGAAATTAAAATAGGAGAAAGGCGCGACTTTTTCATTAACGTCAATCAATTTAAAATCGTGATGTTGTTGAATTGTTTTCCCTTTCAATAAAGTTCTCAAATGCTTAAAATCAAATATCAATTGAAACAAGAAAACCAACATGCCAATTCCATAAATGCAACTCAAAACCAATAACCAATTGATTTCAAATGTTTCGGGTTGATTCGGCAAAATTTGACCCACATTCTGCCATTGATTTACCATTGGACTTGGTTCAATCCATACAATTTTTTCAAAAGTAACCAATGGTAATAATACCGATGTGATTAACCCAAACAGCAAAAACCAACGGTTACTTTTGAAAAAAGTTTCTTTGCGCAACAATACTTGATAGGCTATAAAAAATACAGCTATTAAGCCACTTGATTTTAATATATACAGCAATAGATTTTCCATATTTTCTATTTTTTAGATTCGATCATGGCTAAAATTTCACGCAATTCTTCTGCAGATATTTTCTCTTCCTTCGCAAATTGAGAAACCATGTTTTTATACGAACTATTAAAATAGGTATCAATTGCCGTACTCATAAATCGCTTTCTATACGTTTCTTTATTCACGATAGGGTAGTATTGATGGGTGTTTCCATAAGCATTGTGCGACACAAACCCTTTTTCTTCCAAGTTTCTGATGATCGTAGATAACGTATTATAATGTGGCTGTTCTTCCGTAATTTCTGCCATCACTTCTTTTACAAAAGCCTTTTCAAGCTTCCATAAAATGTGCATAATTTCTTCTTCTTTGTTGGTGAGTTTTTGCATAACAGTAATAGTATTAGATTTATTTGGGCGTTTCCCTTCGGGCAGTCGGCTAACGCCTCGTGTCCCTTTGGGTCGGGCTATCCATTACAATCTTTTGTGTCGAAAGCCGCCACAAAAGGATTTTCATTACTATCCCTAACGCAATTCAAACATACAACTATGTTTTTAGTTACACAACTATAAAAGCAGTTATTTAACTAAAATTTAAGGAATCAATTAATATTGAATAATTAACAATTGAGTAGATATATCAATTGCGTTTTGATTTTAAAGCAAAGTGCTATAATATAAAAGTACTAAATAATTTATGACGAAGAAATTATTAATTATTAATCATTATCAGGTTTTAGATTGGCAAACGCAAAGTTGCGCGATTTCTTAGGATAGGTTGCATAGGAACGATCACTTGGATTTACAATTACAGTCTTAATCGTGATTTCGTCACCAAGGATAAATCCTTTCAAAACCATTTGATAATCTAGAAGATATTCACCACAATAATAATTACCGTTGTCATCTTTTTCTATAATTCCAGTGTAAATTCCTTTCGACATTGTATTTTTGTTTATCGTTGCTGCAAAACTAAGCATTTCATGACAATCAAAACCTATAATCGCTTCAATTTTCATCGCCATACTTTCTGTGTTTTCGAAGAAGTTACCTTAACCTCCATTGAAAACAAAAAAGTAGATTACCAAAGCAAATCGGGCAGTAGCTATTATTTTTCAGAAGAAGGCGTTTATCGGTTGTCCAATCATTGGGGAAGAGCTGCGAACTGCAAATGGCGATTGAAATCAACTTCCACAAATCTTTCCAGAACGAAAGTTGGGTATGCCAATTGGAACGCTTTTCATCCGGATAATGATCTCGAAAAGTTGTATTTTATAACTGTTAATTTAGAAAGTCAAATCGTTAATTACCAGCATAAATTTAGTACAGAATATAATGACAAATATGTTTTGAGAACATCAACAGAAACGACTAAAATTATAAAAAATATTCGTGATTTACTATCCAATGAAAGTTGGGCTAAACATTTTCCAAATCAAGATATAAAGGCTTTGCGTAAAGAAATCATCGAAAAATTAATAACAACCAATCAATCCCTTTTAGAAATCAAAAGAGATTTATAATATATTTTCTTTTCGAACTAAATTCTTAAGCCAAATACAACAGCTCAAAGATACTAATCCGAGCATTCCCATAAAAAACCAATTGGTTTGATAGCCTAAATGGCTAATGATTTCCATTCCCGATTTCGAACTGGCAATATGAGCCAAACTAAAACTCATCGTAAAAAGCGCCATATAACGCCCTTCATGTCCTTTTGGTGCTCGACTTAGCGCAAAAGAATTGGAGAAAGGAAAAATAAACATCTCACCAAATGTGATAAAAATAATACTCACAATTAAAATTCCCGCCCAAGTATTATATAACAAAACAAAGAAACTCAAAGACATCATCAAAGAACCCCAAAGTATGATTTGTAATTTTGGAATTTGTTTTCGTTCAAAAATAGAAACGATTGGCATTTCTAAAAAGAAAATAATCAAACCATTGAGCGTCATTAAAAGTCCCGTTTGAAATTCAGTGAGCCCATATTGCTCATGATGATACAACGGTAAAGTCGTAAATAATTGGAAAAAAATCATGGCGGTAGCAAAACAAACAAAAAGGAAAATCCAGAATATTTTGTCTTTGAAAACAGAAGTTACTTCAATTTTTGGTGCATTTAACGCATTTTCATCAACTGGTTTTTTCTTTTCTTTTACTAACAAAGCAAAGGCCAATATCGAAATAATACAGGTAGCTCCATCCACCCAAAACAATCCTTTATAGCCAATTCCCATAATGATTAATCCACCCAATGCCGGTCCGGCAGCGAATCCTAAATTAACTGCCAAACGAACTAATGTCAAGGCTCTGGTTCGATTTTCAGGTTTGGCATAGACGCCCAAAGAGACAAACATGGCTGGACGAAACATATCAGCAATAGACATGATGACGAACATTGCAATACACAATCCCCAAAAGGAAGTGATGAATTGCAATCCGAAAAACAAAACGCCACTAGTAAACAAACTAAAAATCATGATTTTATAAAACCCGATTTTATCCGTTAATTTACCTCCAAGCCAAGAACCCAACATCGAGCCTAAACCAAAACTAACCATGATCCATCCGACTTCCGAATAGGTATAATGCAAATCTTCTTTAAGATACTTCGATAAAAAAGGGAACACCATAGTACCAGCACGATTCACAAAAGTGATGATAGCCAAAATCCAAATCTCTCTTCGAAATCCTTTGAAGTTATTGATATATTTTTGAAAAGCAGATTTAATCATAATTCTATACTCTGTCGCAAAGGTAAAAACATTGTCTACATCCATCTTGTTAATGAATCAACTTTTACGCTATTTTTGTATAAAAAAATACAATGAATAAATTTTATGCCTTTTTATTACTACTGCTGGTGTGTACTTCTCATGCGCAAGAAAAATGGGAGCCTAAATTAGCAGCTGATTTTCAAAAAAAATTAAATAGCGAATATGCAGATCCCAATGAAAGTCCATTGATGGAAGAAGATTTGAAATATTTCAAACCCTTAGAATTTTATCCAATCAGCGAAAAATTTGTCGTAGAAGCACATTTCATTAAATCGGCTAATGAAAAAGTATTCAAAATGAAAACGTCTAGCACTCGACTTCCAGAATATATCAAATACGGAGAATTGCATTTTGAATTAGACGGAAAAGAATTAAAATTGAATGTCTATCAAAATGTCGAATTGATTAAAAAACCAGGATTTGAAGAGTCACTTTTCCTTCCTTTTTCAGATGAAACTTGTGGGAAAGGTAGTTATATTGGAGGGCGTTACATCGACTTAAAGATTCCCGAAACAGAAATGATATTGCTTGATTTCAACACGGCCTATAACCCATATTGCGCCTATAATCATAAGTATTCTTGCCCGATTGTTCCTTTAGAAAATGATTTGAAAATAGCAATAGAAGCTGGCGTTAAAAAATTTCATGACTAATGAAATATATTAATCTGCATACGCATCAATTTACGGATCGCCATGATATTTTGGAGATTGTGAATCAATACCCGAATGAGTTTGATGCTGGAATTCCACACTATTCTATTGGTATTCATCCTTGGTATATTATAGCGGACAGACTAGAGGAAGATTTGGCAATTATCGAAAGTAAATTGGAGTTAGAAAATTGTTTAGCACTAGGTGAATGTGGTTTAGACAAACGAATTGAAATCCCATTCGATTTGCAAATAGCCGTTTTTGAAAAGCAATTGATTTTGGCAGAAAAGTATCAGAAACCAGTAATTATACATAGTGTTGCCGCTTTTCAAGAAGTGATTGAAATGAAAAACCGTTTAAAAATTTCAGTTCCTTTGATAATTCATGGTTTTTCAAAAAATGAAGAAACTGCGCAACAGTTGATCAAAAATGGGTTTTATCTCTCCTTTGGAAAATATTTACTTCGAAATCCTGAATTAGAAACGGTCTTTCAAAACGTTGCAAATGATCAATTTTTTCTAGAAACCGACTCTATAGAAGAAGGTATTCGTGAAGTATATCAAGTAGCAGCAAAATATAAGAATATCGAATTGGAAATAGTACTAGCTCAAGTACAGAATAATTTTGACAAAGTATTTTCCGACAATCTAAAAATCAAATAATCAAAATGGCAGCATGGACAGAAAGAGCCGAACTTTTATTTAAGAAAGAAGGCTTAGAGAAATTAAATAAATCCAATATATTAATCGTAGGAGTTGGCGGAGTAGGTTCCTTTGCCGCAGAGTTTATCGCTCGAGCGGGCGTTGGAAAAATGACTATTGTAGATGGAGATGTGGTAGATATCACGAATATCAATCGACAATTACCCGCATTACATTCAACAGTTGGTATGCCAAAAATTGATGTCGTTGGAGATCGATTGATGGATATTAATCCCCAATTGCAATTGACGAAAGTACAAGAATTTTTATCTCCGGAACGTGCTTTTGAAATCATAACGGAAGAATACGATTATGTTTTAGATTGTATCGACAGTTTGACACCCAAGTTAAATTTGATTATGGCTGCTAAACGCAAAAGAGTCAAAATTATCAGCAGTATGGGAGCAGGAGGGAAGATGGAAGCTTCAAAAGTGAAGGTTGCAGATATTAATAATACGGTGAATTGTTTTTTAGCTAAAGCGATGAAGAAAAAATTGCGAACGGTCAAGATTGATAAATTGAAAGTCGTATTTTCTTCCGAAATTCAAGATGAGAACAGTTTAAAAACGACCGATGGCAGCAATTATAAAAAATCGTTTTATGGAACCAACAGTTATATGCCTGGTCTTTTCGGATTGTATGCTGCAGAAACAGTGATTCGACATCTTTTGAAAGGAGTGTCTGAGCCACTGAGTGACTAAGTTGTTGAGTTTAGCAACATACTTACAAAAATTATCTTAGTAACTCAGAATCTCAGTAACTCAGCAACTCAAAAAAATGATACAAACCGTAATTTTCGATATGGATGGCGTTATTGTCGATACTGAACCAGTGCATCATTATGCTTATTTGCAACATTTTAAGCAATTAAATATTGAAATAACTCCGGAAATGTATGCTTCTTTTACGGGAAATTCAACAAAGAATATTTACGAAAAATTAAAAGTGCTTTATAACTTAAACGAAGAAGTGCAAGATTTGGTGGAAGCTAAAAGGAATCTTTTTAATGAAGCATTTGATCGTAAAGAAGATTTGTATTTATTGGATGGAGTGGAAGACTTGATTCAAGATTTGCATCAAAACGGAATGCAATTGGTTTTAGGATCTTCATCAGCAAAGGTCACTATCGATAGAGTCTTCAAACGATTTCAATTGCATCAGTATTTTTCTCATATTGTTTCTGGGGAAGATTTTCCCAAATCGAAACCACATCCTGCAATATTTGAATATGCTGCAAAGATTTCAAAAACATCCATTGAAAATTGTATCGTTATTGAAGACAGCACCAATGGGATTCTAGCTGCTAATGCTGCTCGAATTTATTGTATTGGTTATGATAGTTTGAATTCAAAAATGCAAGATTACTCGACTGCCAATAGAGTGATAAGTCATTTTAAGGAATTGAATTTTGAGATGATTAGGAATATTGTTGTATAAGCTTCCCCTCCTTTGGAGGGGTGTCCGTAGGACGGGGTGGAAATAACAAGAAAATACAAGCCAATAATTATTAATATACGAGCCATGAAAACAACTATAATTTTAACACGCATCTATGAAATTCCTATTTCAAGAAATTTCGTTGAAAATCTTCCTTATGAATATCAATTAAAAGAAAGAGCAAAGGCTTTACGAAAAGTAGGAAATTTATCAGAAGTTATTTTTTGGAAACATGTTCATAAAGGGCTTTTTTGGAAAATTGATTTTGATAGACAAAGAATAATCGGTAATTATATTGTTGATTTCTATGTAAAAACTCTTGGACTAATTGTTGAAATTGATGGAAGTAGTCATAATCATAAAGAAGGATATGATTCAATTCGAGAGAAATTTTTGACTTCTTTTGGTTTGAAAATGTTTAAAGTTTCAGATTTTAGAGTAATAAATGATTTGGATAATGTTTTGAAAGAATTAGAAGAATTTATAATTGAAGAATATTCGATAAAGTAATTTTCCACCCCGCCTTTCAGGCACCCCTCCATAGGAGGGGAAGCCTACCCAACGGCTTCTTTATAAACTTTCAAGCAACGTTCTCTAGCCAATTTATGATCAACAATAGGTTCAGGATAGGTACTATCATTCAATTCAGGAATCCATTTTTTGATATATTTTAATTCTTTATCAAATTTTTTGATTTGTTCCGTAGGATTAAAAATTCTAAAATAGGGAGCAGCATCTACACCACAACCAGCAGCCCATTGCCAGTTGCCAACATTACTGGCTTGTTCGTAATCGAGTAATTTTTGAGCAAAATAAGTTTCACCCCAACGCCAATCGATAAGCAAATGTTTGCATAGAAAACTAGCAACTATCATACGAACGCGATTATGCATATGACCAGTTGCATTCAATTCGCGAATTCCCGCGTCTACAAAAGGATAACCCGTTTTACCTTCACACCATTTTTGAAATTCTATTTCGTTATTATTCCATTGAATGGCATCGTATTTTGGTCTAAAACTTTTACTTGAAGTATGTGGATAATGCCAAAGAATTTGCATAAAAAACTCTCTCCAAATTAATTCATTCCAAAAGGTTTCGTTTTTCTCTTGAATCGCTTTTTCAATCATTTTTCGAATACTTACAGCTCCGAATCGCAAGTAAGTGCCAAGGTATGAAGTTTTATTTAATGACGGAAAATTGCGCGTCGCTTCGTAGTTTTGAATGAGATTTTCAGAGATGTCAAACGGTGATACTTTAATGGATGAAGTTTCAAAACCAATATCCTGTAGACTCAAAAAGGAATAGGAGTGTAGTGCTAATTTGTCCAAATGATTTTCGGAATTGTAAAACTGCAAGTTATTTTTTTTAAAATTTTCTTTCCATTTTCTAGAATAGGGAGTATAAACAACGTATGGCAAACCATCGTCTTTGGTTACTTCACTTTTTTCAAAAATAACTTGATCTTTATAACTTTTGAATTCTATATTTTGAGAGGCTAAAAATTCATAAATTGCTTTATCTCGCTTTCGAGCATAAGGTTCGTAATCTCTATTAGCATAAAGGTTTTGAATGGGGTTTTCAGAAATAAGTTTTTTGAATATTTCAATGGGATCTCCGTAAAACACAGCCAATGATTTTCCTGTTTTTTGAAGTTCAGCATTTATGTCCCCTAATAATTTATGAATAAAAGTGACTCTAGCATCGTCTTTGGGAAGTTGATTTAAAATTGCAACATCAAAAATAAAAATAGGCAAGACAGATTCACTACTTTGTAAAGCTTCCAATAAACCTTTATTGTCTTCCAATCGTAAATCGCGTCTAAACCAATAGATATTCATATTCTAATTTATTATTCTAAAGGTAATTAATTTACTAATAAAGTAGACATACCGCCATCAACATGAAGAATTTGTCCCGTCATCCAAGAGGATTGATCACTCAATAAAAAACTAGCCATTTGAGCTATATCTTCTGGCTGTCCGAAACGTTTAAGTGGATGTCTTTCAGCTGATTTTTCTTGTTTAGATTCATTATTCAAAAATTTATCCGCCAATGGAGTATTGGTTAAAGAAGGTGCAATCACATTGACTCTAATTTTTGGTGCATATTCAGCAGCTAATGCTTTTGCAAATCCTTCAACAGCAGCTTTTGCAGCAGCAACACTGGTGTGAAAGGGCATTCCCATTGAAGCTGCTACGGTACTAAAAAGTACGATACTCGATTGATTTGAAGCATTAAGTTGTGGTAATAAAGTTTGTACTATTTTGACCATATCAATAAAATTGATTTTCAAATCATTTTCAAAAGTTTCCATTTTTAATCCTTTAAAAGGCCGAAGATTAATACTTCCCGGACAATACACCAAACCATCTATTACAGCTGGTAATTTCGAAGTATCTAATATATCGGTTGAGGCATCAAAAGTAATATGAGTGCAATTCAATCCTGTTAAGCTTTCGGATGTTCTAGAAGCAATAAAAATATTGGTATTTAATTCTAATTGGTTTGCAATAGCTAGACCAATTCCGTAGGACCCACCTATAAGTAGTATGTTTTTCATTTTATTTAAATTCTCCAAATAGTTCAATTAATTTCATTCTACGGTATTCAAATATTTCATCCAATTTTGGTTTTACAATAAAAGGATGAACTAATTGTCCTAAAATTCCAAATGGAACTTTATAATCAATGATATCTTCCATTTCAACACCACCAGGAATTTCACGGATAAAATGTTTGTGATGCCAAAGTGCATAAGGTCCAAAGCGTTGCTCATCTACAAAATATTTGTTTTCTTGTACGTGAGTTATTTCAGTCACCCATTTGGTTTTGATACCTAAAACAGGCGTTACAATATATTGAATAATTTGGCCAGGATACATTGGTCTGTCTGCTCCAGATTCAATAATAAAGCTCATATATTCTGGAGTAATTGTTTTCAGATTCTTGGGATTTGATAAAAAATTCCATGCTTCATTTAATGGAATAGGTAGATTTTGGATGCTTTTTTTAGTATAAATTTTCATGTAATTCTATTTATTATAAATGTTTAACAAATGTAGTTAAAGCATAAACAAAATATATCAGAAATTATAGATTAATTAACAGTATTAAATTCATGATATGTTATTTTTGAACAAACATTAAATTAAACAACATGAAAAAAATTATTTTAGTATTTGTAATGATCTTAGCTGCATTTCAAATAGAAGCACAAGTAAAAACTCCGGCACCTAGCCCAAAATCTACTCTTGAACAAAAAGTAGGATTGACCGATGTAACTATTGAATATTCTCGTCCAAGTATGAAAGGAAGAGCAGTTTTTGGGAATTTAGTTCCCTATGGAAAATTATGGAGAACTGGAGCGAATGAAAACACAACAGTCACTTTTTCTGATGATGTAATGATAAACGGTCAAACTCTTAAGAAAGGGAAATATGCCATTTTCACGACACCAAAAATAGATATGTGGGAAGTGGTTTTCTATTCTGATACAGATAATTGGGGAACACCTGAGAATTGGAATGAAAAAAGTGTTGCATTGTCTACAAATGTTGATACCAAAATGCTCAGTACTCCAGTAGAATCATTTACAATTGGAATTAATAATTTGGATAATAACTTTGCTCATATAGAATTTTCTTGGGAGAAAACTTTCGTCGCTTTAAAATTTGAGGTTCCAACTCAGAAAACAGCTTTGGCAAGTATAGATAAAGCGTTAGCAGGTCCTACATCAGGGGATTATTTCTCATCAGCACAATATTTTTACCAATCGAATGGTGATATGAATAAAGCGCTTGAATATGTAAACAAAGCGATGGATATGAATAAAGACAAACCTTTTTGGTACACGCGTCAAAAATCATTAATACAAGCTAAGTTAGGAGATAAGAAAAGTGCCATTGAAACTGCAAAGATTTCTTTAGAAGCTGCTAAAGTTGCTAAAAATGATGATTATGTGAAGATGAATACGGATAGTATTGCAGAGTGGAACAAAAAATAAAAGTAAATTATATACAAGAAAAAAAACGTCTCAACAATGAGACGTTTTTTTTATATTTTAATTTCTTCTTCACTGTTTCCAATAAAATATTGCAAAAAGGAAGACAACATAATTGTTAGCATAGCTCCAATAAAATTAAGCCATAAGAAACTCACAACATCCAAATAAAAGATATAGAAAATGGTTAATTGACTTATTACAGCACCAACAAAAATTGCCTTCGCTTTAATAAATTTGATATAAAACCCTACCAAGAAAATCCCCAATACTGTACCGTAAAAAATGGAACCTACAATATTTACTAATTGTATTAAGTTTTCAAATAGTGTCCCCACACAAGCAAAAAGTATCGCAATTACACCCCATAATAAGGTGAAAAACTGCGTTGCATTGACAAAGTGTTTTTCAGATTTTCCTTCGCCAATATTTCTTTTATAAATATCAATGGCGGTTGTGGAAGCTAAAGCATTCAACCCAGACGCCGTAGAAGACATTGCTGCCGATAGAATTACAGCCAATAACAAACCTATAAGTCCTTTGGGTAAATAATTTAAAATAAAATGAATAAAAACATAATCTTTATCATTGGTTTCAGCTCTAGGATCTGCTTTAGAAATGACTTCTCTAGCTTGGTCTCGTAGGTCATTTTCTTTATTTGAAATGGCTACTAATTCTTTTCTTAAAATTGGATTATCATAATTTTGATTCAAGTGATCCATATAGATGAGATTAATTTCTTTTTTCTCTTCGGACAACTTGACTAGTTTATTCTCTAACAGATGGTATTCCTCTTTATATTTAGAACTTTCAATAAGCGTTTTATTGTTGGGATTAAAATTTAACGGTACTGGATTGAATTGAAAAAACACAAAAACCATCACTCCAATCAATAAAATAAAAAACTGCATTGGAACTTTTAAAAAGCCATTCATGATCAATCCCATTTGACTTTCTCTCACTGATTTGCCAGACAAATAGCGACCTACTTGTGATTGATCCGTTCCAAAATAGGAGAGCGCTAAGAAAAAACCACCCGTAATTCCACTCCAAAAAGTATATCGAGTTTCAGGATCTATAGAAAAATCTACAATATCCATTTTGTGATTTGCTCCAGCGATATGCAAAGCATTACTAAAAGTCATATCGTTTGGAAGTAGATGCAATATCAAGAAAAACGTGATAAACATCCCGCTCATGATCACAAACATTTGTTGTTTTTGAGTGACATTTACTGCTTTAGTGCCTCCTACAAATGTGTATAGAATCACTAAAACACCAATGACAATATTCATCAAAGTAAGATTCCAACCTAATAATGCTGAAAGAATAATTGCAGGAGCGTATATTGTTAAACCTGTTCCTAATCCACGTTGAATAAGAAATAAAATAGCCGCTAAGGAACGTGTTTTTAAATCAAAACGTTGTTCTAAATATTCGTAGGCAGTAAAAACTTTTAATCGATGATAGATGGGAATAAAGGTGACACAGATGACTACCATAGCTAAGGGTAATCCAAAATAAAATTGTACGAATCCCATACCATCATGATAAGCTTGACCTGGTGTAGAAAGAAAAGTAATGGCGCTAGCTTGGGTTGCCATCACTGAAAGTCCAACGATATGCCAGGGAGTTTCATTATTACCTAGAATATAATCTTCTACATTTTTGCTGCCTTTGGTTTTCCAAACACCATAAAAAACGATGAATAAAAGAGTTGCTGAAAGTACAATCCAATCTAACTGTTGCATACGATTATGAAAATAAAAACATGATTAAACAAAAGATCAAGATATAAATTAGATTGGCTATTAAAACCCAAGAGTAACTTTTTTTCCAAGTAGATATTTTTTCGTTGTTCATGAGATTAATTTTTTTGCAATGAAATCATATTGGCTATTAAGCGATAAGCGCCAGAAACACCTTCGGGCAATTCTCTAAAAAAGCTTAAACCTGTATAAATGTAATTCCCTTTCCCGAGTTTAGCTACAAGTAACGCTCCTTTTTTTGGAGTTTCTCCTTTGTCATTCGAAGTTAATATAGCGGTAAATTCAGGTCCCCATTCATTTGGATAATACAATCCTTGTTCTTGTTTCCAGCCTTCAAAATCTTTTGAAGATAGTGAATTAGGTGCATTTACTATAGGATGCTTCGGTTCTAAAAATGTCACACTCGCATTTTCATCCGTTACGCGATCTCTGGATATTTTTAAAGCGTATGGAGCTATATCTGGTGTAACAAAATCATCCAAGGTATTGTATTGCGCAATCATATTATGGCCTTCTTTTACATAATCAAATAAGATATTTTGTTTGAAAGCTAACGCTTGAATCGTATTGTAGGCACGAATTCCAGTTATCACAACATCAAAATCTCTAAGTTTTTCTATCGTGATTTCCTCAGGTTTTATAATACTTACACTGTAGCCCATTTGAATTAAACATTTAGGAACTTCATCTCCAGCTCCCATAATATATGCGATTTTTTCATGACCTGTTTTAATATCTAATTTGATGAATTTAGCCTCAGAAGATTTCAAAACTTGTTGTTTGCTGATATGTTCATAGTTGATTGTAAATTGCTCTTTATCACAACGTCTAGAGTCAACAATAGCAATACTTTTTGCTATAATTTCATCAGCATTTTTGGGAGCTGTAACTTGAAACGAAACGATTTGTTCTTCCCCTTTTTTAGTTAGATTGAAAGCAATAGATTGTGGAGATATTTTCCAATTTTCAGTGGCTTCTAGATGAATTTCTCCTTGAACATTATCTTTTCCTGCTTTGACTTTTACTTCAATAGTTTTTGAATTTCCAGTATTAAAAAGGACTACTTTGTTTTGAATAGATGTAGTAACAGCAGGAACAATGTCGAAAGGTTTGTAGACTTCTCCTTTCACATCATCGTTATATTTATAAATAACGTTACGTTCAAATGGAATCGTAATTCCTTGGAGAGCTACATTAAAAACGATTGTAACTTCTCGAATAATATCAGGTTTCCCAATGTTATTTTGTTGATCAACTCGATACATTCCAACAGTACCTTTTTCTTTTAACCAATAAGGTTGTGTGTATTCGAGGTTTTCAGGAAGTTGAATTTCTAAATCTATATTTTGAACACTATTTGTTTTTAATTCTAAATCTTTAGTGATTTTTTCGAAAGTAATGCCATTCTCAATATTTTGCAATTGCATTGGAATTGTACTTCTATTGATTGCTTCTATTTTTAATTTTAAAGTTGAGTTGGAAATAGATTCTTGTGCATTGGCAACTGCTTCAAGATACAAACCAGCACAGGATGCAATAATTTTTTTTATTTCTTCAGATTTGATGGTTTTCCAATGCTCGTCTTCCAATTGTTGAATTAGAGTATAGGCTTTTACTAAATCAGGGATGCTTTCAGAGGGGTTTTTGAAATTGAAATTAACTTCTACATTTTTCAATAAATCCCCAATTATTTTCCCTCCTTTTACTCGATTCCAACTCGTATCAATTCCTTCAAAAATATTCGAATTATTTTTAGAAGGTTCTCCTTTTAACAATTCTAAATATTCTTGTTCTTCACCACGTGTTCCAGTACTTCCGAATCCTTGTGATTGATGACGGCTTCTACTAAGCGCGGCTATTTCTTGATTTGATTTTCCTAATGATTGATAGTAAACACCTGTATTCAATTGAATAAGATTGGATTTATCTGCTTTCTCAAACTTTTCTTTACTACCATAAAACCACCAAGAAGTATTAAAATAAACTCGTTTAGGTTGCCAGGTGGAAACCGATTTTAATTGATTTGTAAATTGATTTGGATTGTTAGTTAAATCAAACGCTTCCAAACTAAGTAATGCGGATGATGTATGATGGCCGTGAGTTGTACCTGGAGAGCGAGCATCAAAACGATTGATGATTACATCTGGTTGAAATTTTCGAATGATATAAACAACGTCACTTAAAACGTCTTCTTTATTCCAAATTGCTAAAGTTTCTTCTGGATTTTTAGAATAACCGAAATCATTAGCACGTGAAAAAAATTGTTCACCCCCATCAATTTTTCGAGCTTCTATAAGTTCTTGGGTCCGAATAACGCCTAATAATTCTCGCAATTCAGGTCCAATTAAGTTTTGACCACCATCGCCACGTGTTAAAGAAAGATAACCTGTTCTCGCTTTTTTTTCATTGGATAAATAGGAAATTAAACGGGTGTTTTCATCATCTGGATGAGCAGCAATGTAAAGTACTGTACCGAGAAAATTTAATTTTTGTATTTGATTGAAAATAACAACTGCATCAGGTTTTACTGGTTGTTGCGCAACAATATAATGAAAAAAAAATAAGGTAAAAAGAATAGAAAAGGAAAGCTTTTGCATAAAAATTTCTTTAAGGAGCAATAGCTTCAAATGTAGTAATTAAATAAAATGAACGATTTTATTTAAATGGACTTTAACATTTGCAAAGTAGTAGAGAAACTTCTTCACTTAGTATTAGTTTTGGGAATCAGTTAGAATTTGAATATTTCCTTTTTTAGTGTAAGGAAATTTTTTCTTGTGGATGTCTATAAATTGAGTTACGATATCATCATCATAATCGTTTATGTAAACAAAAACTCTATTGTATAAGGAATACCCTCTATATCCTTCTGGTATTTCATCACCTTCTACCCAGATTGTATTTTCTTTGTAAAAATATATTTTCTTTTGAGTGTCAAAATAGGCTTCTATATTCGGGTAATAGTAATACCTCAATTGACAATTCGAAATTGGATCAATAAGTTGTTGGCTTTCTACTTTTCTAATACTTTTTTGAGAATAACTAGAATGAATTAGAAATAGTATCAAAACAATGCTTGACATTAATTTTTTCATCATAATAAATTTTAATTTAACTTCCATACAAAACTTGATGTAAAGATATCAATTCAATATGAATAAAATCGATAAAATGCATATAAATATCGATAAAAAGCATATTTATAAAATATAAATAATAAAAATACTACAAAAAAATAATAAAAAACAAATATAATTAAACTCGAAACTATATTAAAAAATTAAAGTTGATTTAAATATTGATAGACTTTATCCATTGGCATTCCCATCACATTTGGATACGATCCTTCAATTTTAGCTACACCAATATAACCTATCCATTCTTGAATGCCGTAGCTTCCTGCTTTGTCAAAAGGTTTGTATTCTTTTAGGTAATAGTGAATTTCATCATCACTCAATAGGTGAAAAGTCACTTTTGTAGTTTCAGATAGCACTTCAGTTTTATGTTTTGTTTTAAAACAAACGGAAGTAATTACTTTATGAGTAGCGTTGGATAATGATTGTAGCATTTGAAAGGCTTCATCATAATCTTTTGGTTTTCCTAATGCTTTGTTTTGATGCCAAACTATGGTGTCACTTGTGATTAGAATATCGTTTTCATTTAATTCCCCTTCAAAAGCATCACTTTTTAGAACTGCTAAATAATCGGTAATGTCTTCTTCAATTAGATTTGGCGGAAAAATTTCTTCAATTTCCTTTAAACGGATTTCAAAATCAATATCTAAATCTCTAAAGAATTGTTGACGTCTTGGCGATCCAGAAGCTAAGATAATTGTATATTTCTTGAGTTTTTCTTTAAGCATGATTCTTTATGTTATAGGCTATAACTGCAATGGACAAAATTCCAAAGAAAAGGACGAATTTTAAAACTAAACTTAAATGATGAAATTCTTTTTTTGTTTTGGCATTCCAACTTTTTATGGTGAAGTAGAGTAGTGGTCCGACTAGCATTAATAAACTATAAATTGTCGCAATGAATAATTTGTTGGAAGCAAAATATTCATTCGTATAATACAACAGGATTAATAATGGAATAAAACTTAAAACAAAGACAACTTTACTCGTTCTTTGAACTCCTAAAACTATCGGTAACGTGTTCATCCCTTGGTTGTAATCACCATTAATATCTTCCAAATCTTTGACGATTTCACGAATAAAGTTTAAGATAAAAGCAAAAAAAGCATAATCCAATAAAATGGAAAAAAGCACTCCCATATCTTTTTGATTCCCTTCATACGTTGCTGGATACAAATCATAAATACCAATAACAATGACACTAAAAGAAAGCAATAATGCCACGATAATATTTCCAATTAAAATCATTTGTTTCAAACTCGAAGCATACAAATACAATAAAGAAGCAATCAAGATAAACAAAGTTGCAAATCCAGGTTTCATGATTACATTCGATAAATAAAAACCAATTCCAACTCCAGCAATAGTCAAGCCTACATAAATATTATATGCTAGAGCTTCTGAGATTTTGTTCCCTACAATTACTTTACTAGGTTTATTTTCCGAATCCGTATCTTGATCAAAAATATCATTGATAACATATCCTCCGGCAGCAATGAGAACAGTCGCAAGGACTAATAAACAATATTGCCAATCGGCTAATGATAACGGGACATTTTGCCACTTTAGAAAACCATATCTAAAAATAAGTTGCATGAAAGCAAGCATTAAAAGGTTTTGATAGCGAATGAGTTTAAAAAATGAAAGCATTATTTGATTGAATTAAAAGTGGTATGAACATTTAAAATCGTAGTTATTCCCATATATATTGAAAAGTCACATAATTAGGATAGTTCGGTAACTCACTTACTAATACAGATAAGGGATAATTGTCACTATCAAAGGTGTAAACATTGGTTTCTTTATAAATATAATCTTCGAATTGATACCATTGAATTTCTATCGCATACTTATTTCCTTGATTTTTAATTAAAACTTCGCGATAATTTTCAAAGCTAGCTTCACAAGAGAGAAGATTATTATAAAATATATTGCCACTGTTAAATAGACTATTCTTAAGATTGGCACCATATATCACTGATAGATTGATGTTATCTGTAGTAGCATCAAATGAACCTTCATTGATTGGACCTGAACCTGAAATGCAATTGCCATCGGCGTCATAAGTAAATGACATATCGGCAACTACAATTCCATTTCGTGTAATTTTAATAGATCTAACTTTTCCTTCAGTATTTAATCCAAAAATTACCATTTCGGAATTGAAATCTTCAACTAAAGTACGTGTTATGGTATTCGTTCCATAAGTAACTTCATAAGAGTTGCTATAGGTATTAAATCCTGTTTCCGTGGTATCAACAATGGATGCTATTTTTCCTTCCGTATTATAGGTATATGAGGTAATTCTTTTTTCTTCCAATGCATTTGTTGATGAATAATCATAAAATTCTTCTCGTTCTAATTGATTTGATGCATTGTAAACATACTTTGCTGTTACATTTCCTGTAGCATTGTCGTTCAATTCGGTAATGAGGCCTTGACTATTATAGACAAAATTCTGAGTAAACAAACTTCCATCTTCTCTATTGTAAATAACTTTAGTTAGGCGTTTTGGTAAAGAATTATTACTCGTACTGGTGCCATCTGAGGAACATGACAAAAACAATCCAATACAAAGTGCGAGCAGTAAATTTAATTTTTTCATATTAATTTATTTAATCGTGTTTCCCATCATAATATAAATGCCATTTTCCTTGTACTTTCATCACTTGTTCAATGACTTCTCGCACGGCACCTTTTCCTCCATTTTTATGGGAAATATATTTAGATATGGCTTTAATTTCTGGACTCGCATCTTGCGGACACGTTGGTAATCCAACCAACTGCATCACATGATAATCTGGAATGTCATCGCCCATATACAAAACGTTTTCCGGCTTGATAGTGTAGAGTTCGGTATATTCTTTAAAAGTTTCAACTTTGTTTGGGGAAGCCAAATGGATATCGGTGATTCCTAAATTACGCAATCGTATCCGAACTCCTTCATTGTTTCCTCCAGAAATAATACAAACGTTATAACCACTTTCTAAAGCAGCTTTCATGGCAAAACCATCGCGAATATTCATAATTCGGAGCATTTCTCCAGATTCAGTAACATGAACGGAGCTGTCAGTTAAAACGCCATCTACGTCGAAAATAAACGTTGTAATATGAGCTAAAATTTCTTTATAGTTTTTATTCATTACTTTGAATGGATTGAGTCAATAGTGTATAAATAGCATTTTGATTTTCATTTTTAAGAAAATCTATATGAGAAGCGATTGTTTGTTTATCTTTCCTTTTTGCGGGTCCAGTTTGAGCTTCAGAAGGAGTTAAGGTTTGAATCTTTTCTGCAGTTTCTTGAATTAAAGGTTTTAAAATGTCAAAAGGCACTTTATTTTCTAAACATATTTTATTTCCAATTTGATACAAATGATTCACAAAATTATTGACGAAAACTGCCGAAACATGTAATGCTTTTCGCTGTTTCGTGTCGATTGGATAAACAACTTTAGAAATCGAGAGTGCAATTTTTTCGATGATTTTAAAATCTTCAGAATTCTCACTTTCAATGCAAATAGGAATTGTAGTAAAATCGACAATTTTATCTATTGAAAAAGTTTGCAAGGGATAAAAAACCGCACGTCTATTTTTAGTCGATAAGTCCTTCATAGCCATACTTCCAGAGGTATGAGCGACAATTTTATTTTCAAAGGGAATGGATTCAGAAATATTAGAAATTGCGGAGTCTGAAACTGCTATTATGCATACATCAACCGTTTTCAATTCTTCAACTTTAGAAATAATTTGACTAGAATCGACAAGATATTGGATGTTTTTTTGATCTCTAGCACACACCTGAATCAACTTAATTTCGGGTGCTTTTTTCAAAGCAGAAATCAAGTGAAACGCCACATTTCCAGAACCAATAATACTTACCGTAATCATGCGGCTAAATTATTGAAAAAAATCAGTAATCTGAAATTAAAGTTATATTGTGATTATTGATTTGTATTAATAAAATAATACACATTGACATTTCTTAAATCTGACATAAATCAACATAGTTTCCAATTTAAAACCAAACATTTTTTCCTACTTTTGCGGGAGTTTTTAAAATGATAATTCTTCACTAATGGAAAAAAAATTACTTTCCTTTTTGTTCTCAACTCGATTAATGGCTTTTCTTTTTTTATCGTACGCCGCATCTATGGCAATTGGTACTTTTATTGAAAGCGAATACAATACTGATACAGCTCGAATTTTAATTTATAATACCAAATGGTTTGAAGCGATTCATTTGTTTTTTCTGATTAATTTTTTAGGAAATATCAAACGTTATCAATTACTTAAAAAGGAAAAATGGGCGACACTTTTACTGCATTTATCCTTTATTTTCATCATCAATGGAGCCATCATCACACGCTATATCAGCTACGAAGGCATGATGCCCATTCGAGAAGGTGCCGCTGAAAATCAAATCTATTCTGACAAAACATTCCTTACGTTATTCGTTGATGGAGAATATAAAGGACAAATGAAACGACGTATTTTCGAAAAGTCGTTGTTATTTTCGCCAGTTACGAACAATGATTTCTCGATATCTGATGACTTTGCCGATATTCCTTTTGAAGTTTCGTACAAGAACTTTATCATGGGCGCTACCGAATCCATCAAGGTAGATCCGAAAGGGAAAGTATATCTCAAAATGGTTGAATCTGGCGATGGATCGCGGCATGAACATTATCTAAAAGAAGGAGAAATTCAAAATATTCATAACACTCTTTTTGCTTTAAATAAATATACCAAAGGTGCTGTTAACATCAATACTACCAGGGAAACTTACACCATGGAAACACCGTTCGATGGACAATTCATGCGAATGGCTGACAAAATGCAAGGTCGCGTTATTAAAGATTCGACACAGCCGCTGATGATGCGTTCCTTATACAATGTTGGTGGTTCTCAGTTTGTATTTCCTGAACCAGCCAAAAAGGGATTCAAAACGTTTGTCTCTAACAATGATTTCAAAGCAAAAAAACATGACGATGCTTTGGTCATTACTGTTCAATATCAAGGCAAATCAAAAGAGGTAACACTCACAGGATCAAAAGGTAAAATTGGAGAACCTCAAGTGATAACTATTGGTAAATTAGATTTCACTTTGGCGTTTGGAAGTAAAGCGTATGTGCTGCCATTTAAAATTCAACTCAATGATTTCATTGCCACTAAATACCCAGGAACAGAAAAAAGCTATGCCGCTTTCGAAAGTCAAGTGACGGTTTTGGACGGCAAGAAAAAATCGGATGCGCGTATTTATATGAATCATATTCTCGATTACGGCGGTTATCGTTTTTTTCAATCATCGTTTGATCCTGACGAGCAAGGAACCGTACTTTCTGTCAACCATGATTTTTGGGGAACGTTGATTACATACATTGGTTATTTCATGTTGTTTTTTGCCATGATGTCTATTTTGTTTACTAAGCATTCTCGTTTTGCAGATATCAAAAGAAAATTAGAAATTGTAAAGAATAAGAAAGCAAAATTACTTTCAATTCTCCTATTATTGTTGAGTTGCAATGTGTTTTCACAAAACCATATGAGTCATAAACCGACTCAAAACCAAATAGATTCCTTACTTTATCGATACAAAGTAAACGAAGAACATGCGGCGAAATTTGGGCGATTGGTTGTGCAAGATGAAGGCGGGAGAATGAAACCTGTGAATACGTTTTCATCGGAATTGTTACGTAAAGTCAGTAAAAACGATACTTATAAGGATATGAATTCGGACCAGGTGTTTTTGTCGATGGTTCAATTTCCGAGAGTTTGGTTTGAAGTGCCCTTAATTTACATCAAAAACGGAAACGATAGTATTCGTAAAATTATCGGTTTGGATTCTAAAGAAAAATATGCGCCATTTATCAAATTCTTTGACGACAAAGGCAATTACAAACTTTCATCTTACATAGAAGAAGCTTACAAAGCATCGATTCCAGATCAGTTTCAAAAGGATTTTATCGAAACAGATCGTAAAGTCAATTTGCTAAATTCGGCTTTAAGCGGCAGTATTCTTCGAATTTTCCCGATTCCAAAAGATCCGAACAATAAGTGGATTTCGTATCTTGAATTGAATCAAGCCAACATTCACGGCATCGATTCTACATTTACGAAAAACATCCTTCCTTTATATATGAGCGCTTTGGATAGTGCCACAATTAAAAAGGATTACGTCAACGCCAATTTCTTTTTGCAAAGTATCGAAAACTACCAGAAAAAGTTTGGAAGTGCTGTTCGACCAAACGATGACAAAATTTCTTCTGAAATCCTATATAACAAATACGACATTTTCAAAAAGTTGTATTACTTGTATATGTTGACTGGTGTGCTTATGTTGCTTTTTACCATCGTTAATATTTTCTTTGAAAAGAAAGCCATTCGCTATGTGATTCATGGTTTTCATATACTTATTAGCGTCCTATTTCTCCTTCATACAACGGGTTTGATTGCCCGTTGGTATATTTCTGGACATGCACCATGGAGTGATGCCTACGAGAGTATGATTTATGTAGCGTGGGCAACGATGTTTTTTACCTTGGCTTTTGATATCAAATCGAAACTGACTGTTGCCTCCGGAACGTTTGTCGCTTCGATGATTTTAATGATTGCGCATTGGAATTGGATGGATCCGTCGATTGCGAATTTGCAACCGGTATTGAACTCCTATTGGTTGATGATTCACGTTGCCGTGATTGTCGCTAGTTACGGTCCATTTACGTTAGCAATGGTGTTGGGAGTGGTTGCATTGATTTTAATGTTATTTACCAACAAAAAGAACAAAGCCAAAATGGATTTGAATATTCAGGAGATTACCTATATCAACGAATTGGCTTTAACGATTGGATTAATCATGCTAACGATTGGAAACTTCCTTGGCGGTCAGTGGGCGAATGAAAGTTGGGGACGTTATTGGGGTTGGGATCCAAAAGAAACTTGGGCATTGATTAGTATTATGATTTATGCTTTTGTGATTCATGCTCGATTTGTTCCAGCCTTACGAGGAAAATGGATTTATAATTTGATGAGCATTCTTGCTTTCTATTCGATTATGATGACGTATTTTGGAGTGAATTTTTATCTGACCGGAATGCATTCTTATGCCAGTGGCGATAAAGTAGTAACACCAAGTTTTGTTTATTATTCTGTTGCGTGTGTCGCTGTTTTAGGTTTCTTTTCGTATTTAAGTTATAAGAAACATTTGAAGAAATAAATTTTAGAAATTGATAAAAAAAGTTAACCGCAGATTCACAGATTTATTTAATAATCTGCGAATCTGCGGTTTTTTATTATTTTAAATATTACACTTTTCCTAACGTATACAATTGTTCCATCGTTGGTGATTTACTTCCACCAGCTGGTTCTAAAGTTATTCCGAAAGCTTCGGCATCTCCAGTCGAGTTGACTGCAAACATTTTGGTGGTGTTGTCTCCAAATTTATCCAACAATCCGATGCTGGTTGGTGTTAATTGTGGCAGTAATTTTAAAGACCAAATCTGATACACTTTTCCTTCCGGCGGTTCAGGTAAGCCCGAGGCATCAACAAAAACGACTTCGGTTTCTTTATTCCAATAGATTTTCGCAAAAGCCTTTGGCGCTGCTGTTTGTCCGCCTAAAGCAACTACTGTATTTTTTGGATCTCGAATTACTGACAATGCTTCTTTCGAAATTTTACTTTGAATTTCCGCTTCAACAATCGCATCGTTTAATAGATTTTTCTCCAATTGAATGGTGGTCATTTTGTTTTCAATCGAAGTTTGATTCCAATACATATAACCAATTCCAACAAGCAATACAATAGAAGCAGCCCAGCCGATGTATTGTGAGTTATTTGGTTTTGGTTTCATTTGAATTACTTTTCGTTGCTTTAATTTCAATTTGTATTTTATTTTCTCATATATATCAGACGAAATTACTGGAGAAAAACTACTTGACAAAGCAAGCATGCTTTTTTCTATTGATATAATTTCTTGATATACAGGTTTGTCGACTTTAGATAATGCAGCGATTTGCCTACTTTCCTCATCACTTAACAATCCGTAAACGTAAAGTTCTAAATCTCCGGAGTTTATTATTTCTTGTGTTCCCATTATACTTTCAAATAAGTTCTTAAATCATTGATACAATTTCTATTTTGCGTTTTGACAGTTCCAAGAGGAATTTCCAATTCGTCGGAAGCTTCTTGTTGCGTGTATCCTTGAAAAAATAATAATTCAATGATTTGAATACACTTTGGTTTTAGCTTGTCAACGAATTCTCGAATACCAATAGTATCGATCCTATTGATAAGTTTGTTACTGTCGTCCAACAGATGTACGAAATTATCTGCGGAAAGGTTTTTTTGACTGTTGGAATATCCTTTCGATCGAAGTTTATCTATTGCCGTGTTTCGGGCAATATTTAAAATCCACGTGTACAGTCTTCCTTTGCTATCGGAATAGGTATCAATGCTTTTCCAGATTTTGACAAACACTTCCTGCAAAACATCTTCGGCATCTTCGGTTTCCTTTAATAAATTAGAAATCACTGAAAATAAACTTCTTGAATACATGTCGTATAAGACTGTAAAAGCCCGTTCGTCCTTCTTAAGGATTAACGGAATTAATTCTTCTTGACTCATTGTTTTTGTTTTTTATTGTTATGAACATATACGAGAGGCATTTCAATTTGGTTTTATAAATGTAATTTTTATTTAAAAGAATTGAGTTTCAAATATTGGTTAATAAATATATATTTTTTAAATAATTGATTTTAAGATAGTTAAAAATAAATTTAATACTATTTAAATTTTAAAAAAACCATAAACAATCCTATCTCGTAAATCCATTCATAACTCATTAAAATTTATAAAAATGAAAAAAACAAAAATGGTATTAGGTCTGTCGCTGGTTGCGATTTCAGGTCTAGTTTTTATGGCTGCGGATCACGCTGATGCTCCTGCAGTTACTGGTAATGCGTCAGACATTACGGATGTGTATGCTTTTCAAGGGCAAGACACTAACAACATGGTTTTTGTAGTAAATACACAAGGTTTGCTTACTCCTGGAGCTACGGCTGCAGCAGCATTCAATGAAGATGTATTACAAGAAATTAACATTGACACCAATGGTGATAATGTAGAAGATTTGGTTATCCAAGCGATTCGCGATGGAAAAGAAATGTTTTTCTTCGGGCCATATTGCCCAGGAACTACAGGTGTAACTAGTAATATTGACGAAGATGAGCAAGTTGGCAAAGTAAAAATCACTCCTTATGGAAGTGCTCCAATTATCAAAAACCAAAACGGTATGAAGTTCTTTGCTGGTCCAAGAGACGATCCGTTCTTTTTTGATTTAGGTCAATTTAAACACATTCTTGCCGGAGATGCTTCTGGTTTTAACAATCCAGGAACAGACACTTTTGCTGGTACAAATGTTTTGTCGACAATTATTGAATTACCAAAATCAATGTTAGGAAATGCTTCAACGATTAGTGTTTGGGCGGAAACAAAAAAGAGACAATAAATTAATACTTTAAAACAGATATAAAATGAAAAAATTAAATTATAAGATAATTGCCATAGCATTTATAGGAGCTTCTTCACTTTTTGTGAGTTGCGATAATAGCGATAGTGCTGCAGATACAAGTACTGTTTCATTGGCTCGAAGAGGAAAAAAATTCAGAGGTACGTTTGTGCAAGAGGATCAGATGGCACGGCCAGCAATCAACACTGTGTTTATCGGTGCTGGTGCCCCTAAAGATGCATTCAATGCAGCCATTCCTTCCGCAATGGGAGCTACTTATCAAGGTGTGTTTCAGTCCCGTTTGTTGGCTTTAAATCCTGGCTATACTACAAATGCTTTAGGGCAAACAGCTTCTCAATTAACAGGTTTGCTTTCGACTGATGTTTTAAATGTAAGCAAAGTAGCACCTACCACTTTCTTTGATGGTACGAATGTATTAACTGGTAGAACACCAGCTGATGATGTTATCAATACAGAATTGCTATTAATTTTTGGCGGTCCAACAGGTGGTTCAAACCCAGGATTAACGAATGATAATGTTAATTCTAATGACAAAACCTTTTCAACTTCATTTCCTTATCTAGCTTCTGCTTGGTAAATAAATTCAATTAGAGCCTATTATTTATAGGCTCTAATTTTTTTATTAAAAAATTCATTGAGAAAAATCCAAAAACAAGTTCACTTCTTTATTGACTTGTGAAAAATATTTACCTGAATAGTTTTCTCCAGTTACAGAGAACAGAAAAATTTCATAAACAATAGAAAGAATCATATAAAGTTCTCTGATAAAGAGTCCATTATTTTTACATGCTGGAAATTAATCCGCACTTAAAAATTATAAATATGAAATTAAACAGTTCTTAACTTATTGGTTTTTAGTGTTTTAAAAATAAATCGAGATATTTTAAAACCAAAAGGAATCTTCTCTCGTAAATGGCTTTATAACTTTTAAAAATATAATACAATGAAAAAAACAAAAATGGTATTAGGTCTGTCGCTGGTTGCGATTTCAGGTCTAGTTTTTATGGCAGCGGATCACGCAGATGCTCCAGCTGTAACAGGTAATGCTTCCGATATTACAGATGTGTATGCTTTTCAAGGGCAAGACACCAACAACATGGTATTTGTGGTAAACACGCAAGGGTTATTGACACCTGCTGGTACTGCTGCAGCTTCATTCAACGAGAATGTCATTTTAGAAATCAACATTGATAACAATGGGGATAATGTAGAAGACTTAGTAATTCAAGCGATCAAACGTGGCGATAAAATGTATTTCTTCGGACCAACGGCTCCAGGAACAACAGGAGTTTCCAGTACTGTAAAAACGGCTGCAGCTTCTGGAAGTGTTGCTATTTCTACGTATGGTGGCACGGCGATTACTGCTACTGAAAACGGGATGAAATTTTTTGCTGGTCCAAGAGACGATCCTTTCTTTTTTGACTTAGGTCAATTCAAACACATTTTGGCGGGAGATGCTTCAGGCTTCAACAATCCGGGAACAGACACATTCGCAGGAACCAATGTGCTATCAACGGTAATTGAATTACCAAAATCAATGCTAGGCGGTATTGGAACATCAGTTAATATTTGGGCTGAAACCAAGAAAAAAGTATAATTAATCTATTAAATCAATAATAAGAAAATGAAAACAAATAAATATATAATAATAGTAATTGCCATGGTATTTGGCACCACATTTCTGGTAAGTTGCAGTAGTGATAGTAATGATTCAACTACAACTCCGGTAATAGATTTTACAGGAACGTATGTGCTACAAGATCAGATGGCACGTCCAGCAATCAATACGGTTTTTATTGCTGCTGGAGAAACTAAAAACACTTTTAATAATACGATACCATCAGCGATGGGAGCTGCTTATCAAGGTGTTTTTCAATCAAGATTATTGGCTTTGAATCCAGAGTACACAACAAATTTACTAACACTAGATGCAGCAACTTTTTCTAGTGTATTGGCGACAGACGTTTTAACGGTTGCTAAAACAGGACCGACTTCCTTCTATAATGGACCACAAGTTTTGACTGGACGTGCTTTGGCAGACGACGTAATTAATGTTGAGTTAATCCTAATTTTTGGAGGCCCAGATGCGACAGAGAAACCAGGCTTAACAAATGATCATGTTGATTCCAATGACAAACCCTTTTTAACTTCATTTCCTTACTTAGCTACGGCTTGGTAAATAAATAATTGGAGCGTATAGATTGATATACGCTCCAATCTTTTAAACCAATAATACAAACACAATGAAAACAATAAAAAAAATAATCATAGTTTCTTTTTCAATGCTTCTTTTGGTGAGTTGTACCTCTAAAACCAACAGTATTACAGCAAGCAAGGATTATGATAAATACCTAGAAATTAAAGACAACAAGTCAAAAGACTTTGCTCAAGCTGAAATCGATTTTTGGCAAAAGAAATACGACAAGGCTCCCAATCAAACCAGTTATTTGAGCTTGTTAGCTGCTAACTATTCCAAGCTTTTTGAAAATACTGGAAATGTAAAATACCTCTATAAAGTCGAAAGTTTGTTGTTGCAAGTCAACAAAGAATACCATTATGAAACTGTAGGACCCATCCGTTCATTGGGTAGAAATTATATTTCACAACATCGATTCCGAGAAGCTCTTGTTTTAGCGAATAAAGCTTTAGCCATTGGGGAAGGAATGAAAGAAACGCAAAAATTGCTTTTCGATGTAAATATGGAACTCGGAAACTACACAGAAGCAGAGAAAAATCTCGCATATATAACTGATAAAACGGATTTTGATTATTGCATTCGAATTTCAAAATGGAATGATCACTTAGGCGATTTGAAAACAGCCATTTCATTTATGGAAAAAGCAAAACAAATTGCCATCGATAATGACAACAAATCCCTAAAAATCTGGACCTATTCAAACCTAGGAGATTTAAATGGTCATGCTGGAAATATCAAAACTTCGTATGACTATTACCTAAAAACATTGGCCATCGAACCTAACAATAGTTACGCATTAAAAGGAATTGCTTGGATTGCATTTTCCCATGAACGCGATACCAAAGAAGCGTTGCGCATTATTGACAACATTTCAAAAAGACATCACACGCCTGATTTCTATTTATTGAAAGCGCAAATTGCGGAATACGACAACGATGCAGCAATGAAAAATCAAAACTTGAAAGACTATTTTAATATGCTTTCGACTATAGATTATGGTGCGATGTACAACAAATACAACACTTTAATCTACGCAGACGAGAAAGAAACAGCATCAAAGGCATTAGAAATAGCTAAAGTTGAAATTGATCACCGTCCAACTCCAGACTCCTACGATTTGTTGGCATGGTCGTATTATAATTTGGGCGATGCTAAAAAAGCGCTTGAAATTGAACAGCAATATGTTGTTGGAAAATCTTTCGAACCAAAGCTAAATTATCATTTGGCGACGATTTACAAAGCGAATAATTTGACAGCTAAAATCGCACCTATTAAAGAAGAATTATTAAAAAGTGCCTTCGAACTGGGACCTAATTTAGAAAGTAAGATCAAGAGTTTATAATGAAAACGCTATATTTTCTTTTTGCGATACTTTTTATTAATGAGGCACAAAGTCAAGTTCAAAGGGGAACGGTTACCGATGCAACAGGAAGCGCCATTGAAAACGCCTACATTCTTAATGACAATTCGAAAGCCCACGCGCACACCAATGAGTTAGGAATTTTTTCGATTGATAAAACGAACAATGGCGATGTATTAACAGTAACAGCCTTAGGATATAAAAAGAGAGAATATGTAGTTCAAAATAACGAGTACACCATTGTTCTTGAAGAAACTACCTATATGTTAGATCAAGTAATTATTCAACCCAAATTGAATGCAATGAATGTGATTTCAAAAATAGATTTGCAAACGACTCCCGTAAATTCCTCGCAAGAAATTTTACGTAAGGTTCCAGGTTTGTTTATTGGTCAACATGCAGGTGGAGGCAAAGCTGAGCAATTATTCCTCCGCGGATTTGATATCGATCACGGAACAGATATTGCCGTTTCTGTAGATGGAATGCCTGTGAATATGGTCTCTCACGCCCATGGACAAGGCTATGCAGATTTACATTTTGTGATTCCAGAAACTGTCGAGAAAATAGATTTTGGTAAAGGAACCTATTATGCCAATAAAGGTGATTTTGCCACCGCTGGGTATGTCGCTTTTCAAACCAAAGACAAAGTCGAAAAGAGCAGCGTAAGTGCTGAGGTGGGTCAATTTAACACGATTAGAACCACAGGTGTTTTCAATCTTTTGGAAAAGAACAATAGCCAAAATGCCTATATCGCAACGGAATACATATTGACGGATGGACCTTTTGATTCGCCTCAGAATTTCTCAAGAATCAATGTATTTGGAAAGTATACCAATATATCAAGCGACAATATAAAGTTCTCCGTTTTAGCATCTCGTTTTTCGAGTAAATGGAATGCTTCTGGTCAAGTGCCACAGCGATTACTTGACAACGGAACGATTTCAAGATTTGGAGCCGTTGATGACACTGAAGGTGGAAATACGTCACGTACAAACGTCAATGTAGCTTTGACAAAACCGATAAATGAAAGTACTTATTTAAAAACCAATGCGTTCTATTCGAATTATCAATTTGAATTGTATTCGAACTTCACATTTTTTCTAGAAGATCCAATCAATGGCGATCAAATACGGCAAAAGGAATTTCGTGATATTTATGGATTTAATTCCGAGTTGATTAAAAAATATAACAATTTTAACGTGCAATTTGGGCTTGGTTATCGCGCCGATGCAACAAAAAATACAGAATTGTCACACACTCTTGGTCGAAATACGACTTTAGAAACATTGAAATTAGGCGACATCGATCAAACGAATATCTTTTCTTATATCAATGCGGAGTTCGATTTTGGGAAATTAAAAATCAATCCAGCCATTCGTTTTGATTATTTCAAGTTTGGCTATCAAGATAAAACCTTAGCCACCTACAAAAACCAAAGCGAAAGCAAAATGAAGTTCTCCCCAAAATTGAATTTCATTTTTACACAGAATGCTAATTTGCAATTTTACTTAAAATCAGGTTTGGGTTTTCATTCGAATGATACTAGAGTAGTAGTAGCACAAACAGGGAAGAAGGTTCTGCCAACTGCTTTTGGTGCTGATTTGGGAACGATTTTCAAACCTTTTCCAAAACTTGTTGTGACTTCTGCTATATGGTATTTGTATCTAGAACAAGAGTTTGTGTATGTTGGCGATGCTGGAATTGTTGAGCCTAGTGGAAAAAGTAGGAGAATGGGTGCTGATGTTGGATTGCGTTACCAATTGACAGATTGGTTGTTCTTGGATGCCGATGCAAATTACACGTATTCTAGAAGTATTGATGAACCTAGCGGACAAGATTATATTCCTTTAGCGCCAGATTTTACATCAACTGCTGGACTAAGTATTACAAAATTGAAAGGTTTTTCAGGTGGAATTCACTCGCGTCTTTTGAAAAGTCGTCCTGCGAATGAAGACAATTCAATTGTGGCGAAAGGTTATATGATCACTGATTTAAATATCAATTATGAATACAGAAGTCTAACTTTTGGAATAACTGTAGAAAATATCTTTAATGTAAAATGGAATGAAACCCAATTTGCTACAGAATCTAGATTACAAAACGAAAGTCAAAGCGTAGAAGAAATTCATTTAACACCTGGAACCCCATTTTTTGCGAAGGGAAAAATTGCATATCGCTTTTGATTGTGTTTTGTTTGTTTTTTTATTGTGTTGGTAGAAAGCTCAGGGATGTACAAACTTGAGCTTTCTTTTTTTAGGATTATTTTATGGTTTGATTACTTCGATGGGAATATATTTTAACTAATTTTGAAAAAAAAAAATGAAACTAATAACTTCAATTCTTGTCCTTTCTCTTGCTTTTGTTGGCTGTCAAGGGCAAACTTCAAACAAAACCAATGCAACCACAAAAACTATGGAAAAGCAAACTATTTACCAATTTAAAGTCGAAGATTTATCTGGAAGAACTTTTGATTTTGCGAATTTAAAAGGCAAGAAAATTTTGATTGTAAATACCGCTTCTAAATGTGGATTGACACCGCAATACAAAGATTTAGAAAAAATTTATAAAGAATATAAAGAAAAAGGGTTTGTGATTGTCGGTTTTCCAGCGAATAACTTTGGTAAACAAGAACCTGGAACGAATGCTGAAATTGAAACTTTTTGTGAAATGAATTATGGCGTTACTTTCCCGATGATGAGTAAAATCTCTGTAAAAGGAAGTGATATGCATCCGATATATCAGTTTCTTACGCAGAAAGCAAAAAACGGTTTACAAGATTCTGACGTAGAATGGAATTTTCAAAAATACTTAATCAACGAAAAAGGCGAATTAGCAAAAGTTGTTTTACCACAAGTGCTTCCAACGGATGACTCCATTTTGAATTGGATTAAAGGTTAGAATGAAAAATAAAAAGAAAGTTTCTCATATCCTCAATACATCAGCAACTTTAATAGGATTATGCTTTGTGGTATTGACTTCATTGAAAGTAAACAAATTGAATGAAGAGTCAGTTATTGATGAGCTAACTTCATTTGCAATTATTCTGTTCTTGGCAAGTTGTGTTTTTTCTTATTTGTCTATTCGAAGTACAAATCAGTCGATAGAAAGGTTTGAAAAAATCGCGGATATTGTTTTTCTTTTAGGTCTTTTGTTGCTTTTTGTCATAACGATGTTGATTACTTTTAATTTTATAAAGTAGAAATCAATACTAAATTTAATGTATTTCTACTTTAAAATCAATTGCATAAATTGTAAATCTAGCCATTTCCCAAATTTGAATCCTACTTCCTTTATGACGCCGTTTTCAACAAATCCTAATTTCTTGTGAAAAGCAATGCTTCCGGTGTTGGCAGCGTCAATGCCTCCAATCATCGTATGATAACCTTCGTCTTTTGCTAGAACAATTAAGGCAAGTAAGAGTTGTCTCCCAATGCCTTTTCCAACAAATTCTGGAGCAACATAAACGGAATGCTCTACAGTAAACTGATATCCAATTTTTTCACGAAAAGTACCATAAGTTCCAAATCCAATGGTTTTTCCTTCAAAATCTGCAACAAGGATGGGGAATTTTTTAGATTTTTTTTCTTCAAACCATTGCAACTGATTTTCTAAAGTCTGGACATCGTATAAATAGTTAGAAGTAGTATGCAAAATGGCGTGGTTGACTATTTCCAAGATTTGAGGAACATCCTCGATAGTTGCATTTCTAATGATTACATTCATATGTGTAAATTTTATTTTTTAGCGGTCACATACGGTATCGCCTTTTTACTTATTGGTGTTTGTTTGCACAAACTTATTTTTAATGGCGATTTCATCGATTATTTCTTTGAATTCAATTCAACCAATAAATCATCCGCTTCTTTTGTATTAAAACCTAAGTTACCATTTTTAGTTTTAGCTGCAGTAGCATATAAAATGGCGCCTTTTGTTTTTTTATTTTTTTGATACAAACGTGCTAATAGAAGTTGATTGTCATATGTTTCATTCAATACGATTAATTGCAATACCCAACGTATTGCATTGTTTAAACTTACTATATCTGATATGTTTTTTAAATAATTGGAGGCGATTTCTTTCAATGTTTTAGCATCTTTATAAAAGAAAGTGTCAACGTTTTCGTTAGAAATTATTTTATATTTTTTCCAGTTTTTTGTTCGCTCCGCCATTTGTAAATCGAAAGTACAAACTAGAGAATCGTTTTTATGCGTTTGTATGGTTTTAGCAATCAACCGTTTTTTAACATAAGCAATAGTGTCTTTACTTTCTAGTGCTGGCGTGAGCAATTCGATAACGATATTCTCAATTTTTCGTTGCACTCTTTTCGGGGAAGCAACTGCTTCAAATTCTTTTTGATGATTCAAAACATACTGGAATTCCCTTGAATGTATATCGGATACGCCATTGGCTATAATTTTCCAATTGTTAGCACTAATCAATAAAGAATCTTTTTGAGTAGCCAGATATTGATTTGCAATTGGAGCTAACCAACTTCGATCTCTTCCTTTGTTTAATGCCATTAAATAGGCCAAACATTTGTCACTACTACTAACATCAGATAAAAATTGTTGCTCTAAAAAAGTCAACTGTTTTTCTTTAGTCAAAGCATTCTTTGCTTCTGTAAGAAACATTTGAGAATTAAATTCACCGCTCACATTATACAATTCTTTTCCTTCTTCATTTAAAAATAGAAAAGTAGGATAAAATCGAACTCCGAACTTCTTTCTAAAAAAATCACCTTCTCCTTTTTCAACATCTTGCCAAGCACATACAAAATTTTTATTCATATAATTGATGACTAAAGTATCTGTAAATACTTCACTTTTCATTTTATTACAATGAGCGCACCACGTGGCATAGAGCATATAAAAGATAGGTTTGTGCTCTTTTATAGAACGCTCTTTTACTGATTTATAACCGCTTTCGTCAAAATCTAATTTGTTTTGTGCCTTCAATTGCAATGAAATGAAGATCAAGAAAACAACTATAATGAACTTAAAACATTTTTTCATTTATAAAACTTACTAATAAATTCGATTTATTTCAGACAAATATATTTTGTTTTTATAGAATTATACTCATAAAGAAAAGCTAAATTCATCTATTACTTTGTAAATTTGCGATTCAGTTTTTTTTAAAATGATATATCCTAAAATTCCTTTAGCGCAAAGTATTGTACAAATTTGTTTAGCAAAGGGAATCAATCATATTGTAATTTCTCCGGGTTCTAGAAATGCACCATTAACAATTGGGTTTGTAAATAATCCTGCATTTACTTGTTATAGCATTGCTGATGAACGTTGCGCTGCTTTTTTTGCATTGGGAATTGCACAACAAATTAATAAACCTGTAGTTGTACTATGTACTTCTGGTTCTGCTCTTTTAAATTATTATCCAGCTTTCGCAGAAGCGTTTTATAGTCAAATTCCATTGATTGTAATTTCTGCGGATCGTCCTGAAAATAAAATTGATATTGGAGATGGACAAACCATTCGTCAAAGGAATGTATTTGCGAATCATTCTTTATTCAATGCCAATTTAACGGAAGGAGAAACAGACGAAAATGATTTTAAAATCAACGAAGCCATTACAATTGCGCGAATTCAAAAAGGTCCAACCCATATCAATGCGCCCTTTGAAGAACCATTATATTTAACAACAAAAAAATTAATTGTAGATCCAACGTTGTCAGGTTTTGCTAAAGTTTTTAAGAGTATTTCTATTGAAGACATCATTGCTTGTACGAATATCTGGAATTCAGCCAAAAAGAAATTGATTCTTATTGGTGTCAATGGTCCTAATGAAATCGAGGAAGAAATAATCCAAGCTGTAGTGAATGATCCTTCCATTGTTGTGATGACAGAAGTTACTTCTAATGTATCGCATCCTACCTTTTTGAATCATATTGACGCTATCATTACGCCTTTTAAAGAAAAGGATTTTATTGCATTTCAACCTGAAATACTCATTACATTGGGAGGTATGATTGTTTCGAAACGAATCAAATCGATGTTGCGAACCTATCGTCCAGAACATCATTGGCATATTGATCCGCTTAGAGCATACAATACTTTTGGAGCATTGGCGCATCATTTTGAAGCGACACCGAATGATTTTTTCCGCCAAGTATTGCCATTTACCAAAATAGTAAAAAGTGATTATGGTCAAAAAGCTGAAAATCTTCAAGAAACTCGAAAAGCAAAACATCAAGCTTATTTGAGTAAAATTGTTTTTTCTGATTTAAAAGCATTTGAACTGATAATAGCTAGATTACCAAAGAATTCCCAATTGCAAATCAGCAATAGTTCCTCAATTCGCTATGCGCAACTTTTTGATATCGATCCAAGTATTTCAGTTTTCTGCAATCGTGGAACAAGCGGAATTGATGGAAGTACTTCTACAGCAATTGGTGCTTCTGTAGGGAATTTAAAACAAACTACATTAATTACGGGAGATATTGGATTTTTATACGACAGTAATGCATTATGGAATCAATACATTCCAAAGAATTTCAAAATAATCCTCATCAATAATGGAGGTGGAGGCATATTCAGAATATTGCCTGGCCATGAAGAAACTATGGTTTTCAATACTTTTTTTGAAACGTCACATTGTTTAACGGCAGAGCATTTGGCAAAAATGTATGGATTTAAATATGCTATCGCAAGTAATGAGAAAAGTTTAAAAACGGAAATGGCTGCATTATTTTCTCAAAATGAAATGCCAGTTATACTCGAAGTGTTTACGCCAACATTAGAAAATGATAAAATTTTATTGCAATACTTTAAGGAATTGATTTAGCATGATCTTTCCAATATCGTTTGCCATAACTACAAAATATTTCTTCCCCAATTTTTATCTTTGAAGTAGCAACCAAACATACATTTGCATTTTCATCTAAGGTAATTATTGCTTTGTTTTTGAAAGTAGATGTGCTGAAACCATTGGCATCATTAGCATATTTTGCAAAACCATTCGCTTGATTGCAATCTAAAATCCGACCGTTTGCTAAGTTCATGAAGTATTCGTTATTGCCTTTTTTCACTATGGCCGCTGCTTTTTTATGGGTAAGCACTACGCCATTAAATACCGCAATAATTTCATCTTTATAAATATCGATGGCTGTGAAAAGACCATTTCCAGAATTAGGGAGTTGTGAAATTCCGATGAATAAATAATCGGATTCAGGTGCCTCTATTTGATTGGAATCTGATTGTTTTTTTAGAGTTGATACTTTTACATTCATGAATTAAAATAGATTTTACATTTCAAAAATAGAGTAAAAAATCTAAATTAAAATCTTCATACCTTTGGCACACAAAAAATACTAACATTCTACATCAGAATCTCAGAACAAACTCCATGATTGCAATAGGAAAATACAATACTTTAAACATATTACGAGACACCAAAGTAGGTTTGTTTCTTGGTAATGAAACGACAGATCCTGAAGGAATTCACGATATTCTATTGCCCAATAAATACGTTCCGAATCAATTTGAAATAGGAGATGAGTTGACTGTTTTTGTATATTTAGATCATGAAGAACGCCCTGTTGCCACTACTTTAGAACCCTATATTCTATTAAATGAATTTGCTTTGTTGCGTGTTAATTACGTCAATCAAGTAGGTGCTTTTATGGATTGGGGAATGGAAAAAGACATTTTAGTTCCTTTTAAAGAGCAAGCGCGTCCTATGGAAAAAGGCAAACGCTATTTAGTGTATTTGTATATGGACGAAAAAACCAATCGATTGGTGGCTTCTAGTAAAACCAATCAGTTTTTGAATAATGAAACTTTAACGGTAGAAAATGGCGAAGAAGTTGATTTGATCGTATCCCATATTACTGAGATTGGTATTAATGTTATTATCAATGAAAAACATAAAGGATTGGTTTATAAAGATGAAGTGTATGATGATGGAATTCGAACAGGTGATCGCATGCGAGGTTATATCAAAACCATCCGACCGGATAATAAAATTGATGTTTCTCTTCAAAAACTTGGGTATGATAATATTGAACCTAATGCTCAGAAGATTCTAGACGAACTCAAAGCAAGTAGAGGATTTCTGAGATTGAATGATAACAGTCATCCCGAGGACATTAAAACGGTTTTGAAAATGAGTAAGAAAACGTTTAAAAAAGCAATTGGTTCTTTGTATAAAGATAAATTGATTGCGATTAAAGAAGATGGGATTTATTTGATTACAGAATAAAATTAAAAAGAGAGCTTCTTATTTTAAACAGTATTAATTTCAATTTTCGGATTGATTTTCAATAACTCAGAAAGAAAAATATCACTATTCATAGGAGAAACATAGACATCTTCGTTGTTGTTGTAGGTAATAATAAACCCTTTAGTGTCTAGGGCTGGCTTCATAGTAACAGGAACATACAAGCCCGAAAAATATTTAATTTTTTGAATTTTCTCGATATCAATTCTTCCTCTAAAAGGCCCGGAACGATATAACAAGAAATGCTGTTTAATAACATATCGAGTGTCTAATAAAGTCCACAAAATCATAGCAATTACTAATGAAAGCAACACAATAGGTAAAATGGTTACGTGTTCTTTCGTCATGCCAATATACAAGAGTACAAGCATACAAATAACGATTGTCCATAGTATCGCAATGGTATAATTGTTTTTTGAAGAAAGATATCGTTTCATTTATTTAAATTATGCAAACAAAAGTACTACTTTTTAGTAGATTCATTTAATTTATTTAATAATTGATAAATATAAAAAATGGTTTATTTTTACGCTAAATTAATACAAATACCCTTATGATTGATTGGAAAACAGCAAAAGAGTTTGAAGACATCACCTATAAAAAATCAAATGGAGTTGCGAGAATCGCATTTAATCGCCCTAATGTACGCAATGCTTTCCGTCCGAAAACTACTTCAGAATTATACCAAGCTTTTTACGATGCTCAAGAAGACACTTCCATTGGAGTGGTTTTGCTTTCAGCGGAAGGTCCTTCTACCAAAGACGGTGTATATTCTTTTTGCAGCGGTGGAGATCAAAATGCACGTGGTCATCAGGGTTATGTAGGCGAAGATGGGCAACATCGTTTGAATATTTTGGAAGTGCAACGACTCATTCGTTTCATGCCTAAAGTCGTCATTGCAGTTGTTCCTGGATGGGCAGTTGGTGGCGGGCATAGTTTGCATGTCGTTTGTGATTTGACTTTAGCCAGTAAAGAACATGCAATATTCAAACAAACTGATGCTGATGTGACTAGTTTTGATGGCGGTTATGGTTCTGCCTATCTTGCTAAAATGGTGGGGCAAAAAAAAGCACGTGAAATTTTCTTTTTAGGTAGAAACTATTCTGCTCAAGAAGCTCAAGATATGGGAATGGTCAATGCCGTAATTCCACACGATAAATTAGAAGATACTGCCTATCAATGGGCGCAAGAAATATTGCAAAAATCACCAACTTCTATAAAAATGCTCAAGTTTGCTATGAATCTTACCGATGATGGCATGGTGGGGCAACAAGTATTTGCTGGAGAAGCCACTCGTTTGGCCTATATGACGGAAGAAGCTAAAGAAGGAAGGAATGCCTTTTTAGAAAAAAGAAAGCCAGATTTTGGAGAAAATAAGTGGTTGCCTTAATGACCTAAAACAATAGCTATGGAGAATTTTACAAATGAAACAATCGATACAAAACAACTTCCAAAATTTGAAACTGTTATCTTTTCAAAATTGCATCCATCGTATTGGAAAATAAATTTAATTTATATAGCATTATTTTCAATTATCATAAGTGTAGGAGCCTATTTTTTTGCAACTTCAAAAGAAGAATTAGAGCCGTATCAAACTCAATTGATGATTTTGGTGCTGGTTTTAATAGTATTAGTTTTGTTCTTTTCCAGACTCGCTTTTGTAAAAAAAGGATTTGCTTTTCGGCAACATGATGTGCTTTTTCGTCGAGGTGTAATTACCACGAATACAATCGTAATACCTTATAATAGAATACAACACGTTTCTTTACATGAAGGGATTGTTTCTAGATTTTTCGGATTGGCTAAGATTGAAATTTTTACTGCAGGCGGTAGTTCAAGTGATATTGAAATTCCAGGTATTCTCAAAGAAGAAGCTGAAAATATCAAGCAATTATTGATGGGTAAAATTCAAAAAGAATTGTAATGGAAACAAATTTCAATCAGCCTAAAAGACAATCATCAATCGGAATATTTGTTTTGTTTTTTGACACTTTACAACACTATGCTCGCGCTTTTTGGCCAATTTTAGTCATTTGGGTTTTTAAATACAATGAAATTAATAAAATCTATTTAGCACTTGGATTTGTTAGTATCGTTCTCATAGTTGGTATTATAGCGTACTTAAAATATTTAAATTTTACTTTTTATCTCGATTATGATAAAGAGGAATTTGTAATCAATGAAGGAATTTGGAACAAAACCAGAACTACAATTCAACTCAATAAAATTCAACAAGTCAACATCAATCAAACCTTAATGCAAAGAGTTATTGGGGTTTATTCTTTAGATGTAGATACCGCTGGAAGTAGCTCTAAAGAAGGCGGGATTAGAGCCATTTCACATCAATTGGCGTTAGAATTAAAATCTAAATTGCTCGATAATGTAAAGAAAAAGAATAGTGTTGAAAACGAAACAAATCCTTCCGATTTTACTTCAGAAGAAAATCATCCGTTTATTCAAATTGGATTGTTAAGTCTTATTAAAATGGGGATTACTTCCAATTATGTAAAGAGCTTTTCGTTGCTTTTACTTTTTTTCTTTACTATTCTAGATTATGCTCAAAAGATAATTGGAGAACAGATTTGGGAAGAAGAAAATATGAATCAGTATATCAATACAAATCTCATTATTCAAAGTTTGTGTATCGTCGTTTTATTTTTATTTGGTGTAGTTATTCTTATCAATTTAGCACGCATCATCATAAAATTCTTTGATTATAAAATCTCCAAACAAAAAGGTTCTTTGCTTATTTCATATGGTTTGATTAATACTAAAAGCACAATAATCAAACCAGAAAAAGTGCAAATCACTGCTGTTTCTCAAAACTATTTTCAGAAAAAATTAAATATTTTGCATTTGAAAATCAAACAAGCTGTTCAAAATGATAAAGAAGAACGTCATGCAGCAATTGAAATTCCAGGATGTAATCTCAACGAAAAAGAGGCGATTCTAAAACTACTTTTTCATAAAATTCCAACGAAAGGAGTGATGTTGAAACCTAATTTTCGTAAATTAGGATTTGCCATTTTCTTAACGATTGGATTACCTTTAATGGCCTTTTATTTTTTTAAAAATAACATTCCAAATCTTGGCAACGAATACAATTATGGAGCTGTTTTTTATATTATTTTTGTAGGGATTATTCAATATTTTAAATTTAGAAACAATCGCTTGTTTATTACAGATGATTTTATAATCAAACAAAGCGGAGCGTGGGATATCAGTAACGAAATCATTGAGCCAAGTAAAATTCAAGCCATCTCTACATCACAATTGTTTTGGCATAAAAATATTAATATAGGCTCAATTACATTGCATACCGCGGGAGGTGCCATCGCATTTCAATTGGGGAATTATATTCAATTAAAAGAATACATAAACCTTTGGCTATATGAGTTGGAAACCTCTGATAGCAATTGGATGTAAGTCAATTGAAAATTAAAAATGAATGATTAATAATTATTTATTTGAACATTTTGTATTGAGATAATGAACTAAATTGTAATCAATTAGCAATTATTAATTGTTAATTATTAATTATTAATTAAAATGAAGCACTGGATTCAAGCAGCTCGATTACGTACTTTACCACTTTCGGTATCAGGGATTATTTTAGGAAGTTTTTACGCCATGTCACAATCGATGTTCAATTGGAAAATTGTCATTTTTGCTTTGTCGACAACTTTAGGATTGCAAGTCCTTTCCAATTTTGCAAACGATTATGGCGACGGTATCAAAGGAACCGATAATGAAGATCGTGTAGGTCCTCAACGTGCCATACAAAGCGGAGCGATTTCACCAATAGCTATGAAAAACGCAATGATACTCACAGCAGTATTGACCATGATTTCAGCGATGATACTCATTTATTTTTCCTTCAAAGACACCAATTATGTCTATTCTTTATCGTACCTGATTTTAGGTGCTTTAGCCGTAGCTTCCGCTATTCGATATACGGTTGGAAATACTGCTTACGGATATCGTGGCTATGGAGATGTCTTTGTATTTGTATTTTTCGGTTTGGTGAGTACAATGGGAATCTATTTTATGTTTGCCAAATCACTAGAGAATGGGTATTTGTTGTTATTGCCAGCTTCGGCTATTGGACTTTTAAGTGTTGGGGTTTTGAATCTCAATAACATGCGTGATGAACTCTCGGATCGTAAAGTAAATAAAAACACTATCGTAGTAAAGATAGGTGGAGCTAAAGCTAAAATATACCATTACTTCTTAGTGATTACCGCTATGGTTCTAGTTTTGATTTTTGCTTTTTTAAATGATTTTCATTTCGATCAATACATTTTTGTCGTAGCTTATTTTCCGATGATTAGTCATTTAATTACCGTTTACAAAAATAATGATGCTAGAAAATTAGATCCCGAATTAAAGAAACTAGCCATAAGCACTTTTCTTTTATCGATATTACTTTCTTTATGCCTGATTTTCTTTTTATCAGATATCATAGTAAATAATTCTTAAATTCATTTTATGAAAATTACATTTTTCGGACACGCTTCCCTTGGAATTGAAGTGAGCGGTAAATCGATTCTTATTGACCCTTTCATTTCTGCCAATCCAAAAGCAAGTCACATCAATTTATCTGAATTAAAACCAGATTATATATTGCTAACCCATGCACATCAAGACCACACACTAGATGTCGAATTAATAATGGCCAACAATCCTGAAACCATAATCGTTTCAAATGCTGAAATCGCAACCTATTATTTGGCGAAAGGTTTTAATGCGCATATGATGAATCACGGTGGTTCTTGGAAATTTGACTTTGGTACGGTAAAATATGTCAGTGCAATTCATTCGAGTTCTTTCGCCGATGGCACCTATGGCGGAAATCCAGGTGGTTTCGTCATCGAAGGGGAACACAAAAACATCTATATCGCTGGCGATACTGCGCTAACAATGGATATGAAGCTTATTCCAATGCGAACCAAACTCGATTTAGCAATTCTGCCCATCGGAAATAATTTCACTATGGATGTCGAAGATGCTATTCTTGCTTCGGATTTCGTTGAGTGTGACAAGATTTTAGGTTGTCATTACGATACGTTTGGTTTCATTGAAATCAATCATCAGGAAGCGATTCAGAAATTTTTCAACAAAGGCAAAGATTTAATGCTATTAGAAATAGGAGAAAGCATCGAATTATAAATATTAGGAGCTGTTTCCCGCTATTCACTACAATCTTTTGCGCCGAAACCCGGACACAAAAGGATTTACGTTACTATCGGGGCTAGGGCATTAAAAATCCCATCACATCTATTTTAACTTTGCCCTTAGCGAGCAAAAAAAACTATGCAAAACAAACTTACATTTCTATTCCTACTAATTCCGATGTTCACTTTCGCCCAAATCGATGGCTATTGGGATAAAGACCGAGCAACTTCCAAACAAGTAGTTGTCACTGCTCGGGATCGCATTGTTATACCAGTAGAAGAATTACCAATAGAAACTACTGAAATCGTATACCGCATAACCTTATTAGACGAAAATCAACAAATATCAAGTAGTTTGGTATCGATTCTTAAAGCCATTCCAGATCCTACAGGAATCAGTCAAGGTTCAGCCGGTGCTGTTTTTTTATTGTCCAAAATTACGGGCGATGATAAATGTAAATACGCACTTTTCGCCTCCAAAGAATCTGCTTTAGCATACAAAAAAGAGGGGAAAATAGACAAAGCTTGCTTGTATCAAAATGACCCAATAAACAAAGACGCTAAGAGAATTACACTCGAGGGTACCACTTGTTTTAAAACCAATGCCATGTGGTTCGGATTCGAAAGTAAAAATTGGATTCTTAACCAAAAAATCATTCTCGAAGTTGTGCCTTGGGTAGATGCCAAAGCAAGCCGTGGTTGGAATGTAGCTCATAAACAAGAAGTCATCACGGTGATCAAAAATAATTACATTTATAAAGCTTTAAATAAAAAAGAAGCATTTACCGCCTGCTATCTAGAAACGATTACAAAGAAATATACCTACAAAGAATACAAAAGTCTTTTGAGTATTGAAATAAAGAAAGATTCAGACGCGATTATCGAAACCTGCATCCAAAAAAAAGGTGAAACGGCTAAGTTGGTCAATCTCATCAGAGACAAAGCATCGAAAGCCTTCGAATCGGGGAAGTATGCGGATGCGATTGCGATCGTTCAAAACGAAATCATCGACGCCAATAAAGCTGTCGCTATGGATTATTTCACTTTAGGGGATTATTATCTACTCACAAAACAATTCGTTAAAGCAGAAGAAACGTACAATAAAGGAATTGCAATCGATCCCAATGAAATTAATCTAAAATTAGAATTAGCGCATTTGTATCTTTTTACAGACAGACTTTCACAAGCCAAAGAAATTCACAAAACCTATAAAGACTATAACGTATTTCCTACTATTAGCTGGAAAGAGCAGGTTGAATTTGATTTTGGAGAATTTAAAAAATACGGTTTACCTACTAAAAATTTCAAAAAAATATTGCGAATTTTAAATTAAATCAATCGCTATCATGAAAGCTTCTTATCATAAATACATATTACACTTCAAGAAACCTTCAGGAACTTCCCGTGGTGTAATGAACGAAAAAGAAACTTGGTTTATCATTTTAGAGGAAAAGGGTAAAAAAGGAGTAGGTGAGTGTGGATTACTTCGTGGATTGAGTTGTGACGATCGTTTGGATTATGAAGAAAAATTGCAATGGGTTTGTGAAAACATCCATTTAGGAGAAGAAAAATTATGGGAAAGTCTTCTCGAATTCCCTTCCATTCAGTTTGGAATAGAGATGGCATTTCAATCTTTACAAAGCGAAAATCCGTTTATATTATTTCCTTCGGATTTCACCAATGGACAAAAAAGTATTCCGATAAATGGTCTGATTTGGATGGGCGAAGAAGCCTTTATGAAAGAACAAATAGAGGCAAAATTAGCCGATGGTTTTCATTGCATAAAACTCAAAATAGGAGCCATAGATTTTGAAACAGAACTTCAATTATTGCAGTATATACGGCAAAATTACACTCCTAGACAAATCGAAATTCGAGTAGATGCTAACGGCGCTTTTGATTCAAATACTGCTTTAATAAAATTAAATCAACTAACTGGTTTTAAATTACATAGTATAGAGCAACCTATAGCAAAAAATCAGCATGACAGGATGTCAGAGCTATGTAAAATAACACCAATTCCAATTGCTTTAGATGAAGAGCTAATCGGTGTATTTACTCTAGAAGAAAAAGAAGCTTTATTGCAAAAAATAAAGCCTCAATTCATCATATTAAAACCAAGTTTTATAGGCGGTTTTAAAGGAACAAAACAATGGATAGATCTCGCTGATAAATATCAAATTGGCTGGTGGATTACTTCTGCTTTAGAAAGTAATGTGGGTCTCAATGCCATCGCACAATGGACCTATTTGCAAAATAATTCTATGCCACAAGGATTGGGAACTGGTGGTTTGTATTTGAATAATTTTGAATCACCATTGGAGGTTAAAAATGGAAACTTATGGCATAAAACTAAAAATTGGGATTTTAATATTTAAACGACATTCCATTCTGATTTATTGAATTCAATTTTCAAATACTCAAAATAAATCCTATTTTAGCCTATCAATATTTTAAGCATGATTTCTGAATTACAATTTCAAAAAGAATTAATTGGTATTATCGAAAATGGAATCCGTGAAGACATCGGACCCGGCGATTATAGTTCATTGGCCTGTATTCCAAATTCTGCAAAAGGCAAAGCTAAATTATTGGTAAAAGATACTGGAATCATTGCTGGAGTAGCCTTTGCAAAAATGATTTTTCAAAATGTAGATTCAGATTTAAAAGTTGAAATTTTTATCAATGACGGGACTGATGTGCATTATGGAGATATTGTTTTTCATGTTTCAGGAAGCTCACAATCTATTTTAAAAGCCGAGCGATTGGTATTGAACTCAATGCAAAGAATGTCTGCTATTGCTACAAAAACCAACAATTTCGTCAAATTATTAGAAGGAACGAATACTAAAATTCTGGATACACGTAAAACTACTCCAGGTTTTCGAGCTGCAGAAAAATGGGCAGTAAAGATTGGTGGAGGAGAAAATCATCGATTTGCTTTGTATGATATGATTATGCTTAAAGACAATCACAATGATTTTGCTGGCGGAATTACAAATGCTATTACAAAAACAAAAGCATATCTTGCTGAAAATAACCTTGATTTAAAGATAATTGTAGAAGCTAGAAACTTAGAAGAAATAAAAGAAATACTTCAAAATAATGGTGTGTATCGGATATTAATAGACAATTTTAATTTTGAAGATACTAAAGAAGCGGTCCGATTGATAGGCTCAAAATGTCTAACAGAGTCTTCTGGGAATATCAATGAAAAAACCATACGAGAATATGCCGAATGTGGAGTAAATTATATTTCCTCTGGAGCATTGACTCATTCTGTTTACAATATGGATTTAAGTTTAAAAGCAATTTAACATGAGCAAAGAAATAGAAGCATCTATTGAAAAAATCCCAGTATTGCGAAACATTGTAAAACCATTACAGATGATTAAATTGCCTTGGCTTCAAGGTTTATCGCTCTATGACTTGTTAGAATTATATGGTTTAGGAATAGCTGAGGGCGCTTTGTCGTATCGAGCTGGAGCTATTGCATTTAGTTTTTTTATGGCTTTGTTTCCCTTCGCATTGTTCATTTTAAATTTAATTCCCTACATCCCAATTGATGGATTTCAGCAAGATTTTTTAAACTTTGTTGAAGAAAGTGTTCCTCCAAATACGTATGATGCAATAGCGTTAATCATCAATGACATTCTTAACAATAGTCATTCTGGGTTATTATCTTCAGGATTTATTATGGCAATCTTTTTAATGGCAAATGGGTTGAATGCAATTCTAGGTGGATTTGAAACTTCTCACCACGTTATCATAAAAAGAGGTTTTTTTAGTCAATATTTTGTTGCGTTAGGAATGTCTTTATTGCTTTCGATGTTATTATTGGTAACAGTGGCAATGATTGTCGTATTTGAGGTTTTTATACAAAAAACAATCATTCAAGATGTTTTAAGTGATCGCATTCCATTGATAATTATTGGACGATATGTATTTGTAATTTTAATGATATTAATTACAACTTCTATCTTATTTAAATTTGGAATTAAACATGATAAAAACAGATCATTTGTTTCGATAGGCTCTGTATTTACTACAATTTTAATAATTTTATCATCTTATGGATTTGGAATTTGGGTTATCAAATTTTCTAAATACAATCAATTGTATGGATCTATTGGTACATTATTAATTATGATGTTTTACATTTGGTTAAACTGTATGATTCTGCTATTAGGATTTGAATTGGATGCTGCAATAAATAAATTAAAAAGGCACAAATCAGATGAATAATATTATACTAAGCATATTATTTGGATTGACTTCCTCTTTATTATTTGCTCAAAATCATAATATTATAGGTAAATGGAAAACTATTGACGATGAAACAGGTAAAGCAACTTCTGTCATAGAAATTTTCGAAAAGCATAATAAAATTTACGGAAGAATTGTGGAATTGCTTAACTCAAAAGCAAAAAATCCAAAATGCGAAAAATGCGAAGGGGAAGATAAAAACAAACCTGTATTAGGATTAATAGTTATAAAAGGATTGACCAAGGATAAAGAAGGTTATTCTAATGGGAAAATTTTAGACCCTAAACATGGAAAAGTATACAAATGCTCTATGTCACTTGAAACTAAAGACAAATTGAAAGTAAGAGGTTTTATTGGTATTAATATATTCGGACGTACACAATTCTGGGAAAGAGTAAAAGGATAAACACTTTCTAAATCAACAATAAATTCCTATTCGATGCCTTTTTTTGCTGAAGTCATATTGCCGCTTTCTTTATCTAAAACCTTTACGTATTGTATTTCGGAGGCTGAATTTCATTTTATCAAAAAAGGAATGAGAGTTACTGTGCCTTTTGGTAAGAGTAAAATTTATACAGCTTTGGTTATTGAAACTCATCAAAATCAACCAACTGCTTATATAGCTAAAGAAATACATCAAATATTAGATGAATATCCAATTGTCAATGAAATTCAAATTGAGCATTGGCAATGGATAGCATCTTATTATATGTGTGCTATTGGTGATGTCTATCGTGGAGCTATGCCAAGTGCTTTACTCTTAGAAAGTGAAACTGTAATTTATCAAAAGAATACCGATAATGTTGACGAATCACTATTGTCTAATGATGAATTTTTAGTCTATGAAGCATTGCAACATCAATCCTCATTGAAGATTACGGACATAATTTCAATTTTGAATAAGAAAAATATTTTTCCAATAATTCAAAAACTGATTGACAAAAACATAGTAACTGTAGAAGAAGAAGTAATTGAAAGTTACAAACCAAAACTAATTCGCTATATACGTTTGCATCATGATTTTTCTCAAGAAGAGCAATTAATTGCATTGCTTGAAACCTTAAAAGGAGCCAAACAAACCGAGATATTGTTGTATTATTTTCAATTGCAAGCTTCAGAGAAAACACCGATTTCAGTTAAAAGAATCACTGAGGACGGAAGGTTTTCTTCCGCTACTATAAAATCATTACTTGATAAAAATATTTTTGAAGAATATTATATTCAACACGATAGAGTCAATTATAATGGGCCTCTTAAAGAAGAAGCTTTGCAATTAAGTCCAATACAGCAAAAAGCCTTTGATGAAATTCAAAACAAATTTTCAGAGAAAGATGTTTGTCTTTTGCACGGAGTTACTTCTAGCGGGAAGACTGAAATTTATATTCAACTTATTGAAAACTATCTTACATTAAAACAGCAAGTTTTGTATTTATTACCTGAAATTGCTTTAACTACTCAATTGTTAGCAAGATTAAGAAGTTATTTTGGTAATAAAGTCGCCGTTTATCACTCTAAATACAGTAATAACGAAAGAATTGAAGTTTGGAATCAAGTTCAAGAAAACTCTGAAAAAGCTCAAATTGTAATAGGAGCAAGGTCGGCTCTGTTTTTGCCTTTTTCTAATTTGGGTTTGCTAATTATTGATGAAGAACATGAAGTAACTTTTAAACAGCAAGATCCAGCACCAAGATATCACGCTCGAGATGCTGCGATTGTTTTGGCAAATAAACATCAATCAACCCGAGGCAAAGCCGAACTGGGCGGAGCCAAAGTATTATTAGGATCTGCTACACCAAGTTTAGAAAGCTATTATAATGCACAAACGAATAAATATGGTTTGGTAGAAATATCCGAACGATTTGGTAATGTTCAATTGCCTGAGATTGAGTTGGTCGATTTGAAAGACAAGTATTTTAGAAAAAAAATGTCAGGTCATTTTAGCGATTCGCTTGTTGATGCAATAGGTGAGGCGATAGAATTGAAGGAACAAGTAATATTATTTCAAAACCGAAGAGGGTTTTCTCCCATTGTGGAGTGTTTGACATGTGGAATTGTGCCTCAATGTATTCAATGTGATGTAAGTTTGACATTTCACAAAACTAAAAATCAATTGCGATGTCATTATTGTGGATATTCTGAAGAAATGCCATCCCATTGTACTAGTTGTTCAAGTGTTCATTTAACAACAAAAGGATTTGGGACAGAACAGATTCAACAAGAATTGAATGTATTATTTCCAAACTCTAAAATTGGACGAATGGATCAAGATACTACTAAAGGTAAATTTGGCTTTGAAAAAATAATTGATGGATTCAAAAATAGAGAAATTGATATTTTGGTTGGAACTCAAATGCTTGCTAAAGGATTGGATTTTGATAATGTGAGTTTGGTAGGCATTATGAATGCTGATAATATGTTGTATCACCCCGATTTTAGAGCTTTTGAAAGAAGTTATCAAATGATGACACAAGTTGCTGGTCGTTCCGGAAGATCCATTAAAAGAGGTAAGGTAATTATTCAAACCTATAATCCGAATCATAATACAATTCAACAAGTAACTCGAAGTGATTATGAAAGTATGTATAACGAACAGTTATATGAAAGACAAACCTATTCCTACCCACCTTTTTATCGATTAATCAAACTTACTTTGAAACAACGTGATTATGATAAATTAAAACAAGGTTCGTTTTGGTTGTATGATGTGTTGCAACAAAATTTAAAAATTCCAGTTCTTGGACCGGAAGAACCAGTTATAAGTAGAATTAGAAATGAATACATTCGAACGATATTAATAAAAATACCGCAGGATCAATCTTTACAAAGCATAAAAAAAACTATCCAGAAAATTCTGGATAGTTTTGAAAGTGTATCACAATTCAGAGCAATTAAAGTTGCTGTGAATGTAGATTTTTATTAAGCTATTGCTAAAGCACGAACAAGATCTTCTTTCTTGTTTCTACTTAAAGGTATTTTTGTAATACCAATTTCAGCGAATTTGCTATTAAATCGTTCTACTTTATCAATATTAATGATATACGATTTATGAACTCGAATGAATTTATCTTTCGACAAATCTTTTTCAAAGGACTTCATTGTAGAAAGGACTAAGTTACTATCTTCTTCGGTAACAACTTTTACATAATCACCAAAAGCTTCAATCCATTTGATTTTTGAAGTAAATACTTTTAATTTTTTAAGATTACTCTTAATAAAAATATGTTCTCCTTCATCTTCTTGGTTTTCCTTTTTCAACATATGGAAATCCATAGCGCGTTTTACAGAAGCGTTAAAACGATCTAAAGCAATCGGTTTTTGTAGGTAATCCGTTGCATCATAATCGAACGCTTTCATAGCGTACTCAGCCTTAGACGTGATAAAAACGATTTGAGGTTTCGTTTTTAAACCGTCTAGAAAATCAAAACCGCTAATGACTGGCATTTCAATATCTAGAAATATTAAGTCTACGGTATGAACCGACATGCAATTTTTTGCTTCAATTGCATTTGAAAAATCACCTATTAAATGTAAATTTGGGTGATTATTTACTAACTTTGCGATGATCATCCTTTGAATGGAGCTATCATCTACGACTACACAATTTAGTTTCATAATTTTATTTATTATAGATTTGGAATGACGAAAGTAAAATGTTTTTTCCATTCAACCTAATGTTTATCGGTTTTTTTTGCGTTTTAACGGATAAAATTGCATTTTACTTGTTTGTTTAAAAAAAAAGATTACTTTTGCAAAAATTAACAATTTAATTACAAATTTTTATGAATCATTATGAAACTGTTTTCATTTTAAATCCCGTTTTATCTGACGTTCAGGTAAAGGAAACAGTGAGCAAATTCGAAGAATTTCTTACGTCCAGAGGAGCAGAAATGATATCAAAAGAGGATTGGGGTCTGAAAAAGATGGCT